>NZ_MVHD01000019.1 GCF_002086635.1 Mycobacterium alsense | reverse complement strand
CACCTTCAACGGCCGGATCACCCCGACCGGCAACTAACCAATGCCAAGGTCGGATCCACCGTTAATCAGACAGCCCCTCCTGGCGCCCCGCCGGAGTGTCGGGAAATGTTGCACGCACGCATATAGCGCCGAAAAGGCAGCCCTGAGAAGCGACGATATGCGGTGTATGAAACGCGCGGCCGCGAAACGATTCTCGTTTCGTACAGACCGGCGGACGCTATGCCGACCGGCGAGGCGGTTCGGCGTGTCGGGGGTCCTCCCCCCAGGTAGACCGTCTGAGCTGCGCAAACACGGTTGGCTTCGCTCGGAGTCGGCTGGCGGTTAGCGAGGGATGGTGTGGCTCGGGTGCTGTGCTGAGGGTGCTATGCGCAGTGCGAATTGTGGCCCGTTTTTCCGCCGTTTTGGGCGATTTCGGGGTCGTTTGGAGGGGGTTTTGGGCCGTTTGTTGGTCCCTTCGGCCGCGACCGACTCGCCCAGAAGGTCGCGGCCGAAGGGGGTTTCCCGTGGGCAGCTGGCGCACGGTGCTGCCATGACTCAGCGGTGTGCGGCGCCGCACGTCTTTAGCTGCCGCCGGCTCCGGCGACGGTGAAGCGGCCGATGCGCGTTGGGCGCATGACCTTCCAGCCGATGCGCCAGGTGGCGCGGATCTGGATGGCGTCCTGTGCGAACAAGGCGTGTTCACTGGTCGCGATCCGGACGGGTCCGAGAGCGCTAGCGATCGCGGTGGCATCGACGACGACGCCGGTTCCTGCCGGCACGAACGGGGAGCGCACCACAGGCAGGTCGAGCAGCATCGGCTGGCTGTCGTGCGTGCCAGCGCCGAGCAGCGAGGCGTTGTACGCGGTGCCGACCTTCAGCTTCCGCAGCGCCGCCCACGACATCGGATCCACGATGATGTGGGATGGCTTGGAGCGGTTGGCCTCGAGCGTCGCGATGAGGTCCACCAGGTTGTCCAGGCTGTTGGCGACTTGAGTGCCGACGATGACATCCGGTGCGTTAAGCAGCCCGATCAGTGGGCTGGTGTTCTCGCCCAGGAAGCTGGCATCGGCCTTAGCGATCAGGTCGGTAGACACGGAGTTCGCCACCGCGGCCGCGGTCTCGTCCTGTTGCCACTGCTCGAACGACAGGTTGACCAAGCGGTAGAGCTTTTTGGTCTTGATTTCGACTTCGTCGAGGCCCGGGGGGTTTTCGGTGCCGGCGGTATTTTCGGCGACGTACTCGGCGTCGAGCTGGTCGACGACGTAGGCGACGTGTAGCGACGGTTCGTCGCCTTCGACGTCGCCGGACACCAGCGTGCATTGGTTGATGAGCGCGGGAGCGACGACATCTAGCGGCGCGAAGGTGTATTCGTCTCTTGCCCAGCCGGGCGCGGTTGTCGAGGTCGTGATGTCAGCCATTGCAATGCCTTTCAGGTGCGCACGGGAAACCCGCGCGTGAAATTCAACGGGGTTTTGCGCCGGCTGGGTGTCTCACCGCTTGCCGAGTCCGCACCTGGCGTGACAATCGCAGCTCTGATGGTACTAGGCGGCACTGACGAATCGGGATCTATTCATCGCGTGGGCTGAACGCACCGACCCACTTGTTGCGCGGCGGTGTGTACGCGGTGGCGCCGGAACGCAGTGATCCAACCGGCTTGGCTGGTTTGACGGCGATGATGCCGAGCGTGTCCTTCGCGGCCTGGGCGGCCTGTTGTACCTTGGCGGCGTCGGGTACGCCGGCGTCGTCGACTAAGTCCTCGAGCTTGGCTCCGGAAGCCCACAGTGCGGCCGGCTTCATTCCGAGCGCGGTGACTTGGGTGTCGATCGCAGCACGTTGCATGTTTTGCAGTCGGGTTGCCAGGGCGGTGTTTTGGGTCTCGCTCTCGCGGAACTTGGTGCGCCACTTGGCGGCCTCGTGGTTCGGGTTTCCGTCATCTTCCGTCGGCTGTTCGTCTTCCTCGGTCGTTTCCGGGGCGGCGTCGGTCTGACTGTCGGCTTGTTTGCCCCTGCTGAACACTTCGGTCCAGGCCGCGGATGCAGCGGCGTAATCCGCCGGTGTGGGCTCGCCGGTTTCGACAGTTTCCGTTGTGGCAGCGTCGTTCTCGCTCACGGCTGGTTACCTTTCGTTGTACTTCTGGCGTAGCTCGTCGATCTGGGCGAGCATGCCTTGGAGGTGTGCGGCGATATGCGCGGCGTTGTCGGGGGTCAGTGCCATGAGCATCGGTCCGTGTTTCTTGGTGTTCATCAGCAAACACAGAACGTCGTGGCCGTTGACGTGGTGATAGACGTATTCCATCGATGTGGGGACCACTGTGATCGTGTCTTCAGGTGGTCGGATGGTGGTGATCTCGTTGTCGATCATTGGTGTGTCTCCTGAGTGCAGTTGTCGGCGTGGCCCATCGATTCGATGTGCCAGTGGCAGATGGGGCAGCGGCCTGCCCCGGATGGTCCCTCGAATTTGCTGGCTGGCTTGTTCTTTGGGGCCGGCCTGGTCATCGTGTGAGCGCGTGTGTGCGGCATCGGCGGTCGCCTTCCCTGTGTGGCCGAAACATCCGAAACAGCCGAAACATTGCAGGTAGAAGGCTCGCATTCTGTTTCGGATAGGTGGGATGTTTCGGATGCGTCCGAAACAGGGTGTGCTGTCCGAAACGTGTTCACCTGCGTTGTTTCGGCTGTTTCGGATGTTTCGGTCTGTGGCGCAAGGTAGCGTTGCCAGGCGTCTGCGAGGCCCACGGAATCGCCGTCTGGGGCCGTATGCGGAGCGACGAGATAGCCCTTGGCGGATTTGCTGCCGATCCGGATTTGCTTTGGTCGGACGCCGTAGTTGCGGAGGTAGTTCGACAGTTTGCGTTGGTCGGGCGGCAGCCCCAGCGATCGGGTTGGCGGCGGGAAGAAACCGAGTTCATCGGACATGCGTTTGTTCCTCTCAATCTGGTTGGTGCGTGGGCTCGCTGAAGTCGCGGGCGTACGGCTTGCCGTCGCCGCTACCGATTCCGGCTGCCGAACGTTCGACGCAGGGAATCCTTCGGACGCGGCCGTCTGGGCGCGTGCACCAGTGGCCTGGGAGTGCTCCGCAGTTGGTGCATTTCGTGGACAGGGCGTCGGTGTCGTTGTACGCGGCCCAGATCGGCCGTTTCATGACGCTGCGCCTTCATCGGCTTCGGGCTTGATAAGCCAGATCCGATCGTTTCTTGAATTGCCCGCGGCAGGGACTGACCCGATACGCGGATGCTTGGTCGCGGCTTTGGCCGCCGCTTCCCAGCCGTACCCGGCGGCTGCTGAGGCGCGCTGGTAGTCGTCCTGGTCGATCTGGGTTGCGTTGGGCGGCAGGTTGCTGAGGTACCCGGCGAAGAAGTCCGTCGCGGGAACGTATGCGCTTTGTCGGTCGCCGGTGATCGACCATGTAGCACCGCGGCTGGTGCGTGCGATCGCGACGACGTCGGGGTGCGCTGATGCGGCTTTGGACAAGTTCGATTGGGTGTACCCGGCAGCCTCTCCCGCGCGGTTAATAGCAAACGATTCTGCAGTGGTGTGACCAGCTGCGCGCAGCTCGGCGATGTAGTTGTTGAACCATTTCTGGCAGGAGAGCTTCGGGCGCTCGACTTCGTGCGACCTGCGGGAATCCAGGTCCGTTATCGTGGCTTCGGGTACACCCTGTACTTCGGGTACGCCCTTGCTGAGCTGCGAAGATTGACCCTGTACGTCGGGTACACCCTGTACCTCGGTATCAACGCGATAGCGGACTCCGCGGTCCACCTGAATCTCAGTAATCCAGCCCTCTGCAGCTAACTCAGCAACAGCTGCGCCGAAATGGTCTCGTAAGTCAGCTTTGAGCTTCGAGCGCAGCTGGTTGGACGCCAGCTCCCCGTCCCGCTGGAGCCAACGGAGCACCGCGGACTTGGCTCGCTGCAGCTTGTGATCGGAGACGAACTCCTCACCCTTGGCCCGCGCCATCGCCCGCTCACGGACCTTTGCCCGGGCTGCGATCTTGGCCTGCTCAACGATCCAGTCTCGCGTGCTGTGGGACACCGCCATGACATCGCCGGAACGCTGCCAGTCCCACTCGGAGACGACCGACCGTCCGTGCATGATTGCCAGGAGAGCGGCGACCTTCAGACGTGTCAGCATGGCGTGCCCATCGAGGGCGTCAGCTTCCCCGCGCTGGCGGGCCAGGTGCGCAGCGATCACCGTTTCGGTGATCTCGTCGTGGCCGTAGATGATCTCCGCGACACCGTCAGCACCGGGTTTCCATTTCGGCATCGTGGTGTCCAGGGGGTCGGGGTCGGGTGTGGCTGTCGCGGGCATGAGCGGGTCGATGGTCAACGCCCAAAGGAATCGCTGAGGTGTGCCGCCGGTGACATCGTTGAAGATCACCCCGGTGTGGCCGGGTTGGGCGCCCACAGACAAGCAGCCGCGGTACGAGTGTGCGGGCACGTTGCGGCTGTTTCCCTTAGTGGCGTTGGTTGACCCGAACTGCTCACCCATCGCGAACGCTTTCAGGGTGCCCAGGATTGTTGAGCCTTGCCGGGATTCCAGCCCCGTGAGGATGTCGATCTCCGAGCAGTTGAAGATCGCTGCGGTGATGCGCTCGTTGTCCTCGGACTCCTTGCCGCGCAGCGTGAACGTCTCTGCGATGCCTTCTCCCGACCCGATCGGCAGCTCGAGGACCGGGGCAGGCCAAGCGAGCCGGCCAACCTTGTCGCTGATGCCTTTGCCGCCACCTGACGGGGACACGAACGCACACAGCAGGTTCAGGCTCGCGCGGCCGCCGATGATGCCTGGGAGCTGCACGTGCGGCCCGACGCTGGCCGCTACCCGCAGGAGCACTGCGAAGAATACGGCCCACGGAGCCGCGTAGCGGGCGCGAGCCCATTGATAGATGGACTTGAGCTGGTCGCTGCCGGATTCGAGGAAGAACGCCTCGGTGTCGGTCACGCGGACCGCCTGGCGATGTATGCCGCTTTACGCCGGAGGGTGCTGCGCGCGAACGCAGGCCAGTCGGCGGCCATTGAAATGTCTTGGGAGGCCTGGGCGAGCGCCGAGCAGATAACGTCATTCCGAAGCGCGTCCCGGCGGCCACCGTCGAGCACCGCGGCCAGCTTCCGAGGGTCTGAATCGTCGAGCCGCTGAAAGGCAAGGGAGCCGGCCAATGGCCAGCTCCCCGCCTCGTCGAGCAGCGGAATAACGTAGGTATGCACGGAAAACCAGTCCACCCAACGTGATTCAATCCGATAGTCGCTCACCGGCGGCCTTCCAAGATGGCCGCCCACTCGTAGCGAATGTCGTTGGATACCTTGGCGATTGCCCAGATGTCCTCGTAGCTGTAGGCGGCGATGTCGGTGATTCCGGCGCTGTCGGGGGTGCCGTCAATGCGCCCCTCGAAGGTGATACTGCCGTCATGGCCATCCGCCCAGCGGATCAATTCGCCGACCACTTCCCCTGAGAACTCGCCCGATACTGCGGTCGACATGACATGGGAAATCGGATGACCGCAGACCTTGGATACGAGGATCGCGTGCTCGGCCGTCGGCTGATAGTGCCGGAAGATACCTCGCGGTCCGAGCCAATGCCCATCGATGCCTTCTCGCATCTGGCCGGTGTCGGCGGTCTGGTCGTTGTCGGTTGGGGTTACAGTGGTCATGAACGTTCCTCTCTGGATTTCCTGTTGGGTGGTCGGTTCGGAAGTCCCTCGGATGCTGCCGGGGGACTTCACTTTTGCGGTGGCGGCCATCAAGCAGCGCCGCCGCCGCGTTGAGTCGTGGCCTCCTGCTCGGCCAGCCACTCGTTCAGCAGATCCTGTCTATAGACGATTCGGCGAGGACCGAGACGAAACGACGGCGGTCCTTCATCGCCTTTGTGCCGCCAGAAACGCAACGTTGCTGCCGGTATGCCGGTAATCGTTGACACCTGCTGGGTGGACAGAAACAGCGACCCAGACATATTCACCTCCTGTGTTTAGCGTTGAACACGTTTTAGCGTACACAAGATGTGTTGGCGAGCAAGTACATATTGTGAGAAGATTCGTCGGTGTCGGACTACGAGGGCATAGGGGACTCGCGCGAGAAGAACTTTGTGGCCAACATGGTTCGGCTGCGGACAGCCGCAGGCTTGAGCCAGGCGGACCTTGTCCAAAAGTTGCGCACTGCGCCGTCAGGTGTCCGCTGGACCGATGTGCATCAGACGACGATCTCTCGTATCGAAAAGGGCGAGAGGCAAGTCCGATTCGCCGAGGCGTTCTACATCGCGGCCGCACTGGGAACGAACGCGATGTCGATGACGCTCCCTCCGCAGCAGCTCGACGCCGAGGAGCAAGTGGGAGCGTCGGTGCGACAGATCGCGGAGAGTTATACGGCGATCGTCAGCGGTGTCTTCGGTTTGGATCTGCATCGCCACTTCCTGCGGGGCTCTCTGAAGAAACTCCAAGCCTTGATTGCTGAGAAACATGAAGCTGACGCCGACGCCGAGGAAGCTATTCGGCTGCGTAACACCTACAACGAAGCGGAGATCTACCTTGCTCTCCGAGTCGACGCCGCTGTGGCGGCTGGCCGCGCCGCCCGTATGGACGATCGGGTTACTTCCCTGACGGATGTCGAGACCATCTACGGGGTTAGTGCGTACCGCTACCATCCGGAGACCGTTTCGCAGGAGGATATCGATGCCCCAGAGGCGTAATCGCCGCAGCGGTGTCGAGGACCGCTGGACCAAGACCGTCCGACTTCCTGATGGCGAGACCAAGGCTATTCAGTCAGCTGCATATGGTAAAGGGAAGCGTTGGCGTGCAAGGTATGTCGACAGTGAAGGGCGCGAGGTCGCGAAGGGATTCGCACGCAAGGTCGACGCTCAGAAGTGGCTAGATGACGTTACATCGACGATCGTCACGGGCACCTACGTAGCGCCGGGTGCCGGCAACGTCAGCGTGGATGTGCTGCACGGGCAGTGGGTAGGAACATTCGGCCACTTGAAGGCGACAACGAAGGCGGCTAGGGAATCGGCCTGGATAACCCACGTCCGCGACCTGTGGGGGCAAAAACTGGTCTGTGAAGTCCAGACTTCTGCCATCCGAGCGTGGGTCAATGATCTTGCCGCCCAGGGTTCTTCGGCGGCGACGATCGAGACAGCGCTAGGCGTCCTACGTATGATTCTCGGCGTTGCCGTCGAGGACCGGCGTATACCGGTGAACCCTTGCGATGGGGTGAAAGCACCTCCACGCGAACATTCCCGGCGCGCGTATCTGACTCACCAGCAAGTCGGCGAGCTTGCGACCGCGATGACCCGCGATGGCTTGGTGGTCCGGTTCTTGGCTTACACGGGTCTGCGATATGGCGAGATGGCCGCATTGACGGTGGCCGACTTCGACATGCTGCGGCGGCGCGTGCAAGTGCGCCAGTCGGTGACCGAGGTCAAGGGCAAGTTGGTTTGGTCGACACCGAAGAACCACGAGCGCCGCTCCGTGCCGTTCCCACGGTTCCTGAGTGAAGAACTCGCTCGGCGTATGGCGGGCAAAGGTCGCGAGGATCTGGTGTTCAGCGCGCCGGGCGGCGGCGCGCTGCGGATCGCAACGTTCCGCACCCGCGTGTTCAACCCGGCCGTGGCCAAGCTGCGCGGGATCGATGACGACGGCAAGCCCACGACCGACTGGCCGCGCCCCACGATGCACGATCTGCGCCACACCGCAGCGTCTCTGGCGATCAGCGCCGGCGCCAATGTGAAGGCGGTGCAAACGATGCTGGGGCACAAGTCCGCAGCGCTCACGTTGGACACTTATGCAGATCTGTTCCCGGACGACTTGGAAGCCGTTGCGGACGCGCTAGACGCGGCTGTGCAGGCGTTGCGCAAATCTACTGCGGACGCACTGCGGACAGATTCCGAGGCGGGGCCATAAACAGACAAAGCCCCGGCAGCTTATGTGCTGGTCGGGGCCTTGCTAGGACCGTCGGGGTGGCGGGATTCGAACCCACGGCCTCTTCGTCCCGAACGAAGCGCGCTACCAAGCTGCGCCACACCCCGCTTGAAGCCACGACAGCCTATCGCACCCGCCGCTCACCTGACGAAAGCGCAGGCCGCCGGGCCAGGTCTGGACTAGACCCAAGCGCAGCTGCGCTCGAATTCGGCCAGCGCCGCGGCGGGGCCCGACGGGTCGAGCCCCTGCGCGCGCACCCACTCGTCGCTGAAATAGGTGTCGGTGTAGCGGTCGCCGCTGTCGGCGAGCAGGGTGACCACGCTTCCGCTGCGCCCCTCGGCGACCATCTCGGCGAGCAGCCCGAACGCGCCCCACAGGTTGGTGCCCGTCGACGGCCCCACCCGGCGTCCCAGCACGGCGCTGACGTGGCGGGCGGCGGCGATGGACGCCGCGTCGGGTACGGCGACCATGCGGTCGACGACGCCGGGCAGAAACGACGGCTCGACCCGCGGCCGGCCGATGCCCTCGATGCGCGAGGACGACGGCAGCACTAAGCCGTTCAGGTCGTCCCGACCTTCGGCATAGGCCGGGAAGAACGCCGAGTTCTCCGGGTCGACCACGCACAGCCGGGTCGGGTGCCGCCGGTAGCGGATGTAGCGGCCGATCGTCGCGCTCGTGCCGCCGGTGCCGGCGCCGACCACGATCCACTCCGGGACGGGGTAGCGCTCGTCGCGCATCTGCTCGTAGATCGACTCGGCGATGTTGTTGTTGCCGCGCCAGTCGGTGGCGCGCTCGGCGTTGGTGAACTGATCCAGATAGTGCCCGCCCGTCTCCCGGGCGACCCGCTCGGCCTGCGCGTACACCTGGCTGGCGTCGGTGACGAAATGGCAACGGCCGCCTTGTGATTCGATCAGGGCGATCTTGGCCGCGCTGGTCGACGCCGGCATCACCGCGACGAACGGCAGGCCCAGCATGGCCGCGAAGTAGGCCTCCGACACCGCCGTCGATCCCGAGGAGGCCTCGACGACCGTGGTGCCCTCGCCGATCCACCCGTTGCACAGCGCGTAAAGGAACAGCGAGCGCGCCAGCCGGTGCTTGAGGCTGCCGGTGATGTGAGTCGTCTCGTCCTTGAGATACAGCGCCACTTGAGCGTCCGGGCCGTCGGTGGCCCAGGCCGACGGCAGCGGATAGCGCAGCAGGTGGGTGTCGGCGCTGCGCCGGGCGTCGGCGTGGATCAGCCGTATCGCGTTGTCGGTCCAGTCGCGCGAGCGGGCGCGGGCCGCGATCCGGGTCCGATCGCTCAACGCACCGAGGCGGTGGGCTGCGAGCGGCTCAGGTCGCGGGTGGAGTCGCGGTCGCCCATCGGCGTGGCGATCAGCGTGAGCAGCGTCGCCTCGGGCCGGCAGCAGAATCGCACCGGCGCGAACGGCGACGTGCCGATCCCCGCGGAGACGTGCAGCTGCATGTTCGCGCCCCACCGGGACGGCCCCTTGGCCCGCGAGCGGTCCAGCCCGCAGTTGGTCACCAGGGCGCCGTAGAACGGCAGGCACAGCTGCCCGCCGTGGGTGTGCCCGGCCATCACCAGTTGGTAGCCGTCGGCGGCGAAGCGGTCCAGCACCCGCGGCTCCGGCGAATGGGTCAGCCCCAGCCGCAGGTTCGCGGCCGGGCTGGCCGGCCCCGCGACCGCGTCGTATCGGTCCCGGTCGATGTGCGGGTCGTCGACGCCGGCCGCCGCGATGTGCAGGCCGGCCACCTCGAACTCCCGGCGGGTGTGGGTGAGGTCGAGCCAGCCGCGCTCGGTGAACGCCGCCCGCAGGTCCTGCCAGGGCAGCGGCTCGCCGCGCACCCGGTGCGACGGGTTGGTCAGGTAGTTCAGCGGGTTCTTCAGGCGCGGCCCGAAGTAGTCGTTGCTGCCGAACACGAAGACGCCCGGCCGCGCCAGCAGGTCGCCCAGGGTCTGCACGACGGCGGGGACCGCCTTCGGGTGGGCGAGGTTGTCGCCCGTGTTGACCACCAGGTCGGGCTCCCAGGCGGCCAGCTCGCGCAGCCAGGCCTGTTTGCGGCGCTGGTTGGGCAGCATGTGCAGATCGCTGATGTGCAGCACCCGCAGCGGCGTGGACCCGGGCGACAGGACGGGCATGGTGATCTCGCGCAGGACGAACGCGTTGCGCTCGACGACCGCGGCGTAGCCGATGCCGGCCAGGGTCGAGCCGATCGCCGCCGCGCCGGCGCGCATCAGGACGGGCATAACATCAGCCATGCTGGCAAGCGTACTGCCAGTTGGGTTCTGGGCAGGCAGCTTGCGCCACACCGCGTCGCGCGTGCGACCTGTGGGGCCTACGGGGGCGGCGGCGCTCCCGGCGGCGGCGGAGGGGCCAGCAGGGGGATCGTGATCGGCGGCAGGCCCGGAATCTCGACGACCTGCGACCCGATCGGCACCGGCGGGCCACCCTCCGGCGGGGGCGGCGGCGCGGGCGGGATGCCGTTGCTCACCTGGATCGTGATGATCGACCCCGGGATCGTCTGGCCGCTGGGCGTCGTCCCGACCACCTCGCCCGCCTTGGCGCTGCTGTTGACGGAGTTGGTCTGGTCGGCGACCTGGAACCCCGCGTCCTTCAGGCGCTGGCGGGCCATGTCGACCTCCAGGCCGGTGACGGCCGGCACCCGGGAACCCGGTGAGCCGTCGACGAACCGCGGATCGGTCGGGGGCAGGGCCACCGGCCCGAAGTTGGTCGCGATCGGCTTCATCGCCGTGAACCAGGTGCGGGCGGGCTCGTTACCGCCGTACAAATCCCCCTCGCCGCAGTGGCGCAGCGGGGCGGAGCACAAGTCGGTCGGGTTGGGCGAGTCGTCGTAGATGTAGTTGGCGGCGGCGTAATGGTTGGTGAAGCCGACGAAGCCGGACGAGCGGTGGGCCTCGGTGGTGCCGGTCTTGCCCGACATCGGCAGGTTCCAGCCCGCCGCCCCGGCCGAACCCGACGCCGTGCCCCCGCCCACCGCGTCCTTGCTCATCGCGTTGGCCAGCGTGTTGGCCAGCCCTTCGGGCACCACCTGGTCGCAGGTCTCGGTCGTCACCGCGACCTCGTTGCCGTTGCGGTCGATCAGCTTGTCGATCGGGTTAGGCGGGCACCACACCCCGCCGGAGGCCAGCGTGGCCGCGACGTTGGACAACTCCAGCGCGTTCACCTCGATCGGGCCCAGGGTGAACGAGCCGATGTTCTGCCGCTTGACGAAGTCGGCCAGGCTCTCGTTGCTGTCGCGGTTGTAGTCGCGCGCGGTCCCGGGGTCGGCGTAGGAGCGCAGGCCGAGCTTGATCGCCATGTCCACCGTGCGGCTGACGCCGACCTGCTGGATGAGCTTGGCGAACGCGGTGTTGGGCGACGTGGCCAGCGCGTCGGTGACGTTCATCGAGCCCCGGTAGTTGCCGGCGTTGATCACGCACCAGGTGTCCTTGGGGCAGCCCTTGGCGCCGCCGCTGCCCATGCCCTTGGCCTGAAACCTGCCGGGCACCTCGAGCGTGGCGTTGATGCCCATGCCCATGTCCAGCGCGGCGGCCGTGGTGAAGATCTTGAAGACCGACCCCGCGCCGTCGCCGACCAGGGAGAACGGCTGCGGACGCATCGTCTGGCCGGCGTCGAGGTCCAGCCCGTAGGTGCGGTTGCTGGCCATCGCCATCACGTGGTGGGAGGTCTTGCCCGGCTCGATCACGCTCATCACGCTCGAGATGCCCGGCAGGGTGGGGCTGGCGTACTTGTCGATGGCCGCCTTGACCGGGATCTGCACGTCCGGGTCCAGCGTGGTGCGGATCAGGTAGCCGCCCCGGGCCAACTGTTCCTTACTGATCCCCGCGCGAGAGAGGTACTCCTGGACGTAGTCGCAGAAGAAGGCCCGGTCACCGGCGGCGATGCAGCCGCGCGGCAGCTCGTTGGGCTGGGGCAGTACGCCCAGCGGGGTGGCCTTGGCGGCGCGCAGGGCGTCGGCCTCCTGGGGCAGGTTCTCGATCATGGTGTCCAGCACCAAGTTCCGCCGGGCCAGGGCGCCGTCGGGGTTGGTGTAGGGGTTGAGCGCGCTGGTCGACTGCACCATGCCCGCCAGCAGCGCGGCCTGCTGCCAGTTCAGATCGGACGCATTGATGCCGAAGTAGGTCTGGGCCGCGTCCTGCACCCCGAACGAGTTGTTGCCGAACGAGACCAGGTTCAGATAGCGGGTCAGGATTTCGGGCTTGGTGAACGTCTTGTCCAGCGTGAGCGCCATGCGGATCTCGCGCAGCTTGCGCGCCGGGGTGGTTTCCACGGCCGCGCGCTTCTCGGCGTCGGTCTGGGCGGTAACCAGCAGCTGGTAGTTCTTGACGTACTGCTGTTCGATGGTCGAGCCACCACGCGTGTCGACGTCACCGGACGCGTAGCCGGCGAGCCCCGTCAGGGTGCCCTTCCAGTCCACCCCGTTGTGGTCGGCGAACCGCTTGTCCTCGATCGAGACGATCGCCAACTTCATGGTGTTGGCGATCTTGTCGGTGGGCACCTCGAACCGGCGCTGCGAGTACAGCCACGCGATCACGTTGCCCTTCTTGTCGACCATCGTCGAAACGGCGGGCACCTCACCCTGGAGCAGCTGGGCCGACCCGTTGGCGACGACCTCGGAGGCCCGGTTGGACATCAGCCCGAGCCCGCCCGCGAGCGGAAACATCAGCGCCGTGGCGACGACGCTGGCCAACAAACAGCACCCCGCGAGCTTGAGAACCGTGAGAGCGGCCGGGGGGCGTTCTGGCATGCGTACTAGGGTAGCGGCCCCTGGTCAGCGGGCCACGCCGCGAGTTGCCCTGGAAAAAACCAAAGTCCCTCCCGTCCCGTGACCAGCGAACTTACGATGGGTGTCGCCAAAAAATTTGCGTCGGCGTCACCGGTTGGCCACCCAGGCGAGGTGCGCGCTTCGCACGGCCCGTCGTATCCTTTCGGGCAAGACTGCACGCGCGTCCCAAAAAAAGCGTTATCAGACTGTTGCGCAATTGCCACCTGACCACCTAACTTATACACACGGTGAGATTCAGATAACACCGATTTGCATGGTGTGGCGTAGATCGCAGCAGGCGTCTGCACCCGAGGAGGGCGGCCGGGAGGGCGGCCGGGAGGAAGGGAACAGCTCGTGTCAGGAACACGGCCGGCCGCGCGGAGGACCAACATCGCGGCTGCTCAAGGCGTACTGCGTAGCGTCGACGCCGAAGAACGAATCGCGTGGGTCTCAAAAGCGTTGTGCCGGACCACTGACCCCGACGAACTGTTCGTTCGGGGCGCCGCCCAGCGCAAGGCGGCAGTGATCTGCCGTCACTGCCCGGTGATGCAGGAGTGCGGGGCCGACGCCTTGGATAACAAGGTCGAGTTCGGGGTGTGGGGCGGCATGACCGAGCGTCAGCGCCGGGCCCTCCTCAAGCAGCACCCCGAGGTCGTCTCCTGGGCCGACTTCTTCGAAAAGCGCCGCGGCCGCTCCGTGGGCTGACCGGTTCGCGCGAGGCGCGGATAACGCTGCGAGCCGAAGTACCCGTCCAGGGGTCCTGAAAACCTCTGTTTTCATAATTACGTTTCTGTTACAGCGCAGGTCCAACTCCCGTCAATTGGACTATGTCGAATAGGCCACTGACTCGTGTTGAATACGAGCTGGCTTGTGACAAATAGGAATTCGGCAGCAACGCACCTTCGTCGCCGGGCAAGGCTGGCCCGTGTCAAATAGGTTTTCGCCCCGGCTTACTGGCGCGTGCTCAATAGGATGCGCAGGCTCCTCAGCGCCCCGCGGCGCGGGCCGCGTCGTCGCCGACGGGGTGGGATGCGCCGGCTCCTCAGCGCCCCGCGGCGCGGGCCGCATCGTCGCCGACGGGGTGGGATGCGCCGGCTCCTCAGCGCCCCGCGGCGCGGGCCGCGTCGTCGCCGACGGCGGTGATCTGGTCGGCGAGCGCCCGCAGCGCGTCCAGGTCCGACACGTCGAACGGCAGCGACGGGACCCCGACGACCGGCACGTGCGGGTGGGCCCCGGTGAACCGGGAGAGCAGTCTGACCTCCCGCTTTGCGGTTTGCGCACGGTCGGCATGAATCTTCAGCACCGCGGCGGCCAGCTCGGCGGCCTCGGAGTCCACCGCCTCCAGCGTTTCGCTGCCGTCGATCGCCCGCTCGACCGGCAGGGAACACAGGGTCGGGTGCGTGCGGTTCAGCACGAGGCCCGCCAGTGGCATCCCTTCCTGCGAGAGTCGGTCGACGAAGAAGGCCGCCTCGCGCAGCGCGTCGGGTTCGGCGGCCGACACCACGACAAATTGCGTGCCGCGCCGCTTCAGCAGCGAATAGGTGCGGTCGGCCTTCTCGCGGAAGCCGCCGAAGGTGGCATCCAGCGACTGCACGAACGCCGCCGCGTCGCCCAGCATCTGCGAGCCGAGCACCGTGGACAGCGCCTTCATCGCCAAACCCATTGCGCCGGTGACCAATCGGCCAATGCCTCGGCCGGGTGCCAGCAGTATCCGCCACAATCGGCTGTCCATGAAGCTGCCCAGCCGTTTCGGCGCGTCCAGGAAATCCAGCGCGTTGCGCGAGGGGGGAGTGTCCACCACCACCAGGTCCCAGCGGTCCTCGCCCAACAGTTGGCCGAGCTTCTCCATCGCCATGTACTCTTGCGTGCCCGCCAGCGAAGTGGCCACGGTCTGATAGAACTGGTTTTCCAGAATCGCCTGTGCCCGACCGGGTCCGGAGTACTGGATCACCATTTCGTCGAACGTGCGCCGCATGTCGAGCATCATGGCGTGCAGCTCGCCGGACACCTCGGGTGCCAGCGGTACCCGCTGCGGGGTGTTGCCGAGGTCATCGATGCCCAGGGCCTGTGCCAGCCGCTTGGCCGGGTCGATCGTCAAAACGCACACGGTGCGGCCGTATTCGGCCGCGCGGAGGGCTATCGCGGCCGCGGTGGTCGTCTTGCCCACGCCGCCGGCGCCGCAGCACACGACCACTCGGTTCGACGTGTCCGCCAGGATTGCGGCCATGTCAAGGGTTTTCGGCGTTGTGCTCATCGAACCCCCTGCTGCGCAAGCGATTCGGAAAGCTCATAGAGGCTGCCCAGGTCGACGCCGTCGGAAATCGCCGGCAGTTCCAGCCGTGGCACCTTGAGGGCGTCGAGCTGCTGCGCGGTCTCG
Organism: Mycobacterium alsense; assembly: GCF_002086635.1. Lineage (GTDB taxonomy): Bacteria > Actinomycetota > Actinomycetes > Mycobacteriales > Mycobacteriaceae > Mycobacterium > Mycobacterium alsense. The sequence goes on along the minus strand of NZ_MVHD01000019.1, from coordinate 64,285 downwards.
GCGCGCGCGGTGATTCGGGTTGCGTGCTGGATCGTTTCGGTCAGCAGGCCCGCGAAGTCGCTGTCGTCCAGCTTGATTCCGGCCATCTCCAGCCCGGTACGCACCGAGTCGGCGTCGACGTCGCCCTCGGCCGCCTTGGCGAGGTCGCGCGGCTCCAAGTACGACGGGATGTTGCGGTTCACGATCACGCTGCCGATCGGCAGCTTCATCTCCGCGAGCTCCTCGATGGCCTCCAGTGTCTCCTGCACCGGCAGCGCCTCGAGCAGCGTGACCAAATGGATGGCGGTCGCCTCGGAGTGCAGCAGCTTCACCACACCCTCGGCCTGCGCGAACACGGGCCCGCCCTTGGCCAGCTCGGACACGGCCTTGGTGACATCGAGGAAGCGCGCGATCCGGCCCGTCGGGGGCGCATCGACGACGACCGCGTCGTAAACGGGGTCCTTGGACCCCTTCTTCTGGCGCACCACCGACTCCTTGATCTTGCCGGTGAGCAGCACGTCGCGCAGGCCTGGCGCGATCGTCGTCGCGAACTCGATGGCTCCGATGCGGCGCATGGCCCGGCCCGCGATGCCGAGGTTGTAGAACATGTCCAGGTATTCCAAAAACGCGGCCTCGATGTCGATCGCCAGGGCATTGACCTGCCCGCCGCGCTCCGCGGTGGCGATCTTGAGCTCCTCGTACGGCAGCGGCGGGACGTCGAAGAGTTGCGCAATGCCTTGGCGGCCTTCGACTTCGACGAGCAGGACCTTGCGCCCGCCCGCCGCCAGGGTCAGCGCCAGCGCCGCCGCTACCGTCGACTTGCCCGTCCCGCCCTTGCCGGTCACGAAATGTAAGCGGGCCCTCGACAAGCGCGCCGGCCAGCCGACGGAGCTACCGCCGCTAGGAGTGGATGCCACCATCGCATGCTAGCCCGAGGCCGCCCGGCCACCGGGCCGGAGCCGCTGCGCACCGACCGATAAGCTCGCGTCATGAGCCAACCCACCGCATGGGAATACGTCACCGTGCCGCTGCTGACGCACGCCACCAAGCAGATCCTCGACCAGTGGGGGGCCGACGGCTGGGAGCTGGTGTCCGTGCTGCCCGGGCCCACCGGCGAGCAGCACGTCGCGTATCTCAAGCGCGCCAAGTAGCGCGACCGAAGGGACCCGTCCGGATGAGCGCTTCCGCCCGGCTCCGGCAGCTTGGCGTCGCACTTCCCGAGGTGGTCGCCCCGCTGGCGTCCTACGTGCCGGCGGTGCGCACCGGCAGCCTCGTCTACACCGCGGGCCAGCTGCCGATGGAGGCCGGAAAGCTGGCGGGGACCGGCAAGGTCGGCGCCGAGGTCAGCCCCGAGGAGGGCAAGGCGATGGCGCGGATCTGCGCGCTCAACGCGCTGGCGGCCGTCGACTCCGTGGTCGGCATCGACGCCGTCACACGCGTGATCAAGGTCGTCGGCTTCGTCGCGTCCGCCCCGGGTTTCAACGGTCAGCCGGGCGTCGTCAACGGCGCCTCCGACCTGCTCGCCGAGGTGTTCGGCGAGCAAGGCGCGCACGCGCGTTCGGCGGTCGGAGTCTCCGAGCTCCCGCTGGACGCGCCGGTGGAAGTGGAGCTGGTCGTGGAGGTCGGCTGACGACGTGACCGACGCCGCCGAGTCGCCGAACCACCCCGCATACGGAAGGTTGCGGGCGGTCACCGACACGGCCTCGGTGCTGTTGGCCGACAACCCCGGCCTGTTGACGCTGGAGGGCACCAACACGTGGGTGCTGCGCGGCAAGGGCAGCGACGAGCTGGTGATCGTCGACCCCGGCCCCGACGACGACGAGCACATCGCCCGGGTCGCCGGGCTCGGCCGCATCGCGCTGGTGCTGGTCAGCCACCGGCACCCCGACCACACCGACGGCATCGACAAGCTGGTGCAGCGGACCGGGGCGACGGTGCGCTCGGCGGGCAGCGGGTTCTTGCGCGGCCTGGGCGGTCACCTGGTCGACGGCGAGGTGATCGACGCCGCCGGCCTGAAGATCAAGGTCATGGCCACGCCCGGGCACACCGCCGACTCGCTGTCGTTCCTGGTCGACGACGCCGTGCTCACCGCGGACACCGTGCTGGGCCGCGGCACCACCGTCATCGACAAGGAGGACGGCAGCCTCGCCGACTACCTGGAATCGCTGCGGCGCCTGCGCGGGTTGGGGCGGCGCCGGGTGCTGCCCGGGCACGGGCCCGAGCTGGCCGACCTGGAAGCCGTCGCGGAGGGTTACCTGACCCATCGCCACGAGCGTCTGGAGCAGGTGCGCGCGGCGCTGGGCGACCTCGGTGACGACGCCACCGTCCGCCGGATCGTCGAGCACGTCTATGTCGACGTGGACGAGAAGCTCTGGGACGCGGCGGAGTGGTCGGTCCAGGCGCAGCTGGATTACCTGTTCACCCGGTAGCGCGGTTAGCGCGCGCGGCGCGCCAGGCGTTCGGAGTCGGAGATCAGCACGCTCTTGCCCTCCAGCCGGATCCAGCCGCGGTGGGCGAAGTCGGCCAGGGCCTTGTTCACCGTCTCCCGGGAGGCGCCGACCAGCTGGGCGATCTCCTCTTGCGTCAGGTCGTGGGTGACCCGCATCGCGCCGCCCTCCTGGGTGCCGAAACGCTGGGCCAGCTGCAGCAGCTGCTTGGCCACCCGGCCGGGCACGTCGGTGAAGATGAGGTCGGCCAGGTTGTTGTTGGTGCGGCGCAGCCGCCGGGCGAGCACGCGCAGCAGCTGCTCGGCGATCTCCGGACGGTCCGCGATCCACGCCCGCAAGGCGTCGCGGTCCATCGACACCGCCCGCACCTCGGTGATCGTCGTCGCGCTGGAGGTCCGCGGGCCGGGGTCGAAGATCGACAGCTCCCCGAACATGTCCGACGGGCCCATGATCGTCAGCAGATTCTCGCGGCCATCGGGCGAACGGCGCCCGATCTTGACCTTTCCCGCGACGATGATGTACAGCCGATCGCCCGGCTCTCCCTCGGCAAAAACCGTGTGTCCGCGCGGGAAGTCAACGGGTTGCAGTTGCTTGGTAAGCGCGGTGACCGCCCCGGGCTCGACCCCTTGGAAGATACCGGCCCTTGCCAGGATCTCGTCCACGTTGCCTCTTAGCTTTCCAACGATGTCTGTGTGCGCAAGCTAACCCCTTGCCAGCGTGATGAGTCTAGAGCTAGAGCAATTATGTCCAACGTGCCACGCTACACACGATTGGCGTATCTAGCCCACCTAAATTGCTGATTGACGTGCGGATCGTCCGCCGTTCGCGTCGGTAACCAAGCCTCGCCGCGCCCGCCGGAGGCCGGCGCAGGCTCCGGCGCGGCGTGACGCGGGCCGGGCGGCGGCGACTCGGCCAAACGCAAGGCCATCCGCCGATGGAGGAAATCCAGCGCCTCGGGCATGCCTTCGCGGGCCAGCGTGTGCACGTCGACGGCCTCCGCGTGCTCGAGGAAGTCGTCGACATCGGTCGACGTGACGGCGTCGTCGGTCAGTTCGGCTTCCAGCCGCCCCAGACCCAGCGTGACCAGCATGAGCAGCCCCGGCACGCACGCCACCAGCAACCATGACACAAGGAGAGTAAACATGGCTTAGGTCTCAGTCAGATCACGAAATCAGTACTCTGTCGTAGGTGACAGCGGCTAAGTCATCCGAGCGCTCGGCGTCCACGGCGACCACGCCGGGCGGTGGTGTCGATGCAGAAACGCGCCTCGGACTGGTGCGGCGGGCGCGACGCATGAATCGGGCACTGGCCCAAGCGTTTCCAGACGCACACTGCGAGCTGGACTTCACGACACCGCTGGAACTGACGGTGGCCACCATCCTGTCGGCGCAGAGCACCGACAAGCGGGTCAACCTGACCACGCCCGCATTGTTCAAGCGGTACCGTTCGGCGCTGGATTATGCGCAAGCCGACCGCGCCGAGCTGGAGAACCTCATCCGCCCCACCGGCTTCTTCCGCAACAAGGCAACGGCGCTCATCGGACTCGGGCAGGCCCTGGTCGAACGCTTCGACGGCGAGGTGCCCTCGACCATCGCCGAACTCGTCACGCTGCCGGGCGTGGGGCGCAAGACCGCCAACGTCATCCTGGGCAACGCCTTCGGGGTCCCGGGAATCACGGTGGACACCCATTTCTCGCGGCTGGTGCAGCGGTGGCGCTGGACCGCCGAGAAGGACCCGGTCAAGATCGAGCACGCCGTCGGCGAACTGATCGAGCGGCGGGAGTGGACGATGTTGAGCCATCGCGTGATCTTCCACGGCCGCCGGGTGTGCCACGCGCGCAAACCGGCGTGCGGCGTCTGCATCCTCGCCAAGGACTGCCCCTCGTACGGCCTCGGTCCGACCGAACCGCTGCTCGCCGCGCCCCTGGTCCAGGGCCCCGAAACCGAGCACCTGCTCGCCCTGGCCGGCCTCTAATACCGGGGCAGGAGACCTTGACCCGCACGACCCGCTGGACGATCGCGATCCTGGCGGTGGTTGCGGCATTGATCGCCGCTCTGGTGGCGCAGCTGCACGACGGCGCCGCGCCGAACGCTCCGACCCGGAATGCGGCCCCGCGGGAGCACCGGGACGCCGACACCGCGGACGCGTTGGCCGGGCCGCGGCAGCGCGCCAACCTGCCGCCCTGCCCGGCCGCGGGGGCGGACGCCGGCGGGCCGGCGCTGCGAGGGGTGACGGTGGAGTGCGCCGCCGACGGCTCGGCCGTCGACGTCGGGCGCGCGCTGGCCGGGCGCCGGGTCGTCCTCAACCTATGGGCGTACTGGTGCGCGCCGTGTGCGGCCGAACTTCCTGCGATGGCCGAATACCAACGCCGTGTCGGCCCGACGGTGACGGTCGTGACGGTGCACCAGGACGAGAACGAGACCGCGGGGTTACTGCGGTTGGCGGAGTTGGGTGTTCGGCTGCCGACGCTGCAGGACGGCCGTCGTCGGGTCGCCGCCGCGCTGCGTGTGGTAAATGTGATGCCCGCGACGGTCGTCCTGCGGCCGGACGGTAGCGTTGCCCAGATGCTGCCGCGGCCTTTTGCCGATGCCGACGAGATCGCGGCTGCGATCGGAAACGACGCGGGTTGAGGCCGAGGGAGGTGCCGGTGAGTGCTGGGGGTACGCCCCCGCCTGACGGGGACGCCACCCACGGGCGGGTGACCGTTCCGCTCACGCCCGATGCGTCACCGTCCTGGTTGCGCCCGCTCGTCGACAACGTCGAGCAGATTCCCGACGCGTTTCGCCGCCGGCTGCCGGGCGACCTGCTCGCGATGGTGAGCCGCTCGCGCTCGAACGGCCGCGAGGCCGCCGTGCTGGTGTTGTTCTCGGGCCCGCGGTCGGCGCCGCCCGGCGGCGGTGTTCCCGACGACGCCGACCTGCTGGTCACCGTGCGCGCCTCGACGCTGCGCCACCACGCCGGCCAGGCGGCGTTTCCCGGCGGCGCCGCCGATCCCGGCGACGCCGGACCGGTCGCGACGGCCCTGCGCGAAGCGCACGAAGAAACCGGCATCGACGTCACCCGGCTGCGCCCGCTGGCCACGATGGAGCGGACGTTCATCGCGCCGTCACGGTTCCATGTCGTCCCCGTCCTGGCGTACTCGCCGGACCCCGGTCCGGTATCGGTGGTCAACGAGGCCGAAACGGCGATCGTGGCACGAGTTCCGCTGCGCGCCTTCATCAATCCGGACAACCGGCTGATGGTCTACCGCGGCAATCTGGGCCGCCGTTGGGCCGGGCCCGCGTTCTTGCTCAACGAGATGCTGGTCTGGGGCTTCACCGGGCAGGTGATCTCCGCGATGCTCGACGTCGCCGGCTGGGCCCAGCCCTGGGACACCCACGACGTGCGCGAACTGGACGATGCGATGGTCCTGGTGGGCGACGAGGGAGGGCCCCTCGGATGAACATGAACTCGATGACCCCGTCGCAGTGGCTGGACATCGCGGTACTGGCGGTCGCGTTCATCGCGGCCATCTCGGGCTGGCGGTCCGGCGCGCTGGGGTCCCTGCTGTCGTTCGTCGGCGTGTTGCTGGGCGCCATCGCCGGCGTGCTGCTGGCCCCGCACATCGTCAGTCACATCGCTGCGCCCCGCGCCAAGCTGTTCACGGCCCTGTTCTTGATCCTCGCGCTGGTAGTCGTCGGCGAGGTTGCCGGCGTAGTGTTGGGGCGGGCCGTGCGCGGCGCAATCCGCAGCCGCACAATACGATTCGTCGACTCGGTGATCGGGGTGGGCGTGCAACTGGTGGTGGTGTTGACCGCCGCGTGGTTGCTGGCGACGCCGCTGACCCAGTCCAAGGACCAGCCCGAGTTAGCCGCCGCGGTCCGCGGCTCGCGGGTGCTCGCGAAGGTCAACGAGGTCGCCCCGCCCTTCTTGAAGACGGTGCCCAAGCGGCTCTCGGGGCTGTTGAACACCTCAGGCCTGCCCCAGGTGCTGGAGCCGTTCAGCCGCACGCCGGTGATCCCGGTCGCGTCGCCCGATCCCGCCCTGGCCACCAACCCGGTGGTGGTGGCCGCCGCACCGAGCGTCGTCAAGGTGCGCAGCCTCGCGCCGAGCTGCCAAAAGGTTTTGGAGGGCAGCGGATTCGTGATCGCGCCCGATCGGGTGATGACCAACGCGCACGTGGTGGCCGGGTCCAACAACGTGCAGATCTACGCCAGCGGAAACCCCCTAGACGCCACCGTGGTGTCCTACGACCCGTCGGTCGACATCGCCATCCTCGCGGTCCCCAACCTGCCGCCGCCACCGCTGTCCTTCGCCCAGGCCGAAGCGAAAACCGGCGCCAGCGTCGTGGTCCTGGGCTATCCCGGTGGCGGCACCTTCACCGCCACCCCGGCCCGCATCCGCGAGGCCATCCGGCTCAGCGGTCCGGACATCTACCGCGACCCCGCGCCGGTAACCCGCGACGTGTACACGATCAGAGCCAGTGTGGAACAAGGCAATTCGGGTGGGCCGCTCATCGACCTCAACGGTCAGGTCCTCGGGGTCGTGTTCGGCGCGGCCGTCGACGACCCCGACACCGGCTTCGTGTTGACGGCCGACGAGGTGGCCGGGCAGTTGGCCCGGATCGGCGACACCAAACAGGTGGCCACCGGGGCGTGTGTCAGCTGACCCGGGGCCGGTACACCTGCTCGAGAAACTTCGTGAGGTGCCTATTGACTTCCTCCGGGCTCTCCTCGTGGCTGAAATGCCCTGCGTCGCTGATGGATAGGTACCGGCCCTGGGGGGCGTAGCGCTGCGAGAGGTCGACGGGGTCGGACAGCACGTAGGGGTCGGCGTCGCCGCGCAGGTGCAATACCGGCATCGTGAGCCGCTGGCTCATCGATCTGATGAACCGCCGGCCCTCGCCGCGCAGCTGGCTGCGCACCGCCCAGCGCTGGTACTCCAGCGCGGAGTGCGCGGCGCCCGGGATTTGGATCGCCGTACGCAGATAGCCGATGGTCTGTGAAAAATCTTCGGAGGCAACCCATTTTGCGCAACTTCGGCTCCGGACCAGCCGTTCGATCTCCGCCCCGTTGTCCCGGGTCAACAGGCGCTCCGGCCAGATGGGCAGCTGGTATTGCAGCAACGTCGGCAGCAGCGCGTAACCCTGATCGCGCCGCGTGAGCGTGGACCGCCACAGCGCCGCCGGGTGCGGCGAGCTGATCAGCGCGATGGCGCGCACCAGCCGTGAATGCAGCAGCGCGGTGGCCCAGCAGGCCAGCCCGCCGTCGGCGTGCCCGACCAGCGTCGCTGAGGAGTGTCCCAGCGCACGAATGAGGCCGGCCGTGTCACCGGCCAGCGTCCAGCCGTCGTAGCCGCGGGGCGGCTTGTCGCTGCCGCCGTAGCCGCGCAGGTCGACCGCGACCACCCGCGCCCCGGTCAGCCCGCGCAGCTGATGGCGCCACGACCACCAGAACGACCCGAACCCGTGCAGCAGCATCACCAGCGGCGGGCCGGCCGTTCCGTGGCCGGCGGGCCGATCGTCGGGCAGCGCCTCGACGACGTGGAAGCGGATGCCGTTGGCGTGCACGTCCAGATGCCGCCATGGCCCGTCGATGCGGGTGACCGACGGATCGGGTGGGGGCATCTACCAGCCCGAGGGATCTGCGGGACCGCCGTCGTCGGCCTTGTGGTGGCGGCCGCCGGACTCGGTGAGCGGCTTTTTGGCGTCGGCGGCCTTGTCGTGGCCCGGAGTGAGCGCGGTGCGCGTCTCCTTGACCGACTCGATCGTCTCCTTCGGCCCCCGGATCCGGCGGACCTTCCGGTAACCCAGCAGCCCCAGCAGGGCCCCGACGACCACCATGAACCCGAACACGATCAGGTACGACGCCCAGCGCCACAGCCAGGTGTCGAGCAGCTCGGCGACGAAGAAGAAGAAAAAGAAGGTGGAGTAGAACAGCACCAGCAGCGCGGCGACGAAATAGACGCTGCCGGTGAGGCCCTTCTTGACGTCCCGGGTGATCTCGGCGCGGGCCAGTTCGACCTCGGCGCGCACCAGGGTGGACACCTGGGCGGTGGCGTCTTTGATCAGGTGACCGATCGACGGCTCGGCGGGCGTGGCGTGCGGGTCGGCCAAGGGAATCGTGGTCAGCGTGCCGGGCACGCCGTTCTTGCGATCGACTTTGCTCACGGACCGTCCTCTCGGTTTTCTCGTCGCGGTTTATGTTGCCATGCCGACGACGGGGTGGCGCGGCCCCGGCCGACTAGACTGACCCAACTGCCCTGGATGTCCGACCGTTCGATGGGAGTGCTGCATTGCAGACGGCCTACCGTGGCTTGAAGGCGGCGATGGGGGCGGTGCTCGTGGCGCTGCTGGCCGTCCCGGCCGGCGCGACCGCCGACGACCGCGTCCCGATGGGCGGCGGGGCGGGCATCGTCATCAACGGGGACACCATGTGCACCCTGACGGCGATCGGCACCGACGCCGCCGGCGAGATGATCGGCTTCACCTCCGCGCACTGCGGCGGTCCGGGTGCGCAGGTCGCCGCCGAGGCGGCGGAGAACCGGGGCCCGCTGGGCATTATGGTCGCCGGCAACGACAACCTCGACTACGCGGTGATCAAGTTCGATCCGGCCAAGGTGGCGCCGGTGGCCAACTACAACGGCTTCGTGATCAACGGCATCGGCCCGGATCCGGCGTTCGGCCAGATCGCGTGCAAGCAGGGCCGCACGACCGGCAATTCGTGCGGGGTCACCTGGGGGATGGGCCAGGACCCGGGCACGATCGTCATGCAGGTGTGCGGCCAGCCCGGCGACTCGGGCGCGCCGGTGATTGTCAACAACCTGCTGGTCGGGATGATTCACGGGGCGTTCAGCGACAACCTGCCCACGTGCATCATCAAATACATCCCGCTGCACACCCCGGCGGTGGTGATGTCGTTCAACGCCATCCTCGCCGACATCAACGCCAAGCACCGGCCCGGCGCGGGATTCGCGCCGGTTGCCGCCTGAGCTACTTGCCGGCCCTGATCGCGTCGAAGACGCCGGGATCCAGCAGCGTGGACGTGTCGCCCAGCTCCCGGTTTTCGGCGACGTCGCGCAGCAGCCTGCGCATGATCTTGCCGCTGCGGGTCTTGGGCAGCTCGGGCACCACGTGCACCTCGCGCGGCCTGGCGATGGGGGAGATTTCCCGGGCGACCTCCCCGCGCAGCTCGTCGACGATCCCCTCGATCCCCCGGTGCACCTCGAACTCGGCGCACAGCACGACGAACGCGCAGATGGCCTGGCCCGTGGTTTCGTCGGTCGCGCCCACCACGGCCGCCTCGGCCACCGCGACGTGGCCGACCAGCGCCGACTCCACCTCTGCGGTCGACAGCCGGTGCCCCGACACGTTCATCACGTCGTCGATGCGCCCGACCACCCAGATGTCGCCGTCGGCGTCGTAATAGGCGCTGTCGCCGGCGAAGTACCAACCCTGCTCGGCGAACCGGGACCAGTAGGTCTCGACGTAGCGGTCCGGGTCGCCCCAGATGCCGCGCAGCATGGACGGCCACGGCTGGTCCAGGACCAGGTAACCGGTGGCGTGCTCGCCCTTGTCCGCGCCGCGCGGCAGCTGATCGCCGTGGTCGTCGACGATCTTCGCCGAGACGCCGGGCAGCGGCCGCATCGCCGAACCCGGTTTGGCCGCAGCGATTCCGGGCAGCGGCGAGATCATCGTGGAACCCGTTTCGGTCTGCCACCAGGTGTCGACGATCGGGAGGCGGCCGGCGCCGATCACCTTGCGGTACCAGCGCCACGCCTCGGGGTTGATCGGCTCGCCGACCGACCCCAGCAGCCGCAGGCTGGACAGGTCGTGGGCGTCGGGGATCTCGTGCCCCCACTTCATGAACGTGCGGATGAGCGTGGGCGCGGTGTAATAGATTGTCACGCCGTACTTTTCGATGATCTCGAAATGCCGGTGCTGGGTGGGAGTGTCGGGCGTGCCCTCGTAGAGGACCTCGGTGACCCCGTTGGACAGCGGGCCGTAGACGCCGTACGTGTGGCCGGTGACCCAGCCGATGTCGGCGGTGCACCAGAACACGTCGGTTTCGGGCTTGGTGTCGAAGACGTAGTAGTGGCTGTAGCAGGCCTGGGTCAGATATCCGCCGCTGGTGTGGACGATGCCCTTGGGCTTGCCGGTGGTGCCCGAGGTGTAGAGCAGGAACAGCGGCTGCTCGGCGTCGAACGGTTCGGCGGTGTGGTCGGGGGACGCGGCGCCGACGGCGTCGTGCCACCACAGGTCGCGGCCGTCGGTCCAGGGGACGTCAATTCCGGTGCGGCGCACCACCATAACGTGCTCGACGGGGCTGTCCGGATCCGCGAGCGCCTCGTCGGCCGCGTCCTTCAGCGGTGCCGGCTTGCCGCGGCGGAACTGCCCGTCGCTGGTGATCAGCAGCTTGGCCCGGGCGTCGGCGATGCGGGCGCGCAGGGCCTTGGCGGTGAAACCGGCGAACACGACGCTGTGCATGATGCCCAGCCGCGCGCAGGCCAGCATCGCGATCACCGCCTCGGGGATCAGCGGCAGGTAGATCGCGACCCGGTCGCCGGCGACCAAGCCGAGGTCGGTCAGCGCGTTGGCCGCCTTGCACACTTCGGCCCGCAGGTCGGAATAGGTCAGGCTGCGGCTGTCGCCGGGTTCGCCCTCCCAGTGGATGGCGACCCGGTCGCCGTGGCCGTCCTCCACGTGCCGGTCCACGCAGTTGTAGGCGACGTTGAGCCTGCCGTCGGCGAACCACTTGGCGAACGGCGCCTCCGACCAGTCGAGCACCTCGGTGAACGGCTGCGACCAGGAGAGCCGATTGGCCTGCTTGGCCCAGAACGCCAGCCGGTCCGCCTCGGCCTCGCGGTACAGCTCCTCCCCGGCGTTGGCCTGCTCGGCGAATTCCGCCGACGGCGGATAAGACGGGCCCTCGGTGTGGGCGGCGGTCACGGGGTCTCCTCCTGCTAGAGGCTCTGGTGAAGCGTTATGTCGAGGGTCGTCAACCGTGAGTGAGCCTAAACCTCGAGGCGAAAAGGCGCCTCTCAAACCGGGCTCACGAGCGCGCCCCGAGGCGGATAATCACCGTGTGCCGGGATCTTACGGGCGGCGTGTCCGCCGGCTGGTGGCCAGCCTGTGCGTGGGCTGCGCGGCCGTCGTCGTGCCGGGGCCACCGGCGTGGGCCGCACCCGCCGACACCGTGGACCAACCGCCGCCGTGTTGGTCGGAACAGATCGCCGTGAGCGCTTCGCAGACCCAGGGCGCCGCGGGCCATCGCGGGCTGACGCTGGTGTTCGCGCTCGCCGGAGGCGCGGAGCCGTGCACGCTGAGCGGGTACCCGGGCGTCGACTCGGGCAACGGCGGGCCGCCGATTCACGCCCGGCCCACGCCGCGCGGGTACATGGGCGGGCTGCCCGCCGGCGTCGAGGAGCCGCCGACGGTCACCCTGTCGCTGTCGACGCAGGGCCAGGCCGTCGTGGAGGGCCTGGCCACCGACGCGGACGGACACCAGTGCCCCAACTACACCGATCTCGCCGTCACCCCGCCCAACATCGTGCAGGTCTACACGGTGCCCGCCACCATCGACGCCTGCCGGCTCGAGGTGCACCCCGTTACCGCGGGCTGATGCGGTAACGCGTGCCGGACATCGCCGCGCGCCGCCGCACGCCCTATGGTCGCTGGCATGCGTCGGATGCGGGCCGCCCTGGCCGCCCTTGCCGCCGCACTGCTGGTCGCCGGGTCGCTGGCCGGCTGCGGCGGCGGCGTCTTGACGCCCGACCTCGTCCTGGTCAACGGCGGCGAGCCGCCCTACCCGCTGGTGCCGACCAGCACCAACGACAGCAACGGCGGGCGGATCATCGACCGGATGTTCGCCGGCCTGGTGTCCTACGACGCCGCCGGAAACCCGACAAACGAGGTCGCACAGTCGATCGAGACCGCCGACAACGTCAACTACCGCGTTGTCCTGCAGCCGGGCTGGAAGTTCACCGACGGATCGCCGGTGACGTCGCACTCGTTCGTCGACGCCTGGAACTACGGAGCCTTCGGCCCCAACGCCCAACTGCAACAGAGCTTTTTCAGCCCGATCGCCGGGTTCGGGGAGGGCCGGCCCACCCTGTCCGGGCTGCGGGTGGTCAACGACCTCGAGTTCACCGTGCGCCTGGCGGCGCCGACCATCGACTTCGTGTTGCGGTTGGGCCACAGCGCCTTTTATCCGCTGCCCGCCGCCGCGTTTCGCGACATGGCGGCGTTCGGCCGCAACCCTTTTGGCAACGGTCCCTACCGGCTCGCGGCCGGTCCCGACGGCCCGGCCTGGGAACACAACGTCAGGATTGACCTGCGGCCCAACCCCGACTATCACGGCAACCGCAAACCCCGCAACAAGGGGCTGCGGTTCGAGTTCTACGCCAACCTCGACACCGCCTACGCCGACCTGCTGTCGGGCAATCTCGATGTGCTGGACACGATTCCGCCCAGCGCGCTGCCGGTGTACAAGCGCGACCTCGGAGACAACGTCACCAGCGGCCCGGTCGCCGTTACGCACAGCCTCGACACCCCGTTGCGGCTGGCGCATTTCGGCGGCGAGGAGGGCCGCCTGCGCCGCCTCGCGCTGTCGGCCGCGGTCAACCGTGAGCAGATCTGTCGGCACCTCTTCATGGGAACCCGCACCCCGGCACGCGATTTCACCGCCCGGTCGCTGCCGGGCTTCGACGCCAACCTGCCCGGCAACGACGTCCTGAACTTCGATCCCGACCGCGCACGGCGGCTCTGGGCGCGGGCCGACGCGATCGCGCCGTGGCGCGGCCAGTACGCCATCGCCTACAACGCCGACTCCGGAAACCAGGAATGGGTGGACGCGGTGGCCAACAGCATCAAGAACGTCCTGGGCATCGACGCGGCCGGCGCGCCGCAACCCACCTTCGCCGGATTTCGCACCCAGATCACCAACCACACCATCGCCACCGCGTTTCGCGCCGCGTGGCAGGGTGACTACCCCTCGATGATCGAGTTCCTCGCCCCGCTGTTCGCCACCGGTGCGGGTTCCAACGACGTCGGCTACTCCAACCCCGAATTCGACGCGGCGCTGGCGGCCGCCGAGGCCGCACCGACCATCGGGCAGGCCGATGCCTCCGCCAATGCGGCGCAGCGAATCCTGTTCCACGACATGCCCGTCGTCCCGTTGTGGGACAACGTCGGCGTGGTCGGCTGGTCGACGGAGGTGCACAACGTCCACGTCGCCTGGAACGGTCTGCCCGACTACGAGAACATCGTGAAGGGCTGAGATGGGCTGGTACGTCGCGCGGCGAATCGCCATCATGGTGCCGGTCTTCCTCGGTGCCACGCTGCTGATCTACGGCATGGTCTTTCTGCTGCCCGGCGATCCGGTGGCGGCCATGGCCGGCGACCGGCCGCTGACCCCCGCGGTGGCCGCGGCGCTGCGCGCGCGTTACCACCTCGACGATCCGTTCATCGTGCAGTACCTGCGCTACCTGGGCGGCATCCTGCACGGCGATCTGGGCCACTCGTACTCCGGGTTGCCGATCAGTGCCGTTCTGGCCCACGCCTTTCCGGTCACGCTGCGGCTCGCGCTGATCGCGGTGGCGGTGGAAACGGTGCTGGGCATCGGCTTCGGCGTGGCCGCCGGCCTGCGCACCGGCGGGATCTTCGATGCGACGGTGCTCGTCGCCGGCCTCGTCATCATCGCGATCCCGATATTCGTGCTGGGGTTCCTGGCGCAATTCGTGTTCGGTGTCCGGCTGGGCATCGCGCCAGTCACCGTGGGCGACAGGTCGAGCTTCGCGCGGCTGCTGCTGCCCGGGATCGTGTTGGGATCGGTGTCTTTTGCGTACGTGGTGCGGTTGACCCGGTCCGCGGTGGCCGCCAACGCCCACGCCGACTATGTCCGCACCGCGACGGCGAAGGGGTTGTCGCGGCGCCGCGTCGTGACGGTACACATCCTGCGGAACTCGCTGATCCCCGTGGTGACGTTTCTCGGCGCCGACCTCGGGTCGCTGATGGGTGGGGCCATCGTGACCGAGGGCATCTTCAACATCCATGGCGTCGGCGGGGTGCTGTATCAAGCCGTCACCCGGCAGGAGGCCCCGACGGTGGTCTCCATCGTGACCGTGCTGGTGCTGATCTATCTGGTCACCAACCTCGTGGTGGACCTGCTGTACGCCGCCCTGGACCCCCGGATCCGCTATGGCTGAGCGCATTCCGGGTCGCCACGGCTTCTTCCGCGACACCTGGCGCAAGCTGCGCCGGCGCCCGCAGTTCGTCGTCGCGGCCGCGCTGATCGCGTCGATCGTCGTCGTCGCGCTGTTTCCGGAGCTCTTCACCGGAATCGACCCCACCTATGCCGATCCCGGCCAGAGCCTGCTCGCACCGTCTTCCGCGCACTGGTTCGGGACCGACCTGCAGGGCCACGACATCTACGCGCGAACGATCTACGGGGCGCGGGCGTCGGTCACCGTCGGGCTCGGGGCCACGCTGCTCGCTTTCGTTGTGGGCGGCGCGCTGGGGGCGCTGGCGGGCTTCTACGGTCGGTGGGTCGACGCCGTGGTCTCGCGCATCACCGACGTGTTCTTCGGGTTGCCTCTGCTGCTGGCCGCCATCGTGATCATGGGCGTCATGCACCACCGCAGTGTGTGGACGGTGGTCGTCATCCTGGCCCTGTTCGGCTGGCCGCAGGTGGCGCGGGTGGCGCGGGGCGCGGTCATCGAGGCGCGGGTCAGCGACTATGTGCTCGCGGCGAAAGCGTTGGGGCTGAGTAACTTCCATACGCTGGTCCGGCATGTGCTGCCCAACTCCCTGGGGCCGGTGTTCGCGGTGTCCACCATCGCCTTCGGGGTGTTCATCGTCACCGAGGCGTCGCTGTCGTATCTCGGCGTCGGCCTGCCGCCCTCGGTGGTGTCCTGGGGAGGTGACATCAACCTCGCGCAGAGCCGGCTGCGGTCGGGCTCACCCATCCTGTTCTATCCGGCCGGTGCGCTGGCGATCACGGTGCTGGCGTTCATGTTGATGGGCGACGCGCTGCGCGACGCCCTGGACCCGGCCTCGCGGGCGCGGCGCGCATGAGCAGCTACGCGACGCCGCTGCTGTCGGTGGAAAGCCTGGAAGTCAGGTTCGGCGGCCAGGCCCCCGCGGTCCGCGGGGTGGATCTGACCGTGCTGCGCGGCCAGACCGTCGCGGTGGTCGGCGAATCGGGTTCCGGGAAATCCACGACCGCCGCCGCCATCCTCGGGCTGCTTCCGCCCGGCGGGCGAATCACCGCCGGGCGCATCGTTTTCGATGGGCGCGACATCACGTCGGATCGCCGCGCGCTGCGATCGATCCGGGGCCGCGCCGTCGGCTACGTGCCCCAGGACCCGATGACCAACCTCAACCCCGTGTGGAAGGTGGGGTTTCAGATCTCCGAAGCATTGCGGGCGAACACCGACACCCGCGACACCCGGCGGCGCGCGCTCGAACTGCTCGCCGAGGCGGGCATGCCGGATCCGGCCAGGCACGCCCGCGCCTACCCGCACCAGCTGTCCGGCGGCATGTGCCAGCGTGCGCTGATCGCGATCGGGCTGGCGGGCCGGCCGCGGCTGCTCATCGCCGACGAACCGACCTCCGCGCTCGACGTCACCGTGCAGCGGCAGGTGCTCGACCACCTGCAGGGGCTCACCGACGAACTCGGCACCGCGCTGCTGCTGATCACCCACGACCTGGCGCTGGCCGCCGAACGCGCCGAGTCCGTGGTCGTCGTCCATCGCGGGGCGGTGGTGGAATCCGGTGCCGCGCAGGCAATCCTGCGCGAGCCGCAGCACGACTACACCCGCCGATTGGTGGCCGCGGCCCCGTCGCTGACGGCGGCCTCGACGCGCACCCGCCCGCGCACCCGGCGGCCCACGACGGACCAACCCGCCGACGACGTTCTGGTGGCCGCCGAACTCACCAAGGTCTACCGGCAGTCGCACGGGTTGTCCCGCTGGCCAGGACGGCGGCGCGCGGGCTTCCGCGCCGTCGACGCCGTGTCGTTTCGGCTGCGCCGCACCGGCACGCTGGCGATCGCCGGGGAGTCGGGGTCGGGAAAATCGACGCTGGCGCGGATGGTGCTGGGCCTGCTGCGGCCCACGTCGGGCACCGTGGTGTTCGACGGCACCGAGATCGGCGACGCGATGGACCGGGACGCGGCGCTCGCGTTTCGCCGGCGGGTGCAGCCGGTGTTCCAAAACCCTTACGGCAGCTTGGATCCCATGTATTCCGTGTTCCGCGCCGTCGAGGAGCCGCTGCGGATCCATCACGTCGGCGACCGCAGGCTGCGCGAGCGGCAGGTGCGCGAGCTCGTCGACCACGTGGCGCTGCCGTCGTCGGTGTTGGGCCGGCTGCCGCGCGAGCTGTCCGGCGGCCAACGGCAACGGGTGGCGATCGCGCGGGCGCTGGCGCTGCGGCCCGAGGTGCTGGTGTGCGACGAGGCGGTCTCGGCGCTGGACGTGCTGGTGCAGGCGCAGATCCTCGACCTGCTGGCCGACCTGCAGGCCGAGCTGGGCCTGACCTACCTGTTCATCAGCCACGACCTGGCGGTGATCCGGCAGATCGCCGACGACGTGCTGGTGATGCGCGCGGGCCGGGTGGTGGAGCAGGCGCCCACCGAGGAGCTGTTCGCCAGGCCCCGCCACGAGTACACGCAACGGTTGCTCGAGGCCATCCCCAGGCCGATCTGATTCGGCACCGCAACCCCCGATAGGTTGGCAAGCTGTGACCGCCGACCCCCTGGGCCCGTTGCTGGACCTGCCCGGCGTCGCCGAGGCCAGCGACCGTGCCCGCGAGGCGCTGGGTCGCGCCCACCGCCACCCGGCCAACCTGCGGCGCTGGCCGGTGACCGCCGCCGAGGCGGCGTTGCGGGCTGCGCGCGCCTCGTCGGTGCTCGACGGCGGTCCCGTGCGGCTCGACGACCTCGCGGAGGCCGCCCTACCGAACAAGGGGGTCAGCGAGCCGGTGTTCGGCGGCGCGCTGCGGGTGGCCCAGGAGCTGGAGGGCGGGGGAGGCCCGCTGATCCGGATCTGGCAACGGGCCCCGCTGCAGGCGCTGGCCCGCCTGCACATGCTCGCGGCCGCCGACCAGGTGGACGACGACCGGCTGGGCCGCCCCCGCTCCGACGCCGAGGTGGGGCCGCGACTGGAGCTGCTGGCCGGGCTGGTGACCGGTGGCACGCGCGCGCCCGCCCCCGTCGTGGCGGCCGTCGCGCACGGAGAACTGCTCACGCTCAAGCCGTTTGGCAGCGCGGACGGCGTGGTGGCGCGCGCGGTGTCGCGGTTGGTGACGATCGCCAGCGGGCTCGACCCGCACGGCCTCGGCGTGCCCGAGGTGAGCTGGATGCGCCAGGCCGCGGCCTACCGCGAGGCCGCGCTCGGGTTCGCCGGCGGCACACCCGAGGGTGTGAGCGCGTGGCTGGTGCTGTGTTGCCGGGCGCTGCGGGCCGGCGCGCAGGAGGCTTTGTCGATTGCCGAGTCGCTACCGAATCGGTAGCCGGACCCGTGACAAAGAAGGCCAAAAAGTGTTCGACAAATGTAAAGCGGGCGACGTTCCGAAATATTCGGTCCGCCGCCCGCTAGCACGGAACTCGGTTACCAAGCGTGCATCTCTGGGGCTGCGTGGGTTGGCCTCGGCGATCTTGCGACGCTTCCGGCTGCAGCCCCACCCAAAGGGCCGTCGACACCATCCACTTTTCGCAATTACGCAGGCCCGCAACACTTCTGCCATTATCGCGGCTATGACTCCGCGTGGGTGCCGGGTTCCGTGCTGGGCGCCCGGTTTCGGGAGGAGGATCCTTCTCTTCCGGATCGACCTTGGCCTCGCCGGGCTTCCGTGGTTCCTTTGTACTACTAGACCCCTAGCACAGCAAGGCCTAAATGCGAAGCAAAACGCATTGCGCGGCCGCGCCGTTTGCTGAGCGCAGCTAAAAGGCGAAGCGGCGAAGCAACGAGTAGGTAACCGCGCCGGCGGCGAGCGCCGTGACGCCCACCGCGGCGGTGGTCGCGATCGCGGCGCCCGACGGTGCGGGGATGCGGTCGCGCAGGGACACCGGGCGCGAAAACGTCAGCACCGGCCAGCCGCGCTCCGCGGCTTCCCGGCGCAACCCGCGGTCCGGATTGACCACGGTGGGGTGGCCGACCGCCTCGAGCATCGGGAGGTCGGTGATGGAGTCGGAGTAGGCGTAGCAGTGTTCGAGCGGGTAGCCCTCCCGCGCGGCCAGCTCGCGGATCGCTTGCACCTTGCCCTCGCCGTAGCAGTAGAACGCGACCTCGCCCGTGTACCTGCCGTCCTCGACGACCATCCGCGTCGCCATCGCGTGGGTCGCGCCCAGCGCGCGGGCTATCGGCGCGACGATCTCCTCACCGGACGCCGAGACCACCACGACGTCGCGGCCGCACAGCTTGTGGCCGGCGATCAGGTCCGCGGCTTCGGCGAACACCAGCGGCGTCACGATGTCGTGCAGCGTTTCGTTGACGATCGACTTGACCTGCTCGACGTCCCAACCCGTGCACATATTGGTCATGTGGGCCCGGATCCGGTCCATTTGGTCATGATCGGCACCGGAGAGCAGATAGATGAACTGGGCGTAGCTGGACTTCAGAACGGCGCGGCGGTTGAGCAGTCCCTGGGCGAAAAACGGTTTGCTGAACGCCAGCGCGCTCGACTTGGCGATGATGGTCTTGTCGAGGTCGAAGAAGGCCGCGGTGCGGGGGTGCGGAGCGCCGAGAGCAGCCCTTTCCGGTGCGGTCTGGTGCCGGGCGGCCGAATCGAAGACGGTCACCGACCCAGCATAGGTCGGTGGTTGCGCGCACCGCGGCGTTGCGCCGAAAACGGCGGCGCGGCGCGCGTGTGACGGGCGGTGCCCGCGGTGTTTTAGCGGCTCACGGTGTTTTTTCGAAAGAACAGCTACTTGCGTTAGTGCGGACTGTCATGTGTATAGTAAGCATTACTCGGCCTGAGCCGAGGGTGTATCAGCCCGACCCCCCGGGGCTGATGCACGACGACCCTCGCCTCCTCCCCCCCTGGCGGGGGTCGTCCCTTTTCCGGAGTAAATTTCCGCTGCGCCAAGCGGTGGTTCCCCACCTGCGGCGCGTTGCGGGAACGGGATTTTCCGGCCGCTCGGTGACCGCTGGTCAGGCGGGTTTGTGCACACCGGCGTTTCTCTCCACAGATTCGGCTTTGGGACTGGTGTCCCACCATTTGTGCCCCTCAAGGTGGGTCGGGTGACGAGCGGTATCGATGCCAACGCGGCGGATTCGGGCGACTGTGTCGGCGTGCTGGCGGTGTTGGCGGACCCGGGGCTGCGCGACGAACTCGATCGGGTGGCCGCGGCGGTCGGTGTCCGGGTGGTTCATGCCGGCGGCTCCGCGGTGAGTCGACGAACGTGGGCGGCGGCCGCGGCGGTGGTGTTGGACGAAGCGGCCGCGCAACGGTGTGGGCGGGCGGCGCTGCCGCGGCGCGGCCACGTCAGCGTCCTGACCGCCGCCGAACCATCCACGGCGACCTGGGCGGCGGCCGTCGCGATCGGCGCCGAACACCTGCTGAAGCTGCCCGAGCGAGAGGGCGAGCTGATCCGCGAGCTCGCCGACGCCGGCGAGGCCGCCCGCGACGACGGCCCGCGGGGATCGGTCGTCGCCGTCGTCGGGGGCTGCGGCGGCGCCGGCGCGTCGTCGTTCGCGGCCGCCGTGGCGCAGGTGGCCGGCGATGCGCTGCTGGTGGACCTCGACCCGTGGGGCGGCGGCATCGACCTGCTGGTGGGCGGCGAGAGCGCCCCGGGCCTGCGCTGGCCCGACCTGGCGCTGGAGGGTGGGCGGGTCAACTGGTCGGCCGTGCGCGACGCGCTACCCCGACACCGCGGGGTCAGCGTGCTGTCCGGCACCCGCCGCGGGTACGAGTTGGCCGGCGTGCCGGTGGAGTCGGTCGTCGACGCCGGGCGGCGCGGCGGCGTCGTGGTGGTCTGCGACCTTCCCCGGCGTCTCACCGACGCCACGCAGGCCGCGCTGGATGCCGCCGACCTCGTCGCCGTAATCAGCCGCGCCGACGTGCGGGCGTGCGCCGCGACCGCCGCGATGGCCCCGGCCCTGGCCGCGACCAATCCCAACCTCGGGCTGGTGGTGCGGGGCCCGTCGCCCGGCGGGCTGCGGGCCGCGGAGGTCGCCGACATCACGGGGCTCCCGCTGCTCGCGTCCATCAAGGCGCAGCCGCAACTCGCCCGGCACCTGGAACGTGGCGGCCTGCGCCTGGGGCGGCGTTGCCCGCTCACCATGGCCGCTCGCCGGGTGCTCGCCGTGCTGCCGAAGGCGGGGTCGGCGCGGAACGGCAGGGCGGCGTGAGCGGCTCGCTGATCGAACGGGTGCGCGAGCGGTTGGCATCCGAATCCGCGCCCCTGCGCCCGAGCGTGGTCGCCGCGGCGATCCGGGCCGAGTCCGGCGGCGTGCTCGGCGATACCGAGGTCCTTGCCAACCTTCGGGTGCTGGAAACCGAGCTGACCGGCGCCGGCATTCTCGAACCGCTGTTGTGCGCGGCGGGGACCACCGACGTCCTGGTGACCGCGCCCGACGCGGTGTGGGTCGACGACGGAGACGGCTTGCGGCGCACCGGCATCCGTTTCACCGACGAGGCGGCGGTGCGGCGGCTGGCGCAGCGGCTGGCGTTGGCCGCCGGTCGCCGGCTCGACGACGCCCAGCCGTGGGTGGACGGGCAGCTGACCGGCATCGGTGCCGGAGGGTTCGCGGTGCGGCTGCACGCCGTGCTGCCGCCGGTCGCCGCGGGCGGCACCTGCCTGTCGCTGCGCGTGCTGCGCCCGGCCACCCAGGATCTGGCGGCCCTGAGTGCGGGCGGCGCGATCGACCCGCGGGCCGGGGCGCTGGTCGCCGACATCGTCGCCGCCCGCCTGGCGTTCCTCGTGTGCGGGGGGACCGGGGCCGGCAAGACGACGCTGCTGGCCGCGATGTTGGGCGCGGTGCCGCCCACGGAACGGATCGTATGCGTCGAGGATGCCGCCGAGCTGGAGCCGCGCCATCCGCACCTGGTCAAGCTGGTCGCGCGCCGCCCCAACGTCGAGGGCGTCGGCGAGGTCGGGGTGCGCGAACTCGTAAGGCAGGCGCTGCGGATGCGGCCCGACCGCATCGTGGTCGGCGAGGTCAGGGGAGCCGAGGTGGTCGACCTGCTGGCCGCGCTGAACACCGGCCACGACGGCGGCGCCGGCACGGTGCACGCCAACAATCCCGGCGAGGTACCCGCCCGCCTGGAGGCGCTCGGCGCACTCGGGGGCCTCGGCCGCGCGGCCCTGCACAGCCAGCTCGCCGCGGCGGTCCGGGTGCTGCTGCACGTCGCCCGCGACCGGCGCGGCCGGCGCCGGTTGGGCGAGATCGCCGTGCTGCGCCACGTCGACGGGCAGGTCCGGGCGGTCACCGCGTGGCATGCCGACCGGGGCCTCACCGACGACGCCGAGCACCTGCATCGGTTGCTGCGCGGTCGCCGGCCGGCATGAGCGGGCTCACGGTCGGGGCCCTGCTGCTATCGCTTGCGCTGCTGGCGCTTCCGTCGACGCCGCGGCGTCGGTTGATGGCGCCGGCGCGCGCGCGGCGGCGACCCGTGGCGCGGGTGGCCGGCGTCGCCGCGTGTGTGCTTGTGGCCGCCGTCGTGGCGCTACCGCCGACGGCGGTCGTCGCCTGCGCGTTGGGGGCCGCGACGGCGGGCCTGCGCCGCCGGCGGCGCCAACGCATGCGGCGCGCCGACGAGGAGGGTCGCACCCTGGAATCGGCCCTCGAGGTGCTCGTCGGCGAAATGCGCGTGGGCGCGCATCCGGTGCGGGCGTTCGAGGTCGCCGCGGCGGAAAGCGCGGGGACGGTGCGCTCGTCGCTGCGCGCGGTCGCGGCGCGCGCCAGGTTGGGCGCCGACGTCGCGGCCGGCCTGCGCGCCGCG
Source organism: Mycobacterium alsense (assembly GCF_002086635.1). Taxonomy (GTDB): domain Bacteria; phylum Actinomycetota; class Actinomycetes; order Mycobacteriales; family Mycobacteriaceae; genus Mycobacterium; species Mycobacterium alsense. Next base: position 41,938 of record NZ_MVHD01000019.1, on the reverse strand, counting down.
GCTCGCTCGTCGGCGCTGCCCGGGCAATGGGATCGACTCGCGGTGTGCTGGCGGCTGGCCAGCGACCACGGGCTGGCGATAGCCACCCTGATGCGCGCCGCACAGCGCGATATCGCCGAGCGGCAACGCTTTTCGGCGCGTGTGTCGTCGAGCATGGCGGGGGCGCGCGCCACCGCGACGATACTGGCCGGGCTGCCGGTGCTCGGCGTGCTGCTTGGCCAACTGGTCGGGGCCCGGCCGCTGGGCTTCCTGCTGAGCGGGCACGCCGGCGGCTGGCTGTTGGTCGCCGGGTCGACGCTGGCCTGCGCGGGGCTGCTGTGGTCGGATCGCATCACGGACCGGGTCGGCAGATGACCGCGACGGTGGCGGCGCTGCTGGCGATGGCGCTGTGGATCGGCCCCGGCCCCTCGATGGTGCGGGCGCGGGCGGGCGGGCCGCCGCGCGCTGTTCGCCGGGTGCCGCCGCGCGTGCTACCCGGCCCGGACCCGCTGGCCGTCGCGTCCAGCCTCGACGTGCTGGCCGTGTGCCTGGAGGCCGGGATGGCGGTGCCTACGGCCGCGGCGGCGGCCGCTGCTTCGGCACCCCCGAAGCTGGACCGCGTGCTGCGCCGCGCCGCCGATCTGCTGGCACTGGGCGCGGATCCGGCTGTGGCATGGGCGATTTCGCCGGATCCGCGGGACGGCCCGGCCGATACCCAAATCGAAGCGCTGCTGCGGCTGGCGCGGCGCTCGGCGTCCTCCGGCGCCGCGCTGGCCGCCGGCGTCGCCGAGTTGGCCGACCAATCCCGCCACGAAGCCGCGCACGCTGCCGCCGCGGCCGCCGAGCGGGCCGGGGTCCTGATCGCCGGACCGCTCGGTCTGTGCTTTCTGCCGGCGTTCGTGTGCCTCGGCATCGTGCCGGTGGTGGCGGGGCTGGCCGGTGACGTCTTGCAGTCGGGTCTGCTGTGAAAAGGACCGTGAGAGGAAGGAAAGGCAGTGATGATCAAGGTGAGCAACGCGTTTCGCGTATTGCTGGTGCGTGCCGCCGCGCTGGGGCGCGACGAGTCGGGCATGTCCACGGTCGAATACGCCATCGGCACCGTCGCCGCGGCCGCGTTCGGCGCGATCCTGTACACCGTCGTCACCGGAGATTCGATCGTCTCGGCGCTGACCAACATCATCGGTCGCGCGCTCAACACCAAGGTGTAGCCGGTTGTGCCGGCGCGAGCACGGTCGAGGCGGCACTGGCGATCGCCGCGCTGGTCGTGGTGCTGGCGCTGTGTCTGGCGGGCGTCACCGCGGTGTCGATGCAGGTGCGCTGTGTCGACGCCGCCCGCGAGGCCGCCCGGCTGGCCGCGCGCGGTGACGAACGCTCGGCGCTCGAAACCGCGCGCCGCATCGCGCCCGCCGGGTCGCGGGTCCAGGTGCGCCGCGACGGGGATCTTCTCGTGGCCACGGTTGTCGCGCATTCGAAACTGTTGCCCGCGTTGGACATTGCGGCCAGGGCGGTCTCGGCGGCCGAGCCCGGGCGATGACCGGGGCTCCGCGACGGTGGTCGCGGCCGTGATGGTGGTGGTGCTGCTGTGGGTCACCGGCGCGGGCGCGTATGTCGGCTCGGCGGTGGTGGCGCGTCATCGCGCGCAGGCCGCGGCCGACCTGGCCGCGCTAGCCGCGGCGGCCCGGCTGCCGTCCGGGGCCGCCGCGGCCTGCGCCCGCGCGAGGGCGGTGGCACACGAAATGCGGGTCGATGACGTCGGGTGCGGGGTCGAGGGCCTCGACGTGGTGGTGAGCACCCGGGTGGCCGTGGCCTTCGCCGGCGCGGCGCGGGCCGCCGCGCGGGCGGGGCCGGCCGACACCGCGTAGCACGCGGGGAGCACCGAGAGCTATCCAGCGTCGGGTGAGGTCACCGCCAGCCCGGCGGCGGCGACTTCCTCGTCGGTGGGCAAGCGCAGCGAAACGAGCCCGGCGTAGACGTCCGGTTCGAGTTCGATCTTGTTGACCGTGACGTGCACCGGGACCCAATCGGCGTCGTGGCCCCGCATGCGCACCACCCTGCTCGTCGGGCCGTCGGCGAATTCCTCTGCCATGGCAGACTTCAGGTGCTCGTCGTCCGGATGAATCTTGGGCCTGTCCGTCTTGTTGCCCCGCCAGTCGTAGAAGGTGCACGGCTCGTCGAGCCATTTCAGCAGCGTCCAGCTGTCGAGATCGACCAGCGCCCGGTGGACACCGGCCTGGGCCAGCCCGTTGAGGATCCGTTGCGCCAGGTCGTCGGTGGACACCACCGGGCCCTTGCGTTCCGCGCGCCAGTTCATCGCCCGGGCGATCAGGTGATCCCGGCCGTCCGGCCCGGCCTCCAGGCCGGTGCGCGCGACGAAGCCGATCCGGATGGGCTCGCCCTGCCAATCGGTGAGATCCCACGTGCTGCAGATCGTTTGGTCGGGCTTGGCCCGAACGGCCATGGCCAGGATCTTGGTTTCGTTCGGATTGAGCTCGCGCGACGGAAGGTCCTCCGCGAACGCCCTGCCCAGGGTGACTTCGAGGTCGGGATTCTTGCCGCTGTTGGCCAGCGACTCCCGCGTGTCGGTGGCCACGCCGAGGGTCAGGTCCCACTTCAGCGGTCCGGGGACCGGCCGCTCGGCCGGTTCGACGTCGGCGGGGCCGGTCCACACGTGGACACCGTGGACGTGGCCGTCGGACATGATCACCGGCTCGGTGCGGATGACGCGGGCCCGCTTGGTGGTGATACTCGTCAGGCTCTGTCCCGTCTGCACCGACTCGGCGATCGCGGTCTGGACGGCGGCGAGATGGGGGCTGCGGCGCATGAACGTCGTGATCGGAACGAGGTTTTTGAGCTGCAATCCTTGCGCGACCACAGCGGGTTCGCCCCCTAGCGTCTCCACGAGCAACCAGTCGTGGGCCATGCGGCCGAGTTTACGGCGGTCGCGCGGCCCGGCGGGTGCCGACCCCGCCGCGGCGATTCAGGGAGCTCGTACGCACCGTAACGCCGTGTGCGACACGGTATCTGGGCAACCGGCCACACGGGGCCGCCCGCGGTGGTATGTTGGGATTTCCTCCGCAGCGAGGCCTGGCGCCTGTCACGACGTTTCGTCGAGTCGACCGTCGAGGGGTCGGTCGCCATCGCGGCCTCTTCGGCGTTCCGGTACCCGTTGCGCCGCCGATTTTGCTTAGCCCTGCTCGAGACCCAGCTCCGCGAGCACCACCCGCAGCACCGACACCGCGCCCGCCTTGTCCAGCGGGTCGTTGCCGTTGCCGCACTTGGGCGATTGCACGCACGACGGGCATCCTTGCGGGCACTCGCACGCCTCGATCGCGGCCGCCGTCGCGCCCAGCCACGTGCGCGCACGGCGGAAGCCGCGTTCGGCGAATCCCGCCCCGCCCGGGTAGCCGTCGTAGACGAAGACGCTGGGCAGCCCGTCGGGCCCGATCGCGGTGGACAGGCCGCCGATGTCGCCGCGGTCGCAGCTGGCCACCAGGGGCAGCAGCCCGATGGCCGCGTGCTCCGCGGCGTGCAGCGAGCCGGGAACGCGCGTCGCCCCAACACCCTTGCGCGCCAGCGCATCCGGAGCAATGGTGTACATGGCGGCGGTGGTGGGAAGCACGTGCTCGGGCATGTCCAGTTCGATGAAGTCGATGACCTCCCCCGACAGCCGGCGGCGCAGGTAACCCACCACGCGATGCGTGACGCGGACAGGCACCAAACCCAGCGTTACGGGACCGAACGCGCGGCGTTCACCCGCCCCGGTGACGACGATGTCGGTGATCTCGCGCGCGAACGTCGCGTAGCCGGGATCGTCGGCATGCACGAACGCGATCCCGTCGTCGGTGTCCAGCGAATCGACGACGTAGGTCTCGCCCTGATGCAGGTAGACGGCGCCGGGGTGCACGGAGGCCGGCGCCCGATCGACCCCGGTGCTGCCCAGCAGCCGCCCGGTGTCGGCCTCGACGATGACGATCTGGCCGCCCGCCGACCCCCGGATGTCGACCGCCCCATGCGGTTGCAGGCCGGCCGCGGGAAAGTACTTGTCGCCGCGCCGCCGCAACAGCCCGTCGTCGACGAGACCCTGCGCCACCTCCGTGGCCCCCATGTCCCTGACCTCCGGTTCGGTCAGCGGGAGTTCGGTTGCCGCACAAAGGAGTTGGGGGCCCAGAATGTAGGGGTTGGCCGGATCGATCACGACCCGCTCGACCGGCTTGTCCAGCAGGGCGCCCGGGTTGTGCACCAGGTACGTGTCGAGCGGGTCGTCGCGGGCGATCAGCACCACCAGCGCGCCCTGGCCGCGCCGTCCCGACCGGCCGGCCTGTTGCCAGAACGAGGCGACCGTCCCGGGAAACCCGGCGAGCACCACGGCGTCCAGCCCGGCGATGTCGACACCCAGCTCCAGCGCGTTGGTGGTGGCCAGGCCCCGCAGCCGGCCCTCGGCCAGGGCGCGCTCCAGCGCGGTGCGGTCCTCAGCGAGGTAACCGGCCCGATACGACGCCACCGCCTGCGACAGCTGCGGGGCGACGTCCTCGAGCCGCGCCCGCGCCCCCAGCGCGGTCAGCTCGGCGGCGCGCCGCGACCGCACGAAGGTCAGGGTCTGCGCACCCTCGGCGATCAGGTCCGCCATCACCCGGGCCGCCTCGGCGCCCGCGGACCGGCGCACCGGCGCTCCGTTCTCGCCGGTCAGGTCGGTCCGCAGCGCGGGCTCCCACAACGCCACGGTCCGCGCGCCCTGCGGCGAGCCGTCCTCGGTTACCTCCGCGACCGGAAAGCCGATGAGTTCGGAAGCGGTCGCGCCCGGCGAATCCGTCGTCGCGCTGGCGAACAGGACGGTTGGGGCGGAGGAGTAGCGCTCGCACAGCCGCAGCAGCCGGCGCAGCACCATGGCCACGTTCGAGCCGAAGACCCCGCGGTAGTAGTGGCATTCGTCGACGATCACGAAGCGAAGCCCCCGCAGCAACGCGGCCCAGCGCGCATGGTTGCGCAGGATCGTCAGGTGGATCATGTCGGGGTTGGAGAACAGCCATCGGGAGCGTTCGCGGGCGAAGCGGCGCACCTCGGCGGGGCTGTCGCCGTCGAAGGCGGTGGGCGCGACCGCGAAACCGGGTTCGCGCAACCGGGGCACGGCCGCGGTCAGGGCGTGCGCGGCGCGCAACTGGTCGTGGCCGAGCGCCTTGGTGGGCGACAGGTAAAGCACCCGGGCGCGCGGGTCCGTGGCCAACGCCTGCAGGGCGGGGAGCTGGTAGGCCAGCGACTTGCCCGAGGCGGTGCCGGTGCTGATCACCACGTGGCGGCTTGCGTGGGCGAGCTCGGCCGCCGCGGCCTGGTGCGACCAGGGCCGGCCGATGCCGCGATCGGTGAACGCGCGCACGACGTCGGGCTCCGCCCACTCCGGCCAGCTCTGGGGGCGGCCGCCACGGGCCGGCAGCTCGGCGACATGGCGCAGCGGCCGCTCGCTCGCCGCCGTGCCCGCGAGGGCGACGGTGAGCAGGTCGCTGCCGAAACTCGCCACCGCACACCCTCCAGGAATCAGTACTGGACACAAGTCTGTCGCCGACGCGATGAACATGGTTGACTGATTGCGGTCGCAGCTTCTGTGTTCGTGTCAAACTTTCGCAGGAACAACGTTGCGGCCGCGGTTCCTGCGAGGTTATCGGTCGGGTGAAGTTCCGGCGACTCCGCGAGGTATGGCGGTCGTATGCGGCCCGGGGCACCGAAGGGCGGTGCACCGCATCCAATAGAAAAGGAAAGATCGAGAGATGCCACAGGGAACTGTGAAGTGGTTCAACGCGGAGAAAGGGTTCGGGTTCATCGCCCCCGAAGACGGTTCCGCAGATGTTTTTGTCCACTACACGGAGATCCAGGGAACGGGCTTCCGCACCCTTGAAGAAAACCAGAAGGTCGAGTTCGAGATCGGCCACAGCCCTAAGGGCCCCCAGGCCACCGGAGTCCGCTCCGTCTAAGGCGCGAGCAGACGCAAAAGCCCCCACATCGGCACCGATTTGGGGGCTTTTCCGTCTGCTCGTCCGTCCGCTCGGCAGGATGCGGCGGGCCGGCTTGCCGAAACGCGCCGAAAACTTGAGGGCGTGGACGGACCACCTGGCCTACTGTCGGTGGCGTGAGCCAGCTTTCCTTCTTCACAGCGGAGTCGGTGCCGCCCGCGGTCGCCGATCTCTCCGGGGTGCTGGCGGCGTCGGGCCAGATCGTGGTGGTCACCCCCTCCGAAGGTGGAGGCCAGGGCGCCCGGCTTGCTCGACTTTCGGTCGTGGTGGACGACGTGTGGCGCGCCTCGGCGCTCGCCGAGATGATCCGCGAGGCGGGCCTGGAACCCGAGATCGGCCGCACCGACGAGGACACCCCCCTGGTGAGGACGGCGGTGACGCCCGCGCTGACCACCATCGCCGCCGAATGGACCCGCGGCGCGGTCAAGACCGTGCCCCCCCGGTGGCTGCCCGGCCCGCGCGAGCTGCGGGCGTGGACGCTGGCGGCCGGTCGCCCGGAAAACGACCACTACGTGCTGGGCCTGGACCCGCACGCGCCCGACACCCATTCGCCGCTGGCGTCGGCGCTGATGCGGGTCGGAATCGCGCCCACCCTGATCGGCACCCGGGGCGGCCGGCCGGCGCTGCGGATCAGCGGCCGTCGCAGGCTGTCGCGCCTGGTAGAGAACGTGGGGGAACCGCCGGACGCCGCGGAAGCGTTGGCGCTGTGGCCCCGGGTTTGACGCGCTTGCGGACCCCGTCCGGCGGTCATCCGGTTTGCGCAGGCCCGCCCGAGGGTGCGAAATTGTCAGGTGCCCTGAAGCGAAGGAACGCTGGCGTGCCTGGTTCGCCGGAATTTCGGCAGACGGCCTGTCATTCTTCCTGCAGGCGGTCTCAGCAGGGGCCGAGACAAGAGATGGAGCGTAAGCGCAGTTGGCTGACCCGAAGCTAGAGGACCGCGTCGGCGGCGGAAATGGGAGCCGTCGGCGACTCGTGATCGTCGAGTCGCCGACCAAGGCGCGCAAATTGGCCGGTTACCTGGGCTCCAGCTACATCGTCGAGTCCTCGCGGGGCCACATCCGCGACCTGCCCCGCGCCGCCGCCGACGTGCCCGCGAAGTTCAAGTCCGAGCCGTGGGCCAGGCTCGGGGTCAACGTCGATGCCGACTTCGAGCCGCTGTACATCATCAGCCCGGAGAAGAAGCACACCGTCAGCGAGCTCAAGGGCCTGCTCAAGGACGTCGACGAGCTCTACCTGGCCACGGATGGTGACCGTGAGGGCGAGGCCATCGCCTGGCACCTTTTGGAGACCCTCAAGCCGAACATCCCGGTCAAGCGGATGGTCTTTCACGAGATCACCGAGCCGGCGATCCGCGCGGCCGCCGAGCACCCCCGCGACCTCGACATCGACCTGGTCGACGCCCAGGAGACCCGCCGCATCCTGGACCGGCTCTACGGTTACGAGGTCAGCCCGGTGCTGTGGAAGAAGGTCGCGCCCAAGCTGTCGGCGGGCCGGGTCCAGTCGGTCGCCACCCGCATCATCGTGCAGCGCGAGCGCGATCGGATGGCGTTTCGCAGCGCGTCCTACTGGGACATCGTCGCCCAGCTGGACGCCAGCGTGTCCGACCCGCGGGCGCAGCCGCCCACCTTCACGGCGCGGCTGACGAACGTGGACGGCCTGCGCGTGGCGACCGGCCGCGATTTCGACTCGCTGGGCCAGCTGCGCAAGGCGGACGAGGTCATCGTCCTCGACGAGGCCCAGGCGACCGAGCTGGCCGGCGGGCTGCGGGGCGCGCAGCTGTCGGTGGCGTCGGTGGAGGAAAAGCCCTACACCCGGCGGCCGTACGCGCCGTTCATGACGTCGACGCTGCAGCAGGAGGCCGGCCGCAAGCTGCGCTTCTCGTCCGAGCGCACCATGAGCATCGCCCAGCGCCTCTACGAGAACGGCTACATCACTTATATGCGCACCGACTCGACGACGCTGTCGGAGTCGGCGATCAGCGCGGCGCGCACCCAGGCGCGCCAGCTCTACGGCGAGGAGTACGTCTCGCCGTCGCCGCGCCAGTACACGCGCAAGGTGAAGAACGCGCAGGAGGCCCACGAGGCGATCCGGCCCGCCGGCGAGACCTTCGCGACCCCGGACGCGGTGCGCCGCGAGCTCGACGGTGACGACTTCCGGCTCTACGAACTGATCTGGCAACGCACGGTGGCCTCGCAGATGGCCGACGCGCGCGGCACAACGCTGAGCCTGAAGATCGCCGGACGCTCCAGGGACCGGGACGTGACCTTCTCCGCCACCGGGCGCACCATCACCTTCGCCGGCTTCCTCAAGGCCTACGTGGAGACGGTGGACGAGCTGGCCGGCGGCGAGGCCGACGACGCCGAGCGCCGCCTGCCGCACCTGACCGAGGGCCAGCGGCTGGCGGCCCTCGAGCTCACCCCCGACGGCCACGCCACCAACCCGCCGGCCCGCTACACCGAGGCCTCACTGGTCAAGGCGCTGGAGGAGCTGGGCATCGGCCGGCCGTCGACGTACGCGTCGATCATCAAGACGATCCAGGACCGTGGCTACGTCTACAAGAAGGGCAGCGCCCTGGTGCCCTCGTGGGTGGCGTTCGCCGTCACCGGGCTGCTCGAGCAGCACTTCGGCCGGCTGGTCGACTACGGCTTCACCGCGGCGATGGAAGACGAGCTCGACGCGATCGCATCGGGCAACGAGCAGCGCACCAACTGGCTCAACAACTTCTACTTCGGCGGCGATCACGGCGTGCCCGACTCGGTGGCACGCTCGGGTGGCCTGAAGAAGCTCGTCGGCGTCAACCTGGAGGGCATCGACGCGCGGGAGGTCAACTCCATCAAGGTGTTCGACGACGCCGAGGGTCGCCCCGTCTATGTCCGGGTCGGCAAGAACGGGCCCTACCTCGAGCGCGTGGTGACCGGCGAGGACGGCGAGCCCACCCCGCAGCGGGCCAACCTCAACGACTCGCTGACCCCCGACGAGCTGACGCTCGAGGTGGCCGAGGAGCTGTTCGCCACGCCGCAGGAGGGACGCCTGCTGGGGGTGGACCCGCAGACCGGTCACGAGATCGTCGCCAAGGACGGCCGGTACGGGCCGTACGTGACCGAGGTCCTGCCGCAGCCCGAGCCGTCCGCCGAGGAGAACGGCGAGGCCCCGAAGAAGGGCAAGAAGGCCGCCAAGGGTCCCAAGCCGCGGACCGGTTCGCTGCTGCGCAGCATGGATTTGCAGACCGTCACCCTCGAGGACGCGCTCAAGCTGCTGTCGCTGCCCCGGGTGGTCGGCACCGACCCCGAATCCGGCGAGGAAATCACCGCGCAGAACGGCCGCTACGGCCCATACCTGAAGCGGGGCAACGACTCTCGTTCGCTGGCGACCGAGGATCAGATTTTCGACATCACCCTGGACGAGGCGCTGAGGATCTACGCGGAGCCGAAGCGCCGCGGCCGCCAAAGCGCGTCGGCGCCACCGCTGCGCGAGCTGGGCAACGATCCGGCGTCCGGCAAGCCGATGGTCATCAAGGACGGGCGATTCGGTCCGTACGTCACCGACGGTGAGACCAACGCCAGCCTGCGCAAGGGCGACGACGTGATGTCGATGACCGACGAGCGCGCCGCCGAGCTGTTGGCCGACCGGCGCGCCCGGGGCCCGGTCAAGCGTCCCGCCCGGAAGAGCGGCCGTCGGGCGCCGGCCAAGAAGGCCACCAAGCGCTCCTAGCCGAGCGCTCCTAAACCTCGCTCGAAATCTCCTCGCCCGCAACCTCTTCGGGGGCGGCCAGCTTCACCGGGCGGGCCAGCTGGGTGGGTGCCGTGCGGCCGCGCAGCTCGACAACCTCGCCGACGTCCCAGCACAGCGCCTCGGCGTCCAGCGCGCCGCTGACCGCGATCGCCGAGGCGAGCACGTGGCCGGGCTCGAGCTTGGCCAGCTCGGTGAGGCGCGCGGCCTCGTTGACCGGGTCGCCGATCACCGTGTACTCGAAGCGGGCCTGCGCGCCGATGTGGCCGGCGATGGCCCGCCCCGCCGACACCCCGATCCCGAACTCCGCCGAACCGATCACCGGCAGGATTTCGTCGTGCAGCTCGCGGGCGGCCGCCAGCGCGCCCCCGGACGCGTCGGGGTGCTCGATGGGCGCGCCGAAGATGGCCAGCGCCGCGTCGCCCTGAAACTTGTTGACGAACCCGCCGTGCCGGCCGACGGTGTCGACGACCACCCGGAAGAACTCGTTGAGCAGGTGGACCACCTCGGCGGGCGGGCGCGTCGCGGCCAGTTGGGTGGAGCCCACCAGGTCCACGAACAGCACCGCGACGTCGCGCTCCTGCCCGCCCAGCTCGGTGCCGCGCTCCAGGGCGCGGCGGGCCACGTCCTCGCCGACGTAGCGACCGAACAGATCGCGCAGGCGCTGCCGCTCGGAAAGGTCGCGCACCATGTCGTTGAAGCCGGCCTGCAGCAGGCCCAGCTCGCTCGCGTCGTAGATCTGCATGTGCGCGTTGTAATTACCACGCTGCACCTCCGACAGCGCCCAGCGCAGCTGGCGCAGCGGGTCGGCGATCGACATGGCCACCAGCAGGGTGCTCACCAGCCCGATGCCCAGCGCCGCCAGCGCCAGCAGCAGGATGGGGTCGAACAACTTCTCGGGCGTGGCATGCAGCAGGGACGTCTTGTCGGCCACCACGGCCAGCACGATCGCCAGCAGCGGCACGGCCGTCGACAGCATCCAGCTCAGCAGCTGACGCAGGATGACGCCGGGCGCCTTGACGTTCTCCGGGACGCCGCTGCGCAGGGCCGCGACGGCCACCGGGCGCAGCACCCGCTCGGACTGCAGGTAGCCGATGATCGCCGTCGCGGCGGCGCCCAGCGCGGTGGCGACCGCGACGACGGGCGCCGTGTACTTGGCCACCGACCAGCTGGCGATGATGAACACCGCGCCGCCGATGCACCAGCCGACCATGCCGGTCAGCACGCGGTAGAACGGCATCCGCAACGCGCGGCTGCGGGCCAGCTCGGTGGCGGCCGGATCGGTGTCGGCGAGCAGATTGTCGTGGCGCTGCCAACGGAACACCGGTAGCAGCACCTTGAGGTTGACCAGGATCCCGGCGAGGAAGACGGTGACCACGACGCTGATGAAGATCGTCAGGTTCACCGGCGGCAGATCCTGCAGCTGGATGCGGTCCTGGGGCGGCAGCCCGTAGCGCAAAAAGCCCAGCACGAAAAGCCCGCCGATGATGTCGGCCTGCAGCATGCTCAGCGCGAACAGCGGCCACGGGGTGCGCACCACCCACCGGACGAACGCACTGATCCGTCCGGGCAGTGCCGCCGCGGTTGCCACGAATCCACCGTATCCGGCGGGGCCGACTCGGCGAAAAACAATATGGATCTCGGCAAGTCGCCGGTAGCTGCCCAAACGCCCGGGAAGGTAACGGAATCGTCGCGATTGGGTGGCCGATCGGTATCTGTCCGCCGGTCTCATTACTGTTGCCGGTGATGACCGGAGTGTTTACGCGGCTGGTAGGCCAGGAGGCCGTCGTGGCCGAACTGCTCGCCGCCGCGCGCGCGGCCCGCGGTGATCCGGCTCACAGTGATGCCGGCCCCGGGACTATGACACATGCGTGGCTCATCACCGGCCCGCCGGGTTCCGGGCGCTCGGTCGCGGCGGTGTGCTTCGCGGCCGCGCTGCAGTGCACCGACGAGGGAGAACCCGGCTGCGGGCGGTGCCGGGCCTGCACGACGACCATGGCGGGCACCCACGCCGACGTGCGCCGCGTGATTCCCGAGGGCCTGTCGATCGGCGTGGACGAGATGCGCGCCATCGTGCAGATCGCGTCGCGCCGACCGACCACCGGGCACCGGCAGATCGTGGTGATCGAGGACGCCGACCGGCTGACCGAGGGCGCCGCCAACGCTTTGCTGAAGGTTGTCGAGGAACCGCCGCCGTCGACGGTGTTCCTGCTGTGCGCGCCGTCGGTGGACCCCGAGGACATCGCGGTCACGCTGCGGTCCCGGTGCCGGCACGTCGCGCTGGTGACCCCGCCGACCCGGGCGATCGCGCGGGTGCTGATCGAGCGCGACGGCCTGGACGCCGACACCGCCGACTGGGCGGCGTCGGTCAGCGGTGGGCACGTGGGCCGCGCGCGCCGGCTGGCCACCGACGCCGAGGCCCGGCAGCGACGGGAGCGGGCGCTGGGACTGGTGCGCGACGCCGCGACCCCGTCGCGGGCCTACGCCGCCGCCGAGGAGTTGGTGGCCGCCGCCGAGGCCGAGGCGGTGGTGCTGACCGCCGACCGCGCCGAGGCCGAAACCGAGGAGCTGCGCACGGCGCTGGGGGCCGGCGGGACCGGCAAGGGCACCGCGGGCGCGCTGCGGGGCGCCACCGGTGCGATCAGGGACCTGGAGCGGCGGCAGAAGTCGCGCCAGACGCGGGCGTCGCGCGACGCCCTGGACCGCGCGCTGATCGACCTCGCGACGTATTTCCGGGATGCGCTGGTGGTTTCGGCCGATGCGGCAGGTGTGCGGGCGAACCACCCGGACATGTCCGATCGGGTGGCGGCGCTGGCCGCCCACGCCCCGCCCGAGCGGCTGCTGCGCTGCATCGAGGCGGTGCTCGAGTGCCGCGAGGCGCTGGCGACCAACGTCAAACCCAAGTTCGCCGTCGACGCGATGGTCGCGACCATCGGCCAGCAACTTGGGTGACTCGGCCCGCCTGCCGTAGACTCGTGCCGCCCGCCGTGCGGGCGCGCCGCCTTAGCTCAGTCGGTAGAGCGATTCACTCGTAATGAATAGGTCAGGAGTTCGATTCTCCTAGGCGGCTCCGCTCTTTTGCGCTGTCTTTGCGCGTCACGCCGGCGCGACGAAACCGATCGGGCCCGACGCCAGGCACAACGACAGCGCGGCCGTGTTGGCCCGCACGGTGATCGCGTCCCCGGCGCCCGGCAGCCGGGCGAAGACCCGGTTGAGCCCCGGATGGACCGGCACCTTCACGTCGGGCCCCTCGGACAGCGCCAGCGTCATCGAGCCCTCGCTGTTGGCGAGGTAGTTGAGTTCGGCGGTCCAATCGGCGGGCAGCAGCGGGCCGTCGAGGACCAGCCGCGCCGGCTTGTCCGGTTGCGCGAAGTAGCCGCACCGCGGCATCGGCCCCGGCACGATGGTGCGGATCCAGCTCACGCGGCCGGGAATCAGCCGTCCGGACCTATCCAGCATGCGCAATTGCGTTGTCGCCGAGGCAAATTCGGGCCTATCGCGCAGCAGGGCGAACATGTGGCTGGCCAGGTTCTGCGGCGCGGCCACCCGCTGCAGCACCAGCGGATCGACCTCCTGGTCGAGCAGCGGCGCGGCCGAATCCCGTTGCGCCGCCGCCAGACTCGCCCGAGCGTTCTGCAGGTAGGGCTGGGCGGGGTTGTCCCGCCAGCTGGTCAGGAAGGTCGCCGTCGAGTACAGGCTGCTCCCCACGAAGGCCACCGCCAAACCCGCCGCCACCGCGGTGCGCTGCGGCGCTGCGTCCAGCGACCGCGGCGCGGCCGGCCGGTTGGGGGCGCACAGCGCGACGGCGGTCAGCAGCGCCAGCACGACGACGAGATCCGGCAGGTAGCGCAGGGTCTGGGCGAGTTCCAGGGCGGTCTGCTTCGACGAGCGCATCAGATAGATCGGCACCTGACAGGCGACGGTGTAGCCGGCCGCGACCACCCAGACCGGCCCGATGCACTGCTTGCGCACCAGCGACAGCGCGAGCACCCCGGCCAGCACCAGCCAGCCGAGCGCCATCACCGGCGGTGGGGGCGTAGCCCACGGCGAGGCCGGCGCCCACCGGTCCCAGTGCCACGGGCCACCGGCCAGCCCCGGCACCACGCCGTGGGTGATCGACCGCCACAGCAGCTCGGTCGTCATCGCCAGGTCCGAACTCCACCGCCGCTGGTTGACCACGGCCAGATACAGGGCGACCCAGCCGGCGGTCAGCGCCAGCGACGCGATCCACAACCACCTGCCCGCCCGCCACGCCGTCCGCAGGCCGGACCCGTCGCCCCGCACGTGGCACAGCAGCGCGGCCACGGCGAAGGCGACGAACGGAATGACGGCGGCCTTCTCGAAGAAGAGCAGTGCCGCGAGGTAGACGAGCACCCCGGTCAGCGCGTACCGGCGGTTGCCGGTGCGGACCAGCAGGACCGCGTCGGCACACACCCACGCCAGCCCCGCCAGCATGGGCAGCGAGTTCAGTGCCGCCGCCCACCACGCGAAGCCGGGCACGGCCAGCGGGGTGAACAACGCGAACGTCAGCGGGATCAGCAGCGCCCACCGCCAGCCGATGATCACGTGCAGCGCGCGCAGCAGGGCCAGCGAGGCCAGCAGCTGCAACACCAGCAGGCTGACCGCCGGCCACGTCCAGTCCAGCGGCGCCAGCCGCGTGATGGCGCCGGCGAGGAGGAAGGCCGCCGGCATCACGTGGCCGTCGTGGTCGTCGAACAGGTACGACGGCGACAGCAGCGGTTCGGTGCCGGCCTTCCCGACGAGAATCAGGTCGTCCCAGTAGAAGTAGCCGCCGAAGGCCAGCGCCGCGCGGATCCCCAGCTGCGCCGTTATCAGCGCGGCGGCCGCCAGGGCCACTCTGTATGGTGGGCCGGTGCGTGCACTGGTCACCGGGGCGGCCGGATTCATCGGCTCGACGCTAGTCGACCGCCTCCTCGCCGACGGTCACACGGTGGTGGGCCTGGACAATTTCGCCAGCGGCAAGGCGACCAACATCGAGCATCTGGCCGGCAACCCGGCACACGTCTTCGTCGAGGCGGACATCGTGACCGCCGACCTGCACTCCATCTTCGACGAGCACCGGCCGGAGGTGGTGTTCCACCTCGCGGCCCAGATCGACGTGCGGCGGTCGGTGGCCGACCCGCAGTTCGACGCGTCGGTCAACGTCATCGGCACGGTGCGGCTGGCCGAGGCGGCGCGGCTGACCGGGGTGCGCAAGGTCGTGCACACCTCGTCGGGCGGGTCGATCTATGGCACCCCACCGCAGTACCCGACGCCGGAATCGGCGCCCACCGATCCCGCCTCGCCGTATGCCGCCGGAAAGGTGGCCGGCGAGATCTACCTGAACACCTTCCGCCACCTGTACGGGCTGGACTGCTCGCACATCGCGCCGGCCAACGTCTATGGCCCGCGCCAGGACCCGCACGGCGAGGCGGGTGTGGTGGCGATCTTCGCCCAGGCGCTGTTGTCGGGCAAGCCCACGAAGGTGTTCGGCGACGGCGGCAAGACCCGCGACTACGTGTACGTCGACGACGTGGTGGACGCCTTCGTCAAGGCCTCCGGCGACGCGGGCGGCGGGCAGCGGTTCAACATCGGCACCGGGCTGGAAACCTCGGACCGCCAACTGCATTCGGTGATAGCCGCGGCCGTCGGGGGTCCCGACGACCCGGAGTTTCATCCGGACCGCCTGGGCGACCTGAGGCGGTCGTGCCTCGACATCGGTTTGGCGGCAGCGGTTTTGGGCTGGCGCCCGCAGGTTGGGCTCGACGAAGGCGTGCGCCGGACGGTGGAATACTTCCGCCGCGCCCACTCGGCCTAGCGCGGCTCTGGCTCCTGCGCCGACTCCAGGGCCACCGCCCGGGCCAGCCGCACGTACCGCAGCTCCAGGTCCTTGAATCGCATATAGGTGCTCAGGGTCGTGAAACAGAACGCCATGATCAGCGCGTAGAGCATCAGGTCCACCCCGCGGCGCACACCGAACCAGTGCGCCACCACCGTCGTGTCGTCGGGGCGCAGCACGGCGTAGATGCCGCCGAGCACGAACAGGATGTAGCCGACCTTGACCCAGGCCCGCGACCGCGCGTTGCGGCGCGACCGCAGCAGATACACCAGCAGCGCGACGATCGCCCCGATCAGCAGCACCTGGATCCAGTTCATCGTGTCCTCCCTCGCAGGAACCCGTCGAAGATGATGTTGACGCCGTTGAGCAGCGGCTGCCCCTTCGACTTCGAGTATTCGGTGTAGAGCACTTCGACCGGCTGTTCGGCGACGCGCCAACCGTTTTCGGCGATCAGCAAGATGATCTCGTTGGCGTGGCTCATCCCGCTCATGGTGATGTTCAGCCCGTCGGCGACCTTCTTGTTGAACACCCGCAGCCCATTGTTGGTGTCGGTCAAGCCAAGTCGGCGTCCGCGCCGGCTCAGCCTCGCGGCGGTGCGCAGCACGACCCGCTTGAAGAGCGGCGGCCGGCTGCCGCCGTGCCCGCCGAACCGGGTGCCGATGACGACGTCGACGTCACCGGCGCCGAGCCGGTCGACCATGGCGGCCACGTCCTTGACGCGGTGCTGGCCGTCGGCGTCGAAGGTGGCGAAAACCTGTGCGCCCGGCTGCTTGCGGGCGTATTCGACGCCCGTCTGGATGGCCGCGCCCTGGCCCAGGTTGACGGGATGGCGCACCAGATGGGCGCCCGCCCGCCTCGCGATCTCGCCGGTGCCGTCGGTGCTGCCGTCGTCGACGCAGACGACATTGTCGAAGACGGAGCGCACCTCGGCGATCACCTCGCCGATGACGGCGGCTTCGTTGAAGGCGGGGACGACGATCCAGGCGCCCGGGTAGTGCGATTCAGTCGACATCGGTGCCCATCAGGGTAGCCACGATCAGCGGGCAAGGCGCCCCGCACGCGCCAGGGCCACCAGATGAACCCCGATGCCCACCAGCGGGCCGCACAGCAGGCCCACCGCGGTGCGCGTCGGCAGCGGCAGCGGCAGCAACAAAAGCAGCCCCGACGCCACCGTCGCGCCGACCCAGCCCAGCGCGTAGGCCCGATGCAGCGCGGCGGCCACCGCGGCGGCGCCGGTCAGCGTCAGCATCGCGATCGCGATGGCGGCGGCGGTCAGCCACATCAGCAGCGCGCCGCTGGCCTGGTACTGCGGCCCGAAGGCCACGCGCAACAACCAGGGACCGACGACGCCGGCCGCCACCACCCCTGCCGCGCCGAGGCCGCCGACGAGCGCCGCCGGCCCGACCAGGGCGCGCAGCCGGTCGCTGCGCTCGTCGACGAAGTGGGCGATGAGGTTGCCCTGCATGGCGGTCAACGGCACCAGCAGCGGCGCGCGGGTCAACGTCACGGCCAGGATGATCACGCCGCCCTGCGCCCCCAGCTCGGTGCTGGTCAGCTTCAGCAGCACCGGAAAGCCCATCACCAGGATCGCGCTGGCGCCGGCCGCCGTGATGGAGTGGGCGGCGCCGCGCAGGAAGGTCGCGGTGCCGCCCGGGGTGAGCAGCCGGGCCGCGGCCCTCGCCGTGGGCGAGGCCGCCAGCACGATCAGCCAGGCCGTCGCGCCCGCCACGGTCGCCCACAAGTACCCGGACAGGCCCCAGCCGATGACGAACGCGGCGGCGGCGACCGCCACCCGCAGCACGGCGTCGGTCACCATCAGCGACCCGTACTGGGTCCAGTGGTTGATCCCGGCCAGCATGCCCAGCAGGGTCGCGTGCAGGCAGAACCCGGCCAGCCCGACGGACAGCAGCCCCACCGACAGCCAGCGCGCCTCGACGAACACCCGCCCGGCCCACAGCGGCGAGCTGGCGGCGATCACGACGGCGGCGGCCACGCCGACCATGGCCGCGACGCGCAGCGGGTGGGTCCGCCGGACCGGCGCTACGTCCAGGTACTGCGCCGCGCGGACCTCCCGGGTGGTCTCCTGCAGCAACCCGAACGCCGCACCGGTCGCCAGGCCGAACGCCCCCCAGAACACCCCGAAGACGGAAAAGCCGCGCGGAGCCAGGTCCCGAGCGGCCAGGTAGATCACCGCGTAGCCGCACAGCGCGGTCACCGCCGTCGCCGCGCCGACCCGGGCCACGCTCGCGCGCGTGACCGGCCCCGCGGAGGCCCCGGCTCCGGTGGGGGTCGGGGTACCGCCGACTTCGGGCATCGCCACAGGTTTGAAAATACTTTGCCCCCGGCGCCGACGGCCTGCCGCGCGGGTCGACCGGCTAGTGTTTGCGGCTGTCAGGAAGGACACATGGCCGCGTTCCGCATCTTCGGGGTCTCGCTGTTGTTCACCGCGGCGGCCCTCGTGGCCGGGTATCTCCACGGCGGCCTGAACGCCCTCTTCCTGCTGGTGGTCCTGGCGGTCCTCGAGGTGTCGCTGTCGTTCGACAACGCGATCATCAACGCGGCGATCCTCAAGCGGATGAGCAGCTTTTGGCGGCAGATGTTTTTGACCGTCGGGATCCTCGTCGCCGTGTTCGGCATGCGGCTGATCTTCCCGCTGCTCATCGTGTGGGCGACCGCGGACCTCGACCCGGTTCGCGCGATGCGGCTGGCGCTCAACCCGCCGGCGCACGGCGCGCTGGAATTTCCGGACGGCTCGCCGAGCTACGAAAAGCTGATCATCTCCGCCCACTCGCAGATCGCGGCGTTCGGCGGGACGTTTCTGTTGATGCTGTTTTTGGATTTCGTGTTTCACGACCGAGACATCAAGTGGCTCAAGTGGATTGAGGTGCCGTTCGCGCGCATCGGGCGGCTCGGCCAGGTGTCGGTGGTAGTCGCGGTGCTCGCGCTGGTCCTGGTGGGGACGCGGCTGACCCATTCCAGCGAGGAGCGTGCGACGGTGCTGATCGCCGGGCTGTTGGGCCTGATCGCCTACCTCGTCGTCAACGGCTTGAGCCGGGCGTTTCGGCCGTCGGGCGTCGATGACGCGGCCGCCGGCACGGCGGTGGGGAAGGCCGGCCTGACCCTTTTCCTCTACCTCGAGGTGCTCGACGCCGCCTTCTCGTTCGACGGGGTAACAGGCGCCTTCGCGATCACGTCCGACCCGATCGTCATCGCGCTGGGTCTGGGCCTGGTGGGCTCGATGTTCGTCCGGTCGATCACCATCTTTCTCGTCCGGCAGGAGACGCTGGACCGCTACGTGTACCTCGAACACGGCGCGCACTGGGCGATCGGCGCGCTGGCCGTGATCATGCTGGTGTCCATCGACCCGCGCCTCGAGGTGCCCGAGGTGTTCACCGCCTCGGTGGGCGTCGTGCTCATCGGGGTGGCGCTGGGCCACAGCGTGTTGCGCAACAGGCGCAACGCCCGCCCTAGTGCCCCGAGGTCTTGAACCGCTCCATCGAGCGCAGCACCTCGGCCTCGGCCTGGGCGCGGTCGACCCAGTCGGCCGCCTTGACGAACTTGCCCGGCTCCAGGGCCTTGTATTGGGAGAAGAAGTGCTTGATCACGTCGAGTTCGAATTCCGGGACGTCGCCGATGTCCTGGATGTGGTCCCACCGGTGGTCGCCGGCCGGCACGCACAGCACCTTGTCGTCGCCGCCGGCCTCGTCGACCATCCGGAACATTCCCACCGGGCGCGCCTCGACCAGCACCCCCGGGAACAACGGCTGCGGCAGCAGCACCATCGCGTCCAACGGGTCGCCGTCCTCGCCGAGGGTGTCCTCGATGAAGCCGTAGTCGGTGGGGTAGGCCATCGACGTATAGAGGTAGCGGTCCAGACGCACCCGGCCGGTCTCGTGGTCGACCTCGTACTTGTTGCGTTGCCCTTTCGGAATTTCGATCGTCACGTCGAATTGCACCGCGTCGGCTCCTTCACGAGGCTGGGGTCTTGTAGGGCTGTTACGCCGGGCATCACCCTAGTCGAGCGCATCGCGGCCGATTCGGCAGAATGGGTTCAAACAGTCAGGAGAGTGATGGGTCCGACTCGCTGGCGGAAATCCACCCAACTGCTCATCGGGTTGGCCGTGCTGGCGTTCGTGGCCGCCGTGGTGGCGGCGGCAACGTTTTTCACCACCGGTGGGCACGGCGCCGGGGCCGCGCACGCCCCCGTGCCGCCGCCGCGCCCGCCGACGGTGAAGCCGGGGATGGTCCCCGTCGCCGACACCGCCGAGGCGCCCAGCCCCGGCGGCGTGGCCGCCGCGCTGGCGCCCGTGGCGGCCGATCCCAACCTGGGGCGGCTGGGTGGCCGGATCAGCGACGCCATCACGGGCAAGGAGCTCTGGCGGGTGGCCGACGACCTGCCGCTGGTGCCGGCGTCGACCAACAAGGTCCTGACCGCCGCCGCCGCGCTGCTGACGTTGGACCGTCAGGCCCGCATCAGCACCCGGGTGGTCGCGGGCAGCGCCAATGCGCAGGGGCCCGTGGTGCTGGTCGGGGCCGGGGACCCGGTGCTCTCGGCGGCGCCGCCGGGCGTGGAGACCTGGTACCGCGGCGCGGCCCGCATCAGCGACCTGGTCGAACAGGTTCGCCGCAGCGGCATGACCCCGACCGCGGTGCAGGTGGACATCTCGGCGTTCAGCGGGCCCACCATGGCCCAGGGCTGGGACCCGGCCGACGTCGACAACGGCGACATCGCCCCGATCGAGCCGGTGATGATCGACGCCGGGCGCATCCAGCCGACCACGGTCAACTCGCGCCGGTCCAAGACGCCGGCGCTGGACGCCGGCCGGGAGCTCGCCAAGGGCCTGGGCCTGGATCCGGCCGCCGTCACGATCGGCACGGCGCCGACCGGGGCGCGACAGCTGGCCGTCGTCCAGTCCGCGCCGTTGATCCAGCGGCTTTCGGAGATGATGGACCACTCCGACAACGTGATGGCCGAGTGCATCGGCCGCGAGGTCGCCGCCGCGATCAACCGGCCGCGCAGCTTCGCGGGGGCGGTCGACGCGGTGACCAACCGCCTGAGCACCGCGCACGTAGACACCGCCGGCACCGCCCTGCAGGATTCCAGCGGCCTGTCGGTCGACGACCGGTTGACCGCCAAGACGCTCGACGGCGTGATGGTGGCGGCGACCGGGCCCGACCATCCGGCGCTGCGCGGGCTGCTGGACCTGCTGCCGATCGCCGGTGGCAGCGGCACGCTGGGCGACCGCTTCCTCGACCCGGCCACCGATCGGGGGCCGGCCGGCTGGCTGCGGGCCAAGACCGGCTCGCTGACCGACATCAACTCGCTGGTCGGGGTGCTCACCGACCGCAGCGGGCGGGTGCTGACGTTTGCGTTCCTGTCCAACGCCGCGGGACCCAACGGCCGCAACGCGATGGACGCGCTGGCCACCAAGCTGTGGTTCTGTGGGTGCTCATGAGCGCCTCGTCGAGCCTGACCCTCGGTACCGCCGTCGACTGGCGATTCGCCGCGACCGTCGGGCAGCGGCTGGCCCGGCCGGGGCCGGCGTCCAGCGACTACACCCGCCGCCAGGTGATCGACGAGCTGACGACCGCGGCCGCCAAGGCCGAACCGCCGGTGCGCGACGTCACGGGCCTGGTCATCGACGGTTTCGACAAGGGCTCTGACGGTGGCCATGTCCCGCCCGTCCGCATCGTCGACCGCCCGCAGTGGATCGGCGCGGCGGCCGAGTCGATGCGGGTGATGACCAACGGCAGCGAGAAGCCGCACGGCTTTCTCACCGGCCGACTCACCGGCGCGCAGACGGGCGCCGTGCTGGCGTTCGTGTCGTCGGGGATCCTCGGCCAGTACGACCCGTTCGCCGGCCGCGGACAGGACACCGGCGGGGGGAGCCTGCTGCTGGTGTATCCCAACGTCATCGCCGTCGAGCGCCAGCTTCGGGTCAACCCGTCCGATTTCCGGTTGTGGGTGTGCCTGCACGAGGTCACCCACCGGGTCCAGTTCACCGCCAACCCGTGGTTGTCCGAGCACATGTCGCGGGCGCTGCGGACGCTGACCCAGGACGTCGGGGAGGACCTCGGCCAGGTGGCCGGCCGGCTCGCCGAGTTCGTCCGCGGCCGCGGGTCGTCGGACCCGAACGCGTCCGGCATTCTCGGGCTGGTGCGCGCCGTGCAATCCGAGCCGCAGCGCCAGGCCCTGGACCAGCTGCTGGTGCTGGGCACGCTGCTGGAGGGCCACGCCGACCACGTGATGGACGCCGTCGGGCCGGTGGTGGTGCCGTCGGTGGCCACCATCCGCCGCAGGTTCGACGAGCGTCGCCACCGCAAGCAACCGCCGCTGCAGCGGCTGCTGCGTGCGCTGCTCGGGCTCGACGCGAAGCTCAGCCAGTACACGCGGGGGAAGGCGTTCGTCGACCACGTGGTGGGCAAGGTGGGGATGCAGCGATTCAACACCGTGTGGTCGGGCCCGGACACGCTGCCGCTGCCCGCCGAAATCGAAGACCCCCAGCGATGGATCGACAGGGTGCTGTAGGGCGGCTGCGCGCGGCGGTCGAGGCGTACGCCCGCACCCATCTGGCCGACGAAAAGCGTTGGTGCGTGGCGTTATCCGGCGGCCCGGACTCGCTGGCACTCACGGCGGTCGCCGCCGCGCTTCGCCCGACCACCGCGCTGATCGTCGACCACGCCCTGCAGGACGACTCGGCCGCCGTGGCCGAGACCGCCCGAAAGCAGGCGCTCACGCTGGGATGTGTTGACGCACGGGTGCTTTGCGTGCAGGTGGGCCCGGCCGGCCCCGGCGGCGGCCCGGAGGCGGCGGCGCGCACCGCCCGGTACGCCGCGCTCGAGGAGGCGCGCGGCGGTGACCCGGTGCTGTTGGCGCACACGCTCGACGACCAGGCCGAGACGGTGCTGCTGGGGCTGGGCCGCGGCTCCGGCGGCCGCTCGATCGCCGGGATGCGCCCGCACGACCCGCCATGGTGCCGGCCGCTGCTTACCGTGCGGCGTGCGGTGACCCACGCGGCGTGCGCGGAACTCGGCCTGACCCCGTGGCAGGACCCGCACAACAGCGACCGTCGTTTCACCCGGACCCGGCTGCGCCTGGAGGTGCTGCCCCTGCTGGAGGACGTCCTGGGCGGCGGCGTGGCCGAGGCGTTGGCGCGCACCGCGACCGCGTTGCGCGAGGACACCGACATGATCGATGCGCTCGCCGCGCAGGCCCTGCCCGGGGCGCGGACGGATTCGGGGCTGCGACCCGCGGCCCTGGCCGCGTTGCCGGACGCGGTCCGGCGCCGGGTGATTCGCGGCTGGCTGCTGGCGGAGGGCGCGACCGGGCTGACCGACAAGCAGATCCGCGGTGTGGACGCGCTGATCACCGCGTGGCGCGGGCAGGGCGGGGTGGCGGTGGGCTCCTCCCTGCGCGGACAGCGGTTGATCGCGGGGCGCCGCGACGGGGTGCTCACGCTGTGGCGGGAGCCCGTGTAGCGATTCCGCCCGCCGGCGTGGCACGCTGTGGACGTGGCGGTGGAGATGTACCCGGGGGACATCAAGTCGGTGTTGCTCACCGCCGAGCAGATCCAGGCCCGCACCGCCGAGCTTGGCGAGGAGATCGGCCGGCACTATCGCGACATCACCACCGGGACGGGTCAGGACCTGCTCCTGATCACCGTGCTCAAGGGCGCGGTGATCTTCGTTACCGATCTGGCCCGCGCGATCCCGGTGCCCACGCAGTTCGAGTTCATGGCCGTCAGCTCCTACGGGTCCTCGACGTCGTCGTCCGGCGTGGTGCGGATCCTCAAGGACCTCGACCGCGACATCAACGATCGCGACGTGCTGATCGTCGAGGACGTCGTGGACTCCGGGCTGACCTTGTCGTGGCTGCTGCGCAACCTGAAAAGCCGCCACCCGCGCTCGCTGCGGGTGTGCACGCTGCTGCGCAAGCCCGACGCGATGCGCGCCAACGTCGACATCGCCTACGTGGGCTTCGACATCCCGAACGACTTCGTGGTGGGCTACGGCCTCGACTACGACGAGCGCTACCGGGACCTGTCCTACATCGGCACGCTCGATCCCCGGGTGTACGAGGAGTAGCTACTCGAGCTCCCACACCGCGGTCACCGAGAAGCGCACGGTCTGCTGGCCGGGTTCCAGGGGGGCTTCGGCGACCATGCCGCGCGGCGCCGGCGTCGGCCCGCCCGGAGGCGCCGACGCCTCCGAGATGGAAAGCACCCGACCCAGCCGCAGCCCGGACAGCTGGGCGTACTGGTCCGCGCGGGACTTGGCGTCGTGGAACGCCCGCGCCCGGGCGTCCTTGACCAGTTGCGAGTCGTCGGCGATCGAGTAGCTGACCGAGCGGATCCGGGTGGCGTCGCCGCCGGTGCCGACGATGAGGGCCAGCATCCGTGACGCCGCATCGGTCGGGTGGATCGTGACCCGGATCGCGTTGGTGGCGCGGTAGCCGGTGATGCTCGCGCCGCCGGGGCCGCTGTACTGCGGCTCGAGGGTGACCGTCGTGGTGGCGATGTCCCTGCGGTCCAGGCCCGCGCCGACCAGCGCGTCGATCACCGCCCGCTGCCGGTCATTGGTCTGGTTCATCGCCGAGGTGACGTCGGGCGCGGTGAACTCGATGCCGGCCTCGGCGGTCAGGGTGTCCGGCACGCCCTGGACCTGCCCGGAGCCGACGACGGTCACCTGGCGGGGATTGGCGCCCGGAGCCGGCGCTTCGTGTTTGTCGCACGCGGCCGCCGCGGCGACGGTCAGGCCGGCCGCGGCGAATGCGATCGATCGGCGGACAAACCTCGAGCCGTTGGTTCCGACGGGCATGCCTGGCACCTTAGCCGCTTGGGGCATCTGAAACACGGTTGAACTGCGGACATGCCTGGTGCGTGCTGTAGCAATGTCGTCAATGTTCATCGACGCTCAATCGTATTGGCTCATAACGGGTTTCATCAGAATCACAAACGAAGCTGCAGCATGTCGCGGCGGCGAAGTGCCCAGCCCGGGGGAGCGTTCGCGGCGCAAATGCAGGACTCGTCCGGGACGCGACGGCGGCAGGCCCGACGACCGAGTGGCTCCCGCCCGGGTAGTTCGCTTCGCACCGGGCGGGCACATACGCGGCGGCCATTCGCGATGACTCCGCTTGCTTTTGCCGTGTCCGCCAAACGGCGCTATCGTCCATAATTGTGGACGACAGTGCGAAGGACCCGGCGGTGGTTCTGCCGTATCTGGTCGGTAGGCCCTTGGCGGCCACCGAGGTCTACGCAGCATTCGGCTACCGCAAGTCCGCGTATTACAAGGCGGCCCGCGAAGGCAGGCTGATCACCGCAGATAACCTGATCAGGGCGGCTAAATATTTAGGGTTGAACCCCGTTGACCTGCAAGTTCGCTACGGGTTGATCGAGCCTGACTCGGTCGCCGAGTACCTGGAGTCCCAGGCCGGCCCGCCCAGATTGCGTGACCTTCGCCCCGATCCCAACAGTCCGCCGGTCTGAGCGGTACTGCGCGGGACCCGTTAATGATCAAAGCCGCACTCATCATCGCGACCCTCGCTTCCATTCTGTGCAGCCTGTGGATCCGGCGCGACACCTGGCGTTCCCGATGGGAGGCCGGCGCGACCCGCAACATCGCACTGCAGGGGTGCGCCGTGCTGCTGACGTCGCACTGGGCCGCGGCGGTGCTCGGCCCGCCGTTGCACCGCGTCTTCGGACTGTGGAACGTACAGCATCTGGTCGGCCACATCTGCTGGATCTTCGCGGTGACGGCAATTATCCGGCACGGGCTCATCCGTCTCGTCGAGAAAACCCGCGAGCGCGGATTATTGCGCAAATACGTCACGCGGCCGCTACGGCTGGCGGTTCCGCTGCTGGTGGCGCTGTTCGTTATCGCCGACGAGGGGCATCACCTCGACTTCTTCGCCGCCCCGGCCAGTGACGTCTGGCTGGGAGCCTACTGGTTTGTATTGGGCGGTCTGATGATCTACCTACTCGTCTATGCCGGACGAGTACTCCTGATACTGCGGACGGATCCCCGCTCGACGACGACCGTCGACCTCTATCTGATCTCCGCTGCATTTGGACTTGCAGCTATCGCGATTCAGATGGGCACCGCCTGGGCGGGCTCCGATATCGTGTTGCCGGTTTGGTTGTGCGCCTGCGTGAGCGCCGTTGGCTTCGCCTACGGATCCGCTCGGTCCTGGCGGGCCAAAGTCGCCTGGTTCACTTCCGGCAAGTAGCTCACCGGCCGGCTTCGGCGATCGGCACGAATCGCCAACGTCGGGCTTACCCGCCGACCACCGGTCGCGCCATCACGATCGGGCGAAAGCCGTACTGTTGCCCAACAACCTTCCCCCCGCGGCCGCGACCCGCGCCCGTCAGCGGTATGCCGTGGAGCACGCTTGCTCCATTAGCTTCGGAGCCAACGCCGGCGCTGCTCACGGCCGACAGTGTGCCTTCCACGCTTGTCGCCGGAGCCGCGGTGGCCCAACTCTGCGGCACTGACAAGTTGCCCACCGTGCCCGCCCTAGCGAGACCCGCCGAAATAGCCGACGACGCGCCCGAAGGCAACGGCACGCTTGCCTGGATTCCCCCCGCACCGGGCAACACCCCCGCGGCCTCGGCAGCTTTGCTTGCAGCCGCGGCCGGCACCACACCTTCCCAGACCTTCATCAGGTGCTCCCAGTCGCCCAAATGGTTGTAGGCGATCGAAACGCCATCGGCGTACTGCGATACCAACCTTTTCCAGGACTGCGATCGGGATGACTCAATCCATTCGTTCAGTAGTCCTCCATAAAGAACTCTCGCGTTGGCCAGCCCGAAGGCGGATGCGACGGGCTGTGTGTTTGTTCCGGCTGCTGTTTGGGCCGCTTGGGCGACCGCGACCGCCTGACCGGCCTGCCCCACCGGGCTGGTGGTCGATGGTGGCTGGTCGAACGTGGTCAACGCTGATGCGCCGGCCGACGCCGCGGCGTAGCCATACATCGCGGTGGCATCCTGAGCCCACATTTCTGCATAGTGAGCTTCGGTGGCCGCAATCGCTGGCAGGTTCTGGCCAAAGAAATTCGTCGCGATCAACGTCATCAGTTGCGCGCGGTTGGCCGCGATCACCGGCGGCGGAATCGTCATTGCAAAAGCGGCCTCGTAGGCTCCCGCGGCGGCCTTCGCCTGGACGGCCGTCTGCTCGGCCTGCGCCGCAGTCGCGGTCAGCCACGCCGCATACGGCACCGAAGCGCTGACCATCGATGCCGATGCCGGCCCCGACCACGCGCTCGTGAGTTCGGTGATCAGCGAAGTGTAGGAGCCTGCCGTGGCGTAGAGATCGTTGGCCAATCCGTCCCACGCTGCGGCAGCCGCCAGCATCGGCCCCGAACCCGCGCCGACGTACATGCGCCCGGAGTTGACTTCCGGTGGAAGTGCCCCGAAATCCACTACTTGGTCCCTTCGTCTTGTCGACTGCCTTCGCGTCCGCACCAACGTCACTCGAAACTGTGGTCAGATGTCTCCGCCAGGTCACCGTCCGGCGCAGCGGACACCGTCGGCCGCATGTCATGAACACGGAAGCCCTTTCTCCGTCCTCGACGCGCCTTCCCGATAAGTGGACGTCAGTTCACATAGATGATCGCAAGTGCGTTCAAATAAATATCAGTCCGTTGAAATGAACGTCTGGTAGCTATAAATGAACATTTGTAGTTAGTAATGCACTAGTGACCGCGGAGTACCTAACCTTGCGGCGAACGGCTTTCGAAGGCCGTTGAGACCCGAACCAGCGAGGAGAGCATCACCGTGTCGTTCGTGACCACCCAGCCGCAAGCGTTATCCGCCGCAGCCCAGAACTTGGCTGCCATCGGTGCGGGGCTGGCCGCACAGAATGCAGCTGCGTCAGCGCCGACGACGGGAGTGGTTCCCGCGGCCGCCGACGAGGTCTCGGTGCTGGTCGCGGCTCAGTTCGCCACGCACGCCCAGATGTATCAGGCCGTCAGCGCCCGGGCCACGGTGATGCACGAGATGTTTGTGAACATGCTGAGCTGCGCTGCCGGCTCGTACGAGGCCACCGAGGCGATCAACGCCGCCGCTTCCAGCTGAGGAGGGCCCATAAATGCTGGATTACGGAGCGTTACCTCCAGAGATCAATTCTGCCCGCATGTATTCCGGCCCGGGGTCTGCATCGATGATGGCCGCGTCATGGGCCTGGAACATGCTGGCCGCCGAGCTGGACTCCGCAGCCACCGGCTACGACACGGTCATCGCGCAACTGAGCAGCGAAGAGTGGATGGGCCCCGCATCGATGCAAATGGCCGGCGCAGCCAGACCCTATGTGGCATGGATGCGAGCCAGCGCCGTGCAAGCCGAACAAGCCGCTGCCTCGGCCAGGGCCGCGGCCGGGGCCTACGAGACCGCGTTCGCCGCCACGGTGCCGCCACCGCTGATAGCGGCCAACCGCGCCCAGCTGGCCCAGGCGGTCTCCACGAATGTCCTCGGTCAAAACACTCCGCTGATTGCCCAGCTCGAGGGGCAATACGGCGAAATGTGGGCTCAAGATGCCACCGCGATGTACGGCTACGCCGCCCACAGTGCACCGGCTGCCAGGGTGACGCCGTTCACCGAACCGGTGCAGACCACCGATCCCGCCGGACAGGCCATGCAGGCCGCCGCGGTCAGCCGAGCCGCTGGCACATCGGCCGGTACGGGCGTGCAGTCGACTCAGACGCAGCTGCTGTCCTCAATGCCCTCCGCGCTGCAAAACCTCGCGTCGTCCGGCTCATTGAGTAAGTCCCTCGCATCGGTCTCGGACATGTTGAAAGACGATCCTCTGGTGGGCTTGTGGTCGCAATATGCCAGCCCCACCCAGAACTCCCTCGCGATGCTTTATCGCGCTACCGGCATGTCGACCCACTTTCTATCGCTGTCGAAGGCTGCAGTGCCGGCCGCCAAGGCGGCCAGCGACGGGGCCAGGGCCGCGGCGACCCTACCCGCGATTGGGGGGGGCCTGGGCGGCGCGGGCGGCGCCATCAAGGTGGGTCTCGGTACTGCCGCCCCGCTCGGCGGCCTCTCCGTGCCGGCCTCCTGGGCCTCGGCCGCAGGCCCGGCCGCAGCTCCCGGCGCTGCGCCACTGGCGATCAGCCGCCTCATCACCACCCCGGAGACGTCAGCGCCGGGAAGCGTGCTGGGCGGGATGCCGCTGGTGGGCGCTGACACCGGCCGAATGGGCGCGGGTCCGCGCTACGGGTTCCGTCCGACGGTGATGGCACGGCCCCCGTTTGCCGGATAACTGAACGACGAACAACTCGGGTATCCCGCTCGAAGCGCGGCTCAGGGCAACGCCGTTCGATCGGCCGTCGAGCGCGGCAACCCTGTAGGCACGGTGCGCGCGCATCGATACCTGGTGTGGCGACCGATGTTTGGAGCTTCACCGCAGTTCATCCAGTGGCAGAAAGTATTGCTGCTGGGCGTGCCTTTGAAAAAGAAATAGCGTGTCGCGCAAGCTATTTCGGAATTTCTGGTCTGCGGTCTCTTGTCTTCGGACCTGCTGAAGTGGCGCCGGTGGTGCGCCGCGGCCGGCGATCTCTGAGATCGAGGTCGCTTTGTCCAGCTGCGGACCGGCCAGTTGTGCCTACTGGCCGGTGCCGATGACGCTGTGCCAGGATTACTCCCCATGACCCTCACACCGGCGAGAGCGCTCGCCCTCGCGATCGAACCTTTTGCGGGGCAGGTGTATTTCGCCCCGGAATGCCACGAAGGCTATGCGGCCCTCGGGTTCGGGCCGAGTCCCGGCAAGTCGGGGGAAGTCGCGATGCCCGACGGCGCGGCCTACTTCTGCAGCCGCGGCTCGGTGATGGGACAGGTGCCCGGCGAGGTGATCGCGGCGGCGTTCGCCGTGTTCAACCCGGCGGTCGTGGTGCCGGCGGTCGCCCACGGGTGGACGCTGGCCGACGCGGCGACGCTTTGCGCGGCCCGAACCGACGGCGCGGCGCGGCAGCTGCGCCGGATCCTGGGCGCCGACCCGGACGGCGTCGGTCGCGCGGTGGAATTGCTCCGGCGCGCGACGGAAGATTTGCCGTCGGCGGGCAAGCCCCTGTTCGCCGGTCTCGTCGCCCAAGGTCTGCCGGGCGAGGCGCTGGCCGATGCCTGGCGCCTGGCGGACGAGCTGCGTGAGTACCGCGGCGACGTCCACGTGAACGTCTGGACCACAGCGGGTTTCGATGCGGTGGAGATCGGCCTGCTCACCGAGCTCTACTGGGGCCTGCCGCTGCGCAGCTACATCCGATCGAGGGCCTGGACCGAGCCGGATTTAGCCGCGGCCGAGGAACGGCTCCAGTCGCGGGGGTTGATCCGCGACGGTGCGTTCACCGATGCGGGCCGGGCAGCTCGCGAAGCGATCGAGGTGGCTACCGACGAGGGGTGTGCGCCGATCGTCGCGGCATTGGGCGACGACCTCGACGAGCTGACCGGTCTGGTGGGCGACTGGTCGAGGCGGGTGCAGTCCGCCGGTGGTTACCCGGCTGCCGGGCCGCAGGACCTCGCCGCGCTCGCAAGCCGCTGAGGGCCCGGGGTCCTAGAAGGGCGGGTCGTCGGGCAGCGTAATCGGGTCGTCCCGCTCCGGCGTCCAGTCCGGTGGCAGCTCCTCGGGTTCGCGGGGGTCGTTGATCCAGGTGCAGAAGGGACTGGTGCTCGGCGTGCCCTTGAACAGGAACAGCATGTCGCGCATGTGATTTCGGAACTTTCTGTCCGCGATCTCTCGCTTTCGCGCCTGTTCGAGCAACCGCCGGGCTTCGTTGACGGGTCGTTGCTCCCGGTTGTGTTTGCGCGCCCTGGCGATCCGTGCGCTGCGTTGCTTCGAGCGGTTTCGCCGGGCGGGGGACGGGACGACACACGCGGGCCTGCGCGGTTGCGGGAACAGGTCTGCGCCGGCCGGGGTGGTGCGGTAGGTCCGCCCGGTGGGTGACGTCCAGATGACGGTCCCGTCGGCCAACTGTTTATCGCGCCAGCCTCCGAAGGTTTTCAGCCGATGATGTTGTCGGCAAAGGCATTTGAGGTTCTCCCACACCGTCAACCCGCCGGCAGCGGGATTCCGGTGGTTGAACGGGATCGTATGGTCGAGGTCGCAGGCGAAGGCCGGGCGACTGCACCCGGGAAACCGACAGGTCAGGTCCCGGCAACGCACCGCACGCTCGAGAGCCGCGGGCGGCTGGTAGCGCAGCGCCGCCACCGGGCTCGTCACCGGATCGGCGACTAGTTGGGATGCAGCGGCGGCCAGGTCGCGAACCTGCTCGGCGTCGATGAGCCCGTAGCCCTCCAGATAGCCGGGCCGTTCGCTTTCGCCGCGCACGGTCTGCTCGTGGGCCATGATGTTGAGCACCACCTGAGCCCCGACCGGATGGGCTTGCGCATCGTCAGGCCCGCCCCGATCGCGCTCGCCCTCGGCCAAAGAGGCGGTGCAGCCGGCTTGCCCGCACGTGCAGGCCAAATCGCGGCCCAAGGTCAGCGCCGCCAGCGCGTCGGCGCGGCGTTGGTCCAGCGTCCGCGGGTCGTTCGGGCATGCCTGCTTGGCGAGTTCGGACAGCCGTCGATCGAAGGCCGTCGCGGCCGCCGCCCCAACCCTGCCGTAGACGTCCGCCATTCCGTTGTCCGACGGGGTGATTCCGATGTGCCGGCCGTCCTCGGCGGACTCGCGGCGCTCGCGTGCGGCGTCGGGATCGGTGGCGCGCACCGCGGCGTCGACGGCGTTGACGATGCGCTGCCTCGACCAGCCGCTCCAGTTGCCGATGCGCGCGGCCAGCGACCGGTCGACCTTCGTGATCAAGTCGTGGTCGGCGATCAAATCCGTGCGCCTGATGATCAACCTGACCGTGCGCCAGTCCGTTCGGCCCTCGCCCAGCAAGGCCGCGATTCGGGGCAACCGCGTATCGAGCGCCTCGGCGTCCGACACCAAATAGCCCGCCGCCATCGCCGACAGGTTCATCGCGGCGGCCACCTCCGCGGACGTCTGTTCGTACGGGCTGATCGCCGCGTACCCGTGCTGGCTCACGGCCCGCGCCGCGGCCTCCATCCGGTGACCCAGCAATGCCGCCACGGCGGCCATCCGCCGGGCGACCAGCACCGACTCCTGCCGGTACGTGGACTCGACGGCCGCGATGAGCGCGTCGGGCTCGAGCTCGTCCATCGCCGCGGGATCCGGCACTCCTTCGCCGAACATATGTTCGATTATACACGACCCGCCGACAATCGCCCGCGGGTCTACGGCGTGACGAGAATCTTGCAGTGCCGCTCGGGGTCGGAGAGGTCGTCGAAGGCCTGGCCGACACCGTCCAGCCCGACCTCCCCGGTGATCAGCGGGGACACGTCGATCTCACCCTCGGCCAGCGCGCGCAGCGAATCGCCGAACTCCTCGGGGTTGTAGGCCAGCACGAACTGCACGTTGATCTCTTTGGCGATCGCGAAGAACGGATGCACGGTGTCGGGCTGCATGCACACGCCCGCGACCACCAGCCGCGTGCCCGGGCGCGCGCGCCGCAGCACGTCGTCGATGATCCCGGGCACCCCGACCGCCTCGAACACCACCGCGGGTTTGACGGTGTCGAACGGCGAACCCTGGGCCGGGTCTTGCGTCTGGTGTGCGCCCATCGCTGTGGCCAGCTCGCGCCGCTTCGGTGAAAAGTCTGACGCCACAATCGTTTCCACGCCGCGCGACTTCAGGGCCGCGATGATGGCGATGCCGATCGGTCCGCAGCCCAGCACCAGGGCGGTCTCGCCGGGCGCGATGCCGGACTTGTCGACGGCGTGCAGGCCCACCGCCATCGGTTCGGTCAGCGCGGCGTGCTTGGGGTCGAGGCCGTTGGGAATGGGCAGCAGCAGCGGCGCCGACAGCAGCATCCGCTCGGCGTAGCCGCCAATCGTGCTGTTGCTGTACACGATCGGCTCGACTCCGGTGGTGGAGAGCAGCACGGGGATCGACGTCACCACGGTTCCGGGCGGAGGGGTCTCCGTGTCGGGGCCGGACTCCAGGACCTCGGCGCTGAATTCGTGACCCATGAAGACATCGCTGGCCAGGTCGACGCCCATGCCGCCCGCGTCGGGGGCCACCTGAGCGGTCATCGCCACCACCTCGTCGCCGTGGGAGGCGAAATGCAGGTCGGAACCGCAGATTCCACACGCCCGCACCCCGACGAGCACCTGACCCGGCCCGGGCACCGGCTCGGGTACGTCGTCGCGGTAGACCATGCGGCCGTCGCGCAATACCGCGGCGCGCATCAGCTGGACCGCCCTTCCTGCTCTCCGACATGCTCGGTGATGGCCTTCACGACGGCCTCGCCGGCCCGGCCGATCAGCTGGTCGCGCTTGCCCTTGGCCCAGTCGTGCGACGACCGCGACGCTTCGAGCTGACCCTTGAAGTGTGGAATCACCTTGCGGGCCATCAGGTCATAGCAGTGGTAGGTCGCTTCGGGCGACGCCCAGTCGTGGCCGAGCATCAGCAGCGTTCCGAAGCCGCCCGACCGTTCGATCAGGTCTTCGATGTGCGCGATCGCGTCGTCGGGTGTGCCGATGCAGCAATTGCCTTTTGCCGCGTAGTCCGCGACGAACTCGTGCGGCGTCTGGGCGGCGCCGTCCACCTCGTTGGCCAGCGGAACGAACCCGGCGGCGCCGAAGTAGTTGGCGAAATCCTGCAGCCCGTAGGTGCAATCGTCGATCGCCTGCTCCCGGCTGTCGGCGATGTGCATGATGCTCAGGACCCGCCAGTCGGCGCGGTCCGGCTCGTCGCGGCCGACCTTGGCCGCCTGCTCGCGCACCACCTCCCAGGTGTTCTCCAGTGCGGCGTAGCCCCCGGGCACCGACATCGACAGCGACAGCAGCGATGTGCCCAGCGCGCCGGCCAGCCGCGGCCCGGACGGCGAAATCATTGCCGCCGTGGCGATCTCGGGGTACGGCCAGGTGTAGGGGCGGATGTGCAGCTGCGCGTCGCGCAGCGTGAACCAGTCGGAGTGGCGGTCGATCCGCTCGTCGGGCGCGGCGCGGAACAGCGCCAGGATCGCGTCGAGGGATTCCTGCATCATCCGCCGCTGCTCGACGGGGTCGATGCCCATCATGTACGCGTCCGACGGCAGCGCGCCCGGGCCGGTGCCGAACATGACCCGGCCGCGGGTCAGGTGGTCCAGCAGCACCCAGCGGTCGGCGACCATCAGCGGGTGGTGGTAGGGCAGCGACACCACGCCCGTGCCCAGCCGGATGTGCTTGGTCCGCTCGGCCGCGGCCGCGATGAACACCTCCGGGCAGGCGATCAGCTCGTAGCCGCCGGAGTGGTGCTCGCCGAACCAGGCTTCGTCGAAGCCGAGGCGGTCCAGCGCGACGACCCGTTCCATGTCGTATTCCAGTGCCACCGTGGGGGATTGGCCAACGGGATGAAACGGCGTGATGAATACGCCGAAGCGCAGTGGCTTGGTCATCGCAGCTCCAATTCGTCGAGGAATTCCAGCAGGATCTTGTTGACTTCGTCGGGACGCTCCTGCTGCAGCCAGTGCCCCGCGCCGTCGAGCATCACCTCGCGGTAGGGCCCGGAGATCACCTCCGACGCGCGGTCGGCGCGGGTGAAGCCCAGGACCGGATCGGCCGATCCGCCGATAAACAGGCACGGCACAGCGATTTTCGCGCCGGCGAGGTCGGCGGTGGTCTCCCAATTGCGGTCGAAATTGCGGTACCAGTTCAACCCGCCGGTGAATCCGGTGCGGGAAAATTCGGCGATGTAGTGGTCCAGCTCGTCCTGGCTGATCCAGTCCGGCAGGCGGTCGGGTTCGGGAATGCGATCGACGAAGCCTTCCGGGCCCGGGGCGAGCATCCGCAGCCCGGCGGCCTCGTCGCCGGATGATCCCGCACTGCCCATCATCCGGCGCAGGAAGCGCGCGGGGTCGGCATTGAGCTCGGCATCGGCGACGCCGGGCTCCTGGAAATAGAGGATGTAGAAGAAGTTCTCGCCGAAGATCTCGCGCCACCTCGCAGTGGGCGCCACCTTCGAGCGCGGCGTCGCGGGCACGCTGAGCGCGGCGACACCCGCGACCCGGTCGGGATGCAGCAGCGGAGCGTTCCACACCACCGCGGCGCCCCAGTCGTGCCCGATCCAGACGGCGCGCTCGGCGCCGACGTCGTCGAGCAGGCCGACCAGGTCCGCGGTCAGCGCGTGAACGTTGTAGGCCTCGATCGCGTCCGGTCGCGACGAGCCGCCGTAGCCGCGCTGATCGGGCGCCAGCACGTGGTAGCCGGCCTCGGCCAGCGCCGGTATCTGGTGGCGCCAGGAATACGCGAGCTCGGGAAAGCCGTGGGCCAGCAGCACGACGGGAGCGCCGCGGTCTCCCGCCTCGAACACTCGGAGGTGAATGCCATTGGTATCTACTAACCGTTCGGTTGATGAACGCACGGTCTCACCAAATCACACGGGCCCGGACTGAGAAAGGGCTTGGTGCCTGCGCACCGCCGCGCACCATAATTGGGGATGCGATTGGACCACGTGGTTCTGTGGACGAGGGACCCGCGCGCTTCGGTGGACTTCTACTCGAGGGTGGTCGGGCTCGCGCCGCTGCGGTTGGCGGAGTTCGAGGCCGGCGAGGCGCCGTTCCCGAGCGTGCGGGTGTGCGACGAGACGATCATCGATTTGATGCCGCTGGCTGAGGGTAGCGACGGGCAGCCCGTCAACCACATCTGCATTGCGGTGTCGAAAGAGGAATTCGACGCGCTGGATGCGCGCCTGCAGGCCGAGGGCGTGGACACCAGCCGGCGGCTGAAGCACAGCTTCGGGGCCCGGGGGTGGTCGCCGCAGACGTACTACTTCGCCGATCCCGACGACAATGTCGTCGAGGCTCGCTACTACGAGTGATTCCCGCGGCGACCCGCTGCGCCCCGGCTCCGCCGGGGCTGGCGATCGCGCTGTGCCGAATGGCGGCGACCCGCTGCGCCCCGGCTCCGCCGGGGCTGGCGATCGCCTAGAGCGGTAGCCTGGACTTTTACCAGCTTCGTGTACGGGGAAGGACCTGGCCGACGAGGCCGATGAATTGATGAACCGGAAAAACGTGATTCGCACGGTCACGGCGATCGCCGTCGTGGCGGTGCTGGGTTGGTCGTTTTTTTACTTCAGCGACGACACCCGCGGCTACAAGCCCGTCGACACGTCGGTGGCGGTGGCCCAGATCAGCGGCGACAACGTCAAGAGCGCGCAGATCGACGACCGCGAGCAGCAATTGCGGTTGACCCTGAAGAAGGGCAACAAGGACACCGACAATTCCGACAAGGTCATCACCAAATACCCCAGCGGATACGCCGTCGACCTGTTCAATTCGCTCACGGCGAAAAACGCCAAAGTCAGCACCGTCGTGAACCAGGGCAGCATCCTGGGCGAGCTGCTGGTCTACGTGCTGCCGCTGCTGTTGCTGGTCGGGTTGTTCGTGATGTTCTCGCGGATGCAGGGCGGCGCCCGGATGGGCTTCGGGTTCGGCAAGTCGCGGGCCAAGATGCTCAACAAGGACATGCCCAAGACCACGTTCGCCGACGTCGCCGGCGTCGACGAGGCGGTCGAGGAGCTCTACGAGATCAAAGACTTCCTGCAGAACCCCAGCCGGTACCAGGCCCTGGGCGCCAAGATCCCCAAGGGCGTGCTGCTCTACGGGCCGCCCGGCACCGGCAAGACGCTGCTGGCCCGCGCGGTCGCCGGCGAGGCCGGAGTTCCGTTCTTCACGATTTCGGGCTCGGACTTCGTCGAGATGTTCGTCGGCGTGGGCGCCTCGCGCGTGCGGGACCTGTTCGAGCAGGCCAAGCAGAACAGCCCCTGCATCATCTTCGTCGACGAGATCGACGCGGTGGGCCGCCAGCGCGGCGCGGGCCTGGGCGGCGGCCACGACGAGCGCGAGCAGACGCTCAACCAGCTGCTGGTCGAGATGGACGGGTTCGGCGACCGCGCCGGCGTCATCCTGATCGCCGCCACCAACCGGCCCGACATCCTCGACCCCGCGCTGCTGCGCCCCGGTCGCTTCGACCGGCAGATCCCGGTCAGCAACCCGGACCTGGCCGGGCGCCGCGCCGTCCTGCGGGTGCATTCCAAGGGCAAGCCGATCGCGCCGGACGCCGACCTCGACGGCCTGGCCAAGCGCACCGTCGGCATGACCGGCGCCGACCTGGCCAACGTGATCAACGAGGCGGCCCTGCTGACCGCGCGGGAGAACGGCACCGTCATCACCGGACCGGCGCTCGAGGAGGCGGTGGACCGGGTGATCGGCGGGCCGCGCCGCAAGGGCCGCATCATCAGCGAGCAGGAAAAGAAGATCACCGCCTACCACGAGGGCGGGCACACCCTGGCGGCCTGGGCCATGCCGGACATCGACCCGGTCTACAAGGTGACGATCCTGGCGCGCGGACGCACCGGCGGGCACGCGGTCGCGGTGCCCGAGGAGGACAAGGGCCTGCGGACCCGCTCGGAGATGATCGCGCAGCTGGTATTCGCGATGGGTGGCCGCGCCGCCGAGGAACTGGTGTTCCGCGAACCCACGACGGGCGCGGTGTCCGACATCGAGCAGGCCACCAAGGTCGCCCGCGCGATGGTCACCGAATTCGGGATGAGTTCCAAGCTCGGCGCGGTCAAATACGGCACCGAGCACGGCGACCCGTTCCTGGGCCGCACCATGGGGACCCAGGCGGACTACTCCCACGAGGTCGCCCGCGACATCGACGACGAGGTGCGCAAGCTGATCGAGGCCGCGCACACCGAGGCCTGGGAGATCCTCACCGAGTACCGTGATGTGCTCGACACGCTGGCCGGCGAGCTGCTGGAAAAGGAGACGCTGCACCGCCCGGAGCTCGAAGCCATCTTCGCCGACGTGCAAAAGCGGCCCCGGCTCACCATGTTCGACGACTTCGGCGGCCGCATCCCGTCGGACAAGCCGCCGATCAAGACGCCGGGCGAGCTGGCCATCGAGCGAGGCGAGCCCTGGCCGCCGCCGGTCGCCGAGCCGGCCTTCAAGGCCGCGATCGCGCGGGCCAGCGAGGAGGCGGCGCGGGTCGAGGCCGACAGAAACCCCCACGGCGCCAACGGTTCTCATGGCGGTGGCCATCGGCAGCCCGTTCCCAGTGGCCCGACCCAGCCGGACTACGGTGCGCCGGCGGGCTGGCACGCGCCGGGATGGCCGCCGCCGCAACAGCAGCAACAGCAGCAGCAGCCGCCGAATAACTGGTACCCGCCCGCACCGCCCCCGGCGCCGCACCCGCAGCAGCCATATTGGCCGCGGCCGGCGCCGAGCTATCCGGGTCAGGGCCAGGCGACATACCCTCCTTACCCGCCCTATCCGCCCTATCCGCCGCCGGGCCAGCCCACGCAGGAAACCGGAAAATCGCCCGAGCAGCCGGACGATGACGTGAGCCGGTCCAACCCGCCGGCGCACGGCTGACGAACGGAGGATCCGATGGCGCTACCGGATTTGGGAGCCGATCTGGGACCCGGTACCCACACCGCGCCCGCCCGCATCCGCAACTTCGACCAGCAGCGGGCCGAGGCCGCCATCCGTGAGCTGCTGTATGCGATCGGCGAAGACCCCGACCGAAACGGCTTGCAGGACACCCCGGCCCGGGTGGCCCGCGCATACCGCGAAATGTTCGCCGGGCTCTACACCGACCCGGACAGCGTGTTGAACACGATGTTCGACGAGGATCACGACGAGATGGTGATCGTTAAGGAAATCCCGCTGTACTCCACCTGCGAGCACCACCTGGTGTCCTTCCACGGGGTGGCCCACGTCGGCTACATCCCCGGACACGACGGCAGGGTCACCGGGCTGTCGAAGATCGCCCGGCTGGTGGATTTGTACGCCAAGCGACCGCAGGTTCAGGAGAGGCTCACCAGCCAGATCGCCGACGCCCTGGTCAGCAAGCTCGATCCGCGCGGGGTGATCGTCGTGGTCGAGGCGGAGCACCTGTGCATGGCGATGCGCGGCGTGCGCAAACCCGGCGCCGTCACCACGACGTCGGCGGTGCGCGGACTGTTCAAGACCAGTGCCGCCTCTCGGGCCGAAGCGCTCGACCTCATCCTGCGTAAGTGAGCCCGGCGCCTGTGCAGGTTATGGGAGTCCTCAACGTCACTGACGACTCGTTCTCGGACGGCGGACGCTATCTCGACGCCGAGCACGCCGTCGCGCACGGCCTGGCGATGGTCGCCGAGGGGGCCGGGGTCGTCGATGTCGGGGGCGAGTCGACCCGGCCCGGTGCCGCCCGCATCGACCCGCGGGCCGAGGCGTCCCGCGTGGTTCCGGTCATCAAACAACTTGCCGCCCAGGGCGTTACCGTCAGCATCGACACCATGCACGCCGACGTGGCGCGGGCGGCCCTACAGAGCGGCGCGCAGATCGTCAACGACGTGTCGGGGGGTCGGGCCGATCCCGCGATGGCGCCGCTGCTGGCCGAGGCCGGTGTGCCGTGGGTGCTGATGCACTGGCGGTCGGTGTCGTCCGAGCGCCCGCACCGGGCACCGGATTATCGTGACGTGGTGGCCGAGGTACGCGCCGAGTTGCTCGCCAGCGTCGACGACGCGGTGGCCGCCGGCGTCGACCCCGACAACCTGGTGATCGACCCCGGGCTCGGCTTCGCCAAGACGGGACAACACAATTGGGCGCTGCTGCACGCGCTGCCGCAGCTGATCGCCACCGGGATCCCGGTGCTGCTGGGCGCCTCGCGCAAGCGGTTCCTGGGTACGTTGCTGGCCGGGCCCGACGGGTCGCCGCGACCGCCCGACGGGCGCGAAACCGCGACCGCGGTGATCTCCGCGCTGGCCGCCCTCTACGGCGCGTGGGGGGTGCGGGTGCACGACGTGCGCGCGTCGGTCGACGCCATCAAGGTCGTCGGGGCTTGGAAACAAGGCGGGTCGAATGGCTGACCGAATCGAGTTGCGCGGCTTGACGGTTCGTGGTCGACACGGAGTCTTCGACCACGAGCGCGCCGTCGGGCAGGACTTCGTCGTCGACATCACCGTGTGGATCGACCTGGCCGACGCCGCCGAAAGCGACCAGCTGATCCACACCTACGACTACGCCGCGCTGGCCCAGCTGGCCGCCGACGTCGTCGCGGGGCCCCCGCGCAACCTGATCGAAGCGGTCGGCGGCGACATCGCCGACCGGGTGATGGGCGACCACCGCGTGCACGCCGTGGAGGTGGCGATCCACAAGCCCCAGGCCCCCATCGCGCATCAGTTCGCCGACGTCGCCGTGGTGGTTCGGCGGTCGCGGCGCGGCGGGCGCGGGGCGGTGATCCCGGCGGGCGGGGAGTCATGAGCCGCGTGGTGCTGTCGATCGGGTCCAATCTCGGGGACCGGCTGGCGCGGCTGCAGTCGGTCGTCGACGGGCTCGGCAAGGCGGTGGTCGCGGTTTCGCCCGTCTACGAGACGGACCCCTGGGGCCGCGTCGAGCAGGCGCCGTTCCTCAACGCGGTGCTCATCGCCGAGGACCCGGCGTGCGACGGACCGGCCTGGCTGCGGCGGGCGCAGGAGTTCGAGCGAGCGGCGGGCCGGGTCCGCGGCGAACGCTGGGGCCCGCGCACCCTCGACGTCGACCTGATCGCCTGCTACGACGGCATCGAGGTGATCGCCCGCGAGCCCAGCCTGACGCTGCCGCACCCGCTGGCCCACCTGCGGGCCTTCGTGATGGTGCCGTGGCTGGCGATCGAGCCGGACGCACGGCTGACGGTCGCCGAGGGGCCGCGTCCGGTCGCGCAGCTGCTGGCCGAGCTCGAGCCCGCCGACCGGGCGGCCGTGCGGCTGTCCGGCCTGACTCTCGAGCTCGAGAGCTGATGGGTCCGACCCGCAAGCGTGACCTGACGGCCGCGGTGGTGGGCGCTGCCGTCGTGGGCTACCTGGTGGTCGTCAACCTGTACCGGTGGTTCCCGCCCATCACCGTCTGGACCGGGCTGTCGCTGGGCGCGGTGGCCATCGCCGAGGCGCTGTGGGCGCGCTACGTGCGGACCAAGATCAGCGAGGGCGAAATCGGCGCCGTCCCGGGCTGGCTGCACCCGCTGGCGGTGGCGCGCAGCGTGGTGGTGGCCAAGGCGTCGGCGTGGGTCGGCGCGTTGGTGCTGGGCTGGTGGATCGGCGTGCTCGTGTACGTCTTGGCGCGACGCTCGTGGCTGCGGGCCGCCGCGGAGGACACCACCGGGACCGTGGTGGCCGCCGTCAGCGCCCTGGCGTTGGTGGTAGCCGCCTTGTGGTTGCAGCATTGCTGCAAGTCTCCGCAGGATCCCGGCGAGCGCGGCGAGGGCGCGGAAAGCTAGCGGCCCCGCGGGCAACCGCGGTGAGAATCGCCGGAGTCGCGCGACACGCTGATTGACCTCGCACAGGTACAGTCAGGCCATGACCGTTCTGTCCCGCGGCGCCAGGGCCCGGCGCGGCGGCCGCAGGCCGGGCTGGGTGCTCTTGACGGCGTTGTTGGTCCTCGCGATGGGGGCCAGTTCGGCACTGGTTTTCACCAATCGGGTGGAACTCCTCAAGCTGGCCGTCATCCTGGCGCTGTGGGCCGCAGTCGCCGGCGCGTTCGTTTCGGTGCTCTACCGCCGCCAAAGCGATGCGGACCAGTCGAGGGTCCGCGACCTCAAGCTCGTCTACGACCTGCAGCTGGACCGGGAGATCTCGGCCCGCCGGGAGTACGAGCTGACCGTCGAGTCCCAGCTGCGTCGGGAGCTGGCCTCCGAATTTCGCGCCCAGGCTGCCGACGACCTGGCGGCCCTGCGGGCGGAGCTGAGCGCGCTGCGGACCAGCCTGGAGATCCTGTTCGACACCGACCTCGAGCACCACCCGGCGCTCGAGACGCACGAGACCGAGGCGCCGCGCGCCCGCGCGTACGGCGACTGGGAGCGCAACGGCGAGGGCAACCGGGATTGGGTGTCCAGCGACCGGATGACGTCGGTCAGCCGCCCCGACGAAGCCTCGATCATCGACGTGCCCGAGGAACCGCTGCTGCCACCCCGCCAGCAGCCGTCGGCACCGCGCGTATCCGCGCACCAATCCCCGTGGGGCCGCCCGGCGCCACCCCCGCCGCCGCCGGAACCGCAGCCCCAGCCACAACCCCAGCCGCAGCCCCACGAATGGCAGCCCGCCGCGGCGCAGGGGCGGTGGATGCCGCCCGGGACGACGGGCGGCAACTGGTCCGGCGCCAACCCGGTCGGTGCGCCCAACGGTGAGCCGTCGGCCGGCGGGCGCGCCCGCCACTACGACGCCCAAGACGCGCAAGACGCCCAAGACGCGCAAGACATGCGAGACGTGCAAGACATGCAAGAACCCCGGGAAAGCGACGCCGGCCGCCGCGCGCGGGCCCGCCATTCGGCCGAATACCGCGACAACGCCTTCGCGGCCACCAACGAAGCCGCGTCGTCCCCGGCGCCGCCGCAGATGGCCC
>NZ_MVHD01000018.1 GCF_002086635.1 Mycobacterium alsense | reverse complement strand
GGGCCGCGCTGGGGCTGGAGGGGCTGGTCGTCTCGCTCGACGACGAGGTGAGCTTGCCGGCCGCGCGCGCAATCTCCGTCGACAGGGCGCGGGCGTGCGCGGTGCGCTGGGTGGCGACCACCGTCAGGGCGGCCGCGATCTGGGGCGGGGTGCCGACGGCCGCGGCGGCGGCACTGGCGAGCGCGCTGTCTTTGCGGGCCTGGTCAAGCGGGCCCAACAGGTTTTCGACGGGCGGCGGCTTGGGCGGGGACTCGCCGCAGGCCGAGGCCACCACCCCGAGCGCAGCGAGGGCCGCGGCGCCGGCGAGCACGCCCCGCCGGTTGGTGACGGGTGCTGCGCTGGACACAGCAACATCCTGCCATCGGCGGGGTGGGTCACGAACGCCGGCAGCCCCGGCGGCCGCGCGGCGATCGCGCCGTCATCGGTGATTCCTGGCGTATCGTGGATAGCTGACTAGACCGGAAGCCACCCGGAAGCCACCTGGGTGGCTCCTCCGCCAGATGACCGGACAACTCAAGATGAGGAGCTCGCCGTGACCACCGGGCTACCTTCCCAGACGCAGGTGATCGAGCTACTCGGCGGAGAGTTCGTGCGCGCCGGTTACGAAATCGAAGACGTGGTCATCGACACCCGGGCGCGCCCGCCGCGGATCACCGTGATCGCCGACGGCGACGACCCCCTCGACTTGGACACGATCGCCACCCTGTCGCGGTCGGCCTCGGCTTTGCTCGACGGCCTGGACGGCACCGCGCAGCGCTACGTGCTCGAGGTCTCCTCGCCCGGCGTGGACCGCCCGCTGACCACCGAGAAGCACTTCCGCCGTGCCCGCGGCCGCAGGGTCGAGGTTGCGCTGTCGGACGGGTCCCGGCTGACCGGCCGCCTCGGTGAGACCCGCGATGGCGCGGTCGCGCTGGTCGTCCGCGTCGGACGGGACTGGGCGCTACGCGAAATCCGGCTCGGCGATATCACGAAAGCCGTTGTGCAGGTGGAGTTTTCGCCGCCGGCACAGGCGGAGATGGAACTGGCGACCGGGGCGATCAGGGGTCGGGCCGATGCGACGGAGGCCGGGACATGAACATCGACATGGGCGCGCTGCACGCGATCGAGGTGGACCGGGGCATATCGGTCAACGAACTCCTCGAGACGATCAAATCCGCGCTGCTGACCGCCTACCGGCACACCCAGGGTCACCAGATGGACGCGCGCATCGAGATCGACCGCAAGACCGGCGTGGTGCGCGTGATCGCCCGCGAGACCGACGAGGACGGCAACGTCATCAGCGAATGGGACGACACCCCCGAGGGTTTCGGCCGCATCGCCGCGACGACCGCCCGCCAGGTGATGCTGCAACGGTTCCGCGACGCCGAGAACGAGCGCACCTACGGCGAGTTCTCCACCCGCGAGGGCGAGATCGTCGCGGGCGTCATCCAGCGGGACAGCCGGGCGAACGCGCGCGGGCTGGTCGTCGTGCGAATGGGCACCGAGACCAAGGCCTCCGAGGGCGTCATCCCGGCCGCCGAACAGGTCCCCGGCGAGAGCTACGAGCACGGCAACCGCATCCGCTGCTATGTGGTCGGGGTGACCCGGGGGGCCCGCGAGCCCCTGATCACGCTGTCGCGCACGCACCCCAACCTGGTCCGCAAGCTGTTCTCGCTGGAGGTCCCCGAGATCGCCGACGGGTCGGTGGAGATCGTGGCGGTGGCCCGCGAGGCCGGTCACCGCTCCAAGATCGCGGTGCGCTCCAACGTGCCCGGCCTGAACGCCAAGGGCGCGTGCATCGGCCCGATGGGGCAGCGCGTGCGCAACGTGATGAGCGAGCTTTCCGGGGAGAAGATCGACATCATCGACTACGACGAGGACCCCGCCCGCTTCGTCGCCAACGCGCTGTCGCCGGCGAAGGTCGTCTCGGTGTCGGTCATCGACCAGACCGCCCGGGCCGCGCGCGTGGTGGTGCCCGATTTCCAGCTGTCGCTGGCCATCGGCAAGGAGGGCCAGAACGCCCGGTTGGCGGCCCGGCTCACCGGGTGGCGCATCGACATCCGCGGCGATTCGCCGGGCCACGACGAGAGCCATCCCGAACACGGCGCCAGCCACGGAATGGCGCACGACCGCTAGCCGTTCTGGCCTCCGGCCAAGGGACGCTAGACTTACCCGTGATCCAGCGCGAGCCTTCGGACTTGGCACACAGAAACACTGTTGGACCGGTGCGAACGTGTGTGGGGTGCCGAAAGCGAGGGTTGGCCGCCGAACTGCTTCGAGTGGTGGCTGTGTCGACGGGGAACGGCGAGTATGCCGTGATCGTTGACAGCAGGAGTAACCTGCCGGGGCGGGGTGCGTGGTTGCATCCCGAACCGCGTTGCGTGCAACAGGCGATTCGGCGGCGGGCTTTCACCAAAGCGCTGCGCATCGCCGGTTC
This sequence comes from Mycobacterium alsense, assembly GCF_002086635.1. Taxonomy (GTDB): domain Bacteria; phylum Actinomycetota; class Actinomycetes; order Mycobacteriales; family Mycobacteriaceae; genus Mycobacterium; species Mycobacterium alsense. The sequence continues at coordinate 81,854 of NZ_MVHD01000018.1, read as the reverse complement.
ACCGGACACCTCCGCGGTGGTCGAGCACCTGCAGGCGCACGACTCGCCCGGCAACAGAACAGGTAGCAAAGAACATGAGCACACCGTGAAGTCCCGATGACAATGCGTCATAGCTAAACCCGAGGCGCGGCCGGCCCACGACTGTCGCCTCATAGACAGGAGATGTAGTGGCAGGTAAGGCCCGCGTACACGAGTTGGCCAAGGAACTCGGTGTCAGCAGCAAAGAAGTTCTCGCCCGGCTGAGCGAACAGGGCGAATTCGTCAAATCCGCATCCTCGACCGTCGAGGCGCCGGTGGCCCGCCGGCTGCGCGAGTCGTTCGGCGGCAGCAAGCCGGCCCCCGAGAAGGCGCCCGCGAAGTCGCCCGACAAGGCACCGGACAAGTCCCTCGACAACGCCCTGGACAAGGCGATCAGCAAAGCCGGCGGCAACGGCGAAGCGACGGCCGCGCCCGCCAAGCCCGCCGCGGCGCAGGCCTCCGCCGGTGCGCCCCCCGCGCCGCCGGCGCCCGCGCGGCCGTCTCCCGGGCAGCCCGCGCCGCCGGTCCCCGGCGCGCCGCCGGGCGCCCGGCCCGGCCCCATGCCCAAGCCCCGCGCCCCGCGCGTCGGCAACAACCCGTTCTCGTCGGCGCAACCCGTCGACCGGCCCATCCCACGCCCGGTGCCCCGGCCCGGCGCCCCGCGGCCCGGCGCGCCCCGCCCGGGCGTCTCGCCCGGCAGCATGCCGCCGCGGCCCGGCGGCGCCGCGGCGCAGGGCCGCCCGCCCCGGCCCGGCGCCCCACGACCCGGCGGCGGCCGGCCCGGCGCGCCCGGGGGCCGCTCCGACGGCGGCGGCGGCAACTACCGCGGCGGGGTCGGCGCCCCGCCCGGTGGCGGTTTCCGGGGCCGTCCCGGCGGCGGTGGCGGTCGGCCCGGGCAGCGCGGCGGCGCGGCCGGCGCGTTCGGCCGCCCCGGCGGCGCGCCCCGGCGCGGCCGCAAGTCCAAGCGGCAGAAGCGCCAGGAATACGACTCGATGCAGGCGCCGGTCGTCGGCGGCGTGCGGTTGCCGCACGGCAACGGCGAGACCATCCGCCTGGCGCGCGGGGCATCGCTGTCCGACTTCGCCGAGAAGATCGACGCCAACCCGGCGTCGCTGGTGCAGGCGCTGTTCAACCTCGGCGAGATGGTGACGGCCACCCAGTCGGTCGGCGACGAGACGCTCGAGCTGCTGGGCAGCGAGATGAACTACGTCGTCCAGGTCGTCAGCCCCGAGGACGAGGACCGCGAGCTGCTGGAATCCTTCGACCTCACCTACGGCGAGGACGTCGGCGACGAGTCCGAATTGCAGACCCGCCCGCCGGTCGTGACCGTGATGGGCCACGTCGACCACGGTAAGACCCGGCTGCTGGACACGATCCGCAAGGCCAACGTCCGCGAGGCCGAGGCCGGTGGCATCACCCAGCACATCGGCGCCTACCAGGTCGGCGTCGACTTCGACGGCGCCGAGCGGCTGATCACCTTCATCGACACCCCGGGCCACGAGGCGTTCACCGCCATGCGTGCCCGCGGCGCCAAGGCCACCGACATCGCGATCCTGGTGGTCGCCGCGGACGACGGCGTGATGCCGCAGACGGTGGAGGCCATCAACCACGCGCAGGCCGCGGACGTGCCGATCGTGGTGGCGGTCAACAAGATCGACAAGGAGGGCGCCGACCCGGCCAAGATCCGCGGTCAGCTCACCGAATTCGGTTTGGTGCCAGAGGAGTTCGGCGGCGACACGCTGTTCGTGGACATCTCGGCGAAGGAGGGCACCAACATCGAGGCGCTGGAGGAGGCGGTGCTGCTGACCGCCGACGCCGCCCTGGACCTGCGGGCCAATCCCGACATGGAGGCCCAGGGTGTGGCGATCGAGGCGCACCTGGACCGCGGCCGCGGGCCGGTGGCCACGGTGCTGGTGCAGCGCGGCACGCTGCGCGTCGGCGACTCGGTGGTCGCCGGCGACGCCTACGGCCGGGTCCGCCGCATGGTGGACGAGCACGGCGACGACGTCGAAGAGGCGCTGCCGTCGCGCCCGGTGCAGGTCATCGGCTTCACGTCGGTGCCCGGTGCCGGCGACAACCTGCTGGTCGTCGACGAGGACCGCATCGCACGCCAGATCGCGGACAAGCGCAGCGCCCGCAAGCGCAACGCCCTGGCGGCGCGCAGCCGCAAGCGGATCAGCCTGGAGGACCTCGACTCGGCGCTCAAGGAAACCAGCCAGCTGAACCTGATCCTCAAGGGCGACAACGCCGGTACGGTCGAGGCGCTCGAGGAGGCCCTGATGGGCATCCAGGTCGACGACGAGGTGGCGCTGCGCGTCATCGACCGCGGCGTAGGTGGCATCACCGAGACCAACGTCAACCTGGCGTCGGCGTCGGACGCGATCATCATCGGCTTCAACGTGCGCGCCGAGGGCAAGGCGACCGAGCTGGCCAACCGCGAGGGCGTGGAGATCCGCTACTACTCGGTGATCTACCAGGCGATCGACGAGATCGAGAAGGCCCTGCGCGGCATGCTCAAGCCGATCTACGAGGAGAACCAGCTCGGCCGCGCCGAGATCCGGGCGATCTTCCGGTCGTCGAAGGTGGGCATCATCGCCGGCTGCATGGTCAGCTCCGGCGTGGTGCGCCGCAACGCGAAGGCCCGGTTGCTGCGCGACAACATCGTGGTCACCGACAACCTGACCATCAACTCGCTGCGGCGGGAGAAGGACGACGTGACCGAGGTCCGCGAGGGCTTCGAATGCGGTATGACGCTGGGCTATTCCGACATCAAGGAAGGCGACATCATCGAGTCCTACGAGCTGGTCCAGAAGGAACGCGCCTGATGGCGGATCCGGCCCGAGCCCGCCGGCTGGCCAAGCGGATCTTCACGATCGTCGCCTCGGCGATCGAGTTCGAGATCAAGGATCCGGGGCTGGACGGGGTGACCGTCGTCGACGCGAAGGTGACGGCCGACCTGCACGACGCGACGGTGTTCTACACGGTGATGGGTCGCACGCTCGACGAGGAGCCCGACTACGCCGGCGCCGCGGCCGCGCTGGAGCGGGCCAAGGGCGCGCTGCGCACCATGGTCGGGGCCGGCACCGGCGTGCGCTTCACACCCACGCTGACGTTCGCCCGAGACACGACGGCCGACAGCGTGCAGCGCATGGACGAGCTGCTGGAGCGGGCCCGCGCGGCGGACGCCGACCTGGCGCGGGTTCGTTCGGGCGCCAAGCCGGCCGGGGAGGCCGATCCGTACCGGGGTAGCGGGGATAGCGACGCGCGCGACGGAGACACCGGTGACGGCGATCGACCCGACGACTGAACTGGCCGGCGCCCCGCGGGTGGGCGCGCGTGTCGACGCGCACGGGGCCGTCGAGCTGCTGTCGCGCGCGGAGACGGTGGCGGTGGTCGCCCACGTCCACCCCGACGCGGACACCATCGGTGCCGGGCTGGCGCTGGCGCTGGTGCTGGACAAGTGCGGCAAGCGAGTCGAGGTCAGCTTTGCCGCGCCCGAGACGCTGCCGGAGTCGCTGGCCTCGCTGCCGGGCTGCCGGTTGCTGGTGCGTCCGGCCCAGCTGCGCCGCGACGCCGAACTGGTTGTGACCGTTGACGTTCCGAGCGTCAAGCGGCTGGGGGAGCTGAGCGAGTTGGCCGGGCCCGGGCGCGAGTCGCTGGTGATCGACCACCACGCCTCCAACGACCTGTTCGGCACCGCCAACTTCATCGACGTGTCGGCGGATTCGACCACGATGATGATCGCCGACATCCTCGACGCGTGGGGCAAGCCGATCGATCCGGAGGTCGCGCACTGCATCTACGCCGGCCTGACGACCGACACCGGGTCGTTCCGCTGGGCCAGCGCCCGCGCGCTGCGGCTGGCGGCGCGGCTGGTCGACGCCGGCGTCGACAACGCCGCGATCAGCCGCACGCTGATGGACACCCACCCGTTCGTGTGGCTGCCGCTGCTGTCGCGCGTGCTGGCCTCGGCGCGGCTGCTGCCCGACGCGGCCGGCGGTCGCGGGCTGGTATACGCGGTCGTCGGGCATCAGGACTGGATCAGCTCCCGCCCCGAGGAGGTCGAGAGCATCGTCGACATCGTGCGGACCACGCAGCAGGCGGAGGTCGCGGCGGTCTTCAAGGAGGTCGCCCCGCGGCAGTGGTCGGTGTCGATGCGGGCCAAGGCCGACGTGGACCTGGCGGCGGTCGCGTCCGCGTTCGGCGGCGGCGGCCACCGGCTGGCCGCCGGCTATTCGACCGGCGGCTCGATCGACGACGCCCTCGCGTCGCTGCGCGCGGCGCTTGGCTGACTACCGGCAGATCGCGAAGCTGGCGCTACCGGCGCTGGGCGTGCTGGCCGCCGAGCCGCTCTACCTGTTGTTCGACACGGCGGTCGTCGGCCGGCTCGGCGCCCTGAGCCTGGCCGGGCTGGCGGTCGGTGCCCTGGTGCTGGGGCTGGTGGGCTCGGACCTGACGTTTCTGTCCTACGGCACGACGGCGCGCTCGGCCCGCCACTACGGCGCCGCGGATCGGCGGGCGGCGGTGGTCGAGGGCGTCCAGGCGACGTGGATGGCCCTGGTCCTGGGCGCGCTCGTGGTGGTCGCGGTGCAGCTCGCTGCGGTGCCGCTGGCGTCGGCGATCGCCGGTGGCCACGCCGGCGGCCGCGACATCGCCGGCGCGGCGCTGCCCTGGCTGCGGATCGCCATCCTGGGCGCCCCGGCGATCCTGGTGTCGCTGGCCGGCAACGGGTGGATGCGCGGCGTGCAGGACACCGTGCGCCCGCTGCGCTACGTGACCGCGGGCTTCGGCCTCTCGGCGCTGCTGTGCCCGCTGCTGGTCTTCGGCTGGCTGGGGTTGCCCCGCCTGGGGCTGGCCGGCTCGGCGGTGGCCAACCTGGCCGGGCAATGGCTGGCCGCGGCGTTGTTCGGCCGCGCGCTGCTCGCCGAGCGCGCGCCGTTGGGCCCCGACCGCGCGGTGCTGCGGGCCCAGCTGGTGATGGGCCGCGACCTGGTGGTGCGCACGCTGGCCTTTCAGGCCTGCTTCGTCTCGGCGGCCGCGGTGGCCGCCCGATTCGGCGCTTCGGCGCTGGCCGCGCACCAGGTGGTGCTGCAGCTGTGGGAATTTCTTGCGCTGGTTCTGGATTCGCTGGCGATCGCGGCGCAGGCGCTGGTGGGCGCGGCGCTGGGCGCCGGCGACGCGCCGCACGCCAAATGGGTGGCCCGGCGGGTGACGGTGTTTTCGACGGCGGCCGCCGCGCTGCTGGCCGCGGTGTTGGCGGTGGGCTCTCGCGCGCTGCCCCGTCTGTTCACCGGCGACGGCTCGGTGCTGGCCACCATCGGTGTCCCGTGGTGGTTCCTGGTGGCCCAATTGCCTTTCGCGGGGGCGGTTTTCGCATTGGACGGCGTGCTGCTGGGCGCGGGGGACGCCGCCTTCATGCGGACCGCCACCGTGGTCAGCGCGCTGGTCGGCTTCCTGCCGCCGATCTGGCTGTCGCTGGTGTTCGGTTGGGGCCTGGCCGGCATCTGGGCGGGCCTGAGCGCGTTCGTCGCGCTGCGGCTGGTCTTCGTCGGCTGGCGAACGTCGGCCGGCGGCTGGGCGGTCACCGCGCGCTGAGCGGCGTCAGAACGCCCAGCTTCCCGATCGCTGCAGCACGAACCCGTGGTCGCCGCTGGTGGTGTCCAGGCAGGCGACGAGGCTGTCGGCGCCCACGGCGCAGGTCACGTTGAGGTAGGACAATTTCTGGCCCGCGCCCAACGGCTTGCCGGCCGGCGGCAGCGCGGGCGGGTTGCCGTCGCAACCGCCGTAGGACATGCGGCTCAACGCGTAGCCGGGTCCCTTGAAATTCGCCGCGCCCACCACGCAGTCGCCCGGCCGCGGGCGGCCGCCGCCGGAAATCGGGACGTCGTCCATCCCGGGCATGTCCCCGCTGCACTTGATGTCCTGCGACGGCTGCGTCGGCGGCGCCGTCCCGCCATAGAAGTCGCACACCAGCGTCGGGCTCGCGGAGAAGCTGATGCGGGGCGCGCCGCCCTGCGGCGGGGTGGCGGCGTAGCCGTCCGCGGGCACGGCGGTGAAACCGTCGAGGTTGGGAAATCCCGGCGGCGGCGACGCGCCGGCCCGCGGTGGGGCGCCCGCGATCGCAGCCGCCGCCAGGGTCAGGCCACCGAGGGCCCGCATCGCGCGGCCGGCACGCATCCGACTCCTCCTGCGCCGAAGGGACTGTTGTGGGGATCGTATTGCCCCCGCGCGCCCACCCCTAACGCACCTGTTCACGCCCACGTGCCAGCACCTTGTCGCGGTTGGCGGCGATGTCGGCCGCGCTGGGCCGGAATTGCCGCGCCGCCATCGCCTCCAGCCACAACCCCGGGCCGGTCTGCGTGTCGTCGATGCGGTGATACGACGCCAGCAGCGCCCGCACCGCGTGCTGGTTGTTGCCGACGATCGACGCCGCCACCTGGCGGGCCGTGGGCATCAGCCGGTCGTGCGCCACCACCTCGGTCACCAGGCCGGCGCTCAGCGCCTCGGCGGCCGACAGATAGTCCCCGGTCAGGCTCATCCGCCGGGCCAGCCCGACGCCGACCTTCTGGGGGAGGCGCACGCTCAGCCCCCAGGTGGGCAGCAGCCCCACCCGGGCGTGCGTGTCGGCGAAGCGCGCGTGCTCCGACGCGATGAGCACGTCGCAGTACAGGGCCACCTCCAGGCCGCCGGTGACCGCGGCGCCGTTGATCGCGCCGATCACCGGCTTGGTCATCGGTGGCCATCGCGGCGAGATGTCCGGCAGCGCCGACTGGCTGCCCAGCTCCTTGAGGTCCAGCCCGGCGCAGAACACCGGGTCGGAGCCGGTGACGATGACGACGTCGACGCCGTCGTCGGTCTCGGCGTCGGCCAGGGCGCCGAAGAACCGGTCCCGCAGCGCCGAGGACAACGCGTTGCGCGCCTGGGGGCGGTTGAGGGTCAGCGTGCGCACCCGCTCGTCGGTTTCGATCAGCAGGATGTCGTCGGTCATGCGTTCACCGTAGCCAGCCGGCTCAACCGGGCCGCGGCGGCGGCGCCGTCGGGCCGGCCCATCGGAGCCTGTCGTTGCCTATCGTGGAGCCATGTGCCGGAACATCACCGAACTGCGGGGCCTGCAGCCGGCGGCCACACCCGAGGAGATCGCGGCCGCCGCGCGCCAGTATGTGCGCAAGGTCAGCGGCATCACGCGGCCCTCGGCTGCCAACGAAGCGGCGTTCGAGGAGGCGGTCGCGGAGGTCACCGCCACAACGGCGCGGTTGCTGGCGGCCCTGCCGCCGCGGCGCCAGCCGCCGAAGAGCGTCCCGCCGTTGCGCCGGCCCGAGGTGCTGGCCCGGCTGGCCGGCCCGGGATCGCCTTGACCACCGCGCTCAAGGAGTGGGGCGCGGTCGTGCACGCGCTGCTCGACGGCCGCCAACGGGTGCTGCTGCGCAAGGGCGGCATCGGCGAGAAGCGGTTCGACCTCGCGGCCCGGGAGTTCCTGCTGTTCCCGACCGTCGCCCACAGCCACGCCGAGCGCGTCCGGCCCGAACACCGCGACCTGCTCGAGGCGGGGGCCGCGGACAGCACCGACCAGCGCCTCGTGCTGCGGGCGGCGGCGAAAGTCGTTGCCGCGCAAGAGGTCAACCGGCCCGAGGGTCTAGCCGAGCTCGAGGACCTGCACATCTGGACCGCCGAGTCGGTGCGCGAGGACCGGCTGGACTTCCGGCCCAAACACAAGCTGGCCGTGCTGGTGGTGTCGGTGCTTCCCCTGGCCGAGCCGGTGCCGGTCGCGCGGGCACCCGAGTACGCGGGGTGCGTCAGCTGGGTGCGGCTGCCGCTGACGCCGGCCGATGTCCGGCTGGCGGGGCCGGTGCACGACGACGACGCGCTAGACCGGGTCGCCCTGCGGGTCCGCGACGCGGTCGGCTAGCGGGTCGGCGCGCTCGGCGGAAGGCTCGGCGGACCCGACGGGGAGCAGCAGGCGGGAGGGTCCGTAGTGCACGGCGTGGGTGGTCCGCCTGGACTCCCGCGCGGTCAACAGGGGTTCGCCGGTGCCGAGGTTGCGCGCGTAACGGGGGAAGCAACCGCCCGCGATCAGGACGCGGATGCGTGAGCCGGCGCGGAACCGGTGGGCGATCGGGTCGAGCTCGATCCGCACGGTCCCGGCCGAGGTGCCCACGGGTTTCACCCGCCGGTAGCCGTCGCTGACGTTGCGGGAGCGGCCCTTCGCCCCGAACCCGCTGACCTCGCTCACCCGGACGAACAGGTCGGCCTGGGGGCCGTCGGCGTTGTGCGAGAGCTCGACCACGGGGCTTCCGTAGACGTACAGATCCTGGGCGAGGGTGAGGCCGGTGAAGGCCAGCACGTCGTCGCGCAGGGCGAGGCCGCTGTCGTCGCGGTAGCCGCCGTCCGGGGACAGCAGCGGGCCGCCGGTGGTCGGCGTCGGGTCGGCGGGGTCGTAGCGAAATGTCGCCGGCGCCACGCCGTTCAGCGCCGTCGGCGCGCTTTCGCCCAGGTGGCCGCCGGGGCGCAGGTACAGCGTCCGTTCGGTCGTGGCCGGCGGCCAGTCGGGCAGGATGCGCCAGCCCCGGCCCCTGGCCGTGCCGGTGACGTAGACGCGGACCCGGCCGGGCCGGCGCGGCTCGGCGCCGCCCAGGTGGGTGTCGAGCCAGTCCAGGGTGTCCCGCGCGCTGGTGGGCAGTCCCTTGCCGAGCAGCTGGGTGTGCACCCAGGGCCCGACGGTGAGCGCCGCGTCGACACCCCGGGCGCGCAGCCGCGCATACTGCTGCATCGTCTGCCGGAGGAAAATGTCCTGCCAGCCGCCGATGAGCAGCACCGGCACCCGCACCCGGTCCAGCGCCTCGGTGAACCGCAGCGGGTCCCAGAACGCGTCGTTCGGATCGTCGTGTCGGGCCCACGCTTCGAACCACGGCGCGCCTGCGCCCAGCACCTCCCGCACCGCCGCGCCGAGGGGCAGCGCACCGGCCACCTCGGCCACCTTGCGCCGGGCCTGCAGCTGGCGCAGTAGCAGCCGGACCCGCGACGGGTCCTCCTGGTGCGCGACCACATCGCACCAGCCCAAGAAGTCGCCGACGGTGAACGAACCGCTGCCCCACGAGTGGTCGTTGAAGTCGTGCGGGCCGGCGGTGATGACGGCGGCCGCCAGCTCCGGCGGCGGATCGCGCAACACCGCCCACTGGGTGAAGCCCAGATACGACACGCCGACGGTGGCGAACCGGCCGGTGAACCACGGCTGCCCGCGCAGCCACTCCACCGTGTCGGCGCCGTCGGCGGCCTCGTTGACCATCGGCTCGAAATCCCCGCCCGACCCGAATGTTCCACGCACGCTTTGGAATACGACGTGATAGCCGCGGGCGGCGTACAGCCGGGCGAACGCCCACGAGAACGGGAACGCCCGCCCGTACGGCCCGCGGAGCAGCAGGGTGCCGACGGGGGCGGACGTGACGGGCGCGTAGTGGTCGGCCACCAGCAGGGCGCCGTCGCGCATCGGCACCTTGACGCGCTCCACGGTGTACTCGGTGGTCGCCCGCGGCAGCCCCAGCAGCCAGGCGAGCGCGTTGTCTCCGCCTCGCCCCAGGATTCCCGGCGCGGATCGTGCGGCGCTGGTGGGGGTGTTGGTCACGCGGGCTGGCTAGAACTTGTAGTAGGGCGCGAGGTCGTTGGCGCGCTGCAGATTGGTCGACATGCAGTCGACTTCGGGGTTGGAGTAGACCGTCGAGTAGTACAGCGCCTGCTGCAGCACGCCGTAGCTGGTCTTGAACGCGACCATGCACGAGAAGAACCAGAAGCTGTTGTGATAGGTCGGCTTCATGACCCAGTACTGCGCGGCGCGATGGCCCTGGATCGTCGTCTCGACGGCGTCGGGGGGCAGTGACTGCTCGTAGGTGCGCCAGATGATGGGCTCGATGGCCATCTGGTAGTTACCCGCATCGAAGTGGCAGCGCAGCCCGTCCTCGTGCTCGGGCGGGGTGAATGCCAGCCCGAGCCGTTGCAACGCGTCGAGGGGGATGTCCTCGCACGCGTCGAAGGGGCGCGGGTCGGTGGTCGCCACGATGGGACTCTTCATGGTGGTCTCCATCGGCGCGGCCGTCGATCGCAACTCCACCGGCCCGCCCCCGGCGGGCCCCGGCGGGGCGGCGTGGGCGCCCAGCACCGTCGCGGCGGCGACCGCGCCCAGCGCCCCGAGCAAACGCAGATTGGCCAACACCGACATCTCCTACCCCCACCCGGTCGCGCCTCGGCGGGCCCTTTGCCGGGAGTGTACAAGCCGAGCGAGCACCGTCACAGTCACACGAGAACACGTTCCAATCCCCGCGGGCAAGGGCCGAGTGGAAACCGGCCCGTCGCGGCGAGTCGTTAGGCTGGTGAGTCGTGGCGACACGGGAATCGACGAACGGCGCGCAGCCGACGCTCTGGGCGGTTTCCGACCTGCACACCGGCCACCTGGGCAACAAGCCGGTCACCGAATCGCTGTACCCGTCGTCGCCGGACGACTGGCTGATCGTCGCCGGCGACGTCGCCGAACGCACCGACGAGATCCGCTGGGCGCTCGACCTGCTGCGCCGCCGCTTCGCCAAGGTGATCTGGGTCCCCGGCAACCACGAGCTGTGGACCACCAACCGCGACCCCATGCAGATCTTCGGCAAGGCCCGCTACGAGTACCTGGTCACCATGTGCGACGAGCTGGGCGTCGTCACCCCCGAGCATCCGTTCCCGGTGTGGACCGAACGCGGCGGCCCGGCCACGATCGTGCCGATGTTCTTGCTGTACGACTACACCTTCCTGCCCGCGGGGGCGACGAGCAAAGCCGAGGGCATGACGATCGCGCGGCAGCGCAACGTGGTGGCCACCGACGAGTTCCTGCTTTCGCCCGAGCCGTACCCCACCCGCGAGGCCTGGTGCCGCGAGCGGCTGGCCACCACCCGTGCGCGCCTCGAAGAGCTGGACTGGATGACACCGACCGTGCTGGTCAACCACTTTCCGCTGGTGCGGGAGCCCTGCGACGCGCTGTTCTACCCGGAATTCTCGCTGTGGTGCGGCACCACCCGGACCGCCGACTGGCACACGCGCTACAACGCCGTCTGCTCGGTGTACGGGCACCTGCACATCCCGCGCACCACCTGGTACGACGACGTGCGCTTCGAGGAGGTGTCGGTGGGTTACCCGCGGGAGTGGCGCCGCCGCAAGCCGTACAGCTGGCTGCGCCAGGTGTTGCCGGACCCGCAGTACGCGCCCGGCTACCTCAACGACTTCGGCGGCCACTTCGTCGTCACACCCGAGATGCGCCGGCAGGCCGCCCAGTTCCGGGAACGCGTGCGGCAGCGGCAGTCCCGGTGACCGGGCGCATGACCGGACGCACGCTGGTGTCGTCGGTGCTGCCCGACGCCCTTCTCTCTTCGGCGTCCGCCGACCTGGCCTACGCCGAGGCCTACTCCGACCCGCCGGACCTGGCGCCGCTGCCCGAGGAGGAGCCGCTGATCGCCAAGTCGGTGGCCAAGCGGCGCAACGAGTTCATCACCGTCCGCCACTGCGCCCGCATCGCGCTGGGCGAGCTCGGCGTGCCGCCGGTGCCGATCCTCAAGGGCGACAAGGGAGAACCGTGCTGGCCCGACGGCGTGGTGGGCAGCCTCACCCACACCGCGGGCTACCGCGGCGCGGTGGTGGGCCGCGCCGGCGCGGTGCGCTCGGTGGGCATCGACGCCGAACCGCACGACGTGCTGCCCGACGGCGTGCTGGAGGCGATCAGCCTCGAGGAGGAGCGCCACGAGATCTCCACGTTGCCCGGGGACCTGCATTGGGACCGGATCCTGTTCTGCGCCAAGGAGGCAACCTACAAGGCCTGGTTCCCGCTGACCCGGCGCTGGCTGGGTTTCGAGGACGCCCACATCGTGTTCGACTTCGATCCGCCCGGCCGGGGAACCACCGGAGTGTTCGTCTCCAAGATCTTGGTCGACGGCGAGGCGCTGTCCGGCCCGCCGCTGACCGCGCTGCGGGGCCGCTGGTCGGTCGAGCGCGGCCTGGTGCTGACGGCCATCGTGTTGTGAACGCGGGCCTGGTCGTCATCGACAAGCCGGCCGGAATGACCAGTCACGACGTGGTGGGCCGCTGCCGGGGGATCTTTTCCACCCGCCGGGTGGGTCACGCCGGGACGCTGGACCCGATGGCCACCGGCGTGCTGGTGATCGGCGTCGAACGCGCCACCAAGATCCTCGGCCTGCTCACCGCGGCGTCGAAGTCGTACGCCGCCACCATCCGCCTGGGCCAGACCACGTCCACCGAGGACGCCGAAGGCGAAGTGCTGCAAAGCACTTCGGCCGGACACCTGACCGAGGAGGCGATCGGCGCCGCGGTCGCCGGGTTGCGCGGCGACATCGAGCAGGTGCCGTCGGCGGTCAGCGCGATCAAGGTCGACGGCCGCCGGGCCTATCGGCTGGCACGGGAGGGACGGGCCGTCGAGCTGGCGCCCCGCCCGGTGCGCATCGACCGCTTCGACGTGCTGGCCGCACGCCGAGAGGGGGAGGTCGTCGATCTCGACGTCGAGGTCGACTGCTCGTCGGGCACCTACATCCGCGCGCTGGCCCGCGATCTCGGCGCCGCGCTGGGTGTGGGGGGGCACCTGACCGCGTTGCGGCGCACCCGCGTCGGGCGTTTCGGGCTGGACCGGGCGCGCACGCTGGACGAGCTGGCCGAACGGCCGGCGCTGACCTGGTCGCTGGACGAGGCGTGCCTGCTGCTCTTTCCCCGCCGCGACCTGTCCGCCGAGGAGGCCGTGGCGACGGGCCACGGGCGGGCGCTTTCGCCGGCCGGTATCGACGGCGTCTACGCCGCCACCGACGCCGACGGCCGGGTGATCGCGCTGCTGCGCGACCAGGGGTCGCGCACGAAGCCGGTGGTGGTATTACGCCCGGCGACGCTGTAGGCATACGCTGGGGCGCGGGTAGCTAGACGGGCTACGGTTCGGAAGGGGCCAATGATGTCCAGCAAAACGTCCAACAAGGTTTACGTCGTCGGCGTCGGCATGACGAAGTTCGAGAAGCCGGGCCGACGCGAGGGCTGGGACTACCCGGACATGGCGCGGGAGTCGGGCACCAACGCGCTCGCCGACGCAGGCATCGACTACCGCGAGGTGCAGCAGGGCTACGTCGGCTACTGCTCGGGCGACTCCACGTCCGGCCAGCGCGCGCTCTACGAGCTGGGCATGACCGGCATCCCGATCGTCAACGTCAACAACAACTGTTCGACCGGCTCCACCGCGCTGTTCCTGGCGGCGCAGGCCATCCGCGGCGGGATCGTCGACTGCGCGATCGCGCTGGGCTTCGAGAAGATGCAGCCCGGCGCGCTCAGCGGTGGCGCCGAGGACCGCGAATCGCCGATGGGGCGCCACGTCAAGGCGATGGCCGAGATCGACGAGTTCGCACTGCCCGTCGCGCCGTGGATGTTCGGTGCCGCCGGCCGCGAGCACATGCGCCAATACGGCACCACCGCAGAGCATTTCGCCAAGATCGGCTACAAAAACCACAAGCACTCGGTCAACAACCCGTTCGCGCAGTTCCAGGAGTCCTACACGCTCGACGACATCCTGGCGGCGCGGATGATCTCCGACCCGCTGACCAAGCTGCAGTGCTCGCCCACGTCCGACGGCTCCGGCGCGGCGATCGTGGCCTCGGAGGGCTTCGTCGACAGCCACGGGCTGGCCGACCGGGCGGTGGAGATTGTCGGGCAGGCCATGACCACCGACTTCGCATCGACGTTCGACGGCACCGCCAAGAACCTCATCGGCCACGACATGAACGTGCAAGCGGCGCAACAGGTTTACGACCAGTCCGGGCTGGGGCCCGAGGACTTCCAGGTGATCGAGCTGCACGACTGCTTCTCGGCCAACGAGCTGCTGCTGTACGAGGCGCTGGGCCTGTGCGGCCCGGGTGAGGCGCCCAAGCTGGTCGACAACGGCGACACCACCTACGGCGGGCGCTGGGTGGTCAACCCGTCCGGCGGCCTGATCTCCAAGGGTCACCCGCTGGGTGCGACCGGGCTGGCGCAGTGCGCCGAGCTGACCTGGCAGCTGCGCGGCGCCGCCGACAAGCGTCAGGTCGACAACGTCACGGCCGCCCTGCAGCACAACATCGGGCTGGGCGGCGCCGCCGTCGTGACCGCCTACCAGCGCGCCCAGCGCTGATCCCGGGCGACCCGTGTTCGAGTGGTCCGACACGGACCTGATGGTCCGGGACGCAGTCCGCCAGTTCATCGACAAGGAGATCCGCCCGCACCTCGACGAACTGGAAACCGGCGCGCTGTCGCCCTATCCGATCGCGCGCAAGCTGTTCAGCCAGTTCGGCCTCGACGCGATGGCCGCCGAGGCGGTCAAGAAGATGCTGGACCGCGAGCGTAGCGGGCACAGCGAAAAGGACGACGGCTCAGCAGGTTTCGGGGGCGGTGGCCAGGCGTCGATGATGGCGGTGCTGGTCTCCGAGCTCGCCGGCGTCAGCATCGGCCTGCTGAGCACCGCCTCGGTCAGCCTCGGCCTGGGCGCGGCGACGATCGCGAGCCGCGGCACGCTGGCGCAGAAGGAACGCTGGCTGCCCGACCTGATGACGCTGAAGAAGATCGCGGCGTGGGCCATCACCGAGCCGGACTCGGGCTCGGACGCGTTCGGCGGAATGAAGACTTACGTCAAAAGGGACGGCGCGGACTACATCCTCAACGGGCAGAAGACGTTCATCACCAACGGGCCCTACGCCGACGTCCTGGTCGTGTACGCGAAACTGGACGAGGGCGATCCGTCCGCGGACAAGGTGGACAAGCGTAATCGTCCGGTGCTGGTCTTCGTGCTCGACGCGGGCATGCCGGGCCTGACGCAGGGCAAGCCGTTCAAGAAGATGGGCATGATGTCCTCGCCGACGGGCGAGTTGTTCTTCGACAACGTGCGCCTGACCCCGGACCGGCTGCTGGGGGAGAGCGAACAGCACGCCGCCGGGGACGGCCGCGAAAGCGCTCGCGACAATTTCGCCGCCGAGCGGATCGGGATCGCGATGATGGCGCTGGGCATCATCAACGAATGCCACCGGCTGTGCGTGGACTACGCGAAGACGCGCACGCTGTGGGGCAAGAACATCGGGCAGTTCCAGCTGATCCAGCTCAAGCTGGCGAAGATGGAAGTCGCGCGGATGAACGTGCAGAACATGGTCTTTCACACCATCGAGCGCCAGCGGGCCGGGAAGCCGCTGACGCTGGCCGAGGCGTCGGCGATCAAGCTGTACTCCTCGGAGGCGGCCACCGAGGTCGCGATGGAGGCCGTGCAGCTGTTCGGCGGCAACGGCTACATGGCCGAGTACCGCGTGGAGCAGCTGGCCCGCGACGCGAAATCGCTGATGATCTACGCCGGCAGCAACGAGGTCCAGGTCACCCACATCGCCAAGGGCCTGCTATCGGATTAGCGCCCGGCACGCCGGGTCTCAGGCCACCACCCAGATCGCCCGGGCCGCCGGGCTGCCCAAATCGACGGTGTTCTCGGCGCCGTCGGCGGATTCGATCGCCACGGAGATCATGCCGGCGAACTCCCGGCGGGTCAGCACCCGCAGCCGCGAGTCCAGCTGTATCCCGACGTCGCTGAAATAGCGCAGCATCTCCGGGTCGGCGTCGGAGATGCGGGCCACCGTCCCGGTGTCGCCGTCGTCGCACGCCCACAGCTGGCGAGCGGGCGGCGTGGGCACCTGCCCGTCGGAGGCCGGGATCGGGTCGCCGTGCGGGTCCCGCTGGGGATAGCCCAGCTTCGCGTCGATGCGGGCCACCAGGCGATCCGACACCGCGTGCTCGAGCACCTCGGCCTCGTCGTGGACCTCGTCCCAGCCGTAGCCGAGCTCGTTGACCAGGAAGGTCTCCAGCAGCCGGTGGCGGCGCACCACCTCCAGGGCCGCCCGCCGGCCCGCCTCGGTGAGCGTCACCGCGCCGTACTTCTCGTGATCGACCAGGCCCTGCTCGGCGAGCTTGCGGATCGACTCCGAGGCCGTGCTGGCCGACACCCCTATCCGGTCGGCCAGCATCTTGGTGCTGACCTTCTCGGGCTTGCCCTCCGGCGACCATTCCTGGGCGTTCCAGATGACCTTCAGGTAGTCCTGGCCGACCGCGGTGATACCGCCTGGCTCGTCGTCAGCCCTCACAAGCTGAAAGTTTAGGCATCCCCGTCCCGCGTCGTAGGCTTGCGGTCGTGCAGCGGTGGCGGGGCCAGGACGAGATCCCCACGGACTGGGGCAGATGCGTGGTCACCATCGGGGTGTTCGACGGCGTGCATCGTGGGCACGCCGAGCTGATCGCGCACGCGGTCAAGGCCGCCCGCGCCCGCAACGTGCCGTCCGTGCTGATGACCTTCGACCCGCACCCGATGGAAGTGGTCTACCCGGGCAGCCATCCCGCGCAGCTGACGACGCTCGCGCGCCGCGCCGAGCTGGTCGAGGAGCTGGGCATCGATGTCTTCCTGGTGATGCCGTTCAACACCGACTTCATGAAACTCACCCCCGAGCGGTACATCCACGAGCTGCTGGTGGAGAACCTGCACGTGGTGGAGGTCGTGGTGGGGGAGAACTTCACGTTCGGCAAAAAGGCCGCCGGCAACGTCGAGACCCTGCGCCGCGCCGGGGAGCGGTTCGGCTTCGCGGTGGAGTCGATGTCGCTGCTGTCCGAGCCCTCCGACGGCTTCAGCAACGAGACGGTGACGTTCTCGTCCACCTACATCCGGTCCTGCGTCGACGCCGGCGACATGGTGGCGGCCGCCGACGCGCTGGGCCGCCCGCACCGCGTCGAGGGCGTCATCGTGCGCGGCTACGGGCGGGGCGCGGAGCTGGGCTTTCCCACCGCGAACGTGGCGCCGCCGATGTATTCGGCCATCCCCGCCGACGGCGTGTACGCGGCCTGGTTCAGCCTGCTGGCGCCCGGCCCGGTGACCGCGACCCCCCGGGCGATAGCGCCGGGGGAGCGGTACGCGGCCGCGGTGTCGGTCGGCACCAACCCGACGTTCTCCGGCCGCACCCGCACCGTCGAGGCGTACGTCCTGGACACCACCGCCGACCTGTACGGCCAGCACGTGGCGCTGGACTTCGTCGCGCGCATCCGCGGGCAGCGCAAGTTCGACTCCGTGGCCGATCTCATCGCCGCCATGGGGGAGGACACCGAGCGGGCCCGCGCCCTGCTCACGGAGTGATTCGGGCCGGACCGCCGACCGCTGATAAACTGCCGGGCGACATCGGCGCGTGCTGCGGTTCGCGGTGGCCGCGCCCTGATACCCAATGATCGCGGACCGATTGATGGAGATGTATTCGTGGCGCTTACTGCCGAGCAAAAAAAGGAGATCCTGAACTCCTACGGCCTGCACGAGACCGACACGGGCTCCCCGGAGGCCCAGGTCGCGCTGCTGACCAGGCGGATCGCCGACCTGACCGAGCACCTCAAGGTGCACAAGCACGACCACCACTCGCGGCGCGGACTGCTGCTGCTGGTGGGTCGGCGGCGCCGCCTGCTCAAATACGTGTCGCAGATCGACGTGGAGCGCTACCGCTCGCTCGTCGAGCGCCTCGGGCTGCGGCGCTGACGCAGCCGCTGAGCCAGCGGCTGACCGAGTCGCTGAGCGCGGCCGGGCGGCCCGGCGAATCCCGAGTCCCCGCTGGCGGGGGCGGTGCGTCCGTGTAGAGTGGGGGCGTTCTGGGCCTCTTCGGCCCGGACGAACGGTGCGGTCGCGCAGATCCGCGTGTGCCGTTCCAGCGTGTCAAGACGGAAGCGGCCCAGTCTGCATCGGGCGGTCTTCGGTAGTGGCTGCCGGGCTCCCCGGATCTGGGGCTTCTCGGCCGCTTCGATCGATGGCCGTAGCCGCATACAGACTCATCGCTCTCCCGGGTTTCACCCGCTTGTCGCCGACGCGCGAAATAGCTGAATACCCAGAGAGGCCATACGGACACCCATGTCTGTAGCTGAAATTGAAGAAGGCGTGTTCGAGGCGACCGCCACCATCGACAACGGGAGCTTCGGCACCCGCACCGTCCGTTTCGAGACCGGGCGGCTGGCCCAGCAGGCCGCCGGCGCCGTCGTCGCCTACCTCGACGACGAGAACATGCTGCTGTCGGCGACCACCGCCAGCAAGAGTCCCAAGGAGCACTTCGACTTCTTCCCGCTGACGGTCGACGTCGAGGAGCGGATGTACGCCGCGGGCCGCATCCCCGGCTCGTTCTTCCGCCGCGAGGGTCGCCCGTCCACCGACGCCATCCTGACCTGCCGGCTCATCGACCGCCCGCTGCGCCCGTCGTTCGTCGACGGCCTGCGCAACGAGATCCAGGTCGTGGTGACGATCCTGAGCCTGGACCCCAACGACCTCTACGACGTGCTGGCGATCAACGCCGCGTCGGCCTCGACCCAGCTGGCCGGCCTGCCGTTCTCCGGCCCGGTCGGCGGCGTCCGGGTGGCACTCATCGACGGCACCTGGGTGGCGTTCCCGACCGTCGAGCAGCTCGAGCGGGCCGTGTTCGACATGGTCGTCGCGGGCCGCATAGTCGGCGGCGGGGCTGACGGTAACGACGAAAAAGACATAGCGATCATGATGGTCGAGGCCGAGGCCACCGAGCACGTCATCGAACTCCTCGACGGCGGCGCCCAGGCCCCGACGGAAAGCGTTGTGGCCGAAGGCCTCGAGGCCGCCAAACCGTTCATCGCGGCGCTCTGCACCGCGCAGCAGGAGCTCGCCGACGCGGCCGCAAAACCCACCAGCGACTACCCGGTGTTCCCTGACTACGGCGACGACGTCTACTACTCGGTCTCCTCGATCGCCACCGAGGAGCTGTCCAACGCGCTGACCATCGGCGGCAAGGCCGAACGCGACGAGCGCACCGCCGAGATCAAGGCCCAGGTCCTCGAGCGGCTCACCGGGGACTCTGGCACCTACGAGGGCCGGGAGAAGGAGGTCAGCGCCGCGTTCCGCGCGCTGACCAAGAAGCTGGTGCGCCAGCGCATCCTCACCGACCACTTCCGCATCGACGGCCGCGGCATCACCGACATCCGCGCCCTGTCGGCCGAGGTCGCCGTCGTCCCACGGGCGCACGGCAGCGCGCTGTTCCAGCGCGGCGAGACCCAGATCCTGGGCGTGACCACGCTCGACATGGTCAAGATGGCCCAGCAGATCGACTCGCTGGGGCCCGAAACGTCCAAGCGCTACATGCACCACTACAACTTCCCGCCGTTCTCCACCGGCGAGACCGGCCGCGTCGGCTCGCCCAAGCGGCGCGAGATCGGGCACGGCGCCCTGGCCGAACGCGCCCTGGTGCCGGTGCTGCCGAGCGTCGAGGAATTCCCGTACGCCATCCGCCAGGTGTCGGAGGCGCTGGGCTCCAACGGCTCGACCTCGATGGGCTCGGTGTGCGCGTCGACGCTGGCGCTGCTCAACGCCGGGGTGCCGCTGAAGGCGCCGGTGGCCGGGATCGCGATGGGCCTGGTTTCCGACGACGTCGAGACCGACGGCGGCGACGGCGGGAAATCGACCGAGCGGCGCTACGTGACCCTCACCGACATCCTCGGCGCCGAGGACGCGTTCGGCGACATGGACTTCAAGGTCGCCGGCACCAAGGACTTCGTCACCGCGCTGCAGCTGGACACCAAGCTCGACGGGATCCCGTCGAAGGTCCTCGCCGGTGCGCTGGCCCAGGCCAAGGACGCGCGCCTGACGATTCTCGAGGTCATGGCCGAGGCCATCGACGCGCCCGACGAGATGAGCCCGTACGCCCCGCGGGTGACCACCATCAAGGTCCCGGTGGACAAGATCGGCGAGGTCATCGGCCCCAAGGGCAAGGTCATCAACGCGATCACCGAGGAGACCGGCGCGCAGATCTCCATCGAGGACGACGGCACCGTGTTCGTCGGCGCCACCGACGGGCCCTCGGCGCAGGCGGCGATCGACCGGATCAACGCCATCGCCAACCCGCAGCTGCCGACCGTGGGCGAGCGGTTCCTCGGAACCGTCGTCAAGACAACGGATTTCGGCGCGTTCGTGTCGCTGCTGCCCGGGCGCGACGGCCTGGTGCACATCTCCAAGCTCGGCAAGGGCAAGCGCATCGCGAAGGTCGAGGACGTCGTGAACGTCGGCGACAAGCTGCGCGTGGAGATCGCCGACATCGACAAGCGGGGCAAGATTTCCCTGGTCCTGGTGGCCGAAGACGACTCGACAGACAGCCCGGCCTCGCCCGCCACAGCTCCTGCCGATGCCGCCACGGTCACCGGCTGATCCTGCGACCGCCCGGGCCCTGCGCCGCACCACGCTGCCGGGAGGCCTGCGGGTGGTCACCGAGTACCTGCCCTCGGTGCGCTCCGCGTCGGTCGGGGTCTGGGTCGGCGTCGGATCGCGCGACGAGGGTGCCACGGTGGCCGGGGCGGCGCACTTTCTCGAGCACCTGCTGTTCAAGTCGACCCCCACCCGCACCGCGGTGGACATCGCCCAGGCGATGGACGCCGTCGGCGGGGAGCTGAACGCGTTCACCTCGCGGGAGCACACCTGCTACTACGCGCACGTGCTCGACACCGACCTCGCGCTGGCGGTCGACCTGGTCGCCGACGTGGTGCTCAACGGGTCCTGCGCCGCCGACGACGTCGAGCTGGAACGCGACGTCGTCCTCGAGGAGATCGCGATGCGCGACGACGACCCCGAGGAAGCGCTCGGCGACATTTTTCTCTCGGCGCTGTTCGGCGACCACCCGGTGGGCCGCCCGGTGATCGGCACCGCGCGTTCGGTGTCGGCGATGACGCGCGGCCAGCTGCACTCGTTTCACGTGCGGCGCTACACCCCGGAACGGATGGTCGTCGCGGTGGCCGGCAACGTCGACCATGACGAGGTGGTCGCGCTGGTGCGCGAGCACTTCGGGCAACACCTGATCCGCGGGCGCCAGCCCGTCCCCCCGCGCAAGGGCGCCGGACGGGTCAACGGCCGCCCCGCGCTGGTGCTGGTCAACCGGGACGCCGAGCAGACCCACGTGTCGCTGGGCGTGCGCACCCCCGGGCGCAACTGGGAGCACCGCTGGGCGCTGTCGGTGCTGCACACCGCGCTGGGCGGCGGCCTGAGTTCCCGGCTGTTCCAAGAGGTTCGGGAGCTGCGCGGCCTGGCCTATTCCGTCTACTCGGCGGTGGACATCTTCGCCGACAGCGGCGCGCTTTCGGTGTACGCGGCGTGCCTGCCCGAGCGCTTCCCCGACGTCATGCGGGTGACCACCGAGGTGCTCGACGCGGTGGCGCGCGACGGCATCACCGAGGACGAATGCCGCATCGCCAAGGGCTCGCTGCGCGGCGGGCTCGTCCTCGGGCTGGAGGACTCCGGCTCCCGGATGAGCCGCATCGGCCGCAGCGAATTGAACTACGGCAGGCACCGCGGCATCGAACACACCCTGCAACAGATCGACGACGTGACCGTCGACGAGGTCAACGCCGTGGCGCGCCGCCTGCTGGGCAAGCGCTACGGCGCCGCCGTTCTGGGCCCGTACGCGTCGAAACGATCGCTGCCCCAACAACTTCGGGCGATGGTAAATTAGTCTCAAATGTCCGCCTCCTCACTCGCGCCGTGCCGGCGCTCGCCGTCGGCGAACTAGCTGCCCATGGTGCTGGGTTTTTGGGATATCGCGGTGCCCATCGTCGGCGCGCCGATGGCCGGGGGCCCGGGCACCCCGGCGCTGGCCGCGGCGGTGTCCAACGCGGGCGGGCTCGGCTTCATCCCCGGCGGGTACCTGAGCGCCGAACGGTTCGCCGACGACATCGCCGCCGCGCGCGCCCTGACCACCGGCCCGTTGGGCGTCAACCTGTTCGTGCCCCAGCCCAGCGTCGCCGACTGGGCCGCGCTGGACTACTACGCCGACGAGCTGGAGGGCATCGCCGATCACTACCAGGTCGAGGTCGGCCGGCCCGAATACGGTGACGACGACGGCTGGGAGCGCAAGCTCGAGGTGGTCGCCGACGTGCGCCCCGAGCTGGTGTCGTTCACGTTCGGGGCGCCGCCGCCGGACGTGATCCGGCGGCTCAGCGCGCTGGGGCTGCTGGTGATGGTCACCGTGACGTCGCCCTACGAGGCGGGTGTGGCCGTGGCCGCCGGCGCGGACAGCCTGGTGGTGCAGGGCCCCGGCGCCGGCGGGCACCGCGGCACCTTCGCCCCGGACCGGGAGCCCGGCACGGAGTCGCTGCACGAGTTGATCGACCGGATCCATCGGGCGCACCGCGACGTCCCGCTCATCGCCGCCGGCGGGCTGGGCACCGCGGGCGACGTCGCCGGCGCGCTGCGCAGGGGCGCGGTGGCCGTGCAGGTCGGCACCGCGCTGCTGCTGTCCGACGAGGCCGGCACCAACCAGGCGCATCGCACGGCGATGAAGAATCAGCTGTTCGGCAAGACGATCGTCAGCCGCGCGTTCTCCGGCCGGTATGCGCGCGGCCTGGAGAACGAGTTCATCCGGCTGCTGGACGGCGTGGCCCCGCTGGGCTATCCGGAGGTCCACCAGATGACGCTGCCGATACGGGAGGCGGCGACCCAGCGGGAGGACCCCGACGGGATGGCCCTGTGGGCGGGAACCGCGTTCGCCGACGCGCGCCCGGGGCCGGTGGCCGACATCATCGCCGGCCTGGCCGGCCTGGCCGGCCTGGCCGGTTGACGGTCAGGCCAGCACGTCCGCCGGGTCGGTGTGGGGCAGCCCCAGGTCGCCGGCCACCCGGGCGGACAGCAGCAAGCCGTCGTGCGTCGAAAGCCCTTTGGCCAGAGCGAGATCCGAGCGGCACGCCGCCCGCCAGCCTTCACCAGAGCCAGAGTCGGCGAGTTTCAGCACGTACGGCATCGTCGCATTGGTCAGCGCGACGGTCGACGTCTTGGGCACTGCGCTGGGCATGTTCGCCACGCAGTAGAACAGGGTGTCGTGCACGGCGAACGTCGGGTCGTCATGGGTGGTGGGCCGCGAGTCCTCGAAGCAGCCGCCCTGGTCGATGGCGACGTCCACCAGCACCGCACCCGGCTTCATCTGCGCGACAAGGGAATTGGTGATCAGCGTGGGGGCCTTGCCGCCGGGCACCAGGACGGCGCCGATCACCAGGTCCGCGCGCTTGACGGCACCCTCGAGCTCGTACGCCGACGAGTAGCGGGTGGTCACGAATCCGAAGCGGCCGGCGAGCTCGGCGTCGAGCAGCCGCAGCTTGGCGATGTTGACGTCGAAAACCAGGACCGTCGCGCCCATGCCGCCCGCGACGCGCGCGGCGTTGTGGCCGGCCGTGCCGGCACCGACCACCACCACGTCGGCGGGTTTGACCCCGGGGACGCCGCCCATCAGCACGCCGCGCCCGCCCCGGGTGCGCATCAGGTGGTAGGCGCCCACCTGGGCGGCGAGCCGACCGGCGACCTCGCTCATCGGGGCCAGCAGCGGCAGCGAGCCGTCGGCGGCCTGCACCGTCTCGTAGGCGATCGAGGTCGTCCCGGACGCCAGCAGCGCCTCGGTGCACGCGCGCGACGCGGCGAGATGCAGGAACGTGAACAGGACCTGGCCGCGGCGCAGCAGCCCGTACTCGGCGGGCACCGGTTCCTTGACCTTGAGCAGCAGGTCGGCGGCGGCCCAGACCTCGGAGGCGGCGCCGGTCAGCTGCGCGCCCGCCGCCTTGAACTCCGCATCCGGGATCGCCGACCCGTCCCCGGCGCCGGATTGGATCAGCACCTCGTGGCCGCGGCGGGTGAGTTCGGCGACGCCGGCGGGGGTGATGGCCACCCGGAACTCGTTGTTCTTGGTCTCCGTGGGAACGCCGACACGCATGCCTCAAGTGTGAAGAAAGTTCGCGAGCCCGGCAAATAGCCTGACGATACTTCTGTAACCTGGCATCATGCCCGATCCATCTACCGAGGCGCCCGCCCAGCCGGTCGATGCGCCGAAGGATGTTCGACCCGCCGCCCTCGACGCGCTGGACCGCAAGATCCTGGGCCTGCTGCACGACGACGCGCGGATCACCAACAACGCGCTCGCCGAGGCGGTCGGGATCGCGCCGTCGACCTGCCACGGGCGGGTGCGGCGGTTGGTGGACCTCGGGGTGATCCGGGGGTTCTACGCCGACGTCGACCCGGTCGCGGTCGGACTGCCGCTGCAGGCGATGATCTCGGTCAACCTGCAGTCCCACGCGCGCGGCAGGATCCGCGGCTTCATCCAGCAGATCCGCACCCGGCGCCAGGTGATGGACGTCTACTTCCTGGCCGGCGCCGACGATTTCATCCTGCACGTCGCCGCGCGCGACACCGAGGACCTGCGGGCGTTCGTCGTCGACAACCTCAACGCCGACGCCGACGTCGCTGGCACCCAGACGTCGCTGATCTTCGAGCACCTGCGCGGGGCCTGCCCGGTCTAGGGTCCTGCGTCGGCCACCCGCCGGGGCTTTATGATCGGCGGATGGGTGAGCGTTGCGTGACGGCCAGCGTGCAGATCGATGCCCGGCCCGACGCGGTGTACGACATCATCACCGACCTTCCGACGCTGGCCTCGCTGGCCGAGGAGGCGGTGGCCATGGAGT
This sequence comes from Mycobacterium alsense, assembly GCF_002086635.1. Taxonomy (GTDB): domain Bacteria; phylum Actinomycetota; class Actinomycetes; order Mycobacteriales; family Mycobacteriaceae; genus Mycobacterium; species Mycobacterium alsense. The sequence continues at coordinate 57,302 of NZ_MVHD01000018.1, read as the reverse complement.
GGCGCAGGGGTGACGCCGTCCGCCCGGGCGCGGTGTTCGTCGGCCGCAACGAAAACGCGGGCCGGCGTTGGACCACGACGTGCACCGTCACCGACGCCGAGCCGGGCCGGGTCTTCGCCTTCGACGTGCGCTACGCCGTGTTGCCGATCGCGCGGTGGCAATACGACATCACTGACTTGACGGGCGTGGCGGGCGGCGACGGCGGCTGCCGGGTGACCGAAAGCACCTGGGACCGCCGGCCCGGGTGGTTCCGCAAGGTCGCCGGCAAGAGCACCGGCGTCGCCGATCGCGCCGCCGCCAACGCCGAGCACATCCGGCTCACCCTGCAGCGGTTGAAGCAACGTGCGGAAGCCGGATAGCCATACCCCCACGCGTGATCCCGCGGTCGCCATCGTCGGAGCGGGGATGTCGGGCCTGTGCGTCGCAATCGCGTTGCTGCGCAGCGGCATCGAGGACGTCACCATCTACGAGAAGGCCGACGAGGTGGGCGGGACCTGGCGGGAGAACACCTACCCCGGGCTGACGTGTGACGTGCCCTCGCGCGTCTACCAGTACACGTTCGCCACGAAACCCGACTGGTCGCACATGTTCTCGCCCGGCGACGAGATCCAGGCCTACTTCCGGGGCGTCGCCGACGACTTTGGGCTGCGCGAGCGGATCCGGTTCGGCACCGAAATCGTCAGCGCCCGTTTCGAGGACGGGCGCTGGCTGCTGCGCACCGACGCCGGCTCTGGGGCCGGCGCGGAATCGACCGTGGACTTCCTGATCTCGGCGACGGGCGTGCTGCATCACCCCCGGATCCCGTCGATCGCCGGGTTGGACGACTTCGCCGGCCACGCCTTTCACTCCGCCCGTTGGGATCATTCCGTCGAACTGGCGGGGCGGCGAATCGCGGTGGTGGGCAACGGATCCACCGGCGTGCAGCTGGTCTGCGCGCTCGCCGGCGTGGCCGGCAGGGTGCTGCTGTTCCAGCGCACCGCGCAGTGGGTGGTGCCGATGCCCAACCCGCGCTACTCCCGGCTCGCCGACGTCACCCACCGGGCGCTCCCGTGGCTGGATCGATTCGCGTACCGCGCGTACAGCCTGGTGTTCGACACCTTTGCCGTCGCGCTGACCAAGCCCGGGCTGCGGCGCCGGATGATGGGCGCGCTGTGCCGGGCCAACCTGAGCCGCGTGCGCGACCGGAGGCTGCGCGCGGCGCTGACTCCGGGCTACCAGCCGATGTGCAAGCGGCTGGTGATCTCGGGCGGCTTCTACCGGGCGATCCAGCGCGACGACGTCGAACTGGTGACCGCCGGCATCGACCACGTGGAGCCCCGCGGCATCGTGACCGACGACGGCGCCCTGCACGAGGCCGACGTCATCGTGCTGTGCACCGGTTTCGACACCCACGCGTTCTTCCGGCCGATGCGGCTGTTCGGCCGCGACGGCGTCGCCGCCGAGGAGGTGTGGCGGGATGGCCCGCGCGCCCACCAGACCGTGGCCATGCCCGGCTTCCCCAACTTCTTCATGATGCTGGGCCCGCACAGCCCGGTGGGCAACCACTCGCTGACCGCGGTGGCCGAGCACCAGGCCGACCACATCCTGCGGTGGATCCGGGGTTGGCGCCGCGGCGAATTCGACACCGTCGAGCCCACGCAGTCGGCGACCGAGCGCTACAACGAGCGGCTGCGCGCCGCGATGCCGGACACCGTGTGGACGACCGGCTGCGACAGCTGGTATCTGAACAAGGACGGGGTGCCCGAGGTGTGGCCCTTCACCCCGGCCGAACATCGCGCCATGCTGGCCCGCACGGATCCCGGGCAATACGATCTGCGCCGCTACGACGCCTATACTCACCAGCACTGAAACGCGTAGGGGGCCCACGATGTTCACCGTCGACGACCAGGCAGCGGGCCCGCATGACGCGTCGCTGGACCACGAGCGGCTGGTCCTCGAGGCGCGCGACGTGGAGTTCGACTGGCGCGGTTGCCGTTCCATTACGTGCCGGGAGAGCCGTTCGTCACGCACGTCCTGAACGTCCTGCACCTGCTGCTGCCCGCAGGCGAGGAGTTCTTCGTCGACGCGTTCAAGAAGGCGCTGCCGTTGATCAAGGACGACCAGCTGCGTCTGGACGTGCAGGGCTTCGTCGGCCAGGAGGCCATACATTCTCAGGCGCACTCGAAGGTGCTCGCCCACTTCGCCGCCGCCGGCGTCGACCTGACCCCGTTCACCGCCCAGATCCGGTGGCTGTTCGAGAGGCTGCTGGGCCCGCGGCCCGGGTGGAGCCCGCGCCGGCAGAACAGCTGGCTGCTGGAGCAGATTTCGATCGTGTCCGCGGTCGAGCACTACACCGCCATCCTGGGCGAGTGGGTGCTCGACTCGCCGGCCCACGACGCCATCGGCACCGACCCGGTGATGCTGGACATGCTGCGCTGGCACGGTGCCGAGGAGGTCGAGCACAAGGCCGTCGCCTTCGACACCATGCAGCACCTGCGGGCCGGTTACCTGCGACGGGCGCGCGCCCAGCTGATCGTGACGCCGGCCATGCTGTTGTTCTGGATTCGCGGGGTCCGGTTCCTTTACTCGGTGGACCCCTGCCTGCCGCCGGGCAGCAAGGCGCGCTGGCGGGACTACTTCCGCGCGGCCCGCCGTGGCCTGGTGCCCGGCCCCATGCGCTTCGTGCGGGTGGTCTTCGACTACTACCGGCCCGGTTTCCACCCGTCCCAGCTGGGCGGCCTGGAACGGGCGGTCAACTACCTGGCGGTCTCGCCGGCGGCGCGCGCGTCGCGCTGAGCCATGCCGGCACCCTTGCGCGTCACCGCCTCCGACGGCGTCACCCTCGCGGTGCACCGGTATACCGAGGTCGACGCCGCGCGCCCGACGATCCTCGCCATTCACGGCTGGCCCGACAACCACCACCTCTGGGACGGGGTGGCCTCGGAATTGGACCGGCACCGGCCCGGTGGCTACAACGTGGTGGCCGGGGCGGCCTACAACGTCGTGGCCGGGGCGGCCTACAACGTGGTGGCCGGGGCGGCCTACAACGTCGTGGCCTACGACGTCCGCGGCGCCGGCGAATCCTCCCGTCCCGCAACGCGATCCGGATACGCGTTCGCCCAACTGATCTCCGACATCGGCGCGGTGATCGACAGCCTGGGCGTCGGGCGGGTGCACCTGCTGGCCCACGACTGGGGCTCGATCCAGGCCTGGGCGGCGGTCACCGACGACTCGGTGATGCCCAAAGTCGCTTCTTTCACCTCGATTTCGGGTCCACACCTGCGCCACGCGGGCGCCTTCCTGCGGTCGGCGCGCACCCCGCGGGCCGTCGGGCAGGTCGTCAGGCAGCTGCTGGGTTCGGCCTACATCGCGTTCTTCCTGTGCCCCGGCGTGCCCGAACTCGTCTTCCGCTCCCGGATCGGCGTGAAAGTCCACGAGGCGCTCGAGCGCATCGGCGCGTCGAGCACGCGCAGCCGGCGCCACGCGCCGCCGCGGTCGATCGCCGACTACGTCAACGGGCTGAGCCTGTACCGCGCGAACATGCCCGGCCCGATGTTGCGGCCCGGACCGCTGCTGCCGCAGACCACCGTCGCCGTCCAGGTCCTGGTGCCGCGCCGCGACGTCTTCGTGACCCCCGCCCTGCAGCGCTTCACCGGTGCGATTCCGCGCGGCGGCAGGGTGATTGAGATCGAGGGCGGCCACTGGGTGGTCACCTCGCGCCCCGACGTCATCGCCCGGCTGACCGCCGAGTGGGTCGACCGCAACGATGGCCGCAACGCGAGCGGACTCGTCACCGGCGGCTGAGCCGGTAGCCGAGGTGGGCCACCCTGATGCCGGGCAGCGGCTCCCAGGTGAGGGTGCGGCCGTCGGCGTGGAAGTGGTTCTTCTCGTAGAAGCGGCGCGCCTTGGCGTTCTGTTCGGCGCACCACAGGATCACGTCACCGGAAGGATGCGCGCCCAGCACCTCGTCGAGCAGGCGGCCGCCGATCCCGCGCCGTTGGCATTCGTCCGCGACGTAGAGCGCGTCGATCTGCAGGTCGGCGGGGACGTCGGCGTCCGGCCCGAAGATGGCCACGCCGAGCGTCCGACCGCCGGATTCCGCGATCCACATGTGCCACCCTGGCCGGCTCAGGTTCTGTGGGTAGACGTCGGCGACCCAGCGTCTCGCCGGCCCGAGCAGGTCGAGGACCGCGGGGATGAGGATCCCGGTCCAGGACCGCCGCCACGCCGGATAGTGCATGTCCGCGACGGCGGCGAAATCGTCGGGCGTGGCTTCCCGGATCGCGACGTCGCTGGCCTGCACGGGTCAAGGCTAAACGGGCCCCTCCAGATAGGCGGCCAGCGCGTTGGTCAGGCCCCGGCGCGCCATGTCGAGGTCGACGTAGGAGCCCAGCTGGCGCTCCGATACCAGCCCGCGCATCGCGCCCGGGATCAGGGCGGCCACCTCGCGGACGCGGTCCGGGTCGACGTCCAGGCCGGCGAAGGCGTTTTGGCAGGTCTCGAGCCAGCTCTTGCCCCAGGAAAACAACTCGGCGGCGGTGCGCGGGTAGAGGCGTTCCAGCTCGCGGGGATCTCGGGGGAGTGCGGCGCGCAGGTTTTCGATCGCGCGGGAATCCGCGGACGCCAGGCCCCGGTAGAGGGTGTCGATGATCGCGCCGACCCGCTCCCGCAGGGGGGCGTCGGGTTGCACCGGCGCCGACAGCGTGGAGAAGACCGCCGCGCGCCGCTCGGCGGTGCGGTGCAGCACGGCGGCCCAGAAGCCGTCGGTGTCGCCGAATTGGTACTGGACCGCGCCCCAGGTGGCCCCGATGTCCTTGGCGATGCGGTTGGCCGACACCGAGCCCGGCTCGCCGGAGGCGAGCGACTTGAGCGCGGCCTCGAGCATGCTCTCGCGCGTCGCATGGCCGCGCCGGTTGGGGCGCCTGCGGGCGACCTGAGCCTCGGGCACCTCCCTAGCCTAGCATTTTCATAGAAGGTACTGTGATTGTGCGAGGAGGGAGCTCGATGGCTAAGCCGCCGTTGTCGATGAAGCCGACCGGATGGTTCCAGGTCGCCTGGTCCGACGAGATCGGCGTCGGCGACGTGCACAAGATGAAGTACTTCGACCAGGAAATGGTCGCCTGGCGCGCCGAGTCCGGCGCGCTCACCGTGATGAACGCCTACTGCGAACACCTCGGCGCGCACCTCGGTTACGGCGGCAAGGTCGTCGGCGAGGTGCTGCAGTGCCCGTTCCACGGGTGGCAGTGGAGCCGCGAGGGCCGCAACATCTGCATCCCGTACCAGGACCGGCCCAACCGCGGCCGGCGCATCCGCACCTACCCCGTGGTGGAGCGCAACGCCTCGGTCTACATCTGGCACGACGTCGCGCGCCGCGAGCCCTTCTTCGACGCGCCCGACGTGTTCGCCTCGTTCGGCGACGGCAGCGGCGCCGGCGACTACTACCCGCAGCAGCGCCTGTACCGGGCGGGCCTGGAGCTGCACCCGCAGTACGTGCTCGAAAACGGCGTGGACTTCGCGCATTTCAAGTACGTGCACAACACCCCGATCGTCCCGGTGTTCACCCGTCACGACTTCGCCGACGCGGTGTCCTTCGTCGACTTCACCATCACGTTCGAGGGCGACGACGGACAGAGGATCGAGGACGTCAACAGCGGCGTGCAGGCGATCAACGGCGGCCTGGGCATCGCGGTGACCAAGAGCTGGGGGATGGTCGACAACCGCACCATCTCCGCGGTCACCCCCGTCGACGACTGCACCTCCGACGTCCGGTTCATGGTCTACATCGGCCGCCCCGAGCTCGAGTCGGGCAAGGATCCGGCGCGGGCCGAGGCGAGGGGGGCCGAATTCGGGCGCGAGGTGATCCGGCAGTTCGAGCAGGACATCGAGATCTGGGGGCACCAGCGCTACTCGGACCCGCCGGCGCTGGCCACCGACGAGTACGCGGGCTTCACCGCAATCCGCAAGTGGGCCAAGCAGTTTTATCCCGAGGCGGTCGCAGCACAGGAAGGCTCAATGCAATGAGTTCAGCACCGATCCGCGTCTTCCAGGTGGCCACCGGAAACGTCGGCAAGGAGATGATCAAGCGGCTCGCCACGCGACCCGACCTGGAACTCGTTGGTGTGCACTGCTATTCGCCGGAGAAGATCGGGCGCGATGCCGGCGAGGTCGCGGGAATCGAACCCAACGGGGTGATGACCACCGGCACCGTCGAGGAGATCATCGCCGCCCGGCCGGACGTGCTCACCTTCCACGGGGTCTTCCCCGACGAGGATCTCTACGTCAAAGTGCTCGAGGCCGGCATCAACGTCGTCACAACGGCTGACTGGATCACCGGGTGGCACCGCGACAAGAACCACCCGCACCCGTCGGGCAAGCCGGTGACCCAACTGCTGGCCGAGGCGTGCGAGAAGGGCGGCGCGACGTTCTACGGCACCGGAATGAACCCAGGCCTCAACCAGATCCTGGGCGTGGTGTGCTCGGCCGACGTCGCCGAGATCGAGAACATCACCACCATCGAGTCCGTCGACGTGTCGTGCCACCACTCCAAGGACACCTGGATCGAGGTGGGCTACGGCCAGCCGGTCGACGACCCGGAAATCCCGTCGAAGCTCGAGAAGTACACCCGGGTGTTCGCCGACAGCGTGCTGATGATGGCCGACTGCTTCGACCTGCCCCTCGACGAGGTCGCGTTCAGCTACGAGCTGGGCGCCTGCACCAAGGACGTCGATTTGGGCTGGTACACGCTGCCCAAGGGCTCGCTCGGCGGCAACTACATCAAGTACCAGGGCATGGTCGACGGGGTTCCGCGCGTCGAGACGCACCTGGAGTGGCAGATGACCCCGCACACCGACCCGAGCTGGAACATCAAGGGCTGCTACATCACCCAGATCAAGGGCGATCCGTGCATCTACAACAAGCACATGATCTTCCCCAAACCCGGCGTCGACCTGTCCAATCCGGACAGCTTCGCCTCCATCGGCATGACCGTCACCGGCATGCCCGCGCTGGCCTCGATCAAGTCGGTGGTGGCGGCGCCGCCGGGGCTCATCACCAGCGCCGACCTGCCGCTGCGCGGGTTCGCCGGGCGGTTCAAGATCTAGGTGCACGGCGTCATCCCGGTTCGTCGTCGTCATCGTCGTCGTCGACGACGCGCTCGGGGTGGTGGTAGTCGTTCGTGCGTCTTTGCCCCCGGTCGAGACCGGGCGGGGGGATCCACTCGGTGCGCCCGTCGGGCAGCTTTCTAGTCCGCCAACCCTTTTCGATCAGCTTGTGGTTGGCCGGGCAGGTGAAGGTGAGCTTGTCGGCGTCGGTCCTGCCCCCGGCGGCCCAGTCGTCGATGTGGTGGACCTCGCACCAGTAGCCGGGCACGTCGCAGCCCGGGTGGGTGCAGCCCCGGTCCTTTGCATAGAGCACTATGCGTTGATCCGGTGACGCGATGCGGCGGGTGCGGCCGAGGTACAGCGGGCGACTCGAGTGTTCGTCGAACACCGCCAGGTAGTGCCAAGCATGGCTGCCCATGCGAATCAGGTCGCGCATCGGAAGCTCGGTCCCACCGCCCGTCACGGCCCGTCCCGCACCCGAGCAAAGCTCCCGCAGCGTGGTCGACACGACCACGGCCACCGGTAATCCGTTGTGCTGGCCCAGCTTAGGATCGCCCAGCTGCCCACGAACCAGGGCGTTGAGCGCGTCGTGTTGGCGCTGGGCGAGCGTGCGTCCATCCCGCGTGGCGGCGGCATCGTCGGGCTGGTCTGTGACGCAGGGTGTTTCGTCGTCCGGGTTGCACATGCCGTGGGCAGCGAACCGCGCGAGCCAGGTGTCGAGGTTGGCGCGCAACTCCGGGGTGGCGACCAGCTTGCCGAGGCTCATGCCGTCGGCCCGCTGGGGGCACCACGTGAAGCCGCGCTGCCGGGCGCGGTCGGCGTCGGAGAACTTGCCGTCGGGGTTGATGAGGACGGCGGCGCGGTTGGCGGCCCTGCGCAGTTGGTCGGGGCGCAGGTCGGCGGCGTGCCCGGCCAGTCGCCGTTCGGCGTGCTCGGCGACGGCGACCGGGGTGTCCCGGGGCAGGTCATGCACGAAGGTCTGGATCACTCGCAGGTGCTCGGCGTCGAGCATCCCGTCTCGCCACGCCACGGCGGTGGCCGGCAGTTCGGGCGGCAGGTGCTGGCCGGTCAGGGTGAGCCGAGGGGACAGCTGATGGGCGTCGCGGATGCGGCGGCGCGCCTCCGTGTAGCTGATGCGCAGCCAGTCGGCCACCACTTGGTGGGCCGGGCCGCCGAGGTCCGCGGGGTCCTCCTGCGCCAAGGCGCCGATGACGTCGTGGCTGAGCGCGATCTGGCGTCGTCGCGCGGTCTCCATTCGCTCCAGCGCGCCCAGCCGAACGCCCGGAGCCAGCGCGCCGAGATCGAGCCCCGCGACCACCGCGACGGCCGCGTCGAGCGCGTCCAATGCGGCGGCCACCTCCGGCGGCTCGGCAATCGAATGCATGTTCGAATTTTATGCGGCGGAAGCCGGGGCCGGCCATCGCAAGACCCGTGGCTGTGGATGAACCGCCAACTGGGGATAAAGCCACCGCGGCCGGGCGAACGGCTACGATGCGGCACCATGAACCGCCGGATCTCGCGCCGGATCTCGCGCCGGATCTCGCGCCGGATTTCGTTGGCGATAGCGGCGCTATCCGTTGGGGCGGCGACCGCCCTCGCGGCGCCGGCGCAGGCCGACGACACCGACACCAACAGCGACACCGCGTTTCTCAACGCGGCCCACGAGCGCGGCATCACCATGGAGCATGGCGATCAGGAGCTGATCGGTTTCGCGCACAACGTCTGCCGCTTGCTGGCCGACGGCTACAGCATGAACGCGCTCGTGGAAAGCGACGAATTGCATGAGACCAACGGCATATCGAACGACGACGTGCAGTTCATGGTCGCCGCGGCCGCCGCGTCATATTGCCCCGAATACGCGGTGCCCTAAAACCCACCCTGAAACCCACCCCAAATCCGGCCCCAAATCCGGCCCCAAATCCGGCCCCAAATCGGGTTAGGCGCCCGGACAAAGATCGACGATTGCGTAGCCGACGAGCGCGTTGGCCTGTTCCGGGGTGAGCCCGTTGGGGCCCAGCGTGGCGTCGGAGTGTTGCAGCGCAAGGCCCACCAGCTCCGCCGGAGAAGCGCCGTAGGTGATCTGATTGCACAATTTCTGGCCCACCTGCAGCAGCCCGTCATCACCGCGGTCGTAGTCGCGGATACCGGCGCTGTGCAGGTGGTTGAGATAGCTGGTGGCGTCGGCCTGAGCCGGGGGCGCCCACGCCGCTCCGGCGATCAAAAGTGGCCCAATTACCGCCACCACGCCCGCAAATCGCGCCGCCATAGCTCATCTCCTCTGGCTTCCGACTGAATTGGAAAGCACGCTATGAATTTTGGCCGCTGTGGTTATCAACAATAGCGCGCCGACCTGTGAAAGAGCTTCCAAATTCGAGACCCGACAACGCCCCGGTCTAGGCTGAAGCTATGCGGGTAGGCGTGTTGGGGGCCAAGGGCAAAGTCGGTTCGACGATGGTGGCGGCGGTGCAGGCCGCCGACGATCTGAGCCTGTCCGCGGAGGTCGACGCCGGCGACCCGCTGAGCCTGCTGACCGACGGCTCCACCGAGGTGGTCATCGACTTCACCCACCCCGACGTCGTGATGGGCAATCTAGAGTTCCTCGTCCGCAACGGAATTCACGCCGTGGTCGGCACGACGGGGTTCACCGAGGAGCGCCTCGAGCGGGTGCAGGCGTGGCTGGCGGATAGCCCCGACACGTCGGTGCTGATCGCGCCGAACTTCGCCATCGGGGCGGTGCTGTCGATGCATTTCGCCAAGCAGGCCGCGCCGTTCTTCGACTCGGCCGAGGTCATCGAGCTGCACCATCCGCGCAAGGCCGACGCGCCGTCGGGCACCGCGGCGCGCACCGCGAAACTGATCGCCGAGGCGCGGAAAGGCATGCCGCCCAACCCCGATGCCACCACCACCAGCCTGGACGGGGCCCGCGGCGCCGACGTGCAGGGCATACCGGTGCACTCGGTGCGGCTGGCCGGGCTGGTCGCCCACCAGGAGATCCTGTTCGGGACCGAGGGGGAGACGCTGACCATCCGCCACGACAGCCTGGACCGCACGTCGTTCGTGCCCGGCGTGCTGCTGGCCGTGCGGCGCGTCAGGGAACGTCCCGGGCTCACGGTCGGCCTTGAACCGCTCCTCGACCTGCAATGAGGGCCAATGAGGGGCCAATGAACGGTATCGTTCGCATCCAGCTGCTGATCGCGTTCCTGTGCCTGGCGATGCTGGTGTACTTCGTGCTGCTGGGCCGCATGGCCGTCGCGATGATCGCCTCGGGGCGGCCCGCCGCCGTGGGTCTGGGCGGGGCACTGTTGGTCATGCCGTTCATCGGCCTTTGGACGATGGTCGCCACCCTGCGGGCCGGGTTCGCCCATCAGAGGCTGGCCCGCCTGATCGCCGACGACGGGCTGGAACTCGACACCAGCGCGCTGCCGCGGCGGCCGTCGGGGCGCATCGAGCGCGACGCCGCAGACGCGCTGTTCGCGACCGTGCGCACCGAGGTGGAGGACGATCCCGACGACTGGCGGCGCTGGTACCGGCTGGCCCGTGCCTACGACTACGCGGGCGATCGACGCCGCGCCCGGGAGGCCATGAAGACCGCGGTCGAACTCCAGGCCGGCCGATGAGCAAGACGCTGCTGATCGTGCACCACACGCCGTCGCCGCACACGCAGGAGATGTTCGAGGCGGTGTTGTCCGGCGCCACCGACCCCGAGATCGAGGGCGTGGAGGTGGTGCGCCGGCCCGCGCTGACCCTGGCGCCGTCCGACGTGCTCGAGGCCGACGGCTACGTGCTGGGCACCCCGGCCAACCTCGGCTACATGAGCGGGGCCCTCAAGCACGCGTTCGACGTCTGCTACTACCCGTGCCTCGACGCCACGCGGGGGCGTCCGTTCGGGCTGTACCTGCACGGCAACCAGGGGACCGAGGGCGCCGAACGGGGCGTCGATGCCATCACCACCGGGCTGGGGTGGACGAAAGCGGCTGAGACCGTGGTGGTTTCGGGCAAGCCCAGCAAGGCCGACCTGGAGGCGTGCTGGGAACTGGGCGCGACGGTAGCCGCTCAGCTGATGGACTGAGCTACTGATAGGCCGGCTTGAACGCATCGGCGGGTTGCGCCAGGGCCAGCGCGGTGCTGGAGCCGATCGGCCCGTGCCGGTCGAAAAGGGTTGCGGTGCCGGTGGCCACGCCCTCGCTGCCGTAGTGACTCTGGGCCGCCAGCCCGAGGAATTCGCCGTCGGGCAGGCGGCTCGCGGTGACGGTGTAGTCGGCGTTGATGTAGCGCAATCCGCCAGTGCCCCAATGGGTGAGCGAACTCGTGACGTCGCCGACGAAGGCCAGGCGCACGAAAGGCGTCAGCGGGAACCCCTGCACCATCGGGCGGAACAGCCTTGTCCACGCGAACTTCTGCGAATGGGCCTGTTCCCACTCGCCGGCCGCGATGCCCGGGGTGCCTTCGGCGGTGGCGCCGTACCCCCAGATGAGGAACGGCATGTCCGCCGGGAAGCCGTCGGAGCGCCGCGGAAGGGGCGGCATTTCCGCCGGGGCGGACCACACCTGACCGTCGGGGTGATCGCCGCGCCGCAAAAACAGCGCACTGGCGCGCGCGACGGTCCGGCCGTGCTGCACGAGCGCGCCGTCGACCAGGCGGATGCGCCGGCCCTCGCGCTGGACCGACGTCGCTATCTGCACCGGCTCGAGCAGGACCGGGCGCAACAGGTCGACGGTCAGGCGCGCCGGCTGAAACTCGGGGTCGATGCCCGATCGCTCTATCCCAAACGCCAGTAGGCCGCCGACGTTCTGTCCGCCCATCGCCGCGCCCCACGGTCCTTGCGTCAGCGTGGTCGGCAAGTAGGAGTCGCCGTCGACAGTGAAGAACGCCTGGGGCATGATGGCGGAATCCTCGATCGTCACCGCTATCACGATAGGACACCGGAAAGTAGGAACCGGGCATGCCTCCAGTGATCGAAATCTCGCGGGACCACAACCCATTCCCAACGACGGGGGTGTCCCGCGACGCCGACGGCATCCCGCGCTACGACGAGCTGCCCGCCACCCTGCTGGACATGCTCGCCGAGCAGGTCGACGCGCGCCCCGACGGCGAGGCGGTGGTCGAGCTGGGCGGTGGCCGGCTGACCTACCGGCAGCTGTGGGACCGCGCGGCGCGGGTCGCCGGCGGGTTGCGCGCGGTCGGCCTGAAACCCGGCGACCGGGTCGCCGTGCGCCATCCCGCGGGCACCGACTGGGTGCTGGCGTTCTGGGGCGCCGTGATGGCCGGCGGCGTTGTTGTGGCGGTCAATACGCGTTCGGCGCGACCGGAGGTCGAGTTCGTCCTGACGGACTCCGATGCGCGGATAGACCTCTCCGCCGACGCGCCGCTGCCCGACGGTCCGCCCTTCGTGACGGAGCAACTCGGCCGCGCGGACACCGCCGCGCTGTTCTACACGTCGGGCACCACCGGCCACCCCAAGGGCGTGCCCACCACCCACGAGGCGTTCCTGACCAACACCGAGAACGCGATCCGGTGCCTCGATCAGCCGCGCGATCTCGGCGAAGCGATGCGCACGCTGATCTCGGTGCCGCTGTTCCACGTGACCGGGTGCAACTCACAGCTTTTGGCCGCCACCCGCCTCGGCGGCGCGTCGGTGATCATGCCCGCACTCAACCTCGACGAGTTGATCGCCACGCTATCCGCAGAGCGCATTTCGGTGATGGTGACCGTTCCCGCGATCTATGCGTTGATGTTGCGGCACAAGGCCTTCGCCGGCGCCGACGTGTCCGGCGTGCGTTGGGTGGGCTACGGCGGCGCACCGATCGCGCCGTCGCTGGTGGCCTCGGTGAAGGAGGCGTTCGCCGGCGCCACCGTGTTCAACGGCTACGGCATGACCGAGTCGGCCTCGCTGATGACCGTCCTGCCGGACCGCGACGCCGTCGAGCACGCCGACTCCGTCGGCTACGCCGTGCCCTCGGTGGACCTCGGTCTGGTCCCTTTCGGTGAGCGGGCCGATGGTGCCGAGCCCGGGGTGGGCGAGCTGGTCACCCGCGGCGCCAATGTCACTGCGGGCTACTGGAATCGGCCCGAGGCGACCGCGGCGACCATCAGGGACGGCTGGTTGCACACCGGCGACGTGGTCCGGGTCGACGACGCGGGGCGGGTGCACATCATCGACCGGCTCAAGGACATCATCAACCGCGGCGGCGAGAACGTGTCCAGCGTCGAGGTCGAGGCGGTGCTGCTGGGGGCGCCCAACGTCGCCGACGCCTGCGTGCTGGCGGTGCCCGACGAGGTCATGGGCGAGAAGGTCGGCGCCGTCCTGGTCGCCGGGGACGCGGAGATCGACGTGCCGGCCGTGCTCGAACACTGCGGCGCCAGGCTGGCCGATTTCAAGGTTCCCCAGTACGTCACCGTGGTGACCGAGGCGTTGCCGCGTAACGCCGGCGGCAAGCTACTCAAGACCAAGCTCCGCGGGCAGGTGCGATGGGGTGACCCGCTACGGTGAGCGCCGCCCTGTTGATCGCCAACCGCGGTGAGATCGCGCTGCGCATCATCCGCACCGCAACCGAATTGGGGATCCGGACGGTGGCGGTATACGCCGAAGATGACGCGGACAGCCCGCACGTGCACGCCGCCGACGAGGCGATCGGCCTGCCGGGCGCCGGACCGGGCGCCTACCTCGACCACGCCGAGGTGTTGGCGGCGGCCAAGAAGTCCGGTGCCGAGCTGATCCACCCGGGCTACGGGTTCCTGGCCGAGAACGCCGAATTCGCCCGCGCCTGCGCCGCGGCCGGCTACACCTTCGTCGGCCCGGATCCCGGCGTGCTCGAGCTGGTCGGCAACAAGTCGTCGGCCCGCGCCGCCGCGACGGCCGCCGGTGTCCCGGTGCTGCCGGCGACCGAGGGGCCGAGCAGCGTCGAGGACGTCAAGGCGTTCCTCGCCCGCCGGGGCGGCGCCGTCATGATCAAGGCGCTCGCCGGCGGCGGCGGCCGGGGAATGCGCAAGGTGCGCGACGCCGACGAGGTCGACGCCGCCTACCGCCACTGCGCCGCGGAGGCGCGACTCGGGTTCGGCGATCCCGCGCTGTTCGCCGAGGCGGTCCTCGACGCCGCGCGGCACATCGAGGTCCAGGTGGTGGGCGCGCCGGCCGGGCATCAGACGCATGCCCTGGCCCTCGGCGACCGCGACTGCAGCATCCAGCGGCGCTACCAGAAGCTGATTGAAGTCGCCCCGGCACAAGGGCTTTCGGACGCGCTGCGCCGCGCTCTGCACCAGGCCGCGGCGCGGCTGTGCGCCAAGGTCGGGCTGCGCGGGCTGGCCACGGTCGAGTTCCTGGTCGCCGGCGACGAGTTCGCGTTCCTCGAGATCAACCCGCGCATCCAGGTCGAACACACCGTCACCGAGGAAACCACCGGCGTGGACCTGGTGGCCGTCCAGCTGGCCATCGCCGGCGGCGCGTCGTACTACGCGCTGGGCCTTCCGGCCGGGATCGCTTCGGACGGAACCGAAGTCATCGGTGAGCCGGCCGCGCGTCGGGGCATCGCGATCCAGGCCCGTGTCAACATGGAGACCTTGGCCGCCGACGGCTCGGTGGCGCCCGCGGCGGGCACTGTGACGGTGTTCTCGCCGCCGGGCGGTCCCGGTGTCCGCGTCGACACCTACGGCCGGCCGGGCCTGATCACCAGCCCGCGCTACGACTCGCTGCTGGCCAAGGTCGTCACCCACGTGCGCGCGCCGTCGTGGGCCGCGGCGGTGCGCAAGGCGCGCACCGCTCTGGGCGAATTCGCCATCGAGGGCGTCGCCACCAACATCGGGATTCTGCGAGAGCTGCTGGGCGACGGTCAGATCGGGTCGGGCCCGGTCACGACGGACTTCCTGGACGGGAAGCTTCCCGAGCTGGCGGCCGCGGCGCTGGCGCACCAGCACGACGTGCGCGTGGCCCCGGTGGAGCTGTACCCCGGCGAGGAGGCGCTGCGCGCACAACTGGCCGGCACCGTGGTCGAGGTCGCCGCCGAGGGCGCCGAGGTCGCCGCCGGCGGGCAGCTGGTCGTCCTCGAGGCGATGAAAATGCAGCACGTGCTCACCGCCCCCGACGCGCTGCGCACGGTCCGCAGGCTCGTGGCGCCGGGCCAGGTCGTCGGAACCGGCGATCCGCTGCTGGTGTTCACCCGCACCGACGCCGGCGCCGAGGGCGAATCACCCTCGGCCGCAGTGGATCTCGATCGACCGCGCGCCGACCTCGACGAGGTCGCCCACCGCCACCTGCTCACCCTCGACGGGGGTCGGCAGGCGGCCGTCACCAAGCGGCACGCGCAGGGGCGGCGCACCGCCCGGGAGAACATCGCCGACCTGGTCGACCCGGGCAGCTTCGTCGAATACGGCGCGCTGGCCATCGCCGCCCAGCGCAGCCGGCGCTCCGAGGAGGACCTGATCGCCAACACCCCCGCCGACGGCCTGGTCGCCGGCCTGGCCACGATCGGCGCGGAGCGTTTCGGGCGGGCCGCGGCCGAGGCGGTCGTCGCGTCCTACGACTACACCGTGCTGGCCGGCACGCAGGGCATGCGCAACCACGCCAAGACCGACCGCGTCTTCGAGCTGGCGGGCCGAAAACGCCTGCCGGTGGTGCTGTTTGCCGAGGGTGGCGGGGGCAGGCCCGGCGACACCGACGTCGGGGGCGTGGCCGGGCTGGACGTGCCGACCTTCCGGATGCTGGCGGGCCTGAACGGCCGGGTCCCGCTGGTTTCGATCGTCTCGGGCCGCTGCTTCGCCGGCAACGCGGCCCTGGCCGGGGTCTGCGACGTGATCATCGCGACCCCGGACGCCAACATCGGGATGGGCGGGCCGGCCATGATCGAGGGCGGCGGTCTGGGCGTGTACCCGCCGGAGGCGATCGGCCCGATCGACGTGCAGCGGCACAACGGTGTGGTGAGCCTGGTCGCCCGCGACGAGGCGCACGCGGTCGCGCTGGCCAAGCAGTACCTGTCGTATTTCCAGGGCAGCGTGGACCACTGGGACGTGCCCGATCCGCGGCTGATTCGACATGTGGTGCCCGAGAACCGATTACGGGCGTACGACGTGCGCAAGGCGATCGACTCGATCGTCGACGTCGGATCCGTCCTCGAGCTGCGGCCCGACTACGGCGTCGGGATCGTCACCGCGCTGGTGCGCGTCGAGGGGACGGCATACGGCCTGATCGCCAACAGCACCCACCACCTCGGTGGCGCGATCGACGCGGAGGCCGCCGACAAGGCGGGCGACTTCCTCGCCCTGTGCGAGTCGTTTCGGCTGCCGGTGATCTCGCTGTGCGACACCCCCGGATTCATGGTCGGGCCGGACGCGGAGAAGGAGGCCGCCGTCCGTCGCTTCGGCCGGATGTTCGTGCTCGGCGCGAAATTGACTGTGCCGCTGGGGATGATCATCCTGCGCAAAGGCTACGGGCTGGGTGCGATGGCGATGGCCGGCGGCTCGTTTCGGGCGCCGCAATTCACAGTGGCGTGGCCGACCGGGGAGATCGGCGGCATGGGACTGGAAGGAGCCGTGCGCCTCGGGTTCAGCAAAGAGCTTGCGGCCGAGGCGGATCCGGTCGAGCGCGACAAGCTGTTCGACAAGCTCGTCGCGGCGGCTTACGAGCACGGCAAGGCGCTACGCGCGGCCACCACGTTCGAGCTCGACGACGTCATCGACCCCGCCGACTCCCGGGCCTGGATTTCCAGGCTCCCGGGGGGCTCGGGGTGAACCGCTATCCGTGGCCGGAGCCGCAGCCGACGCCGGGCAGGCAGCCCTGGCCGCCGGGAACGCCGCCGGGACCGGCGAACTGGCCGCCGGAGCCGCAGCCGACCCCCGGCACGCAGCCCTGTCCGCCCGGGCCGCCGCCCGGCCCGTTGTTCTGGCCGCCGGAGCCGCAGTTGCCGTTGTTGTCGCAGCCGCCCCCGCCCGGCTGGTCCTTGAACACGACGTGCGTGGGCGCGGGGCCGGTGGGCCCCGCCACCAAAGCACTCGAAGCCATGGAACCGGTGACGGCGATCGGCGCGACCGCGATCGCCGCGGCCGCCGCCCCGCCCACCACCAGTCTTTGCGTGAGGGTTAATTTCGTGGACATGCGGGTCGCATACCACGCACCCACATGTGTAAAACATCCCTGTAGCGAACTTGTGGTAGCGAACTTTTTGTAGCGAACTTGTAGTAGCGAACTTGTGGTAGCGAAGCATCGTTCGCTTCCGCGCTAGGAAAGGCACACCATGACCTCACTGGATTTGACCGGTCGCACCGCGATCATCACGGGTGCCTCGCGCGGAATCGGGTTGGCGATCGCCCAGCAATTGGCCGCCGCCGGCGCCGACGTGGTGTTGACCGCCCGCAAGCGGGAGGCGGCGGAGGCGGCCGCGGCGCAGGTCGGCGAGAAGGCCCTGGGCGTCGGGGCGCACGCCGTCGACGAGGACGCGGCGCGGCGCTGCGTGGATCTGACGCTGGAGCGCTTCGGCAGCGTCGACATCCTGGTCAACAACGCCGGAACCAACCCGGCCTACGGCCCGCTGATCGACCAGGACCACGCCCGGTTCACCAAGATCTTCGAGGTCAACCTGTGGGCCCCGCTGCTGTGGACCTCGCTCGTGGTGAAGTCGTGGATGGGCGAGCACGGCGGCGCGATCGTCAACACCGCGTCGATCGGCGGCCTGCACCAGTCACCGGCGATGGGCATGTACAACGCCACCAAGGCCGCGCTGATCCACGTAACCAAGCAACTGGCGCTGGAACTTTCACCGCGCGTCCGCGTCAACGCGATCGCGCCCGGGGTGGTGCGCACCCGGTTGGCCGAGGCGCTGTGGAAGGACAACGAGGACCCTCTGGCCGCGTCGATCGCGCTCGGCCGCATCGGTGAGCCGGTCGACGTCGCGCACGCGGTGGCCTTCCTGGTTTCCGACGCGGCGAGCTGGATCACCGGCGAGACGATGGTCATCGACGGCGGCCTGTTGCTCGGCGCCGCACAGGGATTCCAGTCGCGGCCGGAGGGCAACCGATGAACACCGACGACCTCGACGCCCGCCTGCGGGCCCTGCTCGACGAGCACGACCCGGCGACCAGCGACCCGCGGGAATTCCTTGGTGCGCAGTACGATGCGGGGCTTGCCTGGGTTTATTTTCCGGAGGGATTCGGCGGGCTCGGCCTGCCGCGCAAGGCGCAGGAACTCGTCAACGCGCGGCTCAGCGCCGCCGGGGCGCCGGTCGGCGGCACCGCCAAGAACTACATCGGAATGGGCATGGCCGCTCCCACGATCGCGGCCTTCGGCACCGACGAGCAGAAGCGAAAGTTCCTGCGGCCGTTGTTCACCGGCGAGCAGATCTATTGTCAGCTGTTCAGCGAACCGGGCGCCGGATCGGACCTGGCCGGGGTCGCCACGCGCGCGGTCCGCGACGGTGATGATTGGATCGTCAACGGCCAAAAGGTGTGGACGTCGCAGGCGCAGCACGCACAGATGGCCATCCTGGTCGCGCGCAACGACCCCGCGGTGCCCAAACACCAAGGCCTGACGTACTTTCTGTGCGACATGACGCAACCCGGCGTCGAGGTCCGGCCGCTGCGCCAGATCACCGGCGAGGCGGAGTTCAACGAGGTGTTCCTCACCGATGTCCGGGTGCCCGACGCCAACCGGCTCGGCCCCGAGGGCGGCGGCTGGCGGGTCGCGACGACCACGCTCAACCACGAGCGTGTCGCGATCGGCTCCCGCTCCGGCATGCCGCGGGAAGGCGGCCACATCGGCAAGGTCACCGCGGCCTGGCGCAAGGAGCCGGGCTTGCGAGATCCCGCCATGCACGACGAGCTGATGCGGCTGTGGGTGGACGCGGAGGTGCTGCGGCTGACCGGTGAGCGGCTGCGACAACAGGCCAGCTCGGGTCAGCCCGGACCCGAGGGCGCCGGCATGAAGGTCGCTTTCGCCCGTCTGGCGCAGGCGATCTCGGGATTCGAGATCGAGCTGCACGGCGAGGCCGGGCTGCGCTACGACGACTGGACCATGCGCAGGCCCGAAACGGTCGACCTGATCGGACGCGAGCCCGGCTACCGCTACCTCCGGGCGCGCGGCAACTCGATCGAGGGCGGCACGTCGGAGATCTTGCGCAACACCATCTCCGAGCGCATCCTCGGGCTGCCCGGCGAACACCGCGTCGACAAGGACGTCGCCTTCAAGGACCTGAACAAGGGGGACCAATGAGCGCCGGCGACCTGCTGTACTCCGACACCGAGGAGGCGCTGCGCGACAGCGTCCGCCACCTGTTCGCCGATCGCTGCCCACCGGAGTCGGTGGCGAAGGCGTACGAGCAACCACCGCAAGACTTTTCGGACCTGTGGCGGACACTGGCGGCCGAGCTGGGGGTGGCCGGCCTGTTGGTGCCCGAGTCGCTCGGCGGGGCCGGGGCCGGCGCCCGCGAAGCCGCCGTCGTGATGGAGGAGATCGGCCGCGCCGTCGCCCCGGTGCCGTACCTGTCCAGCGCGGTGCTCGCCACGGTCGCGCTGTTGGAGGCCGGTGAAACCGAGATTCTGCCCGAGCTGGCCCGCGGTTCGCTGACCGCGGCGCTGGCGGTGCCGCTGTCGGCGGCACCGTGGGAGCCGATCGCCGGGGTGAGCGCCGGCGCCGACGGCGTCAGCGGATCGGTCAGCAGCGTCGCCGGGGCCGATGCGGCCGACGTCCTGGTGGTGCCGGTCGCGGGCCACGACGGCCTCGAACTGCACACCGTGTCTTGCTCCGCCGCCGGTGTCGAGGTCTTGCCCGTGCTGGCGCTGGACATGACGAGACCCCTTGCGGACGTGCGTTTCTCGGGAGCGCAATCGACGCGGGTCGGCGCGGCGGACGGGCCGATCGCGGCGGCCCTGCAGGCGGGGGCGACGCTGCTCGCGTCCGAGCAGCTCGGCCTGGCGCAGTGGTGTTTCGACACCACGCTCGACTATGCCAAGCAGCGCAAGCAGTTCGGCCGCGCGATCGGCTCCTACCAGGCGATCAAACACCGGCTGGCGGACCTGTGGTTCGAGGTCGGGGCGGCGACGGCGGCGGCCCGCTACGCCGCCGACACCCGCGCGCGGGGAGATGACGACGCCGACGTCGCCGGGAGCATCGCGCAGGCCTATTGCAGCGGGGTCGCGGTGAACGCCGCCGAGGAGTGCGTGCAACTACACGGCGGCATCGGGATGACCTGGGAGTATCCGGCGCACCTCTACCTCAAGCGCGCCAAGAGTGACCAGCTCGCGCTGGGCACCCCGTATCGTCACCGCGCGCGAGTGGCCCAGTCGGTCAACCTGCCGGTCTCGTGATCCGGCGCGTCGTCGTTGAGCCAGAGCTCTTCGGTGCGGTCGTGGAAGGTGACCAGCGCGACGGTGTCGTCGCGGCGGCGCATCGCCGACTTGCTCATGCTGGCCCACACCGCATGGCCCGACTTGTGCCGCAACTCGACGAGGCGGCTGGTGCCCGTGCCGACCAGCGCAACCCAGCGGTCTTCGTCCGGCGGGCGGAAGAAGATGCCTTCGAAATCCATCGTGAGCAGTTCGTCGCACGAGTAGCCCAGCATGTCGCAGAACGAGCCGTTGGCGAACAGGATGGTCCCCACGCGGTCGACCGCCAGGGCCGGGGCGGGTAGCCGCTCCAGGACGACCAACGCGGGCATCCGTCGCAGTTCGTCGATGGGCATTTGGTTGGGCGGCCGCGGGATTCGACGGTCGACTCGTCGACCATTGACGGCTGTGGGATTCTTCGTGATCACCATCCGCCCTTCGTGGCCTTCGGCCATGCCCCGACTCGGGGATAAGCGCACTCCGGCCTAAATGCGCTGACGGCAAATATTATGCGCGGGGACGGTACAAAGTCCATAGTTCGTTAGCTCTATTAAGCTATTTGCCATACGCCCAATTATTTCGGGTGGTAGCCGCCAATATGGGCATGCAATTCCCGATGTCCGTCACTAGCTGACCGCCCGCGCTATTCGTCGCCCTGCGGCGCGCGACCATTCCACAGCAAACGCCTTCCAACGAACTTCGCTAACTCCGCGGGCGGCGGTCCGGCCGGTGAGCGCGGCGGCAGCAACCCCACGTTACGGGTGCGCCGCTAACTCCGACGATTGGGCGTTCTCGGCGCCGGGGAAATGCCCGCCGTTTCGCCCTTTCGACGACTTTTCATTCGGCCGCCCGCGGCAGCGCCGCGCCGAACGTCTCCGTCATCGCCGCCCAGTGCCGCTCGTCGGCGGCGACGTCGTACGGGGGGTTGTCCGGAACGGCGAACCCGTGCCCCGCCGAATACCACTCGATCGTGTGGTCCACCCCGGCCGCCGTCAGCGCCTTGTCGAGTTGTTCGGCGTGATCGGACGTGAACGACGCATCGTTTTCGGCGCCGCCCACGTACAGAGTGGCCGTCATCCGGTCGGCCAGCAGGTGCGGGCTGTCCGCGCCGTCGGTGACCAGCCCGCCGCCGTGGAACGACGCCGCGGCGGCCACGCGTTCGGGAAGGCGGCCGGCCACCACCAGCGAGGTGCGCCCACCCATGCAGTAGCCGCACACGCCGAAGCGGCTCCCGGACACCTCGGGCCGGGAGGCCAGGTAGTCGAAGAAGGCGCCGGCGTCGACGGCCATCTTGTCCGGCGTGACGCTGCCGATCATCGCGAACAGCCGGTTGCGCTCCTTCGCGTCGCCGAAGACCGTGGCCATGTCGAACGGGGCCCAGTCCCCGCTGCGGTAGTACACGTCGGGAAGCAGCACGGCATACCCGAATCCGGCCAGCTTGGCGGCCATCTGGTCGAAGGTGTCGCGCACCCCGCCGGCATCGCAGTACATCACGACGCCGGGCCAGGGGCCTTCGGAGCCGTCGGGGGTGAAGAGGCGGACTGGGCAGGAGCCGTCGGGAGTGGTGATGCTGTCTTTGATGTTCGGCATGGCACCGTTCTACTCCTGGGCCCCAGAGCTGGATTCATCGCGGTGACCCGCCGCGTCCGGCTCCGCCGCCCCCGCGATCACCGCTGAACTATTGGCGGTGACCCGCCGCGTCCGGCTCCGCCGCCCTCGCGATCACCGCTAAGCTGGCCGCGTGCCGATCCCCACGCCCTACGAGGACCTGCTGCGCCTGGTGCTCGAGCGGGGCGCGGCCAAATCCGACCGCACCGGCACGGGGACCCGCAGCCTGTTCGGCCAGCAGCTGCGGTACGACCTGTCGGTCGGCTTCCCGTTGCTGACCACCAAGAAGGTGCATTTCAAATCGGTCGTCTACGAGTTGCTGTGGTTCCTGCGCGGCGACTCCAACGTCGCCTGGCTGCAGGAGCACGGCGTCACCATCTGGGACGAATGGGCAAGCAGCACGGGCGATCTCGGGCCGATCTATGGCGTGCAGTGGCGGTCCTGGCCGACGCCGACCGGCGAGCACGTCGACCAGATCAGCGCCGCGCTGGAGCTGCTGCGCACCGACCCCGACTCGCGGCGCATCATCGTCTCGGCCTGGAACGTCGGCGACATTCCGAAAATGGCGCTGCCGCCCTGTCACGCGTTCTTCCAGTTCTACGTGGCCGACGGGCGCCTGAGCTGCCAGCTCTACCAGCGCAGCGCGGACCTTTTCCTCGGGGTCCCGTTCAACATCGCCAGCTATGCGCTGCTCACCCACATGATGGCCGCCCAGGCCGGGCTGCAGGTCGGCGAGTTCGTCTGGACCGGCGGCGACTGCCATATCTACGACAACCACGTCGAACAGGCGCGGCTCCAGCTCACCCGTGAGCCCCGCCCGTATCCGGAACTTGTTCTGGCCCAGCGGGATTCGATCTTCGACTACACGTACGATGACGTCGTGGTGAAGAATTACGATCCGCACCCGGCGATCAAAGCCCCCGTCGCCGTATGACGCGCGCCGGCGACGTGGGGGCCCCGCCAGCTCGCGGGGGAGAGCGGCGCCGTTGAGCACCGTGGGCCTCGTCTGGGCTCAGTCGACTTCCGGCGTGATCGGGCGCGGCGGCGACATCCCGTGGCGCGTGCCGGAGGACCTGGCCCGCTTCAAGCAGATCACCATGGGACACACGGTGGTCATGGGGCGGCGGACCTGGGAGTCGCTGCCGGCTCAGGTGCGCCCGCTGCCCGGGCGTCGCAACGTGGTGCTCTCGCGCCGGCCCGACTTCGTGGCCGAGGGGGCCGAGGTGGTGGGCTCGATGGAGGCCGCGGCGGCCATTTTCGAATCCGGGCCGCAGGCGTGGGTGATCGGGGGTGCGGAGGTGTACGGGCTCGCGCTGCCGCTGGCCGCCCGCTGCGAGGTCACCGAGGTCGAGATCGACCTGGTGCGCGACGACGAGGACGCGCTGGCCCCGGCGCTCGACGAAGGATGGGTGGGCGAGACGGGGGAGTGGCTGAGCAGCCGCACCGGGCTGCGGTACCGGTTTCACAGCTACCGTCGGACGTAAGCGCGCGCACCGGCGCCGATCGCACGGTGACATACTCGCTGACATACTCGCTGACATACTCGGAAGTCTGGGGTCGGGGCGCACGGGGTCTACGAGGCGTTTCCAGGAGGGGAAAATTGGCAGTGATAACCGAACCCGCGAAGACGTTCACGCGCATGTTCCGGGGCTATGACCCCGCGGCGGTCGACGCCCACATCGAGATGCTGACCACAAAGCAGCAGTTGCTGCTCGACGACGTCGAGAGCCTGCGGGCGCGCCTGAAGGAGTCCGGCGACGAAGCGGCCGCCCTGCGCAAGGAGGTCGCCGTCCTCACCGACACCTCGCCGTCTCCCCACGCGATGCAAAAGCGGATGGCGCAGATGCTGCGGCGGGCGGTCGACGAGGTTTCCGAGATGCAGGCCGAGGCGCGGGCCGAGGCGGAGGCGCTGATCGCGGCGGCGGAGGCCGAGATCGAGGCCGAGCGGCGCAAG
This sequence comes from Mycobacterium alsense, assembly GCF_002086635.1. Classification (GTDB taxonomy): domain Bacteria; phylum Actinomycetota; class Actinomycetes; order Mycobacteriales; family Mycobacteriaceae; genus Mycobacterium; species Mycobacterium alsense. Next base: position 33,356 of record NZ_MVHD01000018.1, on the reverse strand, counting down.
CACCAGGAGGTGCTGGCCGACCTGGAGGCGCGGCGCAAGGCCATGGAGGCCGAGTACCAGGAAGCCAAGGACAAGCTCGAGGCCGAGCTGGCCAGCATGCGCGAGGACGCCGACCGGGCGCGCGAGCAGCTCCTCGCCGACGCCAAGCAGAAGGCCGATCATGACCGCGAGCAGGCCCAGCGGGCGGTGGACGAGGCGAGCGGGCAGCGCATCAGGATCCTCGAGCAGCTGATGGGCGTCTACCGCGACCTGGAAGGGGTTCCGGCGGCGCTCGAGTCGGCATACGAGGAACAACAGGACCCGTCGGAGGCGAAGTCGGAGAACCCGTCGGAGGCGAAGTCGGGGAACCCGTCGGCGGAGAAGTCGGCGGAGAAGTCGGCGGCGAAGGTAGCCGCGCGGTAAGCGTCGCGGCCGGGAATGTCGGATGCGGCCGGTATTCTCGGCGCCGTGTCCATCCCGAGGATGACCGCCGCGCAGGCTCGGCGGACAGCCGTTGCGGCCCAAGGGTTTAGCGAACTGCGGCCCACCGGTGCGGTCACCCGCGCGCATCTGAAGCGGCTGATATCGAGAATCCAAGTGCTGCAATTGGATTCGGTGTCGGTGGCGGTGCGTGCCCACTACGCGCCGGTGTTCAGCCGGCTCGGCCCCTACGACCGCGACGTGCTGGACCGCGCGGCCTGGGGCCCGCGCTCGTCACGGCTGCTCGCCGAGTACTGGGCCCACGAAGCGGCGCTGATGGCCGTCGACGACTGGCCGCTGCTGCGCTGGCGGATGCGCCAGTACCGCCACGGCCGCTGGCGCACGCACATCGCCAGGGACAATCCGCAGCTCGCCGACGCCATCGTCGCCGCCGTCGCGGAGCTCGGGCCCAGCACCGCCGGGCAGATCGAGGCCCACCTGGCCGCTATCCACGGCGAACCGCGGCGCAAGAAGGGGACCTGGTGGACGCGCAGCGACACCAAGTGGGTCGCCGAGGCGCTGTTCGCCTCCGGGGTGCTCACGACCGCCACCCGGGTGGGCTTCGCCCGCCACTACGACCTGGTCGAGCGGGTGCTGCCGCCCGGCGTGCTGGCCCGCGAGATCGACGACGACGAGGCCGTCCGCGAGCTCACCCTGCGGGCCGCGAGCGCGCTGGGCGTGGGCACCGAGGCCGACATCCGCGACTACTTTCGGCTGTCTGCCCAGCAGACCACGCCGGCGCTCGCCGGGCTGCTCGCCGCCGGCGAGATCGAGCGCGTCGAGGTCGACGGCTGGTCCGCCCCGGCCTACCTGCGGGCCGGGCGGGCGGTGCCGCGCTTCGACCGCGGCACCGCGCTGCTGTGCCCGTTCGACCCGTTGATCTTCTTCCGGCCCCGCGTCGAGCGGCTCTTCGATTTCCACTACCGCATCGAGATCTACACCCCGGCCGCCAAACGCCGGTATGGCTACTACGTGTGGCCGCTGCTGATGGACGGCGAGCTGGTCGCGCGGGTGGATCTCAAGGCCGACCGCGCCGCCGACTCGCTCAGGGTGGTCGGCGCGTTCGCGGAGCCCGGCAGGCCGCGGGCGCGGGTCGCCGCGGCGTTGGCGGGCGAGCTGGAGTCGATGGCGTCGTGGCTGGGTCTGGGCGGGTTCAGCGTGGCCGACCGCGGCGATCTGGCCGGGGACCTGCGGCGCGCCGCGAAGCTGTCTCGATGATCTGCCACCGCGAGGTACCTTTCTGCCATGAGCTCGAGCGGTCACCCGGCCGGTCGCTGATGTCCCCGCCGACTTCCAGAGAACTCAAGGCCACGCTGTGGAAGGCGGCCGAAAAGCTGCGGGGGTCGCTGTCGGCCGGCCAGTACAAGGATGCCATCTTGGGGCTGGTGTTCCTCAGGCACGCCGCCGAGCCGGAATGGAAGTCGTTGGTGGACAACGCGGATTCTCCCGCCATCGGCCGGCTCGTCGACGACGCGATGGCGGCCGCGGCGCTGCCCCGGCTGTACCAGAACCTCGACGGGCGCCGGCTCGGTGAGCTGCTGCGGCTGCTCGACGGCGCGCTGTTGGGTCCCGACGGCGGCCCTCGGGCGCGGGACCTGATGGGCGACGTGTACGAATACTTCCTGGGCAACTTCGCCCGGTCGGAAGGCAGGCGGGGCGGCGAGTTCTTCACCCCGCCCAGCGTCGTGCGGGTGATCGTCGAGGTCCTCGAACCGTCGAGCGGCCGGGTGTACGACCCGTGCTGCGGCTCGGGCGGAATGTTCGTCCGCACCGAGCAATTCGTCGCCGAGCACGACGGCGATCCCGCGCGGGTCTCGATCTACGGTCAGGAGAGCGTCGAGCAGACCTGGCGGATGGCCAAGATGAACCTCGCCGTCCACGGCATCGACGGCGCCGACCTCGGGACACGGTCGGCCGACACCTTCGCCGACGACCAGCACGCCGGCGTGCTGATGGACTACGTGATGGCCAACCCGCCGTTCAACATCAAGGACTGGGCCCGCGACGAAGAAGACCCGCGCTGGCGCTTCGGCGTCCCGCCGGCCGGCAACGCGAACTTCGCCTGGATTCAGCACATCCTGTCCAAGCTCGCCCCGGGCGGGAAGGCCGGTGTGGTGATGGCCAACGGCTCGATGTCGTCGAAAACACTGGGGGAAGGCGACATTCGTGCACGCATCATCGAGGCGGACCTGGTATCTTGCATGGTGGCGCTGCCCGCACAGCTGTTCCGCAGCACCGGGATCCCGGTGTGCGTGTGGTTTTTCGCCGCGGACAAGGCCGACCGGTCGGGCCAGGTGCTGTTCATCGACGCCAGGGGCCTCGGCTATCTGGTGGACCGCGCGGAACGCGCCCTGACCGACGAGGAGGTGGTGCGCATCGGCGACACCTACCACGCGTGGTGCGGGTCGGCGTCGGCGACGGCCAAAGGCTTGACATACCAAGACGTTCCGGGATTTTGCAAGTCCGTGTCGCTGAACGACATCAGGGCCGCGGGCTACGCGCTGACGCCGGGGCGCTACGTGGGTGCGGCCGCCGCCGCGGACGACGGGGAGCCCGTGGGCCGCAAGATCGCCCGGCTGACGGACGACCTGCTGGCGGCGCTCGACGAGTCCGCACGATTGGACCGGATCGTGCGCGAGCAGGTGGGACGCCTGCGGTGAGGGTCACCCTCGGCGACCATCTGGAGTTCCGCAATGGGACCAGCCCGCCCCGGCGGGCGCCGGACGGCCGCTTCCGTGTCTACGGTGCCAACGGCGCGATCGGCTACGCCGCGCAACACAATGCGACCGGGCCGCTGATCGTCCTCGGGCGTGTCGGATCCTATTGCGGCAGCTTGCGGTACTGCGACTCCGACGTGTGGGTCACCGACAACGCGCTCGTGTGTCGGGCCAAGGACCCGGCGGAAACCCGGTTCTGGTATTACGCGCTGCACACCTGCGGGCTCAACGGACAGCGGGGCGGATCGGGCCAGCCCCTACTCAACCAGAGCACCCTGCGCGGCGTTTCCGTCTCGACCGTCGCCGCGCCCCAGCGCCGCCGGATCGCCGAGCTGCTCGGCGCGCTCGACGACAAGATCGCCGCCAACGAGCGCGTGATCGACGCCGCCGAGGCCTTGATGGTCGCCACGGCGGAGGCGGTGCCCGACCGCGTGCCGCTGTCCAGCCTGGCCTCCCGATCGGCCGAAATGGTCGGCCCGCGGGACTTCGACGACGTGGTGGCCCACTTCAGCTTTCCGGCGTTCGACGGCGGCGCCACGCCCCGGGTCGTCGCCGCGGAATCGGTGAAGAGCGGCAAGTTCGCCCTCGCGGAGCCGTGCGTGTTGGTCGCGAAGCTGAACCCCACAAAACCCCGGATCTGGAACGTCGTGCGCCTGCCGCGACCAATGGCCTTGGCCAGCACCGAATTCGTCGTGCTGCGGCCGCTCGGTGTCGACACCTCGGCGCTGTGGTCCGCGCTGCGGCACCCCGAGGTCAGCGACGCGCTGCGGGGACGGGCGGCCGGAACGTCGGGCAGCCACCAGCGCATCCGCCCGCGCGACCTGCTCGAGGTGCGCGTCCGCGACGTCCGGCGGTTGGGGCCCGCGGCGCTGCGGACGATCACCGCACTGGGCGCGCTGTGCCACGCGCGCCGCGACGAGTGCGCGCGGTTGTCCGCCTTCCGCGACGCCCTGCTGCCGCTGCTGACGTCGGGCAGGATCAGCGTCCGCGCCGCCCCTCGCTAAGGTGATCGCCGTGGCCGAGACCGCGCCGCTGCGCGTGCAACTGATCGCCAAGACGGAGTTCCTGGCGCCGCCGGACGTGCCGTGGACGACCGAAGGCCCCGACGGCTCCGATGTCAGCGGCGGCAGCGCCTTGACCGAGTTCGCCGGCCGGGCCTGCTATCAGAGCTGGTCGAAGCCCAACCCCAAGACGGCGACCAACGCCGCCTACATCAGGCACATCATCGAAGTCGGGCACTTTTCGGTGCTCGAGCACGCCAGCGTGTCGTTCTACATCACCGGCATCTCGCGGTCGTGCACCCACGAGCTGATCCGCCACCGACATTTCTCCTACTCGCAGCTGTCGCAACGCTATGTGCCCCAGGGCGACTCGCGGGTCGTCGTCCCGCCGGGCATGGACGACGATCCCGAACTGCAGCGGATCCTGACCGCGGCCGCCGACGCCAGCCGCGCCACCTACGCCGAGCTGTTGGCCAAGCTGGAGGCCAAGTTCGCAACGGGTCAGCCCAACGAAAAAATGGGGGTACTGCGGCGCAAGCAGGCGCGCCAGGCCGCCCGGGCGGTGCTGCCCAACGCCACCGAGACCCGTATCGTGGTGACCGGCAACTACCGGGCGTGGCGGCACTTCATCGCGATGCGCGCCAGCGAGCACGCCGACGTGGAGATCCGGCGGCTGGCGATCGAGTGCCTGCGCCGGCTCGTCGACGTCGCACCGGCCGTGTTCGCGGACTTCGAGGTCTCCACCCTGGCCGACGGCACCGAGGTCGCCACGAGCCCTTTCGCCACCGAAGCCTGAGGCTGCACGCGCCGAGCGTCGCCAAAATGTCGGTCCGAGCGGCGTGTCGCCGGACAAGCAACGCGCGCTCACGCGCGGTGACAAAAGCCCTTGGTACCGCCAGGTAACCTGAACATCGTGAGCTCCGTCGGATTCGACGCCCCCACCCGGTTGGGAACCCTGCTGACCGCGATGGTGACGCCCTTCGCCGCCGATGGCTCCCTGGACACCGCCACCGCGGTGAAGCTGGCAAAGCACCTGGTGGGCGCGGGGTGCGACGGCCTGGTGCTGTCCGGGACCACCGGCGAGTCGCCGACCACCAGCGACGACGAGAAGCGCGAGCTGCTGCGCGTCGTGCTGGAGGCGGTGGGGGACCGGGCCCGCATCATCGCCGGCGCGGGCACCTACGACACCGCGCACAGCGTCCGGATGGCCAAGGACTGCGCGGCCGAGGGCGCGCACGGGCTGCTGGTGGTCACGCCGTACTACTCGCGACCGACGCAGGCCGGGCTGATCGCGCACTTCACCGCCGTCGCCGACGCCACCGACCTGCCGGTGCTGCTCTACGACATCCCGCCGCGCTCGGTCGTGCCGATCGAACCCGACACGCTGCGCGCGCTGGCCGAACATCCCAACATCGTCGGCGTCAAGGACGCCAAGGCCGACCTGCACGGCGGCGGCCAGATCATGGCCGAGACCGGGCTGGCCTACTACTCCGGCGACGACTCGCTGAACCTGCCCTGGCTGGCGATGGGCGCCACCGGCTTCATCAGCGTGATCGGCCACCTGGCCGCGGGACAGCTCCGAGAGTTGTTGTCCGCCTTCAACTCCGGGGACGTCAGCACCGCCCGCAAGATCAACGGGTCCGTCGCCCCACTGTGCGACGCGATGTCTCGGCTGGGAGGGGTGACGATGTCCAAGGCCGGCCTGCGCCTGCAGGGCATCGACGCCGGCGATCCCCGGCTACCGCAACTGCCGGCAACGCCCGCACAGGTCGAGTCGCTGGCGGCCGACATGCGCGCGGCCTCGGTGCTCAGGTAACCCAAGGGTGGCCGACAAGTGGATGTAGACCTCGCCCCGCCCGGTCCCTTGACCCCGGGCGGGCTGCGGGTCACGGCGTTGGGCGGTATCAGCGAAATCGGCCGCAACATGACCGTTTTCGAACACCTGGGCCGGCTGCTGATCATCGACTGCGGGGTGATGTTTCCCACCCACGACGAGCCCGGGGTCGACCTGATCCTGCCGGACCTGCGCCACATCGAGGACCGCCTCGACGACATCGAGGCACTGGTGCTGACCCACGCCCACGAGGACCACATCGGGGCGATCCCGTTCCTGCTGAGGCTGCGCCCCGACATCCCGGTCGTCGGTTCGAAGTTCACCCTGGCGCTGGTGGCCGCGAAATGCCGCGAGTACCGCATCAAGCCGGTCTTCGTGGAGGTGGCGGAGAAGCAGCGCACCACGCACGGCGTCTTCGGGTGCGAATACTTCGCCGTCAACCACTCCATCCCGGACGCGCTGGCCATCGCGGTCCACACGGGCGCCGGAACCGTCTTGCACACCGGCGACATCAAACTCGACCAGCTTCCGCTCGACGGCCGCCCCACCGACCTGCCCGGCATGTCGCGGCTGGGCGACGCGGGCGTGGACCTGTTTTTGTGCGACTCGACCAACTCCGAGATACCCGGTGTCGGGCCCTCGGAAAGCGAAGTGGGCCCCACCCTGCACCGGCTGATCCGCGGCGCCGACGGCCGCGTCATCGTGGCCTGCTTCGCCTCCAATGTGGACCGGGTGCAGCAGATCATCGACGCCGCAGTGGCGTTGGGCCGGCGGGTGTCGTTCGTGGGGCGGTCCATGGTGCGCAACATGGGCATCGCCCGGGAACTGGGCTTTTTGCGGGTGGACGACTCCGACCTGATCGACATCTCCGCCGCGGAGATGATGCCGCCCGAGCGGGTGGTGCTGATCACCACCGGCACCCAGGGCGAGCCGATGTCGGCGTTGTCGCGGATGTCGCGCGGCGAGCACCGCAGCATCACCCTGACGTCGGAGGACCTGATCATCCTGTCGTCATCGCTGATACCCGGTAACGAGGAAGCGGTGTACGGGGTGATCGACTCGCTGGCCAAGATCGGGGCCCGCGTCGTAACCAACCAGCAAGTGCGCGTTCATGTTTCGGGCCACGCGTACGCGGGCGAACTGTTGTTCCTCTACAACGGGGTACGGCCGCGCAACGTGATGCCGGTCCACGGCACCTGGCGCATGCTGCGCGCCAACGCCAAACTGGCGGCGCGCGCCGGGGTGCCCGAGGAATCGATCCTGTTGGCCGAGAACGGCGTCAGCGTCGACCTGGTCGCCGGGAGGGCCTCCGTCTCCGGGGCGGTGCCGGTGGGCAAGATGTTCGTCGACGGCCTGATCACCGGCGATGTCGGCGACATCACCCTGGGTGAACGGCTCATCCTGTCGTCGGGCTTCGTCGCGGCGATCGTGGTGGTGGCGCGCGACTCCGGGCGTCCGGTCGTTGCGCCGCAACTGCTTTCGCGCGGCTTCTCCGAAGACCCCAAGGCGCTCGAACCCGTCGTGCGCAGGGTCGAGGCGGAGCTCGAGCAGCTGGCCGCCGACAACGTGACCGACGCGGTGCGGATCGCGCAGTGCGTGCGCCGCACCGTGGGCAAGTGGGTCGGCGAGACCTATCGCCGGCAGCCGATGATCGTGCCGACGGTCATCGAGGTCTAGTGGCGATCGCGAGCGCGGCGCTGGGGGCGCCCCGCGAAGCTGGGGGACCGGGCGAAGCGGGTCGCCACCGTCGGGGCTAAGCCTTCTCCGCGTAGGCCGACCATTCCAGTTGGGACGCCGGCAGTTTGCGGCCGGCGGGCTCGACGTAGCGCCGGACGAGTTCGTCGGGACCGGCCTGCTCCACCAGCCGCCAGCCGTACTCGGCGATGAACTCCGCGACGTCCTCGGGCTGCAGCCCGAATCGCCACAGCCGGCGGCGCTCACGGACGTTGCGGTACAGCGTGCGGGCGCCGTACAGGTTCGTCCCGTCGATGAAGTCCTTTCGGACGTAGGTGAACACCAACCGGCTGCCCGGCGCCGCCGCGCGCAGCCCCTCGAGGGTGCGCCGCACCCCGCCCTCGGTGAGGTACTGCGTCACGCCCTCACAGATGAAGAAGGCCCGGTAGTCGGTTCGATATCCGTGCTCGGCCAGCGAGGTGAGCAGGTCGTCGCGCTCGAAGTCCAACGCCACCAACCGAACCGACAACGGCAGCGACCCCAGCACCCGTCGCACGGTCTGGGCCTTCCTGGCGATGTTGACCGGCAGGTCGACCTCGAACACCGGGATCCTCACGCGCCGGGTCAGCAGGTAGCCGCGGGTATCCAGCCCGGCGCCGAGGATGACGACCGCGTCGATGCCGTCGCGCGCTTCGTCGAGCTTGTCGGCGATGAACCGCTTTCGGCAGGCCAGATTCGCCCACAGCCCCGGGCCGGTGTACTCCGACGCGCGGACCATCAACCGCCGGGCCGGCGCCCACCGCGTCGCGGCCACCAGCCAGCGCAGCCGGGCGGGCAGGAACAGTTCGGCGAGGTCGTCATCCACCAGGCGGCGCCCGGGCGGCTCGTTGTGTTCCACCGCCGCCAGCACCATCGGGCCGAAAGCGGTCTGTGCCACGGGGTTCGGTGCCATGGGCGCTACTTGTTCAAAAAGCCCGCGTCGACCGGCAGGGCGACGCCGGTGACGTAGCGGGCCTGGTCGGACACCAGCCACGCCACGGCGTTGGCGATGTCTTCGGCTTGCAGCACCTCCACCGGCATGGCGTTGCCCATGGCGCCCGGCGTGTCGGTCCCGGCGGCCATCTTGGCCAGCCATTCCCGGGTGAACTCGTTGTTGATCATCGGGGTTTCCACACCCGACGGGTGGATCGAGTTGACCCGGATAAATTGCTTCGCAAGCAGATTCGCGTACACCCGCATCAGCCCGACCACCCCGTGCTTGGCGGCCGCATAGCCGACGGACCCGGCGTCCGGGCTGCCGACGCCGGCCAGCCCCGCGCTCGAGCTGATCAGCACGATCGACCCGCCGGTGCCCTGCTTGACCAAGGTCGGAATCGCGGCCTTGATGGTGTTGTAGACACCGGTCAGGTTCACGTCGATGACGTCGCGCCAGCCGTCGTCTCCCGAGGACATCGGGGCGATGCCGGCGTTGGCGACGACGATGTCGAGGCGGCCGAATTCGTCGAGGCCGGCCCGCAGCGCCGCCGACAGCGAGGCCCGGTCGCGGACGTCGCCTTGGCGGGCCACGATCCGGGCACCGGTGTCCTCGACCAGCTTGACGGTGGCCGCCAGGTCGTCCGGGGTTGCCATCGAGTACGGCACGCTGGCGATCTGGTCGCACAGGTCGACGGCGATCACGTCCGCGCCGTCGGAGGCCAGGCGAACGGCGTGCGCGCGGCCCTGGCCGCGGGCCGCGCCGGTGATGAACGCGACCTTGCCTTTCAGCGGGCCGTTCAGCGGGCCGTTCGGGGCGGCGTGGCGTGGCCGGGCCATTACGGGCGCAGCTGACCCTTGTCCGGGTCGCCCGCGGGCACCGGCTGCAGCAGCTTGATGTCCGGGGCCCCGGCCAGGTGGTCGCCGACGGCCTGGAACATTCCGCCGACCGCGGGCGCGGCGCTGTGCGCCTTGAGCGCCTCGTCGTCGGCCCACTGCTCGATGAACACGAAGGTCTCGCCGGTCTGGTGCAGCGAGTACAGCTGGCAGCCCGGCTCTTTGTGCACGTCTGCCACCGTGCGGGTGAGGATGTCGCGGACGGTGTCAACCGATTCGGGTTTGACGGTCAGGGTGGCGACGACGACGGGCATGGGGGTCTCCTGGGCGGTCGCGGGGATCTAGCGGCGTGACGGCTGCCACCCTACTCACGAAGTTCGCCGGGATCATTGGCACCGCGGCGACGAGCGCCGACGGCCGAAACCGTCACCTATTTGTGACCCGTGTGGCAGATGGTGATTCTGGGGCGATTGCGACTACGCTTGGCCCCATGCCCAGTAAGACCGCCGCCCGCTCCGGATCCCGAACGAGCAGGTCAAAGGCCGCTTCCCGAGGCAAAGCCCGGAGCCGGCGACCGGCCCCGCCCCGCAGGCCCACCAGGCGCCACAGCCGGTCCGTGCTGGTCACCGCCGGGCTGACCTGCGGTCGGGCCCTGCGCGCCACCTGGCTGATGGCGGCCCGGGGCACCGGCACCGCGGCCCGGTCGATCGGCCGGGCCCGCGACATCGACCCCGGGCACCGCCGCGACGGCATCGCGCTAGTGCTGCTCGGCTTCGCCGTCGTGGTCGCCGCCAGCTCGTGGTTCGACGCCGCCCGGCCGGTCGGGGCGTGGGTCGACACCGTGCTGCGGACCTTCATCGGCTCGGGGGTGCTGGCGCTGCCCCTCGTCGCCGCCGCGGTGGCCGTGGCGCTGATGCGGACCCAGCCCAACCCCGATGCGCGGCCCCGGCTGATCCTGGGCGGCAGCCTGATCGCCCTGTCGGCGCTCGGGTTGCGTCACCTGTGGTCGGGTTCGCCCGAAGATCCCGAATTACGCCGCCGCGCCGCGGGTTTCGTCGGTTTCGCCATCGGCGGGCCGCTGTCGGACGGGCTGACGCCCTGGATCGCCGCGCCGCTGTTGTTCATCGGCTTCATGTTCGGCCTGCTGCTGCTGACCGGGACCACCATCCGGGAGGTGCCCGACGCGGTCCGCGCCATGTTCGGCCCCCGGCTGATGGGTGACGACGAGATCGCCTACGACTACGCGGACGAGTTCGACAACGACGCCGACCAACCCCGCGACGACTACTCCGAGGGCTACTACGACGAGTTGACGGAACAAGAGCCGCAGGCGTGGCCGGCGGCCGGCGCCGCAATGTCGGAAGCCCCGCTCGCCGACGACTCACCGACCATCCCCGAACCCGGCGTCGCCCGCGGGCGCCGCCGCGCGAAAAAGAGCACCGAAGCGCTGGACCGGGTCGTCGAGGGCCCCTACACGCTGCCGCCGCTGAGCCTGCTCATCGCCGGCGACCCGCCCAAGAAGCGCAGCGCCGCCAACACCCACATGGCCACCGCGATCGGGGAGGTGCTCACCCAGTTCAAGGTCGACGCCGCGGTCACCGGCTGCACCCGCGGGCCCACCGTCACCCGCTACGAGGTCGAGCTGGGCCCCGGGGTCAAGGTGGAGAAGATCACCGCGCTGCAGAAGAACATCGCGTACGCGGTGGCCACCGAGAGCGTGCGCATGCTGGCCCCGATCCCCGGCAAGTCCGCCGTCGGCATCGAGGTGCCCAACACCGACCGGGAGATGGTGCGGCTGGCCGACGTGCTCACCGCCCCGTCGACCCGCCGCGACCATCACCCGCTGGTGATCGCGCTGGGCAAGGACATCGAAGGCGATTTCATCTCGGCCAACCTGGCCAAGATGCCGCACCTGCTGGTCGCCGGCTCCACCGGATCCGGAAAGTCCAGCTTCGTCAACTCCATGCTGATCTCGTTGTTGACGCGGGCCACCCCGGAGGAGGTCAGGATGATCCTGATCGACCCCAAGATGGTGGAACTGACGCCCTACGAAGGCATTCCGCACCTCATCACCCCGATCATCACCCAGCCGAAGAAGGCGGCGGCCGCGCTGGCTTGGCTGGTCGAGGAGATGGAGCAGCGCTACCAGGACATGCAGGCGTCGCGGGTGCGCCACATCGACGACTTCAACGCCAAGGTGCGCTCCGGGGCGATCACGACCCCGCTGGGCAGCCAGCGCGAGTACCGGCCGTACCCGTATGTGGTGGCGATCGTCGACGAGCTGGCCGACCTGATGATGACGGCCCCGCGCGACGTCGAGGACGCCATCGTGCGCATCACCCAGAAGGCCCGCGCGGCCGGCATCCACCTCGTGCTGGCCACCCAGCGGCCGTCGGTCGACGTGGTCACCGGGCTCATCAAGACGAACGTGCCCTCGCGGCTGGCGTTCGCGACGTCGTCGCTCACCGACTCCCGGGTGATCCTCGACCAGGCGGGCGCCGAGAAGCTGATCGGGATGGGCGACGGCCTGTTCTTGCCGATGGGCGCCGGCAAGCCGCTGCGGCTGCAGGGCGCGTTCATCACCGACGAGGAGATCCACGCCGTCGTCAACGCCTGCAAGGAGCAGGCCGAACCCGAGTACACCGAGGGCGTCACCACCGCCAAGCCCACCGGCGAACGCGCCGACTCGGACGGTCGGGACCCCGACATCGGCGACGACATGGACGTGTTCCTGCAGGCCGTGGAGCTGGTGGTGTCCAGCCAGTTCGGGTCGACCTCGATGCTGCAGCGCAAGCTGCGGGTCGGCTTCGCCAAGGCCGGCCGGCTGATGGATTTGATGGAGACCCGCGGGATCGTCGGGCCGTCCGAGGGCTCCAAGGCGCGCGACGTGCTGGTCAAGCCCGACGAGCTGGCCGCGACGCTGGCGTCGATCCGCGGCGCCGGGGACGGCGGGCCCACCGAATAGCGCCGAACGTGAAACTGTTGCGATTTTCCGGCCGGATTTTCGCAACCACCGCACGCTCGGCGCGCAGATTGCGCGGAAAAACCGAGGCTACCGGTGCTAAACGGTCGATGTTAGGCTCCACTCCTCGCGCATCAGCTCGATATTTGGTCGGGGGGTATTTCAGCCCAGGAGGCTAACAATGCCGTTGCTAAGCGTCGTGCCCGATCTCGTATCGGAGGCAAGCGGAAACCTGGCGAATATCGGCTCTACCCTGCGCAACACGGTCGCGGCCGCGATGACGCAAACGACGGCGATCGCGGCGCCGGGCGGTGATGAGGTGTCGGCGGCCATTACAGCATTGTTCGCCGGCCACGCCGGTGACTTTCAGGCCTCGAGCGCCCAGGCCACGTCTTTTCACAATGAGTTCGTGAATCTGCTGAGCGGCGGCGCGGCTCAGTACGTGACCACCGAAGTCGCCAACGCTCAGCAAAACGTCATCAATGCGGTAAACGCGCCGGCTCAAGCGCTTGTGGGCCATCCCTTGATTCCTACGGGCGCCGGCGGGGGCGCGGCCGCCGCCGGTACCCCCGAGTTCACCGCCGGAACCCAGCAATACGGTCCGATTACGGTTGCCACGACGTCGTCGGCCAATCTGTCCACCTTCGACGCGTACATAGGAACCCCGATCGGCAACTTGTCATTGGTGTCGGCTCACGTCTTCGTCTCGCCAGACACCATAGGGCCGCCGGAAGCGCCATTGACGCCGATGGACCTGCATCTCGGTTTCCTGAACAACGGGTTTGGCTGGACCTTGTCGGCCCTTCCCGTCGGCGCGAACACCTTCGAGTACTCGTTTTATGCAACCAACTTCTGGGACACCGCCCAGGGCTTTTATTACACCCAGCCAATCTTCGGAAGCTGGCCGGCAACCGCAAGCATTCTGGAAAGCTATGGCCCGTTAGGCCCGACGGGGATCTCATTCGTCTCCCAAACCGGCGAACCGTTCGTTCCATGGATCGTCTTCAACGGTTCACCGGTGTTGGCCATTTAGCGTCGAGTTTCTCCGGCCGAGCGTGAAGCCGACTTCACGTTCGGTGTTACAACACCAGCAGCATCCGGGAGTTGCCCAGAATGTTGGGCTTGACGTAGCTGAGGTCCAGGAATTCGGCGACCCCGATGTCGTAGGAGCGGCACATCTCGTCGTACACCTCGGCGGTGACGGGCGTGCCCTCGATCTCGGTGAAGCCGTGCCTGCCGAAGAACTCCGTCTCGAAGGTCAGCACGAACAGCCGCCGCAGCTGCAGCTCGCGCGCGACCTCGAGGAGCCGGTCGACGATCGCGTGGCCGATGCCGCGGCCGGTCATGGCCGGGTCGACCGCCACGGTGCGGATCTCGCCGAGATCGGCCCACAGCACGTGCAGAGCCCCGCAACCGACCACCTGGCCCGGCAGGTCCGGGTGTTCGGCCACCCAGAACTCCTGGACGGCCTCGTACAGCGTGACGAGGTTCTTTTCCAGCAGGATCCGCCCCGAATAGGTGTCGACGAGTTGCTTGATCGCGGGGACATCCGAGGTTCGCGCACGCCGGACCACCGGCAGGGAACTTTCGGTCACGGGTAACAGTATCGGCGACGCGAAGGGGCGCGCTGGTCAACCGTTATTCTGATGCCGTGTCGGGACAGCCTCAGACCGGTCCGCTTACGGGACCGACGCCCGGCGCCCGCATCGCCAACCTCGCCAACACGCTGACCCTGCTTCGGCTGGTGCTGGTCCCGGTCTTCCTGATCGCGCTGTTCACCGCCGACGGCCACCAGATCGCCAACCGGGTAGCGGCTTTCGTGATTTTCGCCATCGCCTGCCTTACCGACCGGTTCGACGGCCTGCTGGCCCGAAACTACGGGATGGCGACCGAATTCGGCGCGTTCGTCGACCCGATCGCGGACAAGTTCCTGATCGGATCGGCGCTGATCGGCCTGTCGATGCTGGGGGACCTGCCGTGGTGGGTGACCGTGGTGATCATGGCCCGCGAGCTGACCGTCACACTGCTGCGGCTGGCGGTGATCCGCCGTGGGGTCATCCCGGCGAGTTGGGGCGGCAAGCTCAAGACCGTCGTGCAGGCGCTGGCCATCGGGCTGTTCGTGCTGCCCCTTTCGGGGGCCTTCCAGGTGGCGGCCTCGGTGGTGATGGGGATCGCGATCGTGCTCACCGTGGTTACCGGCGTCGACTACGTCGCCGGGACCGTCAAAACGGTCCGGGAAACGACCGACTGAGCGGGAACCAGGCCGAGGCCCGCGGCGTTGTGCGTTATGAGCGCCTGCCGGAGCGGCCGGAGCGGCTTGTCAGTGAGGAGTCGAGTGTGGGGCAGGGCTGGACGAAGGAGAGCAGGATGCCGCCATTGATGCGCGAGGTCATCGGGGACGTGTTGCGTCGGGCCCGGACGTCACAGGGCAGGACGCTGCGCGAGGTATCGGACTCGGCGCGGGTGAGCCTCGGGTATCTGTCGGAGGTCGAGCGCGGGCGCAAGGAGCCCTCCAGCGAGCTGCTCAACGCCATTTGCGACGCCCTGGACATGCCACTGTCGACGGTCCTGACCGGCGCCGGCGAGCGCATGGCGAGCGCGGAACGCACCGCGCACGGCGAGGCGAGCGGGCCCGCCATCGACCCCGCCACGAAGGTCGTCATCCCGCCCGTCGTGTCGCTGGCCGTGGCCTGACCGTTCCGGCGCTGTTCCGGCCGCAAGGGTGGGGCGATCGGCGCCGACCCGTTAAATTGAGCGACAGGGCGATACCAGCTGGACCCAGCTGGACCCAGCCCGGTAGACCGGAAGCGAAGGTGGAGCTGACCGATGGCCAATCCGTTCGTCAAAGCGTGGAAATACCTCATGGCGCTGTTCAACGCCAAGATTGACGAGCACGCCGACCCGAAAGTGCAGATCCAGCAGGCCATCGAGGAAGCGCAGCGCCAGCACCAGGCGCTGACCCAACAGGCGGCGCAGGTGATCGGCAACCAGCGCCAGCTCGAGATGCGGCTCAACCGGCAACTCGCGGACATCGAGAAGCTGCAAGTCAACGTGCGTCAGGCGCTCACACTGGCCGACCAGGCCACCGCCGCCGGGGACGCCGTCAAGGCCACCGAGTACAACAACGCCGCCGAGGCGTTCGCGGCGCAGCTGGTGACCGCCGAGCAGAGCGTCGAAGACCTCAAGGCCCTGCACGACCAGGCGCTGTCCGCCGCGGGCCAGGCGAAGAAGGCCGTCGAACAGAACTCGATGGTGTTGCAGCAGAAGATCGCCGAGCGCACCAAGCTGCTCAGCCAGCTCGAGCAGGCGAAGATGCAGGAACAGGTCAGCGCGTCGCTGCGGTCGATGAGCGAGATCGCCGCCCCGGGCACCACCCCCAACCTCGACGAGGTCCGCGACAAGATCGAGCGCCGCTACGCCAACGCGGTCGGCGCCGCCGAACTCGCCAAGGGCTCCGTGCAGGGCCGCATGCTCGAGGTCGAGCAGGCCGGCATCCAGATGGCCGGCCATTCGCGGCTGGAGCAGATCCGTGCGTCGATGCGTGGCGAGGCCCTGCCGGCGGGCGGGACGGCCGCCGAAGCCGCGCCGGCCACCCCCGCGCCCGCCGAGCCCGCCGGTGGTCAAGTCGCCGAGAAGCCCTTTGGTCAGTGACGCGCCGGGCGGCGTGAGATGGCGGTGAAAGCGACCCAGCGCGGGGCGTGGCGCGCGTTGGTGCAGCGGGGATTGGACACCGCCGCCGACGTTTCCGACCTGGTGGCCCAGAAGATCAGCGCCGCCGCCGATCCGCGGGCCCGGCTGCTGCGCCGCCGCCGCCGGGCGCTGCGGTGGGGGCTGATATTCAGCTTCGGTTGCCTGTTTTGGATCGCGGTGACCGGGGTGCTCGCGGCGTGGGGCTGGTTCGCCCTGCTGCTGGAGATCACCGGCGCCGTCGCGGTCGTGCTGGCGATCCCGGCGACGCTGCTGATGCTTCGCTACCGCTGGCTGCGCGCGGAGCCGCTGCCGGCGCCGCGGCCGGCCGCCGCGCGGCGCCTGCCGCCGCCCGGTTCGGCCGCCCGGCCCGCGATGTACGCGCTGGGCGCGTCGGAGCGCGGGTTCTTTTCGCTGCTGGGCGTGATCGAGCGGGGCGCGATGCTGCCGGCGGGCGAAATCGAGGACCTGACCGCCGCGGCCCGCAAGACCTCGGCGGCGATGGCGGCCACCGCCACCGAGGTGGTGTCGATGGAGCGGGCCGCGCAGCATTCGGAGTCGTCGCGGTCGTATCTGGTGCCCACCATCAACGCGTTCACCGCGCAGCTGAGCGCTGGCGTGCGTCAGTACAACGAAATGGTCACCGCCGCAGCGCAATTGGTGTCCTCCGCGAACGGTGACTCCGAGGCCGGTTTGGCCGCGGCCCAGCAGCGCTACCGCAGCGAGCTGGTCGACGCGACCGATCGCCTGCTGGGCTGGGCGCAGGCGTTCGACGAATTGGGCGGGCTGCCCCGGGGTTAATTCTCCGGCCGCGGGCCGTAGCGCTCGATGTAGGCGCGGTGGATGTGGGCGTCACGCTCGCGGGCGCGCTCGTCGACGAGTTCGGGGTCCAGGCCGTGCACCGCCAGCATGTGGCGGCGCCACACCTTGTTCAGCGCGTGCGAGAAGTAGACGAACGGGATGAGGATCGGCAGCGTCATGCTCAGGTGGACATCCAGCGTGGTCGGGATCAACCAGAACGGCGCCAGCACCAGCACGGCCGGCACCGCGACCCGCATCATCATTCGCCGGGTGGCGCCCTTGCCGGCCAGGTCGTTGCGCACCCACTCGCGCATCGAGTCGGGCAGCCGCGCCCCGGCGCAATACCGCACGAACTGCCAGGCGTTGGGTTTCGCCCGGGATGTATTGCCGCTCATTGCTATAGCGTCGCTTTCAGTGACGGGACCACCAGCCCGGCCAAACCGCGCGCCAGCCCCTTGAACATGTCGTAAACGTCAACGTAATCGCGCCACAAAGTAATCCGCCCGCCGTGCACCTCGAAGATTCCACAGGCCCAGAATTGTATCCGCAGCGGCCCGAAGATCAGTGCATCGGTGCGCTCGGTGAGCACCGCGGCGCCGTCGGCGGCGATGCGGTGAATCTTGACCTCGAAACCGATGCGCCCTTGCATGCTCCGAAGCATTTTGGCCGTGCGGCGCCCGCCGCGGATCCTGGACAGGCCGACGTTCTCGTAGACGAGGTCGTCGTCGAGTAAGCCGTCGACGGTGTCGAAGTCCTGATCCTGCAGGGCGTTGAGGAAACCTTCGACCGTGCGGGTGTTCGCCACGCCTGTTCCAGTCAGCTCGGTCATGGCTGCCAGCGTAGGCGAAACGCGGCGGTGGGTGACGCGCCGGCTCTGTGGCAGGGTAGGGCCGATGCGTGTCGCCGTGGTCGCCGGGCCGGATCCCGGGCACTCGTTCCCCGCGATCGCGCTGTGCCAACGGTTCGGCGAGGCGGGCGACGAGCCCGTCCTGTTCACCGGCGAGGAGTGGACCGGCGCGGCCCGCGCCGCGGGCGTCGACGCCGTCGAGTTGGACGGGCTCGCGGCCACCGATGGGGACGTCGACGCCGGGGCCCGGATCCACCGGCGCGCGGCGCGCATGGCGGTGCTCAACGTGCCCGCGCTGCGCGACCTGGCGCCTGATTTGGTGGTGTCCGACGTCATCACCGCCGGCGGCGGCATGGCCGCCGAGCTGTTGGGGATCCCGTGGATCGAGCTCAACCCGCATCCGCTGTACCTGCCGTCCAAGGGGCTGCCGCCGATCGGCAGCGGGCTGGCGCCGGGCACCGGCGTCCGCGGCCGGCTGCGCGACGCCACGATGCGGGCGCTGACGGCGCGGTCCTGGCGGGCCGGCATCAAGCAGCGCGGGGCGGCCCGGCTGGAGATCGGGCTGCCGGCCGTCGACGCCGGGCCGCTGCGCCGGTTGATCGCCACGCTGCCCGCGCTGGAGGTTCCCCGGCCGGACTGGCCCGACGAGGCCGTCGTCGTCGGACCGTTGCACTTCGAGCCCACCGATCGGGTCCTCGAGATCCCGCCCGGCGCCGGGCCGGTCGTGGTGATCGCGCCATCGACCGCGCTGACGGGCACCGCGGGGCTGGCCGAGGTCGCGCTCGAGTGTCTGATACCCGGGGAGACGCTGCCGGCGGGTTCGCGCCTGGCGGTCTCGCGGCTGGGCGGGGCCGAGTTGGCGTTGCCGCCGTACGCGGTGGCCGGGCTGGGGCGTCAGTCGGAGTTGCTGACCCACGCCGACGTGGTGATCTGCGGCGGGGGCCACGGCATGGTGGCCAAGACGCTGCTGGCCGGGGTGCCGCTGGTTATGGTCCCCGGCGGCGGGGACCAGTGGGAGATGGCCAACCGGGTGGCGCGCCAGGGGAGCGGCCGGCTGATCCGGCCGCTGACCGCCGACGCCCTCGTGGCGGCGGTGAACGACGTGCTGTCGTCGCCCGGCTATCTGCTCGCCGCGCGCCTGGCCGCCGCCGGCACCGCCGACGTCGCCGACCCTGTCGGTGTGTGCCACGAAGCGCTGGCGCTGGCGGGGTGAGCGCCTCGGTATGTTGGCTGACGTGCGGCTGACGGAATTCAACGAGCGGGTGGTCTTGCGATTCGGCGCGGCGTATGGCGCGTCGGTGTTGGTGGATCACGTGTTGACCGGTTTCGGCGGCAAGACCGCCGCGCAGGCGATCGAGGACGGCATCGAGCCGCGCGACGTGTGGCGCGCGCTGTGCGCCGACTTCGACGTGCCGCGCGACCAGTGGTGAGGTCTTTCCGGTCTGCGTTGCCGCATTGAGTGGGAACTGACGGCATTGCGTGTGAACCCAGGGCGGGATTTCGGGCGGCGTTTTTCCCGCCCAGGCTTCACACCCAAAGCCCAGGCTTCACAGTCGATCCCCGCTCGAGCGCGGCGCCCGACGAAACACGCAATCCCCGCAGACGGACATCCCCGGGACGCGGTAGAGCAGGCAGCAACTGCGCCGCCGAAAGCCCAGCCGTGGGCCCTCGAGCACACCGGATCCGGCCAGCATGCCGGTGTCCAGCAGCGCGCCCGCGGCGGCAACGACCGGGCCGCGCAGGTCGGGCCGCGCGTCGAGCAGGGCCCGGGCCGCCCCGACGAGGGCGGACGCGACGTTGCCGGCCAACAACCCGGGCGCCAGCTTCATTCGCAGGCCGGCGGCCAGCGGCTCCAGGTGTTCGTGCACGACGATGCGGTAGAGCACGTCCGTCGAGGGGGAGCCGACGGGGGCCCCGACGGGTTCGGGGATCCGGAGCTGCGCCCCGTCGTCCGCTCGCTGCAGGCGGCGCAGATCGGGGACGACGCCGTGGCCCAGGGCGCAGGCGAGCACCGGTGACCACAGCCGGGTGGCGTGGCCGAGGTGGACCAGGGAGGCCGCGATCCGCAGATCCGGCGTGGCGTAGCGGCGGGCGGTGGCATCGATCAGGTCGGCGCAGCCGTCGGCGTAGGACTGCCCGACGGGATGCCATCCCGCCGCGTCACCACCCACGGTGAGCGCGAAAAACCCTTTGTAGGAGGAGGTTTCGGCCAGCGCATGCGAGATGTCCATCCGCTGGCTACCAATCCTCGTCAGGGGAATCCGCCCCGGTCTCGTGAGGAAGCGCCGACGGTGAATGGCTGGCCCTCAGCTCGTGCAAACCCCGTCGGCGCCTTTCGGTAGCAGATGTTGCCACACGCCCCGCCCCGCCCGGCGTGTCCGCTTGAATCGAACAGATGTTCGGCTAGTGTGGGGAGCGTTCGGAGACCAACTTGTCGGTGGCCTTCCCTAGGGTCACGGCCAACCGACCAATACCGGTCAGAAGAACACACCGACGATAGGAAGAGGCACCATGACGCAAGCCCCCGACCGCGAGAAGGCTCTCGAGCTGGCGATGGCCCAGATCGAAAAGAGCTACGGCAAAGGATCGGTGATGCGTCTCGGCGACGAGATGCGTCAGCCGATCTCGGTCATCCCGACCGGATCCATCGCCCTGGACGTGGCCCTGGGCATCGGCGGCCTGCCGCGCGGCCGGGTCGTGGAGATCTATGGTCCGGAGTCCTCGGGTAAGACCACCGTCGCCCTGCACGCGGTGGCCAACGCCCAGGCCGCCGGCGGCGTCGCGGCGTTCATCGACGCCGAGCACGCGCTGGACCCCGAGTACGCCAAGAAACTCGGCGTCGACACCGATTCGCTGCTGGTCAGTCAGCCTGACACCGGGGAGCAGGCACTGGAGATCGCCGACATGCTGATCCGCTCCGGCGCGCTGGACATCCTGGTCATCGACTCGGTGGCGGCCCTGGTGCCGCGCGCGGAACTCGAAGGCGAGATGGGCGACAGCCACGTCGGGCTGCAGGCCCGCCTGATGAGCCAGGCGCTGCGGAAAATGACCGGCGCGCTCAACAACTCGGGCACCACGGCGATCTTCATCAACCAGCTCCGCGAGAAGATCGGTGTGATGTTCGGGTGCATGAATTACTCCACCCGAGTCACTCTTGCTGACGGCTCCACCGAAAAGATCGGCAAGATCGTCAACAACAAGATGGATGTCGAGGTGCTGTCTTACGACCCCGCGTCCGACCGGATTGTGCCCCGCAAGGTGGTGAACTGGTTCAACAACGGTCCTGCCGAGCAGTTCTTGCGGTTCACAGTCGAAAAGTCCACCGGTAACGGCAAGTCGCAGTTCGCCGCCACGCCCAACCACCTGATCCGCACGCCCGGTGGCTGGACGGAAGCCGGTGACCTCAACACCGGTGACCGGGTGCTGGCTGCCGAACCGCATCTACTCAGCGACCAGCAGTTTCAGGTGGTATTGGGGTCTTTGATGGGCGATGGGAACCTTTCGCCTAATCGGCGCGATCGAAACGGAGTCCGTTTCCGGCTGGGTCACGACGCTAAGCAGGTGGAGTACCTGCAGTGGAAGACCGCGTTGATGGGCAACATTTCGCATGCGGTGCGGGAGAACGCTATGGGCGCGAGCTTTGTCGACTTCACTCCGTTACCGGAGCTCGCCGAATTGCAGCGCGCGGTTTATCTCGGGGATGGCAAGAAATTCTTTTCTGAGGAGTATCTCAAGGCGCTCACGCCCCTCGCCCTGGCTATTTGGTACATGGATGACGGCTCTTTCACCTTGCGCTCCAAGGGATTGCAGGAACGGACCGCCGGTGGCAGCGGGCGCATCGAGATTTGCGTCGAGGCCATGACTGAAGGCGCCCGCGTACGGGTGTGCGACTATCTGCGCGACACGCACGGCTTGGATGTGCGGCTGCGGCACGCCGGCTCAGCCGGCAAGGCGGCCCTGGTGTTTTCGACCGCGGCCACGGCTAAGTTTCAGGAATTGGTCGCGCCTTACATGGCGCCGTCCATGGACTACAAGCTGTTGCGGCGGTTCCGTGGGCGGGGGACGGTAACGCCTCAGTTCACCGAACCCACACAGCAGTTGGTGCCGGCCCGCGTTCTGGATGTGCATGTCAAACCGCACACGCGATCCATGAATCGATTCGACATCGAGGTCGAGGGCAATCACAACTATTTCGTTGACGGAGTGATGGTCCATAACTCGCCCGAAACCACCACGGGCGGAAAGGCTTTGAAGTTCTACGCCTCGGTTCGCATGGACGTGCGCCGGATCGAGACGCTCAAGGATGGCACCAACGCGGTCGGCAACCGCACCCGGGTCAAGGTCGTCAAGAACAAGGTGTCGCCGCCGTTCAAGCAGGCCGAGTTCGACATCCTCTACGGCAAGGGCATCAGCCGCGAGGGCTCGCTGATCGACATGGGGGTGGATCAGGGCTTCATCCGCAAGTCCGGGTCGTGGTTCACCTACGAGGGCGAGCAGCTCGGCCAGGGCAAGGAGAACGTGCGCAACTTCCTGATGGAAAACGCCGATGTCGCCAACGAGATCGAGAAGAAGATCAAGGAAAAGCTCGGCATCGGCGCGGTCGTGACCGACGACCCCTCCGGCGATGTCCTCCCCGCTCCCGTCGACTTCTGAGCCATCCCGCGACGAGCAGGCGCGCGCGTTGTGCCTGCGCCTGCTCACCGCGAGGGCGCGCACGCGGGCCGAGCTGTCCGGTCAGCTGTCCAAGCGCGGCTATCCCGACGACGTCCGCGCCAGGGTGCTCGACCGGCTGGCCTCCGTCGGCCTGATCGACGACGCGGAGTTCGCCGAGCAGTGGGTGTCCTCCCGGCGCGCGAGGGCGGGAAAGAGCAAACGCGCCCTGGCCGCCGAGTTGCACACCAAGGGCGTGGACAACGACGTGATCACGGCGGCGCTGGCCGGGATCGACGCCGACGACGAGCGCGACCGCGCCGAGCAGTTGGTGCGGTCCAAGCTGCGGCGGGAGGCGCTGGACGACGAAGCGCGGGTGACCCGCCGGCTGGTGGGGATGCTGGCGCGCCGCGGCTACGGCCAGAACCTGGCGTGCGAGGTCGTCCTGGCCGAGCTGGCCGCCGAACGGGAGCGCCGCCGCGTCTAGCTGCGGGTTAATCCGAGAACCCGCGGTCGCCGTACCATGGCCCCGTGACTTCGACGGTGACGCGGGACGACCCTGCCGCGGCGGGCGCCGCGCCCGCGCGCACCTACCAGGTCCGCACCTACGGCTGCCAGATGAACGTCCACGACTCGGAGCGGTTGGCGGGGTTGCTGGACGCCGCCGGTTACCGGCGGGCGTCCGACGGCGCCGATTTCGGAGACGCCGACGTGGTGGTCTTCAACACCTGCGCCGTGCGGGAGAACGCCGACAACAAGCTGTACGGCAACCTCAGCCACCTGGCCCCGCGCAAGCGCGGCAACCCCGACATGCAGATCGCGGTCGGCGGCTGCCTGGCCCAAAAGGACCGCGACGCGCTGCTGCGCAGGGCGCCGTGGGTCGACGTCGTCTTCGGCACCCACAACATCGGGTCGCTGCCGACGCTGCTCGATCGCGCCCGGCACAACAGGGTCGCGCAGGTGGAAATCGCCGAGGCGCTGCAGCACTTCCCGTCGTCGCTGCCCAGCGCCCGCGAATCGGCTTACGCCGCCTGGGTTTCCATCTCGGTCGGGTGCAACAACAGCTGCACCTTCTGCATCGTCCCGTCGCTGCGCGGCAAGGAGGTCGACCGCAGCCCGGCCGACATCCTGGCCGAGGTCCGCTCGCTGGTGGACGACGGCGTGCTCGAAGTCACCCTGCTGGGCCAGAACGTCAACGCCTACGGCGTTTCCTTCGCCGACCCCGCCCTGCCCCGCGATCGCGGCGCGTTCGCCGAGTTGCTGCGCGCGTGCGGCGAAATCGACGGGCTGGAGCGGGTGCGGTTCACCTCCCCGCACCCGGCCGAGTTCACCGACGACGTCATCGAGGCGATGGCGCAGACGGCGAACGTGTGCCCCGCGCTGCACATGCCGCTGCAGTCGGGATCCGACCGGGTGCTGCGCGCGATGCGCCGCTCCTACCGCGCCGAGCGCTACCTGGGCATCATCGAGCGCGTCCGGGCGGCCATGCCGCACGCGGCGATCACCACCGACCTGATCGTCGGGTTTCCCGGCGAGACCGAGGAGGACTTCGCCGCCACCCTCGACGTCGTGCGGGAGGCCCGGTTCGCGGCCGCGTTCACCTTCCAGTACTCCAAGCGGCCCGGCACCCCGGCCGCCGAACTGCCCGAGCAGCTGCCGAAAGCCGTTGTCCAGGAACGCTATGAGCGGCTGGTCGACCTGCAGGAGCGGATCTCGCTGGCGGGTAACCGCGCGCTGATCGGGCAGACCGTCGAACTCCTCGTGGCCACCGGCGAGGGACGCAAGGACACCCGCACGGCGCGCATGACGGGGCGGTCGCGCGACGGCCGGCTGGTGCACTTCGCACCTGTCGAGGCCCCCGGCGACGCGGTCCGGCCGGGCGACATCGTCACGACAAGGATCACCGAGGCCGCGCCGCACCACCTGATCGCCGACGCGGGCGTCCTCACCCACCGGCGCACGCGCGCGGGCGACGCCCACGCCGCCGGGCAGCGGCCGCGCACGATCGGGCTCGGCATGCCCGCCGTCGGGCCGACCGTCGAGCCGCTCGAACCCCTGGGATGTCAACGATGAAGAAACACCACACCGACATCGACGCGCTGCGCAGCGAAATCGAGGCCGCGGAGCGGCGGGTGGGGCGCGAGATCGACCCCGGCGCAAGGGCTTTGGTGGTCGCGATCCTGGTGTTCGTGCTGCTGGCTTCGTTCATCCTGCCGCACACCGGCCACGTGCGCGGATGGGACGTGCTGTTCGCCAGCCACGGCGCCGGCGCGGCCGCGGTGGGCCTGCCGTCGCGGGTGTTCACCTGGCTGGCGCTGGTGTTCGGCGTGGGCTTCTCGATGCTGGCGCTATTGACCCGGCGCTGGGCGCTGGCCTGGATCGCGCTCGCGGGCTCGGCGATCGCGTCGGCCTGTGGGCTGCTGGCCGTCTGGTCGCGCCAGACCGTGGCCGCCGGGCATCCCGGACCCGGGATCGGGCTTTTCCTCGCGTGGATCACCTTGATCCTGTTGACGTTTCACTGGGCCCGGGTGGTGTGGTCGCGCACCATCGTGCAACTTGCGGCCGAGGAGCAGCGGCGCCGCGTCGCCGCCGAGCAGCACTCCAAGACCCTGCTGGAGAGCCTGGATGACCCGGATGCCGCGCCGCCGGGCGAAGGCCGCGATCAAAGCTAGCGGTGTCGCAGGCCCGGGCTAGGTCTTGCGGGTCAGCGCTTCGGCCGCCGCGTCGGCCCACTGCCGCCACTGTTCGGCATTGGCCTTGGCCTCCTCGGCGTCCTTGGTCCGGCCGGCTGCGGCCGCCTTCTGGGCCTGCTGTTCGTACTGCTCGGCACGCGTGCGGAACTGCTCGGCGCGGGCCTGCGCCTGGGGGTCGGACCAATCCGCCTCGCCGGCGTCGCGCACCTTCTTCTCGACCGCGCGCAGGCGCCGCTCCAACTCGGCCGACCGTTCCCGCGGCACCTTGCCGATCGCGTCCCATCTGTCGGCGATCGACCGCAGCGCCGCCCGGGCCGCGTCCAGGTTGCTGGTGTCGATCCTTTCCGCCTCGGCCAGCAGCGCCTCCTTGGCGGTGGCATTGGCGCGGAACTCGGCGTCCTTTTCCGCCGTCGCCGCGTTGCGGGCACTGAAGAAGCAATCCTGGGCGGCCTTGAAGCGGCGCCACAGCGCGTCGTCGACCTCCCGGGTGGTGCGCCCGGCGCCCTTCCACTCGCTGAGCAGCTTGCGGAACTCGGCGCTGGTGGCGGTCCAGTCCGTCGAGTCGGACAGCTCTTCGGCGCGTTCGCAGAGGCGTTCCTTCGCCTGGCGTACCCCCGACCGCTCGCGGTCCAGCTCGGCGAAGTGAGCCCCGCGCCGCCGGTTGAACGCGTCCCTGGCCGCCGAGTAGCGCTTCCACAACGCGTCGTCGACCTTGCGGTCCAGGCCGCTGATCGTCTTCCACTCGTCGAGGATGGCGCGCAGCCGGTCTCCGGCAGCCTTCCATTGCGTCGCGTTGGCGGCCAGGTCCTCGGCCTCGGCGGCCAGCGCTTCCTTGCGGGCGGTCTGCGCGGCCCGGTGCTCCACGCGCTTGGAGCGGTCTTCCGCGATGGCGGTGTCGGCGTGCTCGAGAATGCTGGCCAGCCGGCCCGCGAGCGCGTCGATGTCGCCCAGCACACTGGCGGTCGGCAACGTCTCCGACAGCGCGGACGCGTTGGCCTTGATCTTGCGGGCATCCCCGCTGCCCGAGGCCAGCCGCTCCTCCATCAGGGTGATTTCGGTGCTCAGATCGTCGAAGCGCCGCCCGAAGTGGGCGAACGCGGCCTCCCGGTCGCCCGCCTGCCAGGAGCCGATGACGCGCTCGCCGGCGGAGCTGATGAGCCAGACCGTGCCGTCGTCGTCGACGCGCCCGAACCGGTGCGGATCGCTGGCGGGGTGCAGGGCCGGCGGGTGGGGCGGTCGCGGACCAGGGCTCGCGGGCCGGGGCCCGGGACGCGGCCCCGGACGGGGCGCGGGCTTGGGTGAAGCGTGGCTCCCGGGCTGGTCGGCCGTCATGCGCTCGTCACCACCCTTCTGCCCCTTCGGCAAACTTCCGCGAACCGTTCGCGCGGGAGTGTCCCGCGCGGGCCGGCTCCAACAGTATTCAAGCAGCTTGGCCGGTCGCACGCGCCTACCTGTTACGCCCGGCGCGGGCGGATAACGTTTCGATTCCACCGTCGCCTCGGCCATAGGGCGGCGTCGCGCCGCCCGGTACCGTGGCGGACACCGGCGATCAGTTTGCTGCGGTCGCCGACGGCCACGGCGGCCGTGGCGTGGCCCGTACAGTGGTCGGTGAACTGTTATGAAACGGCGCGTGTACACATGGATTTCGGGGGGAGCGCTGGTGAGGGGTTCCCATGACGAAAGTTGACATCGCGGCGCTGATCGCCTTGTGCGCAGCGCTGGCCTCCGCGTGCGGCGATGTCATCCGGCAGCGCTCCGCGCAGGAGATCACCGACAAAGAGGTCGGCCACCTCGAGCTGTTCCGCATGTCGCTGCGCGACAAGCGGTGGTGGCTGGGCGGCGCGGCGGCGGTGACCAACTACAGCCTGCAGGCCGCGGCCCTGGCATGGGGGTCGGTGGTGCTCGTGACGGCGCTGCAGGTGACCGCCCTGCTGTTCGCGCTGCCGATCTACGCGCGGCTGACCAAACACCGGGTCACCCGCTGGGAGTGGCTGTGGGCGTTCGCGCTGGCGGCCGCGCTGGCGTTGGTCGTCGTCGTCGGCGACCCGACGGCCGGACACCACCGGGCGCCGTGGTCGACGTGGATCGTGGTGGCCGTGGTGCTGGGCCCGGCGTTGGTGGTGTGCGTCCTGGCGGCGCGGATCTGGTCGGGGCGTCCGATCGCGGCCGCGCTGCTGGCCGTGGTGGCGGGGTCGTCGTTGGCGCTGTTCGCGGTGTTGACCAAGGGCGTCGTCGAGGTGCTCGAAGGGGGGCTGGGCGCCGTGCTGGCCGCGCCCGAGTTCTACCCCTGGCTGGCGGCGGCGTTGTGCGGGATGATCTTCCAGCAATCGGCCTTTCGGGCCGGGGCGCTGACCGCGTCGTTGCCGACGATGACCGTGTGCAAGCCGGTGGTGGCCGGCGTGCTGGGGGTCATGGTGCTCGACGAGACGCTGAACGCCAGGGGCCCCGAGTCGATCGTCCTGGTCGCCGCGGTGGCGATGGTGATCGTCGCCACGGTCGCCCTGGCGCGCGGGGAGGCCGCGTCGATGGCGGCGGGCACGGGGCGCGACGTGCTGGCGGCCGTGCGCCGCGCGACCCTGCCCGACGGCGGTCGCCGCTGGGACGTGGCCCCGGCCGCGTCCGAGGGAAGCCGGACCATCACCTAGCCCCGTCCGACCCCGTGCGCCTTGGCTAAGTTTGGTCACGTGCTGGGCACCATCGCGATCGTTCCCTCGACGCCGCTGCTCGTTCCCGAGCTCGCGGGGACGGCCGCCGCCGAGGTCGCCGACCTGACCGCCGCGGTGCTGGCCGCGGCCGCCCTGCTGCCACCGCGCTGGGTGGCCGTGGGCGCGGGCCGCGCCGACGAGGCGTTCGAACCCGACGGGCCGGCCGGCACCTTCGCCGGGTTCGGCGCCGACCTGCGAGTGGGGCTCTCGCCGCGGGCGCTGGACGGCGCCGACGCGCCGGTCGAATTGCCGGTGTGCGCGCTGCTGGCGGCGTGGGTGCGGGGCCGGGCCCGGCCGGAGGGCAGCGCGCAGGTCCGCGTCTACCGCTGCGACCACGACGCCGAGGCCGCGCTGGCCCGCGGCCGGCGGCTGCGCGCCGAGATCGAACGGCTGCCGGAGCCCGTCGGGGTCCTGGTCGTGGCCGACGGCGCGAACACCCTCACACCGGCCGCCCCCGGCGGCTACCGGCCGGATGACGCCGGGGTGCAACTGGCGCTGGACGACGCGCTGGCCAACGGCGACGCCGCCGCGCTGGCCGGGCTGCCGCCGCAGATCGGCGGGCGGGTCGCGTTCCAGGCGCTGGCGGGCCTCGCCGGGCCGGGGCCGCGGTCGGCCAAGGAGCTCTACCGGGGCGCGCCGTACGGCGTGGGCTACTTCGCCGGCGTCTGGCAGCTGTGAGCCGCGCCGTGCGACCGATGGCGATCGTCGGGCCCACCGGTACCGGCAAGTCGGAACTGGCGCTCGACGTCGCGGAGCGGGCGGAACGGCTGGGCATCGACGTGGAAATCGTCAACGCCGACGCGATGCAGCTGTATCGGGGTATGGACATCGGCACCGCCAAGCTGCCCGTGCAGGCGCGCCGCGGCATTCCGCACCACCAGCTCGACGTGCTGGACGTCACCGAGACCGCCACCGTCGCCCGCTATCAGCGGGCCGCCGCCGCCGACGTCGAAGCGATCGCCGCCCGCGGCGCGCTGCCGGTGATCGTGGGCGGCTCGATGCTCTACATCCAGTCCCTGCTCGACGACTGGGAGTTTCCCGCGACCGACCCCGCGGTGCGGGCGCGCTGGGAGCGGCGGCTCGCCGAGGTCGGGGTGGGCAGGTTGCACGCCGAGCTGGCCCGCCGCGACCCGGCCGCGGCCGCGGCGATCCTGCCCACCGACGGACGGCGCACGGTGCGGGCCCTCGAGGTCGTCGAACTCACGGGGCAGCCGTTCGCCGCGTCCGCGCCGCGCATCGGCGCGCCGCGCTGGGACACCGTCATCATCGGGTTGGATTGCGAGACGGCACTTCTGGACGAAAAGTTGGCCCGGCGCACCGAGGCGATGTTCGACCGGGGCCTGGTCGACGAGGTGCGCGGCCTGCTGCGCGAGGGCCTGCGCGACGGGGTCACCGCCCCGCGCGCGGTCGGCTACGCCCAGGTGATCGCCGACTTGGACGCGGGCGGAAACGGCGACGGCGCGCGGGAGCCGACGTTCGTCGCCACCCGACGCTACGTGCGGCGGCAGCGGTCGTGGTTCCGCCGCGACCACCGCATCCGCTGGCTCGACCCCGCCGACCGCGCCGACGTCGTCGCGGAGGCGGTGCGGGCCTGGCGGGACGTATCCTGAACTGGTGATTTCCGCATGATTTTCGCCAAGGGGCACGGCACGCAGAACGACTTCGTGCTCCTGCCCGACCTCGACGCGGAGCTGACGCTGACCGCCGCCCGCGTGGCCGCGCTGTGCGACCGGCGCCGCGGTCTGGGCGCCGACGGGGTGCTGCGGATCACGACCGCGCGCGCCGCCCAGCGGGTGGGCGTGCTCGACCGCCTGCCCGACGGCGTCGGCGTGAGCGACTGGTACATGGACTACCGCAACGCCGACGGGTCGACCGCACAGATGTGCGGCAACGGAGCGCGGGTGTTCGCGCACTACCTGCGGGCCACCGGGCTGGAATCCCGCGACGAGTTCGTCGTCGGGTCGCTGGCCGGCGCGCGACCGGTCACGCTGCACCACGCCGGCGACACCGACGCCGACGTCACCGTCGACATGGGCAAGGCCAACCGGGTCGGCAGCGGGCAGGCGGTGGTCGGGGGCCGGCGGTTCACCGGCCTGGCCGTCGACGTGGGCAACCCGCACCTGGCGTGTGTGGACCCGCGGCTGAGCGCCGAACAGCTCGCGGCCCTGGACGTGGGCGCGCCGGTGGAATTCGACCACGCCCAGTTCCCCCACGGCGTCAACGTCGAGGTGCTGACGTCGCCGGCCTGGGGCTCGGACGGGGGCGCGGTGCGGATGCGGGTGCACGAGCGCGGGGTGGGGGAGACCCGCTCCTGCGGCACCGGGACGGTCGCGGCCGCCGTCGCCGCGCTGGCCGATGCCGGCGCCGACACCGGCACGCTCGCCGTGAGCGTGCCCGGCGGCGACGTCGTGGTGACCATCACCGACGCCACCAGCTACCTGCGCGGGCCGTCGGTGCTGGTGGCCCGCGGCGAGATCAGCGAGGAATGGTGGCGCGCACAGTGACGTTGAACCGGGCGTTAAATCAGGTGCGCGACACCGCTTCCGCGTGCACTATTGCTAGTTGCCTATGACGAATCCCGAGACACATCCCGAGACTCCCTTTACCGATCTCGAGCTCAGTGCGGGCGAACTCGCCCTCGAAGAGCGCTCGGCGCTGCGCCGCGTCGCCGGGCTGTCCACCGAACTCGCCGACGTCTCCGAGGTCGAGTACCGCCAGCTGCGGCTGGAACGCGTCGTGCTGGTGGGCGTGTGGACCGAAGGCAGCGCCGCCGACAACCAGGCCAGCATGGCCGAGCTGGCCGCGCTGGCCGAAACCGCCGGCTCGCAGGTGCTCGAGGGGCTCATCCAGCGCCGCGACAAGCCGGACCCGTCGACCTACATCGGCTCGGGCAAGGCGGCCGAACTTCGCGAGGTGGTCGTGGCGACCGGCGCGGATACCGTCATCTGCGACGGCGAACTGTCCCCGGCGCAGCTGACCGCGCTGGAGAAGGCCGTGAAGGTCAAGGTGATCGACCGCACCGCGCTGATTCTGGACATCTTCGCCCAGCACGCCACCAGCCGGGAGGGCAAGGCCCAGGTATCGCTGGCCCAGATGGAGTACATGCTGCCGCGGCTGCGCGGCTGGGGTGAGTCGATGTCGCGGCAGGCCGGCGGCCGCGCCGGCGGCAGCGGCGGCGGGGTGGGCCTGCGCGGTCCCGGTGAGACCAAGATCGAGACCGACCGGCGGCGCATCCGCGAGCGGATGGCCAAGCTGCGCCGCGAGATCAAGGGCATGAAGCAGGCCCGCGACACGCAGCGCAGCCGTCGGCTGCACAGCGACATCCCGTCGATCGCGATCGTCGGCTACACCAACGCCGGGAAATCCAGCCTGCTCAACGCGCTGACCGGGGCCGGTGTGCTGGTGCAGGACGCGCTGTTCGCCACCCTCGAACCCACCACGCGGCGCGCCGAACTCGTGAACGGCCGCCCGTTCGTGCTCACCGACACGGTCGGGTTCGTGCGCCACCTGCCCACCCAGCTGGTCGAGGCGTTCCGCTCGACCCTGGAGGAGGTCGTCGACGCCGACCTGCTGGTGCACGTCGTCGACGGCTCCGACGTCAACCCCATGGCCCAGATCAACGCGGTACGCCAGGTGATCTCCGAGGTGATCGCGGACCGTAGCGGTGATCCGCCCCCCGAGCTGTTGGTGGTCAACAAGGTCGACGCCGCCAGCGACCTGGCGCTGGCCAAGCTCCGCCACGGGCTGCCCGGCGCCGTGTTCGTCTCCGCGCGCACCGGCGAGGGCATCGACGCCCTGCAGCGGCGGATCGCCGAGCTCGCGGCACCCACGGAAACCGCCGTGGACGTGGTGATCCCGTACGACCGTGGCGACCTGGTCGCCCGGCTGCACGCCGGGGGACGCGTCCAACGGGAGGAACACGACGCCGACGGCACCCGCATCCGCGCCCGCGTCCCGATGGCGCTGGCCGCCGCGCTGCGCGAGTTCGCCGCCGACTAGACGAGCCGCCGAGGGCGCGCCGCGCCCCGAGACTGCGACCACGCACGCCCGCATCGCCGTGTCCCGTGCGTCGGTGCGGTGGCGGTGCGGTGTCGCGGGTCGCGGGGGCGCTGACGCGTCGCGCCCGGCCTGACCCCGCCAAATGCCGACCAACCGGCTGGTTGGTATATCTTGGGCGAAACAGTCCCATTCGGCGAAAGTCAGCGGAGGTCATCCATGAGTGGTGCCGTCAAGTACCAGCGCACACTTTTCGAGCCCGAGCACGACTTGTTCCGTGAGTCCTACCGCAGCTTCCTCGACCGCCACGTGGCGCCCTACCACGCCGAATGGGAAAAGGCCAAGATCGTCGACCGCGACGTGTGGCTCGAGGCGGGCAAGCAGGGCTTTTTGGGCATGGCCGTGCCCGAAGAGTACGGCGGCGGCGGCAACCCCGACTTCCGGTACAACACGATCATCACCGAGGAAACCACCGCCGGGCGCTACAGCGGGATCGGCTTCGGCCTGCACAACGACATCGTCGCGCCCTACCTGCTCGACCTGGCCACCGACGAGCAAAAGCAGCGCTGGTTGCCCAAGTTCTGCACCGGCGAGCTGATCACCGCGATCGCGATGACCGAGCCCGGAACCGGCAGCGACTTGCAGGGCATCAAGACCCGGGCGGTCAAGGAGGGCGACCACTACGTCCTCAACGGGGCAAAGACGTTCATTACCAACGGGATCAACTCCGACCTCGTGATCGTGGTGGCCCAGACCGACCCCGACAAGGGCGCCCAGGGCTTCTCGCTGCTCGTCGTCGAACGTGGCATGGAGGGCTTCGAACGGGGCCGCCACCTCGACAAGATCGGGCTGGACGCCCAGGACACCGCCGAGCTGTCTTTCACCGACGTGCACGTGCCGACCGAAAACCTCCTGGGCGAGGAGGGCATGGGCTTCATCTACCTCATGCGCAACCTGCCCCAGGAGCGGATCAACATCGCCATCATGGCCGCCGCCGCCATGGAGCAGGTGCTCGAGGAGACGCTGCAATACACCAAGGAGCGCAAAGCTTTTGGCAAGCCGATCGGCAGCTTCCAGAACAGCCGGTTCGTGCTCGCCGAGCTGGCCACCGAGGCCACCGTGGTGCGCATCATGGTCGATGAGTTCATTCGCCTGCACCTGGACGGAAAGCTGACGGCCGAACAGGCCGCGATGGCCAAGTGGTATTCCACCGAGAAGCAGGTGCACCTGATCGACCGCTGCCTGCAGCTGCACGGCGGCTACGGCTACATGCGCGAATACCCTGTGGCCCGAGCCTATCTCGACGCTCGGGTGCAGACCATCTACGGCGGCACGACCGAGATCATGAAGGAAATCGTCGGCCGCAGCCTGGGTGTCTAGCAATCCCGTTGCCGCGCAACCACAATCGCGGCCACCGTCTCCTACGGGGCGCCGCGGCCACTAGCTACTTCGACCTGAAAAAGTCGGGGCGTGTCGAGCCTTTTGAGGATCGCTGAGCTGGGATGATGTCCTCGAACCCTT
>NZ_MVHD01000017.1 GCF_002086635.1 Mycobacterium alsense | reverse complement strand
CACCTTCAACGGCCGGATCACCCCGACCGGCAACTAACCAATGCCAAGGTCGGATCCACCGTTAATCAGACAGCCCCTGGTCAAGTGGCTAGTCGACGTTCAGGGCCGAACTTCTGGAATACCGTCGAAGGCATGACTTTTGCGGGCGCCGCGGGCCGCCTGCATAGTGCCGTTGCCATGGGTTTGATAGCCATCGTTGCAGCGCCAAGATCATCAGTACGAGGCACCCGGTTGAAGGAAGCACAGCATATAACTGAAATTGGCGATCCTTTCGGTCAACCTATAAGCCATGCGTGTGTTTCTGTCCCGGTGCGTTGCGTTGGCCTAGGATCGAGCTGTGATTGTTCCGGGAGAGGTCATTTCTTATCTGGAAATGTGCCGCGAAGAGGGCGTAAATTTCCAGCGGGGTATGAACTATCGGAGCGGAAGTCAGCCCAGCGTCATTCTGATGAGCCGCCGGCTAGGTGCCCCCTACGACGACCGCATTGAGCAAGATGGCCGAGTGCTTATCTATGAAGGCCACGACCAGCCAAAAACTCGAGGCGGGCCAGACCCGAAGACTCTCGACCAAGCCGAACGCGTGACAAGTGGCAAGCCCACGCAGAACGGCCTCTTTCTGCAGGCTGCGCGACGTTACCGGGAAGCGGGCACCCCCGCTGAGCACGTGCGAGTGTACGAGAAAATGCGATCCGGCATTTGGACCTTCAATGGAACGTTCCGCCTTATCGACGCATGGCGAGAGCAATCCAAACAGCGGATGGTGTTCAAGTTCCGGCTCGAAGTAGACGCGAACGCCACTCCTTTCATCGACTCGCGAGAGCCACAACTCGAGCAGAACCGGCTCATACCAACGAGTGTGAAACTGGCCGTATGGAGCCGCGACAGAGGCAGATGTGTGAAATGCGGAGGGATGGACAACTTGCACTTCGACCACATCATTCCCTATTCGCGCGGGGGCTCATCCCTTGTCACCGACAACATTCAATTGCTATGCGCGCGGCACAATTTAACGAAACGCGACAAAATCGAATAAGTCAGCGAGTTGTCATCGTGCGGGTAGCTGGGCGCCTATTTTTTCGCGCGTTTCAGCTCCGAATTGCACTTCTCGCAGGTAAAACTCAACACGCTGACCGATGCATCTTGAATATGCCCGCATCTAAAACACTTTACTTTTGTCGTTTTCCCACCACGAGCAACCGACGGATACGGATCAAGCGAAGTTGTGTTGATGTCAGAGGCAGCGGGCTCAATTGGGGCAGCAGAAATGACCTGTGAAATCGGTTCAGCAGCGTCGGCACGAGAGATTTGAATTATCCAGTACAGGCCGCTCGCTGAAGTAATAACCAGCCTGCCATAAAGCAAAATCGGAAGAATCCGGTTGTTCTTGTAGCGCCGGTCTGGGCCGCCCTTGACTTTTACATATTGCCAAGTGCTATCTACCTGGAGAGCGTCGCTAGGTGGCAGTGAACTCTCAATGAAGCGTTGTTCCTGATGGAACACCCGCAGCGCCTGATACTCAATATCGCTGTACCGCTTCCCCTCGCGGACCAACATGCGATCCGGCAGTAGATACAACGCGGAGTTTCCAGCAGTGATTGACGGCACGGCGATGTTCGTTGCTAACTGCTTGATTTTGCCCGATGTGCTCGCTGTTGCGCCGATCGTTTTGACTAGCGAGCTGGCGCCCGCATTCACCTTATAATTGTAGGTGCCCACAACGTCACCTGACTGAACGATGCGCCACACCCGTTGCGACTCAGTCAGCCAGCGCCATTCGGTTACGAGATTTTCGAACCACCAGGCTGCATCGTCGTGAACGTCATAGAAGAGAACGACCGTGCGCCTCGCCTGGTCATTGAAATAAAGCCAAATGCAACTTGCGCCGCCGAGCACCCAGATAATGATTCCCCACGGGATGGTCATCACGCCAAAGAGGAACACTGCGATCGCCACAGGCCACCACCACACGAATCGTCCAGCTGCGGCGTTAAGTTGATCGACAAGGTCGCCACGACCTGTTGGTTCTAGAGACATTGCCGTGGCGCCTGTTACGTCTTCCATTACCACGTCGCTTGGACGGAATACAGGTAGCCGATCCTGCAGTGGTTGGCTGAGCCGCGGTGAAGGCCGCTCAAGCTGCCCGTTCAACGAAGCTCGATAGTAGATGCCGTTACGGCCCACGTGGACATAGTTGCCGCGTGGTCCTGTACCGATCCGAAAGCCGGGGACGCCAGCGCTCACCCCGATGCCCGACTTGCTCAGGTTGAATCGAAAGGGACCTGCCTTAACGCTTTTTCGTATATAGAAGCCCACTATGCGGCCACCTTAGTCCATACGTTGAGTACGTTGAGGCACGCCTGTAGGCGAGCGAGCCTATTTAGCCAAGCAAAGCGTGACAGGCGTGTATTCATATGAATCGTCCATTCTCCAACACTTTATCGCCTCAATGCCCTTGCTAAATGGCCGCTATCCCCCGACTGAACTTCGGTCGTCCCGTGGAAAAGAATCCGGCGCAATCAGCGCGAACAGAGCATGACTCGCATTCTGCGACATACGCGTTCTTCCAATCCGAGATCGATTGCACAGCGAAAGGTCGGACGCTGGGATCAAGCACACAGAGCGGTAAGTTGTAGACCGAGACGTTAAACCCAGCGCACGAGAGGATTTCAATGGAGTCCGCCAGTTGCACTTGATAATCGATCGGATCCATCCAGAGGATCTCATCGTTTGCAATCGCGAAACCGGTGTTTTCCAACCCCATAAGCGCTACGTGATCCACGAACGGGAGATTCCGAGCGAGCCACACGCATGTTTCACGGAGGCGTGGAGCGGTAATGGCATGCAGCACAACACGTATTTCGACTCGTTGACCGCAATCCTTCAAACGCAAAATACCAAGAACTGTCTGGTCGAAAGCTCCCTTCGCCTGCACGACGTAATCATGGACATGATCAATGGCCGCATAAATCGGAATACCTGCCGAGAGCTTCCGATGGCCGACTGCCGCCCAGGCGCTGACCACTTCGGAGGATGCGAAGGCGCGGCCATTAGTCAGCACGTGCACCGCTGTGTCCGGGAGAAGGTCGCGAGTCAAGCTGAGCAGCCCAATAAACCTGCGCCAATCAGTTAGGGGTTCGCCGCCAGTGAATGTCAAGGAGGTTGTCTGCGGGTCAACTAGCGGCAGCGTTTCCTCGATCTCATCGATCAGCCAGCCGTCATCGACGGACTTCGGCGGCTGCGAGCACATAAGACAATAGTTATTGCAACGCTCAGTGACGAGGAAGAAGTTGTGCTTCGAGGACCGCCGGTAGAGCACCCGCACTCGACGGGTTTCAGGGTGGATACGCACCACGTCGCCGTCGTGAAGCTCAGCGAATTCTGTGGCCAATCGGAGATAACTCAACGAAGCTTGGACCGGCCGCTCCTCACGCGCGATAGCAAGTTCATAACCGTGCGCCTGCGCCAATTCCCAATCGTCATGAGATGCAATCAGAGCAGCATCTCGTTGACACGATGGGAAATACACAGGCGACCTGAGCCGCCAGGATTGTCGCTCCGTTCCCAATCGTGCGATGTCGGCAGCTGCTGCGCGGCCAGAAAGAATGAGCGGCTTCACCGCGCCCACCTCCTGAGAATGGTGGCGTCCTCCGGGGAATGTTCCAATAGCTCGAACAGGTGTGTGATTACGCCCTTCTGTCGCTCACAGAACTCCGATAAGGGCTTAATCCCTACCACGTCTCCCTGAGTTGCATGGTGATAGACGGGGTCGGCGCCGCAGTGGGGTTCGAAGACACAACTGGAGCACTGCGGTGCTGTTTGCGTCAACGACTCAGCGACCGCCGAAACCAGCGTGTCAGACAGTACCAAGTCTCGGTAGCTGTGCTCGTACACACTGCCGAGTTCGAAAGTGCGATCCCCCATCTCGGCAAGCATTCGGGCTTCGTCAGATGCGAACACCGCACCGTCGTAGTTATAGACGAGGGCACCTAGCCCTATTCCTGCTGGGCTTCTCAGGTCGACATAACCGATGGGTTCGTCGCTTAGCATCCGTCGAAGGATCAGCGCCGAATAGAACTCGGAGAAGTGTCGACCGGTTTTGTTAATGTCGAGAATATACTGAAGGCCGCGTTTCCAGAAGCTAAGCCAATCCTTGGCACGATACTTGTGAAACTGCTTGGTCTTGATCGCGAAGCCATATGGCGAAAGCGGTCGGAGGAAAATACCATCGAGGCCCTGCGCAATGTATTCGTCGACGATATCCTCGACGCGATCCAGGCTAGCCTCTGTGGTTGTCATCAACGCACCTACCCTGTCGGGCCCCAAACGTTCTTTACTCCGCGCGATGCCTGCTACCGCCAGTTCGTAGCTATTGTTGAGTTTGCGTGGCCGGTTCTTATTGTGAAGGTCTCGTGGCCCGTCGAGTGACGTAGATAATAGAATCCCGTGCTTAGCACAGAAGTCGAGTACCTCGTCATTCAGCAGTGCCAAGTTGCTTGCGATCACGAACTGAAGCCGTTTCCCCAAGGGAATCGCCCGCTTACTCGCGGCTAGCACGATCCATCGGATGAGCTCAAAATTGAGGAGCGGCTCACCCCCTTGGAACTCGATCTTGATCAGCCGGGACGGCGCGGACAGGGCAATGTCCAACGCCTTCGAGGCCGTAGCTTGGTCCATGTCATAGCGTGAGCGGTCTTTGCTCTGACGAGAGACTTGGCAATAGGGACAAGAATGCTCACACCGAAGCGTGACGACGAATAAGTGAAGAGGTGTCGCCGATCGCAAGTAGCTTAGACGACTGCGTAAACGCAGAGCCAGGAGCTGCTGTTGGGAACGTTGCTCAACAGAGCCGATGAGAAGTTTCTCGAACGCGAGCTCATACAGACCGTCGCCTGGGGCGACGTCGAGCGCACAAAGACGGTTCAGCTCGGCCTGGGTCAATTCCGCCATGTCACCGACCAAATTGCCGACAAGAAAGCGGTCAGCGCCAAGCCGTTCAAAGCGGATTGGCAACAATTGGAGCGCTTCCGATGCAGGAGCAAACAAATTCGGCGGTGAGAAGCCGGCCACAGCCTTCACGTACCTTCTGCCAAAGACCCGAAAGCTAAGGCGACAATGACGTCGCGCAGCCGGTCAGTCTCGCGCCTCACCTTTTCGCGAAGGTTCTCGTCCGTAACTAGGTTCAAAAAATGAGTTCGTAACTCATCGCCATCAAGTTGTGGCTGACACGACGCCAGCCGACAAACGTATCGCCCATCCAAGTCGTCTATCTGGCAGGTGGCCCGGCCGATCAGGCGGTACGCAGCTTCCTGCAATGATCCGAGCGATTGCGTGCCTGAGTCGAAGTCAATAATGACGTCTGACATCAGTACGAGCTAGATGCGTGCGAGGCATGAGAAGCGTGGGAGTAATGCGATCCGTGCTTCGGCACCATCACACCGTCGGCTTTTTGATAAACAGTGAAGCCCATAAGGTCCACGCGGCTCGGAAGCGTCGTCTCGTCCGTGGTCTCCGATGTCGCCTCGGCGAGAGGTGCCTCGCCAGCCGCAGCAGGTTGAGTCTCGTCAGGGTTGGTGGCATTCGCGAGTCCTTGCCAGACCGTTGGGGCGACCAGAGCGCTGATCGCTGCGGCCAGATTCACGATTTTGGTTTCTCTACGCATGACTACTCTCCGGGTGCCCTAGTCCTGCCTTTTTGTGACCTTACGTCTGGAAACGTTGCCCGAAAACGCCAAGGGAAGCATACGCGGATGGCAAGTTAATCACACCGGAAATGTAAAAATTGAGGTCGGAGCTGGAAGCTATGGACGCGCCGGCAGCACTGAAAGCCACCCCTCCGAAAGCAACTCCAGCAGCTGACCATCCGGATCCCGGATCATCGCCGCGCCCTCGGACACCGGGCCGTCGACCACGGCGCCCCCGAACTCCGCCACCTTCCCCAGCACGCCCGGAAGATCGGACACCGAAAACGAGATGTGCGTCAGCCCGATCTGGTCCATCGTGCGCTCGGAGCCAGCGTGCACCTGGCGCTGGGAGTAGTCGATCAGCTCGAGCACGAACCCGTCGCGCACCAGATAGGTCGCATGGGTTCCGAGCGGCTCGGGCAGCCCGACGAGCTGGGCGGTCATGTTGTCCGGCGGGTCGATCTCCCACCAGAACTGAAACCCGAGCAGGCCCTCGTAGAAGCGGCGCGACCGCTCACGATCGGCCACGCACAACCCGACATGGTTGAAAACCGTGCGATGACTAGCCATTCGGCACCTCTCGTAGCGAGCGGGCCCGCCGCCCTACCTCCGCGCGCCCAAAAGCGTAATAATGCAAAGATAGCGTAATAAGCGGCCACTACCGGCACATCAGCAGTTTCGGTTGGAGGGCTCCCCGATGGTCACCCGCCCCGGCCTCACCGACGACGCCGTCGTCGACTTCGATCATCACTCCGACGAATTCAACCTCAACGAGCTGGCCATCAACGCCGACCTCCGCCACAAATGCCCGGTCGCCTGGAACCGCAACTACGACGGCTTCTGGTACCTAGCCAGCTACGCCGCGGTTAGCCGCGCCGCCAGAGACGGCGACACCTTCGCCCACAAATACGAACCCAACTCAGCAGACGGCGTCGACTACCAGGGCGAGATGGGCGTCCCGCGGCCGGAGGGCCAGCCGGCCCTGGGCATCGGCGAGGTCGACGGCCCCTACCACCAGGCCCTACGGCACGCCCTGGCCCCGTTCTTCTCCCCCGGCGCCGTCCAGAAACTCAAGCCGTTCATGGAAGACAAGGCCCACGAGTTCCTCGACGCAAAAATCGACGAGGGGCACATGGACCTCGTCCTCGACTACGCCAGCCCGGTCCCGGCCATCCTCACCATGAAGCTGATGGGCCTGCCGTATGACAACTGGCACCTCTACGCCAACCTCTTCCACGCCGCCATGGCCGCCCCCCAGTACAGCCCCGAATACCTCGACGCCATCGGCAAAGTCCCCGCCATGATGCAAGGCGTCCTCGACT
This sequence comes from Mycobacterium alsense, assembly GCF_002086635.1. Classification (GTDB taxonomy): domain Bacteria; phylum Actinomycetota; class Actinomycetes; order Mycobacteriales; family Mycobacteriaceae; genus Mycobacterium; species Mycobacterium alsense. The sequence goes on along the minus strand of NZ_MVHD01000017.1, from coordinate 86,234 downwards.
ACGCGGCCACCCGACGCGCCAACCCCAAAGACGACCTGACCAGCTTCCTCATCCAGTTCGAATTCGACGGCCGGCGCCTGTCCGACGAACAGCTGCTCAACATCATCTGGAACCTCGTCGGCGGCGGCGTCGACACCACCACTTCCCAGACCGCCCTGACGCTCCGGCACCTGGGCACGCATCCGGCCATCAGGCAACAACTCATCGACAACCCGGACCTCTACCGCACCGCCACCGACGAGTTCCTGCGTTACTTCTCGGTCAACCAAACCCTGAGCCGCACCGTCACGAAAGACGTCGAGCTGAACGGCCAGCGCCTGCGCAAGAACGACAAAGTCGTCATCAGCTGGCTCTCGGCCAACCACGACGAAACAGAATTTCCTAACCCCGACGAGGTCATCCTCGACCGAACGCCCAACCGCCACCTCGCCTTTGGGCTCGGCCCGCACCGCTGCATCGGCTCGCACCTGGCCCGGTTGATGTCGGAGGTGATGGTCAAGGCGGTCCTCGACCGCATCCCCGACTACCGCGTCGACGTCGACAACGTCCACGAATACCTGGGCAACCCGAGCATGACCGGGCTGGGCAGGCTGCCGGTCACCTTCACCCCCGCGCCCAAGCGCGGCTAGCCGGACCCATGGCCGACATCGTCGTCGTCACGGTCAAGCCGGGCAGCCGCAAGGGACCCCTCGTGGAGACCGGTCCCGACGGTGAGCTGACCATCTACGTGCGCGAGCCGGCGGTCGACGGCAAGGCCAACGCCGCGGTCACCCGGTTGCTGGCCGACCACCTCGGATTGCCGAAAAGCCGAGTCGCATTGGTCTCCGGGGCGACGTCGCGGCAAAAGCGCTTCCGCGTCACTTGACCGGTGGTCACGTTGGGTCCAGGGTCGGATATGTGAGCATCGACGACGACCCTGTCACGACGCTGGACGACCTCAAGACCGACCTGGCCGGCCGGCACAAGTGGACGCCGAGCGCAGGCGCCTCGGTGGACCCCGCGATCGTCGACGCCGACATGGCCGCCCTCGACCGCGACGGCTATCTCATCTGGGAGAACCTGCTGTCCGCCGAGGAATGCGGCCAGATCCGCAACACGATCGAACCCTGGCTGGGCCCCACCGGCCGCAACTCCTTCGAGGGACGCCGCACCCAGCGCATCTACAGCGTGCTGAGCCGCACGCGCGTGTGCGACAGCCTGGTCGATCACCCGCGGGTGCTGGCGGTGCTCGATCGGCTGCTGATGCCCAACTACCTGCTTTCGGCGTTGCAGGCCATCAACATTCAGCCCGGCGAGTCCGCGCAACTGCCGCACCACGACGACGGCTTCTACCCCATCCCGCGGCCGCGGGAACCGCTGGCCGCCGCGACGATCTGGGCCATCGATGACTTCACCGCCGACAACGGGGCCACCGTCCTCTATCCCGGCAGCCACCGCTGGGGCAAGCGCCGCCCGGGCGACGACGACCCCGCGCTGCCCGTCGTGATGCCCGCCGGCTCGTGCGTCCTCTTCGTCGGCACCCTCTGGCACGGCGGCGGCGCGAACACGACCGAGCGCGCGCGCCTGGCCGTCACGGCCCAGTATTGCCAACCGTGGCTGCGCCCGATGGAGGCGTTCACGCTCTCGATCCCGCGCGACGTCGCCCGCACCCTCTCCGACGACATCAAGCGCATGCTCGGCTACAGCATCCACCCGCCGTTCGTCGGCGCGGTCGACGGCCTGCACCCGCTGCGGTTGCTGGACGAGCCTCGGTGAGCGACCCGACGGCGCGGTTCGCCGAGATCGTCGGCGACCACAACCTGCTGACCGGCGACGCGATCCCCGACGACTACTCCCACGACGAGGAGCTGACCCAGCCACCGCAGAAGCCGGCGTACGTCGCCAAACCCGCCACCGCCGAAGAGGTTTCGCGGCTGCTGGTGGCCGCCTCCGAGGGCCGCATCCCGGTGACGGCCCGCGGCTCGGGCAGCGGCCTGTCCGGCGCGGCGATCCCGCGCCAGGACGGGCTGGTCATCTCGTTCGAGCGGATGAACGCGGTCCTGGAGGTCGACACCACCAACCAGGTCGCCGTCGTCCAACCGGGCGTGACGCTGACCGCCCTCGACGCCGCCACCGCCGACACCGGGCTGCGCTACATGGTCCACCCCGGCGAGCTGTCCTCCAGCGTCGGCGGCAACGTCGGCACCAACGCCGGCGGGATGCGCGCGGTCAAGTACGGCATCGCCCGCCACAACGTGCTGGGGCTGCAGGCGGTGTTGCCGACGGGCGAGATCATCCGCACCGGCGGCAGGATCGCCAAGATCTCCACGGGCTACGACCTCACCCAGCTCATCGTCGGCTCCGAGGGCACCCTGGCCCTGGCCACCGAGGTCATCGTCAAGCTGCACCCGCGCCTCGACCACGCCGCGACCCTGCTCGCCGCGTTCGCCGACTTCGACCAGGTGATGGAGGCGGTGCCCAAGGTCCTGGCCAGCGGGCTCGGGCCCTACATCGTGGAATACATCGACAACATGACGATGGCCGCGCTCATCCACACCCAGAACCTCGAACTCGGCATCCCCGACGCCATCCGCGACAGTTGCCAGGCGTATCTTGTTGTGGCGCTAGAGAATCGGACTGCTGGCCGGCTGGGCGAGGACGTTGAGCGGGCCGGGGAGCTGCTGGCCTCGCTGGGCGCCGTCGACGCCTATGTGCTGGAAGGAGTTTCGGCCCGCAAGCTGATCGAGGCGCGCGAGAAGGCGTTCTGGACGGCCAAGGCGATCGGCGCCGACGACATCATCGACACCGTCGTGCCGCGCTCGGCGATGCCGAAGTTCCTCGCCGGTGCGCGGGGTCTGGCTTCGGCCGCCGGTGGCGCCGCGGCGGGCTGCGGGCATGCCGGCGACGGCAACGTGCACCTGGCCATCATCTGCAAGGACGCCGCGAAACGGAAGCAGTTAATGACCGACATCTTCGCGCTGGCAATGGAATTGGGCGGCGCGATCTCCGGCGAACACGGCCTGGGCCGCGCCAAGACGCCCTACTTTCTGCGGCTCGAGGACCCGGCGAAGGTGGCGCTGCTGCGCCGCATCAAGGAGAGCTTCGACCCGGCGGGGATTTTGAACCCGGACGTGTTGTTCGCAGCGGGAGAGGCCTGAGCGCCGCCAAACCCCATGCGTCACAAGAAGTCAGGCGCATGCCAAATGCCCACCTCACAGCGACAACGGGCCGACCCTGGCGCGCTATCCCCGCCGTTGTCGCTGTGAGGTGGGCAGACAGGGTGTCCACTTTTCCAGGGACGCCCGGGGCTGATGTGACATAACGAAACACCCGCTCACCGGGGACCACGAAAGCGGAGTCTACGGGCGACCTCGTAAGGTGACCGAATGCAGAAGGCTCGACTCATCCACCAGGCCCGGCAAGCCGCGTCGCTGGTGGTCACGGCGATCACCGCCCTGTCCACCCTCAACGCCTACCGTCCGCTGGCCCGCAAACGATACGCGTCGCTGTTCTCGTGGATGTTCGGCCTGGTGGTCACCGAGCTGCCGCTGCAGACGATGGCCAGCCAGCTCATCGGGCTGGCGCTGACGTCCCGCCGCCTCAACCGGCCGGTGCGCGCCCTGGCCTGGCTCACCGCGGCCGTCTCGGCGGCGGGCCTGCTGAACTTCAGCCGCGCCGGCCACCAGGCCAACGTGCCGCTGACCAAGGCGCTAGACGAGGGCCTCGGGCCCGCCCGGCGCACCGACTCCGAGGGCCTGTGGCGGCGGCCCCACGGCGCGGGCACCGCCAAGGCCCCCGGTCTGCTGCGCATGATGCGGATCTACCGCGACTACGCCCACGACTCCGACATCAGCAACGGCCCGTACGGCCGCGCCAACCACCTGGACATCTGGCGCCGCGAAGACCTCGACCCCAACGGCAAGGCGCCGGTGCTCTTCCAGATCCCCGGCGGCGCCTGGACGACGGGAAACAAACGCGGTCAAGCACATCCGCTGATGAGCCACCTCGCCGAACTCGGCTGGGTGTGCGTGGCGATCAACTACCGGCACAGCCCGCGCAACACCTGGCCCGACCACATCGTCGACGTCAAGCGCGCCCTGGCCTGGGTCAAGGAACACATCGCCGACTACGGCGGCGACCCCGAATTCGTCGCCATCACCGGCGGATCGGCCGGCGGCCACCTCTCGTCGCTGGCGGCGCTCACCCCCAACGACCCTCAGTTCCAGCCCGGGTTCGAAGACGCCGACACCCGCGTGCAGGCCGCGGTCCCCTTCTACGGCGTCTACGACTTCGCCCATTTTGACGGCTCCATGCACCCGATGATGCCCGGCCTGCTGATCAAATCGATCATCAAACAAAAGCCCGCGACGCACCTGCAGACCTATACCGCCGCGTCGCCGATCAACCACGTAAACGCCGACGCCCCACCGTTTTTCGTCCTGCACGGCACCAACGACTCGCTGGCCTTCGTCGAACAGGCGCGCGCGTTCACCACCAAGCTGCGCGAGGTCAGCAACAACCCCGTCGCCTACGCCGAACTCCCATTCACCCAGCACGCCTTCGACATCTTCGGCTCGGTCCGCGCGGCGCACACCGCCGTGGCCGTCGAGCAATTCCTGGCCGAGGTGTACGTCGCACAGCTGAAGGCCAACGTGGCCTGAGCGGCTACTGCACCGTCACGTTCGCGGTATACGTGCACGCCGGTTTGGAGTCCTTGCCGACGATGCTGACGTAGGCGGTGCTGATCGTGGTCGTCCCGGGTTTCAGCGCCGAAAACGTCCACACCTGGGTGCCGGGCGCGCCCAGCGCGTCGGTGGTCGGTTGCACGAACTGGTGGCTGGTTTGCTTCACGATCGTGGGGTCGCCGATCGTCGTGTCGATTGTCCACCGGTACGGGGTGCTGTAGTTCGAGCCCAGCTTCACCGTGAGCGTGTTGCCGACCGCAAGCGTGGCGTTCTGCGTGATCGGGCTCTGCTTCAGCACCTCGCTCATCGGGACCTCGAGCGTCTTGCTCGTCGGCGGGTTCCTGGACCCGAACGCGCAGCCAACGGCCAGCGACGCCACGAGGACGACGACTGCCAGCAGCGGCCTGGTCTTCAACGAAACCCTCCCCATCGGTTCGCCTCCGAACCCTAATATCCCAACCCGGTGCTCGCAGCCAAGGTGCGCGCGGCGAAGGGGGGCCAACCGCGACTAGCTGCCGTGCCGGCGAGTCAGGATCAGCAGCGCGGCCGGCAGCAGCACCGCGACCGCGAGGATGGCCGTCTGCCCCACCGCGGCCGCCGTCGAAAAGTTTTCGAGATGGGTGACGTGAAAGATCAGGTGCGGCAGGGCGAACAACAGGTAGGCGCCCAGCGCAACCCGCACCAGGCGTCGTTCCATCGTGGTGGCGGCGACGGCGAAGACCAACGCAAGCCCGAGGTTCATCGCGCCATAGTCGCGCATCAGGTGTTCGGAGTACGGCGGGATGAGGTCCACCCAGGGCACCCAGTCGTAGAAGCTCCGCGGAAAAAACGTCGCGACCACCCCGACGACGACCTCCACGAACGTCAGAAACCACACGCCGGCGCGCAGCGTGGGGCCGCTCAGTCGCCCCTGCTCACTCACCGCGACCCCTTACGCGGGCGGATCCTCAGGTAGTCGCGCAGGGCGTCGGCGTACGGCAGCTGGCCGGTGCTCACCCGCTCGCGCAGGTACTCCTCGAAGGTGATCGTGCCCGCGGCGCCCTCGGGTGCCAGGTTCTCGCCGGCGCGGAACGCGCGAAAGACCTTGCCCGGCACCCGGATCGGCACGACGGGCCGGCGCCGGCCGACGATCGTCAGATGGCTGCGGGCGAGATCGTCCAAGGCGCGCACCTGCGGGCCCCCGAAGTCCGGCGCCCGCCCGGACGGCTCACCGAGGGCCAGTCCGGCCAACCGCTGCCCCACCTCGCGCACGTCGACCGGCTGGAAACGCATCCCCGACGGCAGCATCATCACCGGGCCCTTCGCCAGCATCCGCAAAAACACGGCGACCAGATCGTGAAACTGCGTCGCCCGCAGCACAGTGAACGGCAGCCCGGACTCGGCGATCACCCGTTCCCCGGCCAGCAATGACCGGTAGAACCCGAAGGGGATCCGGTCGACGCCGACGATGGAGATGTACACCAGATGCGGCGAGCCCGCTCGCTTCGCCGCGGCGACCAGGCGCTCCACCGGGACGACGCAGTGCACGATCGCGTCGACGCCGTCGACGGCGGCGTCGAGGCCGGCCCCGGTGCGCACGTCACCCACGACGTGCTGGACGTCGCCGCGCTGCTGCCGCCGCCGCCCGCGGCTCAAAACGCGGACTTGCTTGCCGGCGGCCGTGAGCCGGTCGACGACCTCGCGACCCACGGTGCCGGTGCCTCCGGTGACCAGTACTCGATTCGCCATGTTCCTATGATCGCGCCCGCGCGGCGCAAACCGACCGAGTCCGGCAGGATGGGCAGGTGTTTGGCCTCGTGATGATCGTCGCGCTCGTCTCCACCGTCATCGTGGGGACGGTCATCGGCCGCCGCTACCGCGTGGGCCCCCCGGTGCTGCTCATCCTGCTCGGCGGCCTGCTGGGCCTGATCCCGCATTTCGGTCACGTGCACGTCGACGGCGAGATCGTGCTGCTGCTGTTCCTGCCGGCGATCCTGTACTGGGAGGGCCTGAACACCAGCTTCCGCGAGATCCGGGCCAACGCGCGCATCATCGTGTTCCTCAGCATCGTCCTGGTGATCGCCACCGCGGCCGCGGTCTCCTGGACGGCGCGGGCGCTGGGCATGGACCCGCACGCCGCGGGCGTGCTGGGCGCGGTGCTCTCCCCGACCGACGCCGCCGCCGTGGCCGGCCTCGCCAAGAAGCTGCCGCGCCGCTCGCTGACCGTGCTGAAGGCCGAGAGCCTCATCAACGACGGCACCGCGCTGGTGCTGTTTGCGCTCAGCGTCCAGGTCGCGATCGGCGGGCCCTCGATCAGCCCGCCGGAGATCGCCGGCCGGTTCGTCCTGTCCTACCTCGGCGGCATCGCCGCCGGGCTGTTCGTCGGCGGGCTGGCGACCCTGGCTCGCAAGCGACTCGACGCGCCGCAGGAGGAAGGGGCCCTGAGCCTGCTCACCCCGTTCGCGGCGTTCCTGCTGGCCGAGACGATCCACGACAGCGGCGTGGTCGCGGTGATGGTGTCGGCCCTGGTGCTCGCCTACGCCGGGCCGGTGGTGATCCGGGCCCCGTCCCGCTTGGCCGCGTTCGGGTTCTGGGACATCGCGACGTTCCTGATCAACGGCACGCTGTGGGTGTTCGTCGGCGTCCAGATCCCCGGCGCCGTGCACGGCATCGCCAACGTCGGCGGCGGGCTGCGCCACGCCGCCTACCTCGCCCTCGCCATCACCGGCGTCGTGATCGCGTCACGCGTCGTGTGGGGGGAGGCCACCACCGTGCTGATTCGTCTCCTCGACCGCCGCGAGGTGCAGCGCGAGCGCCGCGTCAGCCTGCGGCAGCGCTTCGTCACCGCCTGGGCCGGGTTCCGGGGGGCGGTGTCGCTGGCCGCGGCGCTGGCCGTGCCCACGACGACGCTCAGCGGCGCGCCGTTCCCCGACCGCAACCTGCTGATCTTCATCGTCGTCGTCGTCATCCTGGTGACGGTCCTGGTGCAGGGGACCACGCTGCCGGCCGTGGTCCGCTGGGCCAAGATGCCCGAGGACCTCAGCCGCGCCGAGGAGCTGCAGCTCGCCCGGACCCGCGGCGTCCAGGCGGCCCTCGAGGCGCTGCCGGCGGTCGCCGACGAGGTCGGCGTCAGCGACGACCTGCGGCGGCGGCTGCAAAAGGAATACGAGGAAAAGGCAGCGCTCGTCCTGGCCACCGAGGCCACCGAGGACGCCTCGGCGCAGGCCCGCCTGGTCAAGGGCAAGGAGAAGGTCCGGCGGGTGCGCCTCGGCGTGCTCGAACGCAAGCGCCGGGAAATCACCGCCCTGCGAAACCAGAACCTGATCGACGACATCGTCCTGCGCGAGTTGCAGCAGGAGATGGACCTCGAGGAAGTGCAACTCCTCAACGCCGGCAACGACTAAGCACTGCCTAAATATTGCCTGTCAGGCAATATTGCCCACCGTGCAAGTTCAGCGTACGGTGGTGCCCATGACGGGTCTGCGGGAGCGCAAGAAGGCCGACACCCGGCGCGCGCTCAGCGACGCGGCGCTGCGCCTGGCCTTCGAGCGCGGGCTGAACGACGTGACGCGCGACGAGATCGCCGCCCTGGCCGGCGTTTCGCCGCGCACGTTCAACAACTACTTCGCCGGCAAGTACGAGGCGCTGGCCTATCGGCAGACCGAACGCATGCGCCGCAGCGTCGCGGCGCTGCGTCAACGGCCGGCCGGCGAGCCGCTGTGGACGTCGATCAGTCACGCGGTGCTGGAAACCCTCGAGGCCGATTTCGACGACTTCTACGGCCCGGAGAGCCGGGTGCCCAGCCGCCGGGAGCTCGTCGAGGTCCGCAAGCTGCTGATGAACCCGCAGGTGCGAAACGCGATGCGGCAGCAGCTGTTCGACGAATGGCTCGACGCCGTCGCCGAGCGCACCGGCACCGACCCCGACCGCGACCTGTATCCGCGGCTGGTCGTCGCGGTGGTGCGCGCCGTCGGCGACGCGGCGGCCGACGCCTACGTGCGGGCCGACCCGCCGGTGGCGATCACCGACCTGATCCGCGACGGCTTCGCCGCCGTCAGCGCGGGCCTTCCCGAACCCACCAAACGCAAGGGGGCACACCATGGCTGACGAACGCGCCGACATCGTCATCTCCGGGGCCGGGCCCAACGGGCTGATGCTGGCCTGCGAGCTCGCCCTGGGCGGCATCCGGCCCGTCGTGCTGGACGCCCTGCCCGGCCCCAGCTCCGAGCCGAAGGCCAACGGCCTTGTCGGACAGGTGGTTCGGATGCTGGACATGCGCGGGCTGTACCGGGAGTTCACCGGCGACCCGAATCCGCCCCAACCCGCGCTCGCCTGGATCTTCGCGGCGATGACCCTGGATTTCGCCGGCGTGCCCGACAACCCGATGTACGCGATGCTGATGCCGCAGCCCAAGCTGGTGCGGCTGCTGGAGAAGCGGGCGCGCGACCTCGGGGTGGACCTGCGCTGGGGGCACGAACTCGTCGACCTGCGCCAGGACCCGGAATCCGTTGCGCTGACGGTCTCTTCGCCCGAACGTGAATACCGCATCGCCGCCGCGCACCTGGTGGGCGCCGACGGCGGACACAGCCTGGTCCGCAAGGCGGTCGGCATCGACTTCCCCGGCACCACCTCGAATCTCGTGGGACGGCTGGCGCACGTGCACATCCCCGACGAACTGCGCCGCAGCGACGGCGGCATGGAGGTCCCGGGCTTCGGGCGGATCGCGTTCGGCCACACTCGGCTGGACGGCGGCGGGGTGATCTACGCCGAGTTCGAACCGGGCCGGTCGCTGTTCGGCACGCTGGAGTTCGAGCCGCCGGTCGAGGACGCCCCGATGAGCCTGGCCGAACTGCGCGCCAGCGTGCGCCGGGTGCTCGGCGTCGACGTGCCGTTCGAGGAGCCGAAAGACGCCGGGCCACACGCCCTTCGGCGCATCAACGGGCAGAATACCCGCCACGCCTCGCGCTACCGCGACGGCCGCGTCCTGCTGCTCGGCGACGCCGCCCACGTCCACAGCGCGATGGGGGGTCCGGGCCTGAATCTGGGCCTGCAGGACGCCATGAACCTGGGCTGGAAGCTCGCCGCCCACCTCAACGGCCGGGCACCCGCAGGGTTGCTCGACACCTACGAGTCCGAGCGCCACCCGGTGGGCGAGCGCGTCATGATGCACTCGCTGTCCCAGACGGCGCTCATGCTACCCGGCCCCGAAGTCGCCGCGCTGCGAACGCTTTTGGGCGAGCTCGTCGGCATCCCCGACGCCGCCAACCACATGGCGCGGCTGCTGGCCGGCAACGACGTGCGCTACGACGTGGGTTCCGACGTGGGCGAAGACCACCCGCTGTCGGGCTGGCCGGTGCCCGAGCTGACCCTCGGCGACGGCCGGCGCGTCGCCGAACTGCTCCACGACGCCCGCCCGGTGCTGCTCGATCTCGGCGGCGGGTTCGCCGCCACGGCGCGCGGGTGGGCCGACCGGGTCGACGTCGTCGCCGCGACCGCCGCCGACCGACCCGCCGCGGCGCTGCTGATCCGGCCCGACGGCTACGTCGCGTGGGCGGCGGACGGGACCGGGGCGGCCGAGGAAGCGGGCCTGCGCGCCGCGCTGGAGCGCTGGATCGGAACCGAGGCCGGCGGCTAGCTGGCGCCCCTACCTGCCGGCCGGCTTGGCGGCGCTGTGCTTGTTCGGGCAGTAGGCCCCGGTGGCCGCGCCGATGAAGGTCTCGGCCTGCGCCTGCGAGAGCTTGTCCGCGCCGACCAGCTGGTCGACCTCGTCCTTTTGGCTGAAGCCCGCCTCGAGGTCCCGGCACATCGCGTGCGCCATGGTCACCGCCTGGGCCGGCGGCAGGTTGATGCCGTGCGACGTCAGGTAGTTGGTGAAGTCCTCGTCCATCGGGTCGGCGTGCGCGACCGCGGCGGGCACCAGCGTGGCCGCCAGCAGCGCGCCGAATGCGTACGCGGAGATCTTCTTTTTCATGCCCCCATCACTTCCGATGTTCGACCGAATCGATCGTTGCGCGCGAGCGAGTTCGTGGTCAACGGCCCGCCCCCGCCATGGCCCCGTGGAAGCCAAAGTTCAATCCGCCGTTCACGTTTTAAATTCTCGTCGAGTTTAAGTCGGGCGAGCCCACGGGCTCGCCGATGCAACGAGAAGTTCACCCTCATTTCCGAGCGCGTTTACGCCCCGCCGCGCGGTTAGGCTCGCCCCAACGGCCAAGGAGGTGGTGCGCCCGTGGACCCACGGGATGCGGTGCTGATCACGGCGGCGGAGCTGGCCGCCCTGATCGACGCCGGCGACCGGCCGGCGATCCTCGACGTGCGCTGGCGGCTCGACCACCCCGACGGCCGCGCGGCCTACCTGGAGGGCCATCTACCGGGCGCGGTGTACGTCTCCCTCGAGGACGAACTCAGCGACCACACGGTGACCGGCCGCGGCCGCCACCCGCTGCCGTCCGGGCCCAGCCTGCAGGCGGCCGCGCGACGGTGGGGCATCAGCGACGGCGACGTGGTCGTGGTGTACGACGACTGGAACCGGGCCGGCTCGGCGCGCGCCTGGTGGGTGCTGACCGCGGCCGGGCTGGAAGACGTGCGCATTCTCGATGGCGGCCTGTCCGCGTGGCGCGCGACCGGGCGGAGCCTCGACACCGGCCCCGTCGAGCCGCCACCGGGCAATGTGACTGTGCCCCACGATGATCTGTACGCCGGGGCGAAACCGACGTTGACGGCCGAGCGGGTGGGCGAAGTGACGCTGCTGGATGCGCGCGCGCCGGAGCGGTTCCGCGGCGATGTCGAGCCCCTCGACCCCGTCGCCGGCCACATCCCCGGCGCGCGCAACCTGCCCAGCGGCGCCGTGCTGTCCAGCGACGGAACGTTCCTCGGCGGCGAGGCGCTCGACCGGCTGCTGCCCGACCGCGCCGGCGGCGTGGGCGTCTATTGCGGCTCGGGGGTCACCGCGGCCATCGCGATCGCCGCGCTGGCCGCGGCGGGCCGGGAGGCCGCGCTGTATCCGGGTTCGTGGTCGGAGTGGTGTTCCGATCCGGCCCGACCCGTCGCCCGCGGCCCGGAATAGGCTGCGGGCCAGCCGGATTCAGACGCGCGCCCAGCTTCGCAGGAAGGCCGCCGTCACCCGCGCGGCGTTGTCGGCCGCGATCTGCTTGTAGAAGAAGAACTCGAACGGGAAACCCGGCAGGCCCAGCGGGTCGCCGGCGCCGTCGGAGATGCTGCGGATCCCCAGGAACGGCGTCCCGTGCGCGTCGGCGACCGCTTGCACGGCGGCGGTCTCGTTGTCGGTCGCGTCGAATGCCGGGTTGGCGGTCGAGGCGATGCTGAGGTTGGAGATCAACGCGTTCTTCAGCCAGGGCCCCGCGGCCTGAAAGAAGTTGCCGGTGTAGAACAGCGAGCGGTCCGGCGCGCTGCAGGGCTGGCAGCCGAAGACGTCGCCGCCGTTGGGGATGCACGGGAACGCCCGGCCGTTGTTGTTGTCCGTGCTGAATCCGTCGCCGCCGACCACCAGCCGCGGCGCGCGCTTCAGGTCGATCAGCCGGACAACGCTTTCCAGGTCGACGCTGAGGGCCTGCGCCGCGGCCAGCATGCCGGGGTCGACGGGGTGGAAGGTGGCGCCGCCGTCGGTGGTCCACCGGGCCGGGACGGCCACATCCGCGATGTTGACGCGCGCCCCGCCGCCCGCCAAGCCCGAAAACACCACGGCCCCAATTGAAACCGGCGACGGGCAGGTGAACCGGGCGAACGCGGTCTCGGCGGTCTGGGTGGCGTTGACCAGGCCGATGCCGGTCATCGCCACGATCACCTTCTTGCCGCCGATCGTCCCGAGGTAGAAATGCCGGCGGTCGGCCACCACCACCGGGCTGGGGTCGAGCGCGGTGTGCGACAGCACCGCATCCGCCTCGGCCGGGAAGGCGGAGAGCACCAGCGTGCGTTTCTCGCAGGCGTTGGTCGTCACGTTCGGCGCGTCCCCGGTTTCGGCGGCGGCCACGCCCGCGCCCGCGGATGCGGCGAGCGCCGCCACGAGGGCGGCCCGAAAAGGCTTGAGCACCATTTCCCTGCCATGAATGCCGAACTCGCCGCCTTGGTACGTGGCCGATGCGCTGACGTGGAATTCGATTTTCGCTTATCGGGGGCGCGGCTGAATATTCGTTACGGTTCTTTTTGTTCAGCGATTTCGTGTCGTTATTTCACGCTAAGGTCTACGGCGTGCGCAGGCTGGACGGCAAGGTCGCGATCATCACCGGGGCGAGCACCGGGCTGGGGCCCGTCATGGGCTCGCTGTTCGTCGCGGAGGGCGCCCGGGTGCTACTGGCCGCGCGGCGCGAGGAGCTGGTCCGCGAGGCGGCGAAGGCGGCGGGGCCGGGCGCCATCGCGATGCGCGCCGACGTCACCGACGAGGACGATGTCGCGGCCATGGTGGCGCGGGCGGTCGACGAGTTCGGCCACGTCGACATCCTGTGCAACAACGCCGCCGCCCCCGGGCGCGACCGCTGGATCTGGGAACAGACGCTGGACAACTGGAACGCCACCATCGCCATCGACGTGACCGCGGCGATGCTGTGCACCCGCGAGGTGCTCAACCGCTCGATGCTGCAGCGCCGGAGCGGCGTCATCCTGAACTTCTCCTCCACGGTCGGCTACACCGGCATGGTCCGCAAGACCCACTACGTCACCGCCAAGGCGTCGCTTCGCGCGTTCACCAAAGCCGTTGCCCTCGAGGTCGGCCCGCACGGCATCCGGTGCAACTGCATCGTGCCCGGGGTGATCGACACCGACCTGTGGCGCAACTGGATGCAACGCACGGCCGACGAGCAGGGCGTCGACGTCGCGACCGTGCGCGAGCGCACCCTCAAAGGGGTTCCGCTGCAGGACATTTCCTCGCCGCAGGACGTCGCCAACCTGGCGTTGTTTTTGGCCAGCGACGAAAGCCGAACCATCACGGGACAATCGATACCCGTGGACGCCGGAGGATACATGCAGGGATGAACACACGCCTTTTCCGCGCCGTTGGCGCGATCGCCGCCATCGGCGTTTCGTCCGCGTGCGCCACCACCGCCGCGGAGCCGACCACCACGACCAGCGCGCCGACACCGTGCGTGGGGTTGTCGATATGTGCGCCGCCTCCCCCGGACGCGGAGGGCAACCCGGCGTGCTACTACGCCGACGGCTGGCAGGCCACGTCCTCCGGCACCGGGATCGAGGTGTGGTACTTCCATGAGCCACAGAACATTTCGAAGCCAGGCAAGGTCACCGCGGTCGTGCGCAGGAAGGACGGCACCCAGGTGTCCCAGGACGCCGACATCGCCGCCGGCCAACAGGTCCACCGCTTCGAATTTTCGGGCGTCCCTCCGTCGACGGTTCAGGAGGTCTTGCTCACCACCGGCGGCGGACGCTGCTTCGTGGTCGGGCCGGGCACGTGATCCGGGTCAGGGCAGGCGTTTTCAGCCTCACCGCCGCGGCGCCCGAAGGTGACGGCGGCTACCTGCGCTGGCACCTGCTGGACCACATGCCCGAGCAGTACCAGCTGCCCGGCATCGTGCTCGGGCTGCGCTGGATCGCCGACGGCGACTATCCCGCTCACCGCCTGGCGGCCAACGGGGAGCTGGGGCAGATCGGCAACGCGGTGCACTACCTGGTCGGCGACCCCGTCGAGCGGACCTTCGACGACTTCGTCGCGCTCGGCCGCGCGCTGCGGGAGAACGGCCGCTTCCCCACCGTGCGGCCGTCGCTGCAGGTGGCCGGCCTGCGCCTGCTGCAGTGGCAGGCCGCGCCGCACGCGCTGGTCTCCGCCGAGGTGGTGCCGTTCCGGCCGCACCGCGGCGTCGTGCTGATCGTCGAGGAGCCCACCGGCGGCCGCCCGGACCGATGGCTGCAATGGCTGCACGCCGAACACCATCCGGCGCTGCTCGCCACGCCCGGCACGGCCGGGGCGTGGACGTTCGGATCGAGCACCGGATGGACCCACCTGCCCCGCGGCTGGCGCACGGACCACCAGTACATCACCGTCGTCTACCTCGACGACGACCCGCTCACCACCGCCGACGCCCTGGCGCCCCTGATCGAGGAACGGTGGCGAACGGACGCGGTGCGGCCCGTCTTCGCCGGGCCGTTGCGCAGCATGGTCAGCTGGGAGGCGTGGCGCTAGACGGGCGGTTCTATAGTCCTCGTGACGACCAGGGGAGGACGTGAGATGACCGACTCAAACCGACGGCGGCGGCTTGCCCGCGCCGGCGCCGGGCTCGGCGTGGTCGTGGTGGCGGCCGGTTTGCCGGCCTGCTCCGGCAATGGCGGTCGGCCGGCTTCCGCCACGAGTTCGAGCGCGCCCCCGCCCAGGACGACCGTCATGGCGGGCGGCGACAAGCACACCATCACGGCGCAGGTCGAGTGCAAGCGCTCGGCGGCGCAGGCCGATGCGACACCGCCGGAGACCGGCACCCTGACCACCCGCATCAGCGTGCACGACGATTCGGCGTCGCTGTCGCTGGCGCTGTCGGACGAAAAGCCGCCGACCGTCGACGGCTTCGGCTTTTCGCTCAAGGTCGGGCCCGGGCAGTACCAAGTGCCCTACCAGGCGCCCCAGTCCGCCACCCAGGTCCGGGCGGCCAAGGACGGCAACAGCTACACGGTGACCGGGACGGGCGACGGCGTGTCACCGAATCAGGGTGACGTCCACCCGATTACGTTCGGGATTCACGTGACCTGCCCGTGAGTTCGCAATGCGCTATCGCATGCGCTATCAAGTTCTACAACTCATCATGCCGAGCTTCGCGGTGCGGATGTGGCGCCTGATGCCACCACCGCGGTAACCACCGCCTGCAGCAACCGCGCGAACTGCCCCGCATCGTCGATCGTGCGGTCGCCGGCGACCAGCCGGGCGAACACGCCCGCGATGAACGTGGTGACTGCCGTCGTCTGCGCGTCGAGCAGGACCGGGTCGTCGGTGCCGGGCTGCAGGTGCGCGACGGCCTCGCGGGTCATGGCGTTGATCCGGGCGACGAAGGCCTGGGACGTCTCGGCGAGGTTGGGGTCGCGCGCGGCGCCCAACAGCAGTTCGTGCCGCGCCCGGTTGAGCATCAGCCCGGGCCCGTCGGCCTGCATCATGGTGAGCTCCGCCAGGTGCGCGAACGGCGACTCCGGGTCGAGGGGCCGGTCGATCACCGACTTCAGGTTGGCGATGTCGATCTCGGCGACGCGCTTGCCGACGCCCCGCAGCAGGGCCGCGCGGGTGCGGTAGTAGTAGGACGTCGTGCCGTCGGGCACGCCCGCATAGCGGTCCACCCGCCCGTGGGTCAGCCCGCGGGAGCCGTGCTCGGCCAGCACGCGGATCGCCGCGTCGCACAGCGCGCGGCGGCGTTCGTCGCCGTCGCGTTTGCGTGTCTTGTTGCCGGCCATCAGCGCAGCACGGTCCCGCCGTCGATGTTGATGACCTGGCCGTTGATCCAGCCGCCCTCCTCCGACAGCAGGAACGCGACGAGGGCCGCGATGTCGGCGGGCTCCCCCACCCGGGTGCCGCGGATCCGCTTCAGCGCGGCCGCCTGCAGGTCCGGCCACTGCGGCACCGTGCGGATGGCCTCGGTCGCGGTGAACCCCGGTGCGACGGCGTTGCACCGGATGCCCTCCTGGCCCCACCGGGACGCGACATGCCGGGTGAGCGCGCCGATTCCGGCCTTCGCGGTGGCGTAGGCGGGGCGCGCGGGCTCGCCCTGGAACGCCGCGGCCGAGGACATGTTGACGATCGCCCCGCCGCCGCGACCGAGCATCGCCGGGATGGCGTGCTTCATGGCGGCCGCGTACCCGCGCAGGCTCACCGCCATCACGCGGTCCCACACGTCGAATTCGATGGCGACCACGTCGGTGTCCGAACGGATCGTGCTCATGTCCGCGCCGACGTTGAACAGCAGGTCGACGCCGCCGTAGGTGGTGGCCGCGGCGCGGATCAGGTCGGCGACCGAGGCGGGATCGGCCAGGTCGAAGGCCACGTGGGTCGCCGTCCCGCCGCTCGCGGCGATGCGCTCGGCGGTCTCCCGCGCGGCCTCGGCGGCGATGTCGCCGACGACCACGCGGCAGCCTTCCGCGCCGAGCCGGGCGGCCGTCGCCGCGCCGATGCCCGTGGCGCCCCCGACCACGACGGCGACCTTGTCCACCAGACCCTGCAATGCCATGGCTATTGACTTTACCTCTAGAACTGTAGAGGATCGCCAGTCATGGCCGGGATTCATCGGGAGCGCCCGGGTGCCGAAGACCTCGCGGCGGCCACCGACACCCCCGCCCTGCCCCTGGGCGACGACGTCTGGGTGTCGCCCGGCGTCTCCAACGCCTACGCGGTGGCCACCGGCGAGGGGCGGGTCCTCGTCAACAGCGGCCTGGTCTTCGAAGGCCCCTTGCACCGCAAGGCCTTTGCCGATGTGCCCGGGCCGACCCGCGCGATCGTCATCACCCAGGGGCACGCCGACCATTGGGGCGGGGTGCACTCGCTACGCGACGACGGCACGGACGAAACCACAGTCGTCATGCACCGCAACTACCGGTACTGGCGCGACGACAACCAACGCCTCATGGGCTACCGCGTGCCCAAGACCTCGTTCGCGTTCCGGAAGTTCTCCGACGCGATGCTCGAGCACTTCAAGACCCTCGACCCCGCCACCATTGATTTCTCGTTTCCCGAGCCCACCACGACGTTCGACCAACGCCATCGGATGACGATCGGCGGGCGCGCCTTCGAGCTGGCGTGGACGCCCGGCGGCGAGACCACCGACGCGCTGGTGGTGTGGCTGCCCGAGGACCGGATCCTGTTCAGCGGCAACCTGTTCGGCCCGCTGTTCGGCCACGTGCCGAACCTGATGACCATCCGTGGCGACCGGTATCGCGACCCGATCCTCTACATCGAGTCGCTGAACACGGTGCTGGCATACGGGCCGCGGCGGCTGATCACCGGCCACTTCGCCCCCATCGAGGGCGCCGACCGCATCGCCGAGGAGGTCACCGCGCTGCGCGACGCCATGCAGGCCGTGCACGACCGCACCGTCGAGCTGATGAATTCCGGCGTCGACATCCACACCGCCATGCGTGAGGTCGCGGTGCCCGAGCACCTCGACATCGGCGAGGGCTACGGGAAGACCGCGTGGAACGTGCGGGCGATTTGGGAGAACTACACCGGCTGGTTCCGGCACCGTTCCACCACCGAACTCTACGGCGTGCCACCGGATTCCGTTGCCGCCGACGTGGTCGGCGCCGCCGGGGCCGACGCGCTCGCGGAGGCGGCGCGCGCCCACGTGGCCGCCGGGCGGCCGGTGCAGGCGCTGCACCTGACCGACCTGGTGCTGGCCGCCCAGCCCGCGCACGCCGCGGCGCGCGCGGTCGCGGCCGACGCCCACGAGGCCCTGCTGCGCGGCACCGAAAACTTCTGGGAGAAGGCCTGGCTCACCAAGAACATCGACGAATTGAGGGCGCGCGAATGAACACCGTCACCTTCGACTTCGCCGGCGCCAACGTGCTGGTGACCGGCGGCACCAGCGGCATCGGCAACGCGATCGCCACCGCGTTCGCGGAGGCGGGCGCCGCGGTCACGGTGACCGGCACCCGCGCCTCGGCCGCGGACTACGCCGACACGGACCTGGGCGCGTTCACCTACCGGCAGTGCCAGATCCAGGACCCCGACTCCGTCGACGCGCTGGCGGACACCCTGGGCGAGTTGGACATCCTGGTCAACAACGCCGGCGGGCCCTACCCCGCGGGCGACGAGTACGACCCGGACGGCTACGTGGCGTCGGTGACGCAGAACATGTTCGGGCCCATGCGGCTGACCATGCGCTGCCACGACCGCCTCAAGGCGAGCGACGCGCCCGGCGGCGCGAGCGTCGTCAGCGTCGTCTCGATGTCCGCGTTCCGATCGGCCGTCTTCGTGCCCGGCTACGCCTCGTCGAAGATGGGCCTGCTCGCGCTGACGATGAACCTCTCCCGCCGCTGGGCCGACGACGGGATCCGGGTCAACGCAATCGCGCCAGGCCTGATCGACACGCGAATGACGCACCCGGCCATGGGAATTGCCGAGGTCATGGACGTCGAGATCGGCTTCCACACCCCGCTGGGCAGGCCCGGAACGCCCCAGGACTGCGCGGGCGCGGCGCTGTTCCTGTGTACCGACGCGGCCTCGTACATCACCGGCGCCACGATCGCCGTCGACGGCGGATACCTGACGGTCTGAGCCATGAGCGACCCCAAAGACTACGACAACATCGCGTCCGCCGACGACGTCCTCAAACTCGCCGCCCAGCGCACCGGCCTGAGCGAGGCCGACTCCGACTCATGGCGCGAGGGCCTGCAACTCATCGTCGACGAGGTCAACAGCTCGCCGGCGTTCACGCCGTTCGGCCGCGAACGCATCCTCACCGACGCCACCGACGCGCTGGCCCGGCGGCTGCGGGTCCACGCCTACATCCAGGAGCACCCCGAGGTCCTCGACGCGCCCGTCGAGCGGCCGCTGATCGTGCTCGGCATGCCCCGCACCGGTACCACGGTCATCAGCTACCTGCTCGACCAGGACCCGGCGCGGCGATCGCTCCTGCACTGGCAGTGCGTGCACCCGATACCGCCGGCGACCACCGAGACGCTGCGCACCGACCCGCGCTGCCTCGCCCTGCTCGACGAGCAACGCAATATCCTGGACATGGTCACCCAGGCGAAAGTGGCGCTGCCGCACTGGGAGGACGCCGACGGCCCCACCGAAGACATGTTCATCCACAACCAGGACTTCAAGGGCCTGTCCTGGGACTCGTTCCTGTCGACGTCGCGGTACGCCGAGTGGCTGTTCCACGAGACCGACATGACCACCACCTACGAGTACCAGAAGCGCTACCTGCAGGTGCTGCAGTCCACCGCGCCGGGCGCCTGGAGCCTGAAGATGCCGTCGCATTCGGTGCACATCGACGCGCTGCTGAAGGTCTTCCCCGACGCCCGGCTCATCTGGGCGCATCGCGACCCGTACAAGGCGACGGGCTCGCTGTGCAACCTGTGGAAGCTGCCCAAGGGCATGGTGCTGCACCCCGATGCGATCGATCCGAATGCCCTGGGGCGCAACGCGATGGCACAGATGCGCTACCATGTCGAGCGGCCGCTGCGGGCCCGCGACCGCATCGGCGATGACCGCTTCTTCCACATGTACTATCACGAGATGATGCGCGACCCGATGGACGTGATGCGCCGCATCTACGAGTGGGCCGACGAGCCGCTGACCGCCGAAACCGAAGCGCGGATGCGCAATTGGCTCGCCGACCATCCCCAGGACCGCTTCGCGCTCAACGCCTACACCCTCGACGAATACGGCCTGACCGTGGAAAAGCTCGAACCCGTCTTCGCCGAGTACCTCGACACCTTCGACATCGAATTTGAAGGCACACCGTGAAAGTGGCGATGGTGACCGGCCCGGGCAAGACCGAGGTGCGCGACGCGGAGCGCCCCGGGGTCGGGCCGCGCGACGTGCTCGTCGCCATGCGCGCCTGCGGCATCTGCGGTTCCGACGCGTTCTACATCGCCATCGGCGGCGTCCCGCCGCGCCAGGGCCGCATGCCGCTCGGGCACGAGCCCGCCGGCGAGGTCGTCGAGGTCGGCGATCAGGTGTCCGGCATCGCCGTCGGGGACCACGTGGTGATCAACCCCATGGTCGCGCCCGGCGGCATCATCGGCAACGGCGGCGCCGACGGGGCGCTGTCCGAGTACCTGCTGATCGAGAACGCCGTCCGCGGAACGAGTTTGGAGGTCATCCCCGACCACATCCCGTGGGAGGTCGCCGCGCTCAACGAGCCGATGGCCGTCGGCCGCCACGGCGCCAACCGCTGCAGGCCCAAGCCGACGGACAAGGTCGTCGTGCTCGGCGCCGGCCCGGTCGGGCTGGGCGCCGCACTGGCCTTCAAGTCCCTCGGCGTGAGCCACGTGGTGGTCGCGGACCTCATCCCCGCCCGCCTGTCGAAGGCGCTGCTGATCGGCGCGGACGCCGTCATCAACGCCGCCGACGAGGACGTCGTGAAGCGCCTCGTCGAGTTACACGGCGAGGGCGAAACTGCATTTCCCCGTAACCCGGCCGCTGCAGGCACCGACATCTACCTCGACGCCGCCGGCGTGCCGGACGTCGTCAACACCGCGCTGGCCGCCGCGAAGAAGGGCGCCACCCTGGGCATCGTCGGCGTCCACAAGGAGCCGGTGCCCGTCGAGCTCGTCAACGTGATGAGCAACGAGATCACCATCGTCGGCTGCATGGGCTATCCCGACGAGATCTTCCAGGTGACCGAGGATCTCGTGGCGAACTGGGAGCGCTACCAGCTGATCGTCAGCCACACCGTGCCCTTCGAGAACGTCGATGTCGCACTCGAACTGGCGACCACGCCGGGAGCCGCGGACAAGGTCGTCGTCACGTTCCCGTAGTTTTTAGCGCGATGGCTTATGCTGACGGCTTGGATATCTTCGCGGAGTGGCACGCCGGCGGGACCGAACTGCGCTGGCGCTCGACGACCGCCGCCAACGAGGGACGCGAGCTCACCGTGTTCAGCCGCCGGTGCGGCACGCCCGGCGCGCCCGCGCTGGTTCTGGTGCACGGCTTTCCGACGTCGAGCATCGACTACTTCGCCCTGACCCGCGAGCTGGGCGCCGAGTTCGACATGTTCGTGCTGGACTTCCCCGGGTACGGGTTGTCGGACAAACCGCCCGCGCCGCATGTCTATTCGCTCTACGACGACGCGCGGCTGCTGGTCCACGCGATCACTCAGGTGTGGCGGCTGGCCGAATACCGCATGCTCGCCCACGACCGCGGCAGCAGCGTCGCCATGATCGCGCTCGGGATGCTGGCGGCCCACGACCCGCCCAGCGCGCCGCTCGACCTCATCCTGACCAACGCCAACATCTATCTGCCGCTGTCGAACCTGACGGCGTTCCAGACCGCCCTGCTCGACCCCGCGACCGGCCGCGACACCGCGGCCGCGACGACGCCCGAGGTGCTGGCGGCGGGACTGGGGTTCACCACCTTCATGCCGCGGCGCACGCTCGAAGACCCCGAGATCGCCGCGCTGGCCAAGTGCTTCGCGCACAACGACGGCATCCGCGTGCTGCCGGACACGATCCAGTACCTCAACGAGCGCTCCGCGGACGAAACCGGTTGGCTGGAGGCGCTTTCCGCGAGTGACGTCAACACCACGGTGGTGTGGGGCCTGCACGACAACGTCGCGCCGCTGCGCGTGCCCAACTACGTCTGGCACACCTACCTGAAGAACAAGCCCGGCCGCAACCGCTACTGGGTGGTGCCCGGGGCCGACCACTACCTGCAGTGCGACGCGCCCGCGCAACTGGCCCAGATCGTGCGCCTCACCGCCGGGGGCGAGGAGATCGCGCTACAGACGCTCGGCAACCTGCCCGAGGGCGCCGTCCTGGTGGACGAGGGCGCCGCTACGGGGTGAGGACCGGCAGCCGCGCCCACCCGCGCACGCTCGCGGTGTGCGCCCGCACGGCGTTGGCGTAGTCGACCTCCCACTCGGGCCAGCGCTTGAGGACCTCCTCGAGGGCGACCCGGGCCTCCATCCGGGCGAGCGCGGAGCCGAGGCAGAAGTGCAGGCCCTGCCCGAAGCTGAGGTGGCCGCCCTGGCGGTGGATGTCGTAGCGGTCGGGATCCGGGAAGTGGCTTTCGTCGCGGTTGGCGGAACCGTTGAGCAGCAACATGAACGAGCCCTCGGGCACGACGCGCCCGTAGTGCTCGGCGTCGCGGGCCACGTAGCGGCCCTGCACCGGCGACGGGGGCTCGTAGCGCAGCGTCTCCTCGATCGCGCCGGGGATCAGCGACGGGTCGTCGACGAGCTCGCGGCGTTGGTCCGGGTGGTCGGACAGCAGTTGGCCCAAAAAGCCGATCAGCCGGGCGGTGGTCTCGTTTCCGGCGCCCGCGATCATCGCGGTGTAGGCCAGCACCTCGGTGCGCGACAGGGGGCGCCGCGTGCCGTCGGGTTCGTCGATCTCGGCGCGCAGCAGCTCGGTCATCAGGTCGTCGGAGGGATGGTTGGCGCGCCATTCGATGTACTCGGCGAACATGACGATGGCATCCTCGAAGATCTTCTGGTCGACCTCGCCGGGCTTGCGGTCGGCGGCCATTTCGATGAAGGCGCCGTTGCGATCCCGGATGCCGGCCTGGTCCTCCTCGGGGATGCCCAGCAGGTAGCCGATGGTGCGCATCGGCATCATCGCCCCGAGGTCGGCGATGAAGTCGAAGCCGCCGGCGCCGACCAGCGGGTCGAGTTCGCGGACGCAGAAGTTGCGCACCAGCGACTCCACGGCCAGCATGCGCCGGGGCGTGAAGACCCGCGACAGCAGGCGGCGGTGCAGGTCGTGCAGCGGCGGGTCCTCGAACAGCAGGATGCCGGGCGGCACCTGCACGTTGTTGAACAGGATGTCGGCGGTGGTCCCGCGCCCGGACCGGTAGGTCTCCCAGTTCGGCAGCTCGCGGGCCACGTCGCCATAGCGGCTCAGCGCGTAGAAGTTGTACTTCTCGTTGTAATACAGCGGCGCCTCTTCGCGCATGCGCTTCCACACGGGATAGGGGTTGTCGTCGATCTCGACGTCGAACGGGTCGTAGTACAGATCGATCGCGCTGGTTCCCGTCATGCTCGCATCCCTTCCGGCGCAGTGGTTTTCAGTCGTTACGGTGCAGGAAGCCGTGCAGGAGCGCCTGGACGAGTTCCTCGACGATCACTTCCCGCGGCGGCTGCACGGTGCCGAAGTAGGCCGAACGCAGCGCCGCCATGCCGGCGATCATGGCCACCGTCGAGTGGGCCGGCAGGTCGGGGTGATCCGAGCGCATCCCGCGGAGGTGCATGCCCTCGGCGCTGATCTGGCCGAGCACGTTCAGCGCCCGCCGGACGTCGGCGATGCCGGCGTCGTCCTTCTCCTCCTCGCTGAGCGCGTCCGATGCCATCAGCGTCAGCAGCAGGCCCTGGTGTTCGACGAACACGTCGTAGAGCTGCCCGACGAAGTGCCCGGCCAGGTCCTCCTCCTTGGTCTCCTCGGGGATGACCGACTGCCACGTCCGGCCGAATTCGTCGACGAAGCTGGTGAAGGGCAGCACGAGGGCCTCGCGGAACAGCGCCGCCTTCGAGCCGAAGTGGCGGAACAGCAGATGCTCGGTAACCCTTGCGGCCTGGGCGATTTCGCGCGTGGTGGTGCCCCGGTAGTCCTGGCGGGCGAACAGGTCCCGGGCGGCGTCGAGCAAAAGTCTGCGCGGGGCACCGCGCGGGCGGCGCGTCGCCGGTCCGCTCGGCTTGGTTGTTGCGGTTCGCTGAGGCACGACTTTAAGATAGCATCCACTATCTAGAGACTCGAACTCCCGTCGGAAGGGGTGCGGACGTGGGCGCCGTCATCATGCTCGGCACGCTGTTCGGTTTGATCGTCCTGATATTCGGGCTGGTGCTGCGCTTCGACCCGGAGGCGCGTCGGGGGCGCGGCGAATGAGTTCCCAGATGACGCCGGTGATGCAGGCGGCCAGCTACTTCGCTCTGGTCGGCGGCATCGGGTTCACCGCGCTGGGCATCTACCTGAGCGTGCGCCGCCGCCACCTGCATCCGCTGCTGCTGCTGTGCATCTCGGCGATATCGTTCTCCTGGATCGAGGCGCCTTACGACTGGGCGATGTACGCGCAGTTCCCGCCCGCCATCCCCCGCATGCCGTCGTGGTGGCCGCTGAACGTGACGTGGGGCGGGCTGCCCCTGTTCGTTCCCGTCGGCTACATCTCCTACTTCGTGCTGCCCGCCGTGACGGGCGCGGCGCTGGGCCGCTGGGTGGCCGCCCGATTCCGTTGGCGCAGGCCCCAAACGCTGTTGGTGGTCGGGCTGGTCGTGGGCTTCTGCTGGGCGCTGTTCTTCAACGGGTTCCTGGGCGCCAAGCTCGGCGTGTTCTACTACGGCCGCGTGATTCCCGGGCTGGCGATCCGCGAGGGGACGCTGCACCAGTACCCCCTCTACGACTCCCTCGCGATGGGCATCCAGATGATGCTGTTCACCTACCTGCTCGGGCGGACCGATGCCGAGGGCCGAAACGTCATCGAGATGTGGGCGTCCAGGAGGGCGTCGACTCCCGTGAAGTCGGCGCTGTTGTCCGTCGTCGCCGTCATCGTCATCGGAAACGTCCTCTACAGCGCGGTTTTCGCGCCCCACCTGGTGACCAAGCTGGGCGGCTGGGTGACCGAGGGCCCGACGGGCGAGTTGTTCCCGGGCGTCGTGAACCAACCGCCGTAACCGAGCGTCGAAAGGCAGGCTACCTGGTGGCGGTAGGTCTGGCTTCGTCACACCCGCCACTCCCGTACCCGAGAGGAAGGCATGTTGCCTTCTCCAAGTCGATATCGCATGCGATAGCGATAGCGCATGCGATAGCGACTTGCAGAAGATGTTGTGCCAACTCGCGCCGGGACACGTGTGACTGATGTGACGAACGGCTAGCCCGTGAAGACCGGCAGCTTCGACCATCCGCGAACGCTGGACGTGTGCGCCTTGCGCGCGTTGGCGTAGTCGACCTCCCACTCCGGCCAGCGCTTGAGGACCTCCTCGAGCGCGACCCGCGCCTGCATGCGCGCCAGCGCCGAGCCCAGGCAGAAGTGCAGCCCATGACCGAAGCTGAGGTGGGTGGCTCCACGATGGATGTCGAACCTGTCCGCCTCGGGATACCGGCGCTCGTCGCGGTTGGCGGAACCGTTGAGCAGCAACATGATCGAGCCCTCCGGGACCGTCGTGCCGTGGCATTCGACGTCGCGGGCGACGTAGCGCGCCTGCACCGGCGAGGGCGCCTCGTAGCGCAGCACCTCCTCGATGGCCATCGGGATCAGCGACGGGTCCTCGACGAGCTGGCGCCGCTGGTCGGGATGTTCGGCCAGCAACTGGCCGGTAAACCCGATGAGGCGCGTCGTGGTCTCGTTGCCGGCGCCGGCGATCATGCTGGTGTACAGCAGCACCTCGGAGCGAGTCAGCCGCCGCGTCCCGTCACCGTCCTCGACTTCCGCGTTGAGCAACTGCGTCATCAGGTCGTCGGAGGGGTGGTCCACCCGCCAGTCGACGTAGTTCGCGAACAGCTCATGGCTGTGCTCCAGAAAGTCTTGCGGAACAGTGCGGAACGTGCCCTCCTTGAGGGTGAGCTGGCTGCCCCCCTTGTCGCGGATCGCCTCCTGGTCGTCCTCGGGGATGCCCAGCAGGTAGCCGATGGTGCGCATCGGCACCATCGCGCCCAGGTTCTCGACGAAGTCGAACCTGCCCGATCCGACCAGCGGGTCGAGCGCCCGTACGCAGAACGCCCGGGTGAGCGGCTCGATGGCCTCCATGCGCCGGGGCGTGAAAACCTTTGAGAGCACGTGGCGATGGACGTCGTGGATCGGCGGGTCCTCGAACAGGATGACGCCGGGCGGCAGGTCGATGCCGCTCATGATGATGTCCATGGTGGTGCCGCGCCCCGAGCGGAAGACGTCGAAGTTCATCAGCTCGCGGGAGACGTCGTCGTAGCGGCTCAGCGCGTAGAAGTTGTACTTGTCGTTGCGGTACAGCGGGGCCTCGTCGCGCAGCCGCTTCCAGATCGGGTACGGGTCGTCGTCGATGTCGAAATCGAAGGGGTCGTAGTAAACCTCGGCGGTGCTTGCTCCGGTCATAGCGGCGTCTTTCTCTCGGACAGGGCCTCGGGCAACACCACGTCGCCCACGCGCTTGAGGTAGGGCCACGCGACCTCCGGCGGCAGGCCGCCGCACAGCGGCGCCAGGTTGAGGATCTGCCCGGCGCGCACCCGCGAAATCGCCTCGGGCACAGAGATGATCACGTGTGACGCCGACGCCTCGCGCAGCTCGGCCACGGTGCTCACGTGCGAGAACCCGGCCGAGGTCTCGTTGCCGGGATTCCACTCGGCGTAGGTCTTCACGTCGTGCAGCAGGTGCTCGCCGAGCTCCGACCAGGCCTGGTCCACGTCGTCGGCGACGAAGACGACGGACGGGTGGTCCCGGTCGGGCAGCAGCGTCGGCCCCGGCTCGTGGCCGTGCTCGCGGCAGGCGGCCTCGTACGCCTCGGCCATGCCCGGCACGTTGGCGTTCGCCAGCAGGCCCAGCCCGTACCTGCCCGCGCGCCTCGCGGCCGCGACGCTGCCGCCGCCCCACGTCAGGCCCGGCCCGCCGGCGGTGTGCGGGCGCGGGGTCACGGTGATGCGCCGGCCGTCGCGGTTGACCGTCTCGCCGGCGAGCAACGGGCGCAGCAGCGCGAGCTTTTCGTCGGCGATTCGCCCGCGCTCGCGCAGCGCGACGCCGAAATGCTCGAACTCCTCGGGCCGATACCCCAAAGCCAGGATGTACGACGCCCGACCGGCGCTGATGATGTCGAGCACCGCCATGTCCTCGGCGAGCCGGACCGGGTCGTAGAACGGGAAGATCAGGATCAGGCTCAGCGCCATGCGCCGCGTGCGCGCGGCGACGGCCGAGGCCAGCAGGAAGGGGGACGGCAGGTAGCCGTCCTCGGACCCGTGGTGCTCGCAAAACACCGCGGCCAGGCCGCCGTGGTCCTCGGCCCACGCGCACATCTCGGGCACGGCGCCGTACAGCGCGACCGCCGGCGCCCCCCAGGACGGGGCGCGCATGTCGAAACGCAGCGTGAACACCCAATCTCCTAGATAACCTAATATTTGTGCCACACGGTACGTGGCCCGCGAGAGCCGCGTCAACGGTTAGTCAAAGGCGTGCCGCGGCAAAGTCGTCGGGATGTCCAGCGAGCTGAGCAGGCCCGGCGCCGCGTCGACGACGTAGGGGATCGCGTTGACCACCCGCATGGCCGTGGACGCCATCGCCGCGCGGCCGGCGCCGTGACCCTCGGCCTCCCCGAGGGTCAGCACGCAGTGGATGTCGGGATCGCCCTCGATGTCGACCCGATACGTGGCGTCGCACTCCGAAGCCGGCCAGTCGGGGGCGACGTCGCGGGCCATCCGGATGACGTGCTCGATCACGATGGCCTCGCGCCCGTTGACCACCCCCGCGGCGCGGCTGCGCACCGCCCCGCAGGTGCCGGCCTTGACGGTGCCGAACGCCACCTCGATGTCCCGGTCGGTCAACTCCCGGTCGAAGAAGCCGCGCACCGCCTCCACTTCCACCCCGAGTCCGCTCGCGATGAGGTATATCGGTGCCTTCCAAGCCATTTCGATGAAGCCCGGCTGCTTCATCATGGGGTCGAAGTCCAGCGGCCGCCCGAACCCCAACCCGTCCATCATCACGTCGGCGACCGGGTAGTGGTCGTTGAGCGCGACCTCGCTGGCCGTGATCGTCCGGATGTTCTTGGACTGCGTCGTCATCAGCAGCGCCAGCTGATCGGACGCGAAGCCGGGGAAGATGCCCGAGGCGTAGAACGAGGCGCCCCCGGACCTGGCCGCCGCCTCGAGCTGGTCGCGCCAGTCCGGGGCGAAATACGACGGCGGATGCACCAGGCCGGTCGACGAGGTCGACACCACGTTGATGCCCGCTTTCAGCAGTCGCAGGTAGTCGGGCACGGCGCCGCCGTCGCGGTCGGGGCCGCTCGCGGCGTACACCACGGCGTCGGGCGCCAGCGCGATCAGCGCGTCGGCGTCATTCGTGGCCGCAACCCCCAGGGGCTCGACGCCGGCCAGCTCGCCGGCGTCCCTGCCGACCTTGTCGGGCGAATGCACCCACACGCCAACCAGTTCCAGGTCCGTCCGGCGGCGGATGGCGTCGATCGCGATCGACCCCACTCCCCCCGTCGACCACACGACAACACGCATCGGCACTCTCCTCATTCGTGGGTGCCCCAACCTAACATTTGGTCGTTAGGATAGTGTACGCTCTCTTAAGCGTGGCATCGGCCGTGAGCCGGCGACGTAAACACAACGGCCGCCGGGGCTTTCGTCGTGTTCGCGACGCACCGAAGGAGGCACATGATGACGGCTCACCGCGTGGTGGTGTGGGCGACGGGCGGCATCGGGTCGATTGCGATCCGCACCATTCAGCAGCGCCCGAATCTGGACCTGGTCGGCGTCTGGGTCCACTCCGAGGAAAAGGTCGGCAAGGACGCCGGCGAACTCGCCAACGGCGAGCCGATCGGCCTCAAAACCACCAACGACGCGGACGCGTTGATCGCGCTGAAGCCCGACTGCGTGATCTACGCGGCCAGCGGCCCGGAGCGCGACGCCCTGGCCATCCCGGATTATGTCCGGCTGCTCGAGGCCGGGATCAACGTCGTCACAACCAGCACCACGAGGCTGGTCAACCCGCACGCCTATGAGCCCGCCGAGTGGCGCGACCAGCTGGTCGCGGCGGCCAAGCAGGGCCAGGTGTCGCTGTACGCCTCGGGCATCGAGCCGGGCTTCGCCGCCGACTACCTGCCGTTGGTGCTGTCCACCCAGTCGTCGTCGATCGAAAAGATCCACGCGTTCGAGATCGGCCTGTACGACGACTACGGGGTGCCCGACATCATGAGCGACGCGCTGGGATTCGGGCGTCCGCTCGATTACCAGCCCTGGATCGGCTTTCCCGGCGCGATCGCCGGCGAGTGGCAGGGCCAGATCCGGCTGGTCGCCGACGCGCTCGGCGTCGAAGTCCAGGAGGTCCGCGAGCATTTCGACCGCGCGGTGACCAACCGGACGCTCGAGGTGGCGATGGGCACGGTCGAGGCCGGCACCTGCGGCGCGCTGCGGATGAAGGCGATCGGCGTGGTCGACGGCCGCGAGGCCATCGTCATCGAGCACGTCACCCGGCTCGCGCACGACGTCGCCCCCGACTGGCCCACCGGGATCGGCGACCTGTCGTACCGCATCACGATCACCGGCGACCCCGACATCGACTGCACCCTGGCCGCGACGCTGAAGGATCCCCGCAAGGCCGGCGTCGCGGGCATGACCTCCGGGGCGGGCGCGATGGTCGCCACCGCGATGCGTGTCGTCAACGCCGTGCCGTATGTCGTTGCCGCGGAACCGGGGCTGTTGAGTTCGGTCGACCTGCCGCTGACGATTCCCCAGCACGCGTTCGCCACCTGATCTGCCTTACTCTGCCCGGGTGACGGTTAACCCGCTCGAGGAACTGACGCTGGAGCGACTGCGCCTCCGCACCAGCATGAAGTGGCGCGCGCACCCCGGCGACGTGTTGCCGCTCTGGGTCGCCGAGATGGACGTCAACCTGGCGCCGCCGATCGCCGACGCCCTGCGCCGGGCGGTCGACATCGGCGACACCGGATACCCGTGCGGCACGGCGTTCGCCGAGGCGGTGTCCGAATTCGCTTCGCGGCGTTGGCAATGGCACGACCTGGAGGTCGGCCGCACCGCGCTCGTTCCCGACGTGATGCTCGGCGTCGTCGAGATGCTGCGCCTGGTCACCGACCGCGGCGACGCCGTCGTCGTCAACCCGCCCGTGTACGCCCCGTTCTACGCGTTCGTGTCGCACGACGGGCGCCGCGTGGTCGAGGCGCCGCTGGGCCCCGACGGCCGAATCGACTTGGGCGCCTTGGAAGAGGCGTTCGCGCGCGCCGGCGCGCCGGGCGGCAGGGTCGCCTACCTGTTGTGCAACCCGCACAACCCGACGGGCGCGGTGCACACGGCCGACGAGCTGCGCGGGGTGGCCGGGCTGGCCCGGCGGTTCGGGGTGCGGGTGGTCTCCGACGAGATCCACGCGCCCGTCGTCCTGGCGGGCTCGCGGTTCGTCCCGTACCTGACCGTGCCCGGCGCGGAGGACGCCCTGGCGCTGACGTCGGGATCGAAGGCGTGGAACCTGTCCGGGCTGAAGGCGGCGTTGGCGATCGCCGGCCCGGACGCGGCCGCGGACCTGCGCCGGATGCCCGAGGAGGTCGGCCACGGCCCGAGTCACCTGGGCGTCATCGCGCACGCCGAGGCGTTCCGCGGCGGTGGCGACTGGCTCGACGCGCTGCTACGCGGCCTCGACGCCAACCGCGCCCTGCTGGGCGACCTGGTCGACGAGCACCTCCCCGGCGTGAAATACCTGTGGCCGCAGGGCACTTACCTGGCGTGGCTGGATTGCCGCGCGCTCGGTTTGGCAGAGGAGGCGGCCGACGGGCTGGCGGTGGTCGCCGACCTGGCCGGGCCGGCGCGCTGGTTCCTCGACCACGCCCGCGTCGCGCTCAGCTCCGGCCACGTCTTCGGCACCGGCGGGGCCGGGCACGTGCGGTTGAACTTCGCCACCTCGACGGCGATCCTCGGCGAGGCCGTCGCGCGCATGGGCCGAGCACTCGAGCGCGCCCGCTAGCGCAATTGCCCTCGAAAATCTCGCTTTTCGGCTAGGTGGAATTCAAGCGGGAATGTCCTCGGCGCCGCGGTCGAGGTTGCGGAAGCCCGCCGCGGGTTTCTTGAGGCCCAGCAGGAACGGCAGCGAGTTCAGCTCGAACTTCGCCGTCGCCCCGACCCGGCCGAGGAAGCCCCGCCCGGGCAGCACCGGGGGCACCTCCGACGTGGCCAGGTCGATGTAGTGGGTCGACGTTTCCCCGATGCCCTCGAAGTGGTGGGTCAGCGGCTTGCACATCCCGCGCACCGGGTCGTCCAGACACGCCGCGACCGGGTCGGTCATCAGCACGTATTCGGGCACCGGCACCGAATTCTTCAGCATCCGGTGCAGCAGGATGACGTCGAAACCGGCCAGTTCGGCGTGCCGCTTGACCCGTTGCTCCGCCACGTCGCCCAGGTGGACGACGAACTTGAGCGACAGGTTGTCCAGCTGCGAACAGCTGGCGCACTCGCAGGCGATGTCGCGCTTGAACCGCTCGCGCTTCGCGAGGAACGACTGCCGCATCCGTGACAGCCGGTCGCACACCAGCACTTTGGCGTTTCCGTCGGGCTCCCAGAAGAACGCGGCGTCGCCCTCGAGTTTGGCCAATTTCAGACCTTTGCCGGCGTCGATGACCGACTCCAGCAAGCCGGCCACCGTCTGCTGCGCGTGCGCCAGGTGGGTCCGGTTCCACTGCATGTAATGCGTGTATCCGCCGATGTCGGCGATGAGCAGAACGGCGCGCCGGATGGCCATGATGTGCGCAGTCTAGTGGTTGCCGATCAGCGTCTCAATGAATCTGCCTCTGGACGAAATCGTTCCGCCGCGAGAGGCTTGCAGGCGAGCCACCCCTGAGGAGCCGAATATGGATGTGCTGCGAACCCCGGACTCCCGATTCGAAAACCTGGAGGGCTATCCGTTCGTAGCGAATTACGTTGACGTGGCGGCAAGCGACACCCCGCCGTTGCGCATGCACTTCCTCGATGAGGGTCCGTTCGACGGCCCGCCGATCGTGCTGCTGCACGGGGAGCCCACGTGGAGCTACTTGTACCGCACGATGATTTCGCCGCTGACCGACGCCGGGCACCGCGTGCTGGCGCCCGACCTGATCGGCTTCGGCCGCTCCGACAAGCCCCGCCGGGTCGAGGATTACACCTACCAGCGCCACGTCGACTGGGTGACCTCGTGGTTCGAGCGCCTCAACCTGAAGGACGTCACGCTGGTCATGCAGGACTGGGGGTCGCTGATCGGCCTGCGCATCGCCGCCGAGCAGGGTGACCGCATCGCCCGGCTGGTGGTGGCGAACGGCTTTTTGCCCACGGCGTCGCGGCGCACGCCGCCGGCGTTCTACGCCTGGCGCGCCTTCGCGCGCTACTCCCCCGTGCTGCCCGCCGGACGCATCGTCTCGGTGGGCACGGTCCGCAGGGTCCCGGCCAAGGTGCGCGCCGGGTACGACGCCCCGTTCCCGGACAACACCTATCAGGCCGGTGCCCGCGCGTTCCCTCGGTTGGTGCCGACGTCGCCGTATGACCCGGCGATCCCGTCCAATCGGGCGGCCTGGAAGGCCTTGGGCGGCTGGGAAAAGCCCTTCCTGGCCATCTTCGGCGCGCGCGATCCCATCCTCGGGCACGCCGACCGCCCCCTGATCAAGCACATCCCCGGCGCGGCCGGCCAGCCGCACGCGCGCATCAACGCCAGCCACTTCATCCAGGAGGACGCCGGACCGGAGCTGGCCGAGCGCGTGCTGTCCTGGCAGCATTCCCACCACTAGCCCCGTTGCCCGGGCCGAGCGTCGAGTTGTTGTCGCGATCGCGGCCCGAACGGCACAACAACTCGACGTTGGGCGCTCAGCCGGTGACGGCGAGCACCGCCGCGGCCAGCTCCGGGCGGCACACCACCAGGTCGGGCAGCTTGGGGTCCGGCCGGTTGTAGGCCAGCGCCGACCCGTCGATGCGGGAGGTGTGCAGGCCGGCGGCCCGCGCCACGGCGACCGGGGCGGCCGAGTCCCACTCGAACTGGCCCCCGGCGTGGACGTAGACGTCCGACAGGCCCTGGACGATCGAGGCGACTTTGGCTCCGGCAGAACCCATTTCCACCAGGACGCCGTCCAGCGCGTCGCGGACGGAAAGCGCGATCGCGGGCGGGCGGGTGCGGGAGACCACGATGCGCGGCCGGTCGGGGGCGGCGGGCGGCGCGGCGACGACGGGCGTCGCCAGCGTGGCCCCCTGCGCCGGCAGCGCCACCGCACCGGCGACCAGCTCGCCGGCCTGCCAGAGCGCGACGTGCACGGCCCAGTCGTCGCGGCCGAGCTCGGAGAATTCGCGCGTCCCGTCCAGCGGATCGACGATCCACACCCGCTCCGAGCGCAGCCGCGCCGGGTCGTCGGCGCCCTCCTCCGACAGCACCGCGTCACCGGGCCGCTCCCGGGTCAGCGCCTCCATCAGGAAGTCGTGGGATCGCTTGTCGCCCGCCGCTTTTCGCTCGCCGGCGTCGGCGTCGGCGAATTCCTGCCGAACCGCCAGCAGCAGCCGCCCCGC
The DNA here is from genome assembly GCF_002086635.1 of Mycobacterium alsense. Taxonomy (GTDB): domain Bacteria; phylum Actinomycetota; class Actinomycetes; order Mycobacteriales; family Mycobacteriaceae; genus Mycobacterium; species Mycobacterium alsense. Next base: position 52,800 of record NZ_MVHD01000017.1, on the reverse strand, counting down.
CTCGGTGGCCAACCGCGCGGCCAGTTCGTGGTCGTCCATGAATCGTCAATCCTCAAGTCGGTAGTGTTGACCAAATTTACCGTGCTTGACTCGCGCGGCGACCCCCACCCGAGCACGCCGCTTCTGGCCTAATCTGGTGAATGTGAGCGGGGGCAGCGTCACATCGTCGAGTCGATTGCGGTTTCCGGGGGGAAACCGGGGAGTGGCCGGTGCCGTCGTCGTGGTGCTGCTGATCGGCGCGGCGGCGTTCGCGGGGTTCAAGCTGACCCACCGCAACGACGGCGCGGCCGCGCCGACGACCCCGCCTGCCCCGCCGACGTACTTCGCCATTCCGGGTTGTTACAACCCGTCGGTGCCGCCGGTCGAGCGCCCGAAGAAGCTCAACGTCCTGGGTTGCGCCAGCGTAGCCGTTGCGCTGCAAGACATGTCGTGGACGTCATGGGGCCCGGACGGCGCCGACGGCAGCGGTACGGCCGTCTTCAAGATCTGCGACCCGAATTGCGCGACCGGGTATCAACTGACCGACCCGGTCGTGGTGCACGCGTGGAATCCGCAGCCGCCGCGCCCCGACGCGATCTGCCCGAGCGGGCTGAAGATCTTCGCCGACATGGTCCTGGCGTTTCCCAAGGCGCTCCCGCCGCCGTCCGCGCAGAAGACGAACGCGCAGTACAACGGGATGCCCGCCGCGCACTACGTCGACTACTCGGGCGCCCGCGACGCCCAGTTCATCGGCTACACGTTCTGCAACTAGGCGGCCGTCAGACCTCGATCACGACGGCGCCGCCCTGACCGCCGCCCGCGCACATCGCGGCGACGCCGATGCCGCCGCCGCGGCGGGCCAGCTCGTAGGTCAGCGTGGTGACCATCCGCGCGCCCGATGCGGCGATGGGGTGGCCGAGGCTGCAGCCGCTGCCGGAGAAGTTCACCTTCTCCTCGTCGAGGCCGTGCTCGCGGCACGCGGCGATCGGCACGGAGGCGAACGCCTCGTTGATCTCCCACAGCGCAACGTCATTGACCGACAGCCCGGCCCGCTGCAGCACCTTGCCGATCACCTTGACCGCGCCCAGGCCGGTGTCCCTCGGCGGCACGCCCGCGGCGGCCCACGCCCTGACCGTGCCCATCACGTTCAGCTTCTCGGCCACGGCGTAGTCACGGTCGACGAGCGCGACGGCCGCGGCCGCGTCGTTGGTGCCGCTGCTGTTGCCCGCCGTGATCGAGAATCCCTCGATCTCGGGGTGCAGCACCTTGAGCGCGGCCAGCTTCTCGACGGTGGTGTCGCGGCGGGGATGCTCGTCGACGGAGAACTCGGTGACCGAACCGTCGGGCTGGGTGATCTTCAGCGGGACGATCTCGTCGAGGAACTTGCCGGCATCGATGGCCGCGATGGCGCGCTGGTGCGACCGGGCGGCCCAGGCGTCCAGCTCCTCGCGGGTGATGCCGACCTCCTGCGCGGTGTTCCACCCGACCGTGATCGACATGTCCTTGGTCGGGGCGTCCGGCGCCTCGACGTGGGTGGGCGGCAGCCAGCGTTCCTCGAACTTCAGCTCGGGGCCGGGGATGCGCTGGTTCATCAGCGGCGTCATCGACAGCGACTGGACCCCGCCGGCGATGAGGACGCGTTCCATCCCGGAGCCGATCTGGGCCGCGGCGTTGCCGATGGCGGTGAGGCTGCCCGCGCAGTGCCGGTTCACCGACTGACCGGGGATGTCCTCCAGTCCCGTCGCCGCGGCCGCGTAGCGGGCCAAATCCCCTCCGCCGTAGTGGGATTCGGCGAAGATCAGGTCGTCGATCGCGGCGGGGTCGATGCCGCTCCTGCGCACGACCTCGGGAAGCAACGTGGTGATCAGCGTCTCGGGCGGCGTGTTGACCAGGGTCCCCTTGAAGGAGCGGCCGATCGCCGTCCTGGCGGCTCCGACGATCACGGGTGTAGCCATGTTCTCAACCTCGCTGGGGTCTTGGGACTCGCGGTTTTGGGACTTCGTCGCTGCGAATCGTAACAAATACCGTATGGGCAATAGTAAATGCCCTAAGTTCACTCGGGAGGGCCGTGCGAGGAACGGGAGGCGGACCGTGAAAACCAAGGGCGCCCTGGTCTGGGAAGTGAACCGGCCGTGGTCGGTCGAGGAGATCGAGATCGGTGATCCCCGCCGTGGCGAGGTGACGGTCCAGCTGGAGACCGCCGGCCTGTGCCATTCCGACCACCACCTGCTGACCGGCGACTTCCCCATCCCCAGCTTTCCGGTCCTGGGCGGTCACGAGGGCGCGGGGATCGTCATCGAGGTCGGCGAGGGCGTCGAGCACCTCGCCGTCGGCGACCACGTGGTGATGTCGTTCATCCCGTCGTGCGGCACGTGCATTCCGTGCCAGACCGACCGGCGCAACCTCTGCGACCTCGGCATGGGCCTGCTGTCGGGTGCCTCGGTCTCCGACGGGTCGTTCCGGGTGACGGCCGGCGGCCGCGACGTCATTCCGATGTCGCTGCTGGGGACCTTCGCGCCCTATGTGGTGGTGCACCACACCTCGGTGGTCAAGGTCGACCCGGCGATCCCCTTCGAGGTGGCCTGCCTGGTGGGCTGCGGGGTGACGACGGGCTACGGCTCCGCGGTGCGCAGCGCGGGGGTGGCGCCCGGCCAGGACGTGGCCGTCATCGGCATCGGCGGCGTCGGCGTGGCCGCGCTGCAGGGCGCCCGGATCGCCGGAGCCCGGCGGGTGTTCGCCGTCGATCCGGTGGAATGGAAGCGCGAACAGGCGCTCAACTTCGGCGCCACGGAGGCGTTCGCGGATGTCGCCGGCGCCTTCGCCGGCATCGCCGAGGCCACCGCCGGCCGCATGTGCCACAAGGTGATCGTCACCGTCGGTCGTTGCGAGGGCGCCGAGGTCGAGTCGTGGCTGGGGCTGACCGCCAAGGGCGGGGTGTGCGTGCTCACCTCGATGGGCAGCGTGCTGGCCACCGACGTCACCCTCAACCTCGCGGGGCTGTCGCTGCTGCAGAAAAGCCTGCAGGGCAGCCTGTTTGGCGGTGGCAACCCGCAGTACGACATTCCCGAGATCCTCGAGCTCTACCAGCTGGGTCAGCTCGAGCTGGACGCCATGGTCACCCGCGAGTACACGCTCGAGCAGATCAACGACGGCTACCGCGACATGCTCGAGGGACGCAACATCCGCGGCGTCATCCGGTTCACCGACGCCGACCGCTGACGGGCCGCGGTCGATCCCGATGATCACCACCGCACTCAAAATCCGGCGCGACAGCTAGCGGCAGGTTCCGATGGGGAGGACGAGCCGGCCGCCGGTCAGCCGCGTCGTGAGCCGATGCGGTGTAGCGTCCCATCCGGATCGATATAGGCGAATTCCCTTAGACCGTAGGATGTCCCGTGCGGCGCGATCAAGCGCCCGCCCAGATCGTCCAGCGCTTGCCATTGCGCGTGGAGGGCGTCGGCGTCGCTGACGTAGAGGTACACGCTGGCGGCCGTGCGCTTGGGATCATGCTCGGCCCATTCGGTGAGGTGCATCGAAACGGATCCGCGGTCGACGAACCCGTAGCGCTCGGGACCGTCATAGCCGCGGGCGTCAAAGCCGAGCTTGCGGTACCGGTCCAGCGCGCTGTCCAGGTCTCGGACGGGAACGATCGGTGACACGGAGGCGAACTCGATTTCGGGCACACCAGAGTTTCTCAGGTGCCGGGCATCGGCGGAAAGGTCGACAAGCAGTAGGGGTTCAGCGCCGCAACGGACGGTGGCTGGCCGGGGCGGTGAAGCCTTCGGTGTCGTCGAAGAAGGCCCAGTGCCCGTCGTCGTCGACCTCCATGCGCCAGCCCAGTTCGGTGCTGCCGGCGCTGGCCTCGGTGAACCACGCGTGGGCGGCCTCCGCGCTGTCGAAATCCTGCGTCGCCACGACCTCGCCGTGGGGGTCGAGGATCCTGAACTTGGCCATTGCGTGTGGGTATCCCTTCCACCCGGCATCTAATCCCATTTCGCGCCGGCCGGCTAGGACTCAGACGGTGCGGGCCAGGCGGTCGGCGAGCAGCTCGGCGAACCGCGCCGGATCCTCGAGCGCGCCGCCCTCGGCGAGAAGCGCTGTGCCGTAAAGCAGCTCGGCGGTCTCGGCGACCGCCGCCAGCGCCGCATCGTCGGCCGCGTTCTTGTGCGCGTCCCGCAGGCGCGTGACGAGCGGATGGGTGGCGTTGAGTTCGAGGATCCGCTTGCCGACCGGAATGTCCTGACCCGACGCGCGATAAAGGCGCGCGAGCGCCGGGGTGATGCCGAAGGCGTCGGTGATCAGGCAGGCCGGCGAGTCGGTGAGCCGGGTCGACAGCCGCACCTCCTTGACGTGCTCGCTCAGCGTCTCGGTCAGCCAGGTCAGCAGGTCGGCGAACTCCTTCTGCCGCTCCTCGCGCTCGGCCTCGCTGGTGTCCTCGTCGGAGCCGAGGTCGACCTCCCCCTTGGCCACCGACTGCAGCGGCTTGCCGTCGAACTCGGTCACGGTCCCCACCCACACCTCGTCGACCGGGTCGGTGAGCAGCAGAACCTCGTAGCCCTTGGCCTTGAACGCCTCGAGGTGCGGTGACTTGAGCAGCTGCTGCCGGGTTTCGCCGGTGGCGTAGAAGATCTGCGTCTGGCCGTCCTTCATGCGTTCGACGTACTCGGCCAGGGTGGTGGGCTCCTCGTCGCTGTGCGTCGAGGCGAACGACGCCACCCGCAGCAGGGTGTCCTGGTTGTCGAAGTCGCTCAGCAGGCCCTCCTTGAGGACCCGGCCGAATTGGGTCCAGAACGTGCGGTAGTCGTCCGGGCGCTCGGCCTGCAGTTCCTTGATCGTGGACAGGACCTTCTTGGTCAGCCGGCGGCGGATCGCCTTGATCTGCCGGTCCTGTTGCAGCATCTCCCGAGACACGTTGAGCGACAAGTCTTGCGCGTCGACGACACCCTTGATGAAGCGCAGGTACTCGGGGATCAGCTCGTCGCAGTCGCCCATGATGAACACGCGCTTGACGTAGAGCTGGATTCCGGTCGCGGCGTCGCGGTTGAACAGGTCGAACGGGGCGCGCGACGGGATGAACAGCAGGGCCTGGTATTCGAAGGTGCCCTCGGCCTTCATCGCGATGACCTCGAGGGGGTCGTCCCAGGCGTGCGCGATGTGCTTGTAGAACTCCTTGTACTCCTCGTCGGAGACCTCGTCCTTGGGCCGGGCCCACAGCGCCTTCATCGAGTTGAGGGTCTCGATTTCGGTGGTGACCGTCTCCTCGCCACCCGCCCCTTCAGCATCCGAGCCGGCCGGTTCCCGCTTTTCGACCTCCATCCGGATGGGCCAGGCGATGAAGTCGGAGTACTTCTTGACCAGGTTCCGGATCTTCCACTCCGCGGTGTAGTCGTGCAGCTCGTCCTCGGCGTCTTCGGGCTTCAGGTGCAGGGTGACCGACGTTCCCTGCGGGGCGCCCTCGACGGATTCGATGGTGTAGGTGCCCTCGCCGCTGGATTCCCACCGGGTCGCCTCGCTCTCGCCGGCCTTGCGCGTCAGCAGCTCGACCTTGTCGGCGACCATGAAGCTCGAGTAGAAGCCGATGCCGAACTGGCCGATCAACTCCTCCGAGGCAGCAGCGTTCTTGGCCTCCCTGAGTTGCTGGCGCAGCTCGGCGGTGCCCGACTTGGCCAGCGTGCCGATCAGGTCGACCACCTCGTCGCGCGTCATGCCGATGCCGTTGTCGCGGACCGTCAGGGTGCGCGCGTCCTTGTCGGTCTCGATCTCGATGTGCAGATCGGACGTGTCGACGTCGAGGTCCTTGTTGCGGAACGCTTCCAGCCGCAGCTTGTCCAGCGCGTCGGAGGCGTTCGAGATCAGCTCCCGCAGAAACGAATCCTTGTTGGAGTAGACCGAGTGAACCATCAGATCCAGCAGTTGCCGGGCCTCCGCCTGGAACTCCAACTGCTCGACACGTGCGTTCATGACACTCCCTGCACTTTCCTTCCGGACACGACACCTCAAATTTACCGAGATGCCCGTGGCCCACGTCCCGGGGCTGGCCCTACGCTGAACGCATGTCCGTTGCGCAACGCGAACGCGCCGCCCTGGTCGAGACCCTGCGCGCGGTCGGGCCGGACGCCCCCACCCTCTGCGAGGGCTGGACGGCGCGAGACCTGGCCGCCCACCTGGTGATCCGCGAGTACCGCCCCGACGCCGCGCCGGGCATCCTGGTCCCGTTCCTCGCCGCCCACACCGAAAGGGTGCAGAACGAGGTGGCCGGGAACGACTGGGACGCGCTGGTCGACAAGGTCGGGTCCGGGCCCCCGGTCTACTCGCCGCTCAAGCTGCTCGACTCGGTGGCCAACGTCGCCGAGATGTTCATCCACCACGAGGACCTGCGCCGCGCCCAGCCGGGCTGGCAGCCGCGCGTGCTCGAACGCGCGCTGGCCTCCTCGCTGCGCCGCACGCTGTCGCTGATGGCGCGGATGACGCTCCGCAAAGCCCCCGGCCGGGTGGCGCTGCGCACCCCGGAGGGCAAGACGGTGCTGACCGCGGGCAAGGGGCCGGCGGTGGTGGTGACCGGTCCCCCCGAGGAGCTGCTGCTGTTCGCCGTCGGGCGGCAGGCGCGCGTCGAGTTCGACGGCGACGCGGCGGCGGTGCAGGCGGTCCGCGACGCCCCGAAGGCGCTGTAGGTCAGGACCGCCGGCCGAAGGCCTCGCGGAGGTCCTTCTTGACGACCTTGCCGAATTGGTTGCGCGGCAGCGCATCGACGACCACCAGGCGCTCGGGGTGCTTGTAGCGGCTCAGCCCGCGCGAGCGGCAATGCTGCACCAGCGATTCCAGTGAAACCACAGCGGCCGAGGCGGGGACGACCACGGCGCAGACGCGCTCGCCGGTGCGCGGATCGGGTACCCCGATCACCGCGACGTCGGCGACGGCGGGGTGGGTGGCCAGCGCGTTTTCGACCTCCAGGGCCGAGACGTTCTCCGCGTTGCGGATGATCGCGTCCTTGATCCGGCCCGTGACGCGGACGTTGCCGTCGGCGTCGACCGTGCCCAGGTCGCCGGTGCGCAGCCACCCGTCCTCGTCGAACCCGTCGGCGTCGAGGCTGGCGTCGGCGTAGCCGAGGAAGCACTGGGGTCCTTTGAGCCGCAGCTCCCCGTCGACCACCCGCACGCTGACCCCGGGTCCCGGCGCGCCGACGGTGTGGTCGAGCACCTCCGGCGCGGCGGTCAGCGAGGGCGAGGCCGCCACCGGAAACTCGGTGAGCCCCCACGCGTTGCAGATGCCGGGCAGGCCGAGGGTTTCGCGGACCTGCTGACCGAGCTCGGCGGTGATCGGGGCACCGCCCGCCAGGCAGCCCCGCACGCGCGGGAACAGCGGCGTATCCCGGTGTGCGCGTTGGGCTTCGAGAAACCCGACGAAGAACGGGGTCGCCGTGCCCAGGAACGTCGGGTCGTGCGCCGCGATGGCCAGCGGTGTCGTGGCCGGATCGAATACCTCGAACAGCGCCAGTCGCATGCCGGTCAGCAACGCGGTCGCCAGCATCACGGCCCCACCGATGTGCGCGATCGGAAAGGCGATCGGGTCCACGTCGCTGCTGGTGATGTCGATCATCTCGGCCAGCCCCGCTGCGGGGGCGATCACCGAGGCGTCGGTGTGGCGAATGCCCTTGGGCGCCGCGGTGGTTCCCGACGAGTAGTAGATCCACCGGGTGCCGGCCGCCGGTCCCGGCGGCGGCCCGAGCCCGGCGACGTCCCCGCGCGGCAGCCGGAGCTCGCCCGAGCGCGGCGGTGTCGCCAGGTCGACGGTGACGACCTCGAAGCTCGCTGCCGAAGACAGCCCACGCGCGAGCCCCTCGTAGTCGAACCCGTGCCAAAACCGCGGCACCACAAGGAATTCCGATGACAGCTGTGCGGTGATGAAGCCGACCTCGTGCTCTCGCAGGATCGGGATGATCGGGTTTTGCACCGCGCCCAGGCGCGCGAGCGCCGCCATGACGACCGTGGTTTCCAGCGTGGTCGGCAACTGCCACGACACGACGGTGCCCGCCGCGATCCCGCGCTGGGCGAACGCCGCGGCCGTCGCGCGGGCCGCATCGTGGAGCTGGCGCGCGGTCAGGGCGCGCCCGTACTCGTCGGCGAGCAACGGCCGGCCCGACCCCCGCCGGGCCGCGTCGGCGATCAGCCCCCAGTAGGTGACGTCGCTGCCGATCTTCATCCCGCCGGCGGCTTGGTGTGCGGCCGGAATCCGGAGTGGGCGATCGCGACGGACACCGCGCTGCCGATCGGGCCCATGCGGTCGACGAGCACCGCCGACCCGGTGGCCACGCCGTCGTGGCTGTGGTGCGTCAGCGAGGCCAGCCCGATGTGGGCCCCCTCGGGCAGCCGGGTCAGCGTGAGGGTGTAGTCGACGTTGATGAACTGCAATCCGTTTGTGCCCCAATTGGCCAGCGAGGCGGTGATGTCGGCGGACATCGCCGCGCGGGTGAACGCGCTGACCGGTTCGCCGTCGATCAGCGCGCGCGTGTCGTGCAGCCAGGTGTATTTCGGCCCGGGGGTATCGGCCCATCCGGGATCGGGGTTCTGCATCTCGGTGCCCCAGCCGTAGGTCCGCAGGAACAGCGAGGGCTCGGGACCCTCCCCGGCGGGCAGCGGCGGCATCCGCACCGGTGGTGACCACACCTTCCCGTCGGGCTGCGGGCCGCGCCGCAGAAACAGCGCGCTGGCCCGCGCGACCGGGGTGCCGCCCTGGGTGAGGACGGCCTCGACGAGCCGCAGCCGCTTGCGGTCGTGGTGCACCTGCGTGCGCACCTCGACCGGCTCGAGCGCGACCGGCGCGGGAAGGTCGACGGTCAGCCGCGTGGGCTGGAATTCGGGGTCGTCGACCGCGCGTTCGGCCGCCCAGCCCAACAGCCCGCCGACGACGTGACCGCTGAGCGACGGGCCCCACCCGCCGCGGCCGGTTTCGTTTGGCACGAAACGGCTTTCGTCGCGTCGGAAGTAGGGTGCGGGCGTCGCCGAATCGGCGTCCTCCGGCACGACGTTCGTTTGGGTCAAGGCACGGCTCTTTCCGGGTGAGGGCAGCAACAGTAGATATTACAGTTCCCGTTCCAGTCCCGACGCGGTCGGGCGATCTCAGGCGATCGCGACGCCCACGAGATGGCCGATTCCGTAGGTGACCGTCAACGCCAACCCGCCGCCGACGACGTTGCGGAGCACCGCCCGGCCCCGCGGCGCGCCGCCCACTCCCGCCGACACCGCGCCCGTGAGCACCAGGGCCAGCAGCACGGCCACGACGGTGGCCGGGATCCTCCACGTCGTCGGCGGCGCCAGGATCACGACCAACGGCAGCAGCGCGCCCAAGGTGAACGACAGCGCCGAGGACAACGCCGCCTGCCAGGGGTTGGTGAGCTCCTCGGGATCGATGCCGAGCTCGACCTCGGCGTGGGCCAGAAAAGGATTGTGGTCGGTGAGCTCCTCGGCCACCGTGCGCGCGGTCGCCGGCGACAGACCCTTGCCCTCGTACAGTTCGGCGAGCTCGTCCAGTTCCGCGGCAGGGTCGTCGCGCAGCTCCCGGCGCTCCTTGGCCAGCAGCGCTTCCTCGGTGTCGCGCTGGGTGCTGACGGAGACGTATTCGCCCAGCGCCATCGACACGGCCCCGGCGGTGAGCCCGGCGACGCCGGCGGTCAGGATCGGGCCGCGCTGCACCGTCGCCGCCGCGACGCCGACGACGATGCCCGCCACGGACACGATCCCGTCGTTGGCGCCCAGCACTCCGGCGCGCAACCAGTTCAGCTTCGACCACACCGACCCCGCATGGGGCTCGTGGGGATGAAAGGCAGTCGACACGGCCGCAACGATATACCCCAAAACCGCACGCGACCAGCAAATATGGCCTCTACCCGGGCGGAGGCCGGGTGGTCCGCAAAAGCTGCGCACGGGCCACACACAGCGGATCCATAGGTTTGCTAATTAGCTTGTAAGTCGTCGGGGGGTCGAGCTGACTGATGCAATCGATAGGTAAATAACCATGAATTTGAAGAAACTCATCGCGGGGGGAACCATCGCCGGCGCCCTGGGCGCCGCTGCACTAGGTGTGGGTTCCGGTTCGGCGTTCGCCGCGCCGGGGCCGGGTCCCGGCGGGAACCACGGCGGCCCCCACGCCCCGACCGGGCCCAACCATCCGGGCGGCCCGGGTGGTCCAGGTGGACCCGGCGGCCCGGGCGGGCCCGGACATCCCGGCGGACCCGGCGGCCCGGGCGGGCCCGGACATCCCGGCGGACCCGGCGGCCCGGGCGGAGCGCCGCACGGTCACCCGGGCGGACCCGGTGGACCCGGTGGTCCGGGCGGCCCGTGGCGCGGCGATCCGCACCGCGGCTACTTCCACGGCGCGCCGTGGGGCGACGGGCCCGGGCCGTGGGGGTACGGTCCACCGCCGCGGCCCGCGTGGAACAGGCCGCTGCCACCGCCCGGCGGACATTGGGGGTACGGCCCGATCAACTACTACGGCTACCACGAAACCCCGGTCTGGGATCCCGGCTTCCACCAGTGGGGCTTCTGGTTCTTCGGGGTCTGGATTCCGCTGTAAACCTCAACCGGAACGACGCCCGCCTCGTCATGCGACGGGCGGGCGTCGTCGCCGTGAGCGGAACCGGCCGACAACCCTTGTCCCGATGCGGCGAATGTCGTCTACTGAATTAGATCAATCGCTAGCCACGCCCGTACCTGGAACCTGGATGTCGATTACCGCACGACGACTGACGGAGTTGACGTCCGCGCCGTGGGTGCCGAATCTGGCGTTCCCCGAAGCGCTTCGCTGGCGAGACGGGCGACTGTGGTTCTCGGACATGGTCGCCAGGCGCGTGTGCACGACGGACGCCGACGGCGACGTCCGCTCCGTCGCAGACTTCGACGAGATGCCCGGCGGCCTCGGATTCCTGCCCGATGGCACGCCGCTGGTTGCCGGCATGACATCGTCACGCCTCTACGCGATCCGGAACGGACGGCCCGAGGTGTACGCCGACCTCGCCGGACACGGTGGCGGGCATCTCGACGACATGCTGGTGGCCGACGACGGCACCGCGTATGCCGGCTCGATCGGGGACATGGCAGCGAGCACGCAGGGTGCCGCGCCGACGGGCGCGATCATCCGCGTCACGCCCGCCGGGGCCGTCGTCCGCGACGCGGAAAATGTCGCGTTCCCCAATGGCATGGCCACGCTCGCCGCGAACACGTTGCTGGTCAATGAGACGTTCGGCGAAGGAATAACGGCTTTCGACGTCGCCGTCGACGGGGAGCTGACGAATCGGCGGACCTGGGCGGCGCTACCGGCCATGCACCCCGACGGGCTTGCGGTCGACGCGGCCGGTGCCGCCTGGGTCGGCTGCTACGCGGAGGAGAAGTTCGTCCGGGTGCTGGAGGGCGGTCAGATCACCGACGTGATCTCGACGCCGGGCCGCTGGGCGACGGGCGTCGCCCTCGGCGGCCCGGACGGCCGCACGCTTTATATGGCGACCGCGGTGACCGATGAACGAAACTTCCTCCGCGGGAACTCGAGCGGTCGACTCGACGCCGTGCGGGTCGATGTCGGCGCGCCGAAGGGCGCAACTTCGCGAGGCTGGATGTGCTGAGGTGGCGGCCCTAGGCCGGCACGGTGTTCCTGCCGAGCGCCGCGCCGAGTTCGTTGTACACCGCCCGCAAGGCATCGGGCTCGAACGGGTGCTGGGTCACTTGCATGCCCACCAGGGTCGCGATCGCGATCGTGGCGTAGACGTCGGCCTTCTGCTTTGAAACCCCATGCCGGCGAAGCGACTCCGCCAGCCCGTCATGCCGCAGCTGATCGACCCTGCGCTGCGCGGACGCCACCCGCGGATTGATGGTTCCCCACGCGCGAAGCGCCGCCTCGGCGGCGTGCGGCAATCCGATGGCGAAGTCGGCCTGCATCCGGATCTGGGCGCGCAGGTCGCGCGACCGCGACCTGGCGATGAGGTCGCGACTGTAGTGCTCTTCCCAGTAGACCAGCAGCTGATCGACGAAATCGTCGAAATTGCGGAAGTGGTGGTAGAACGACCCCCGGGTGACACCCAGCCTGCTGCACAACCCGGCCGCGGTCAGCGCGGGGAACCCCGACTCCTGCAGGACCGCCATCCCCTCGACGAAGAAATCCGTGGCTGCGCGTTTCCCGTTGGCCGGCACCGTCATTGGGACACCCCTAGGACGGCGGCGGGCACGGCGGGTTCGGACCCAATCCACACATCTGGTTGTGAATGTAGCTGGGAACGTTCGCCGGCATGGTGTCCGCGTGCTGGTTGACCATGTTGAAGCCCATGTTGAAGACGAGCATGACCAGGTTGAAGACCGCCGTCAAGGCCAAGATGCGCACGATGGTGACCGCGCGCTTGCTGCGCAGCCGGTCGATGCCGGCATCGGTGATCATGTGGCCATGCTTGTCGCGGAAGCAGTAGACGATGATCGTCAACACGCTGACGATGCCGCCGAAAACCACGCCCTCGTAGAGGGGGAACTGGTTCATCGTTCCCGTGAAGATCGACCAGGTGTGGTTGACCCGCGGGTAGGCCCACAGACCCAGATGGATGAGCAGCTCCTCGAGCACGATGTCGAGGGTGGTGAACATGACGAACAGCAGCGCGATCACTCCCGCGGTGTTGATCCGGGGAGAGCGGCTGCGGATGGTGCGGATGAGCTTGTCGAGGCCCATCACGGAGAGCGGCATGAACAAGAAGTACGTGGCAAGCCAGTACCAGATCGGCTGGGGATTTTCGGCACCCTTGAAGATCCAGCCGGGAATGAAGTCCGCCCACGTCCCGCGATTGAAGAACCCGCTGTTGTAGCCGAAGACCGGGCGGATCCAGTTGACTCCGGGGTCCTGCCAGGCGGCCAGCGACCATGCGACCACGAACACCCCCATCGCGGGAAACGCGCGGTCCCGTAAGGTCTTTCGGATGAACCAGGCGATATAGATCAGCCCGCCGACGATGCAGACCGCTTCCGATACCCGGATCCCAACCATCGTCCCGCCGGGGATCTTGTCGGGACCCGTCGGGGCGGCGACGAACTGGTCCGAAGTGATCCAGCGGATGTACACGTAGGCCTGCAACGCCACGAAGACGGCGCCCAGACGCGCCAGCCACACGATCGGCGGGGAATCGTTCGACCGGCCGACCGCGCCGCCGGCAATGACATCCTCTCCCGCTCGTACCTTCGTATCCTGCTCGGCCGTCATCGGGCTCCTCGCCTCCATTCACCATACAGGGGTGTTTGGGCGAACATACACCTATGTATGTTGGATGTGAACCCCGCCGCCCGAACGAAACCGGCCGTGCAGGAATCCCATCGCTCCCTCGACGTAGCGGGCTCGCCGGCGCTCGCTCACCAGAAACCCTGGCGGGGAAAAGAATCCGGTTTCCGGCAGCCGACGGCGGGCGGCCAGCATCTCCGCCGCCTGCGCGGTGTCCCCGCAAAGCGCCATCGACCACAGCATCTCGTCGGTGACATGCCTTCCCAGCGCGCGGGGGTCACCGCCGGCGAACTCCGCACGGATCGCGGCGACTTCGTCCTGCCAACCGTGCAGCGCGACCAACGAGTCGTAGGTCTTGACCGTGAGGTAGAAGGCGATCTGCAACTTGGCGTCCTCGACGGCGCGCACGGGATCGGCGTCATCGACGGCCGTGATCACCCATCCCCACCGCAGCAATTCGGAGGCGTGGCGGCCCGCTTGTGCGGCGCCGGCCTCTAGCTGCGGGTCGACGACTTCATCCCACCAGCGGTCGGTGAAGATCCCGTGGCCCAGCACACCGTCGGCGGTGCGGCCGACCGTGCGCAGCATGTGAACGTTGAAAGCGCCCACCAGGATCGGCACCTCGAGGCGGCCCAGCACCGGCGCGCGGATTCGTGCGTCGATGGAGTAGAACTCGCCGTTGAACGTCACCGCCTCGCCGTTCTCCGCGTGCAGAAACGCGCGGATGCTCTCGACCAGCTCGCCCATCCTGCGGGCCGGATGCGAGGAGTCGACGCCGAACCAGTCGCGGTTCATCCGGGCGGTTCCCGCCCCCAGCCCGAGGAAGACCCTGCCCGGCGCGCGGCGAGCCAGGTGGCGCACCGCGGCCGCGTGGACAAACGGTGACCGCGCGAAGGCGTACGCGATCCCCGGACCGATCATCGCCGACGAACTCGCCCGCGCCATGTCGGCCGCCGTGACATACGCGCTCGCATCGGCGAATTCGCCCGCACAGAAGGCGACCGCGCCCGCCTGCTCACACCGGCGCGCGAGGTCGGCACCCGGCCAGGGCGTGCCCCATCTCATGGCGTTAGAACTTCAGGCACGCGCCGGCATCGATCTTGAGTTGCAGCCCGGTGACGTAGCGCGATTCGTCGGACGCCAGATAGCACACGGCGTGGGACACGTCGTCGGGCTCGATGAAAGGTATCGGCATGCCCTGCATCATCGGGAAGGTCAGCAGGGCGTCGTCGAGGCCCGGATGCTCGAGGTCGGGGCGGAACATCTTGTACATCGGCTCGTTGTGCAGCATCGGGGTGTTGACATTGGTCGGGTGGATGACGTTGACCCGAATGGACAGCGGCGCCAACTGCGCGGCCAGCGCCATCGTGTAGCGGTCGATGAACTGCTTGGCGACGTTGTAGCCCGCGCCGCCCGCGCCGTTGGGCCCCATGCCCGAGCCGGGGCCGGCCTTCTCGGCCAGCAGCCCCGCCACCGATCCCACGGTGACGATCGACGCGCCCGCCGTCAGGTGCGGAAGCGCAACGTGGAGCGTGTTGACCACGCCGACGAAATCGACGTCAAAGGCGTTGGTAAAGGCGCCGATCGGCTGATCGGCGCCCAGCGGGCAGATGCCGGCGTTGGCGACGACGACGTCGAGCTTGCCGGCGTCGGCGACCGCCGACGCCAGCGCGGCCTCCAGGGCGGCCCGGTCGCGGACGTCGACCTGCGCGGCGATGGCCCGCCGCCCGGTCTTTTCCACCTCCCGGCGCGCGTCGTCGAGATCGTGCTCGCCGGCCAGCGGATAGTCGTTGTGCTCGATGTCATGACAGACGTCGAACATGATGACGTCGGCGCCCTCCTCCGCCAGTCTCACCGCGTGGCTGCGCCCCTGGCCGCGCGCGGCCCCGGTGACCAAGACGACCTTGTCTTGAACCCTTCCCACGTCAACGCCTTTCGCTCGAAATTGGTTATTGATCGGCACTCAACTGCTGACGCAGCAGATGTTTTTGGACCTTGCCGCTGGCCGTTCTGGGTAGTTCATCGACGACCACGATGCGCTCCGGGGTTTTCTGCCGCGCCAACCCGCACCGCTGGAAGTGGTCGGCCGCTTCGGCCACGTCGAACCGCTGCCCGGGTTTGACCACGACGAAGACGCAGACACGTTCGCCGTATCGGCGGTCGGGCGCGCCGAGGGCGGCGGCCTCGGCCACCGCCGGGTGGCTGCTGACGACGTCCTCGACCTCCTTGGAGGAGATGTTCTCGCCGCCGCGGACGATGATGTCCTTCTTGCGGTCGGTGACCGTCAGATAGCCCTCGCGGTCGAGCCGGCCGACGTCGCCGGTGGCGAACCAGCCGTCCACGACACTGGCCCGCGTGTCGCCGGCGTCCGTGTATCCGGTGAACAGTTCCGGTCCGCGGGTGAGGATTTCGCCGTCGTGGCCCGTCGGGACGTCGCGCCCGTCGTCGTCCACCACCCGGACCTGGGTGCCGGGGCAGACTCGGCCGTCGGTGTCGGCGCGCTTGTCCAGCGGATCGTCGGCGGTGCTCGAGCTGATCGTCGGGTGCTCGGTCGACCCGTAGCAGCGAAACGCGCCGATCCCCCGGGTGTCCGCGCGCCGGATCAGCGCGCCGGCGACGCCGGCCGCGCCGGTGACGTAGTCGCGCAGGCTGGACAGGTCGAGGCGCTCGCGCTCGGCCGCGTCGAGGATGCCGCTCAAATGAATCGGGGCTCCGGCGGAGGCCTCCACGTGGTGCTCGGCGATCAGGCGGGCCGCGACGTTCGGATCCCACGCGTCCATGGCGACGGTCGTGCCGGCCCGGGTCAGCATGCGCAGGATCCCCAACACCCCGGCGATGTGTCCGGAGGGAAACACCGCGAGGGTCGTGGGCGCGGAATCGGTTCCCCGCAGCCGCTCCATCGCGCGCAATTCGCCGAGTAGCCCGGCGTGGCTGTGCTGAACCCCTTTGGGTTCGGCGGTGGTGCCCGATGTGTACACCAGGAGGCACCGCTGCCCCGGTCCGGATGCCCGAGGGCCGGCGAAACCGTCTGCGCCGCCACCGTTTAACTCATCGAATCCGAGGGTCCCGGGAAGGGGGTTGCCGACGACGACGCGGTGGGACAGGCCCGGTATCCCGTCCAGTGCGGCGAGGGTGGCGGCGCTGTCGCGGTTGCGCAGGCAGCGCGCGATGATCAGCGCCCGGGCGCCCGAGCGCCGCACGATGAACGCGACCTCGTGCGGGCCGTAGATGGGCACGATGGGCAGCAGCACCGCCCCGCAGAGCCACACCGCCGCGTGGGCGACGAAGCACTCTCGCCAGTTGGGGAGCTGGACCGCCACCACGTCGCCGGGGCGGACGCCCATTTCGCTCAAGCTCGCGGCGACCCGCCGGCCCTCGTCGACCAACTCTCCGAGTGTGGTGGTCGCCGGGTTGTCGTTGCTGTGCACGATTACCGCGGTGTCGGGGTGCTCCCGGGCGGCCGCGGCGATCGCGTCCGGGATGGTCGGTGCCGCCCGGATGTCGGTCGTGCTCATTTGGCGAGCGGGTCGCGCGGCAGGCCCAGGATGCGCTCCGCGATCTGGTTTCGGGTGATCTCGGAGGTACCACCGGCGATGGACATGCCCCGTGCGGCGAGAATCATGAATCCGGCCATCTTGGCCGGGCCCGACAGCGTCGCGACATCGGGCCCGAGCAGTTCGGCCGACAGCGTGGCCCGCTCGCTGAGGTGTTCTGCGAGCAGCAGTTTGGTGACGTTGCCCTCCGGGCCGGGCTCGCCGCCGGCGATGCTGCGCGCCGCCCGGCGCAGGTTGAGCAGCCGCAGCGCGTGGTCGTCGGCCAGGTAGCGCCCGGTCCGCTCCGCGGCCCCGGCCACCCGCTCCCCGAACCTTTCGGTGAGGTTCACCAGGGTCGCGGCCGAGCCCTGGCCACCGGGCAGGCCGCCGCCGATGCTGACGCGTTCGTTACCCAGCGTGGCGCGGGCGACCGTCCATCCCTTGTTGGGTTCGCCCACCACGTCGTGGTCCGGGACGAACACGTCGGAGAAGAACACCTCGTTGAACTCCGATCCGCCGGTGATCTGCCGCAGCGGGCGCACCTCGACCCCGTCTGCCGTCATGTCGATGATCACGGTGGTGATGCCGGCGTGCTTGGGGGCGTCGGGATCGGTCCGCACGGTGGCCAGGCCGAGTTGGCACTTCTGCGCGTTGCTGGTCCACACCTTCTGCCCGTTGATGACCCAACCGCCCTCGGCGCGAGTCGCTTTGGTGGCGACGGCGGCGGCGTCCGATCCGGCGCCCGGTTCGGAGAACAGCTGGCACCAGACCTGCTCGCCACGCAGCGCAGGCGTGACGAACCGCTCTATCTGTTCGGGTGAGCCGTGCTGGATCAGCGTCAGCACGACCCAGCCGGTGATGCCGAACTCGGGGCGCTTGATTGCCGCGGCGCCGAATTCCTCTTCGATGACGAGTTGTTCGACGGCGTCGGCGGCGCGGCCCCAGGGCCTGGGCCAGTGCGGCATCACATAGCCGGTGTCGATCATCCGCTGCCGCAACGACTTGTCGTCCAGGCCGTCCCACGTGCTGAGCTCGGCGCGCACCCGCTCGCGCAGCTGGTCGGCCTCCGGCGGCAGGTCGATCGAGTTGGCCCGGGTGACGCCCTCGGCGGACAGGCCGTACACGTCGGCCGGTGCGCCGGACCCGCCGAGCAGGGCGCGCAGCGTCGTCGCCCGGCGCAGGTGCAGATGCGCGTCGTGCTCCCACGTGAAGCCGATGCCGCCGTGCACCTGGATGTTGAGTTCGGCGTTCTTGACGTAGGCGGGCAGCGCCAACGTCGTTGCGCAGGCGGCCATCAGCGCGAATTCCTGATCGTCGCCGCCGACGGCGCGGGCGGCGTCCCACACGGTGGCCAGCGCCGCCTCGGCGGCGACCAACATGTTGGCCAGGTGATGCTTGACGGCCTGGAACGTGCCGATGGTGCGGCCGAACTGTTCGCGCACCTTGGCGTAGCCGACGGCCGCGTCCAGGCAGTCCTGCGCTCCGCCCACCGCCTCGGCGGCCACGATCGTCCGGGCCAGCGACAACGCCGGCGCGGCGGCACCGGGCAGCGCCTCGACCGCGGCGACCGGCACGTCGCGCAGGGTGACCCGGCCGCACCGCCGGGTGGGGTCGAGGTTGCCCGCCACGTCGACGTCGACGCCGGCTTGGCCCGCATCCACCACCAGGACGTCCGCGCCGGCCGCCAGCAGCAGCACGTCCGCCAGGCCGGCGCCCAGCACCGCCCCGGCCTCGCCGGCGACGGCGGTGTCGGTGAGCGTGAGCGAGCCGGCGAAACCCACTCCGGCGACGCGACTCCCGTCGACCAGGCCGGGCAGCAGGCGCGACTTCTGCTCGGGGCTGCCGCAGGCGGCGAGGACGGCCGACGCGATCACGGTCGGGACGAACGGCCCGGGCGCCACCGCGCGCCCGAATTCCTCGACGACCACGACCAGCTCGGGCAGGCCGTAGCCGGCGCCGCCGTACTCCTCGGGAACATGCAGCCCCAGCCAACCGATCTCGGCCACCGGGGCCCAGAATTCCGGCCGCTCCTCGGTGTCGGCATCCAATAGTTCGCGCGCGTGCGCGCGGGCCTTGTGCGCCAGCAGGAACGAGCGCGCGACCTTCGCTAGTTCGCGGTGGTCTTCGGTGATTGCGATGCCCACTGGGGTTCATCTCCTCGCGTGCTCAGAGGTGGCCAGGTTCGATTGCGCAGGGCGCCGGACGCCGCCCGCATGAGATAGTCGTCGCGTTTGATGCCGCGCCACAGCTGCGTGACATAGGCGCGGTCGTCCAGCTCGCCGCGGCCCGCCCGCTCGGCGAGCGCCGACCGGCCCGCCTCGAGCGACGCCGGTGTGCTGCCCAACAACGCGGCGAGTTCGGCGATCTCCTGCCGGTCGATCACCGCGCCGATGCGATCCACCTCGGCGAGGTACTTCACCAGGCGGGCGGCGCCTTTGACGTAGCGTTGCGCCAGCGCGTCCCCGCTGCGCTCGGCGGCGGCCCTGAGGGCGGACGCGGTGGCGTCGTACACCGCCTGGTAGGGCGAGGACTGCTCCGCGCCGGGCATCTCGACGCTCACGTCGGGCAGGCCGATCACGTGCGCCAGCGCCTCCACGAGCAGTCGCCGGTGCAACATGCCGTAGATCAGGCGGTTGCCCGCGTCCGGCGAGTCGGCCGGCAGGGCGGCGCGCGCGTCGATGCCGCTGGGATTCATTGACGCCAAACGGGTTTCGGCGAACAGCCGGTAGTACCAGACCCGGCTTCCGTCGATCTGGTGCCCCGACAGCTTTTCGTATTCGGCCAGCCGGGATGCGAAATCGGTGAACGTATCCTGCACGGTGCGCAGCGACAGCCAGGCGATGTCGTCCATCGGATCGCCGTAGTGGGCGAGTTCCCAGTCCACGATCGCGGTGACGCGGCCGGCGTCGTACATGAAGTTGCCCGGCCCGGTGTCGCCCTGCACGAGCACCGTGGGTCCGTCGTAGTCGGGCACGTTGCGTTCCAGCCAGTCGGCGCAGTACAACAGCAGCGGCGCGGGGCGCCGATGCTTGTTGAGCCGCCGGCGAATCGCGGCGATCTCGTCGTGCACGTGCTCCCGCACCGCGCGGACGGGTCCCAGAGCGGGAATGGCGAAGTCGTGCGGGTCCAGCCGGTGCAGATAGGCCAGCTTGGCGATGAAGTCCTGGGCGGTGCGGACCTGCTCGTCGGGATCGGCGATGAGGCGAAACCACGTCGCGCCGCCCACCCTCTCCAGCAGGACCGCCTGCTGCTCGGGGTGCACCGCCACCACCGCCGGCACCGTGACGCCGTGGCGATGCAGCTCGGCCATGATCTGCGCTTCCACGTGCAGCGGGTGAAAGGCGCTGTACGGGTCGGGCGCGCGACGGTCGTAGCGCAGGAACAGTTGGCGCACTTCGCCGTCGGTGTGCGCGTCGACGAACCAGGCCTCGCGGCTGGCGCCACCGGCGACCTGCCTGACGTCGACCGCCCGCGCCCCGGTCACCGCGGCGATCCACTGCTGCAGGTCGGGCGCGATCTCGCGCCCCGCCTCGCTCATCTGTCGCCCTTCGCGGCGGCTCGTCGGGTGGCGGCGTCCAGCCAGGCGCGTACCGCGGCGCGATGCTCGTCCGACGTCGCGCACCGGACCATTCGCTCGCTTTCGCCGAGAAGGGCCTGTGCCAGCGGAAGTTCTTGCGCCTCCGCGATGTTGGCCTTCACCCCGGCCCAGGCACCGGTGGGGCCGGCGGCGATCTCGGCGGCCCACTCCAGGGCGGCCGACCTCAGGTCGGCGTCGTCGACGACCCGGTTGAGCAGGCCGAGCCGCATCGCCAGATCGGTGTCGATGGGGCTGCCGTCGACGAGCAGCTGCAGGGCGACGGACGGCCCGACCAGCCGGGTCAAAAACCACGCCCCGCCGAAGTCGCCCGAGAACGCCAGCCTGCCCCAGCCGGGAATCAGGCGCGCCGAGCGGGCCGCGATGCGCAGGTCCGCCGACAGCGCGATGCTCATGCCCGCGCCGACCGCGGCGCCGGGCAGCGCCGCGATCGTCACCTTCGGAATCTCGTGCAGCAACTGCACCATCCGCGCGTTGCGGGCCAGCGCCGCGGCCCGGCTGCGCACGTCCGCCTCGGCGTCTTCGCCCACCGGGTCGGCGGGCCGCGATCCCCCGTCGCGCACGTCGCCGCCGGCGCAGAATGCCGATCCCGCACCGGTGATCAGGACGCTGCCGACGGCGTCGTCGCCGGCGTACCGCTCCAGCAGCCGGGGCACCGCCTCGTACATCTCGGCGTGCAGGGCGTTGCGCCGCTCGGGCCGGTTGAGGGTGATGACACCGACCCCGTCGGCGATCTCGGCGGTAACCGTGTCGGTCCCGGTGTCGAGGACCCGCGGGGCGCCGGCGCTCACCGGCCAGACTTGCCTGACAACTCGTTGTGGCGCTGCATCATCGCGACGGCCTTGCGGGCCAGGTCCTCGTCCGGCGTGGGCAGGCGCACCGGCCCGAGCTCGCGGCTGGGCAGGGCGACCGTCGCGGTCGCCGGCGCGGTGACTTCGCCGCGCTGGTTGGTGGCCCGGAACTCCAAATCGACCACCGCGTTGCCGTTTTCGACGCGCTTGGCGACGACCTCGCCGGTGATGAAGGACGTGTCCCCGATGTAGTTGAACTTGCGCATCTCGTCGTGCTGGCGGATCAGCCAGCCGTCGTCGCCCATCCAGTCGGTGACGTAGTGGGTCAGCCAGCACTCCCGCATCACCCCGTAGTCGTAGGCCATCGGGTTGCCGATCGACTGCGACCATTCGTTCTCCCAGTGCAGGCGCTGCGCGACGTCGGGTATGCCCGCGGCGTTCTTGATGTAGAACTTGGGGACGCGCTGGCGGTTCTTGTAGCCGATCCGCGCACCGGCGATGCCGTAAGGGCCGAATCCGTAACCGCCGGCGTGAAAGCAGATCACGTCGGTCAGGGTCAGCGGGCCCTTGACCATCTTCGGCAGCTGTTCGCCGACCTGAACGTCCTCGTAGTAGCGCGGCGTGCTGCCGCGGGGGCCCTCGGCGGCGTAGATCGCGTCGATCTCGGCGATCTGCTCGTCGGTGTAGGTCGCCGGCTGAATCTTCATGTACTTGCCACGCTCGCGCGATTGCTTTCGCTCGGTGGCGATGAGGATGACGCGGGCGATCGCGACGATTTCGGCGTGCTGGTTGACCCGCACCGAGCGCAGGATGCGGATGATCGACCGGCCGGCGAATTCGCTGGTCTTCTCCTCGATCGATTCCAGGCCACCGAACCCGAACAGTTCGTCGCCCGGGCGCACCGGCCGGAACCACTCGGTGTGCTGCCCGGAGACGAACATGTGCACGCCGGAGAACAGCCCCCTGGTGGCCTTGCGGATGTCGTCGGGAATCGGATCGCCCAGCATCTTGCGCGACAGCGCCGACATGATCATCGGCGGTGCGATCTGCCCGCCCCATCGCGTGTGCACCCCGTAGTCGGGATCGGCGAACAAGGGATTGTCGTCGCCGTAACCCCAGGCGAAGTTGCGGATATTGTCCGGCGTTGCCTGGCGGAGGAACTCGTCGATGCTGGTCGGTGCGTCCAGGCCGAGCAACAATTTGGCCCGTTCGATGTCGTCATCCTTGATGGCGTGATCGAAGTCTCTGGCGGAATCGGTCTGTGTCATGTCAGTACATCCGTATCGGTAGTGCCGTCAGTCCTCGCAGGGACACCGTGGGCTTGTAGTGCAGGCTTTCCCGCGGTGCCGCCAGCTCCCAGTTGCCGAAGCGTTGCATCAATGTCGCAATGGCGGTGCGGCCTTCCAATCGGGCCAGCTGATGGCCGAGGCAGTAGTGGACGCCGAAGGCGAACGCCAAGTGCTTGTTGGGTTTACGGGTCAGATCCATTGCATCGGGGTTGTCGAACACCGCTTCGTCCCGGTTGGCCGAGGTGATCGCGCCGAGGAGCTGCGATCCCCGCGGAATCGGCATCCCGCCGATCTCCAGGTCCTCGGTGGCGAACCGCGCCGCGCCGTCGGCCACGGGTGAGGTGAAGCGCAACAGCTCCTCGATCGCGGTGGTCTCCAACAGTTCCGGCTGACGGCGCAGCAGCTCCAGCTGATCGGGGTTCTCGATGAGCGCGAGCACGCTGCTGCCGATCAGGTTGGCCGTGGTGTCATGGCCGGCCAGCAGCAGCAGGAACACCATCGACACCAGCTCGCGGTGCGTCAGCCGGTCGGCGCCCTCGCTGGCGCGGACCAGTTCGGCGATCAGGCCCTCGTCCGGGTGCAGCCGGCGGTCCTCGATCAACGCCTCGAAAAGCTTGGCGAGCTTGCGCGCGGTCAGGTAGCTGCGCACCAGGTTGCCCTGCTGGTTGCCCATCTTCTCCACGAGCGCGTGGAACATGTCGCGGTCCTCGTCGGCGACCCCGAGCATGGTGGCGATCACCGCGAGCGGGAGCCGGATCGCGAACTCGTGGACCAGATCGACCTGACGCTTGGCGGCCACCTCGTCGGCGAGTTGCTCGGCGATCTTGGTGATGTCGGTCGACATGGTGGCGACCAGCTTCGGGGTGAAGGCCTTGTGCACCAGCGTGCGTAACCGCTTGTGGTCCGGATCGTCCTTGAACACCATGGTTTGGGCCAGCATCCGCAGACTCGGCGGCAACAACCAGATGAACTTGCCCGCCGGGGAGTTCTTCATCACGTCGGTGGAGAACCGCTCGTCGCTGTGGATCAGCATGACGTCGTCGTACCGGGTCAGCAGGTAGCCGCCCTTGCCCTGCAGCAGTCCCCGGGCCGTCGCCCAGGACACCGGTGCGTTCGCTCGCAGGTAGGCGAACCGGGCGTGCGGATCGTCGAGCATCTGTTGGGCGTCGAGATCGGTGGACTCCAATGCGCCAACGGCTTTGGACATCGTTACTCTCATCGGTGCCTACTTCCGCGAAGCCGGTCGCACCCGCGAACACGGCGCCGCACCCGCGAGCGCGCGGCCGCGCCCGACACCGGTCACCACGATGACACGCCCGTCCAGACGGCCCATATCGAACTTCCTCGCATTCACGTATCAGCGGTTCCGATTTATTAGTACACTGATTTCTATGATTTCCGCTACCCCTCAACATGGCGCGAACGACGGAACCCACGACGCAATCGCGCTCGGGGACATCGAGTTCGAGGTCGCCGAGCACGTCGCGACCATCACCCTGAACCGTCCGGATGCGATGAACGCCGTCAGTGGCCGCATGGCATCCGAGTTGGCCTGGGCCTGGCAGACCGTGCGCGACACCGACGACATTTTCGCGGTCGTGCTGCGGGCCAACGGCGATCGGGCGTTTTGCACGGGCGTCGACGTCAAGGGCGACCCCGGCTGGTTTCTCAAGCCCAACGTCTGGAACAGCATCGACCCCGGCGTGATCATCGCGCCCAAGCTCCATCACCACTGCTGGAAGCCGGTGGTGACCGCGGTGCAGGGGATGGTCGCCGGTGGCGGGCAGTACCTGCTCAACGAGTCCGACATCATCATCTGCGCCGAGGAGGCCGAGTTCTTCGATCCGCACGCCAACGGCGGCATCGTGTCGGCCCTCGAGCCGATCGGCATGCTCAAGCGCGGCGTGCCCCTCGGCGAGGTGCTGCGCTGGGCCCTGATGGGCACCGAAGAGCGCATCAGTGCGGCCACCGCCCTGCGCATCGGGCTGGTCTCCGAGGTGGTGGCCCGCGACGAACTGCGGGATCGCGCCCACCGGATCGCCGCCGACATCGCCGCGCGCAACCCGACGGCAATCCAGGGCACCATCCGCGCGATATGGGAATCTCTAGACATGACCCGCTCGATGGCCCTGCAGAACGGCATGGCCTACACCCACATCGGCAACCCGCCCCTCGCCGAGCGCCGCGCCGCCCCGCGCCGCAACGGGCCACCGGTTTACCGGTAGCACGGTGAACCCGCTAGCGATCGCCCCGCCGATCGATTCCCGCCGGGCCAAGCTCGCCGGTCGCGCCGCGGAGCAGATCATCACCGACGTCGTCGAGTTGGGTTGGCCGGTGGGCCAAATCCTCGGATCCGAGGCCGAACTGCTCGAACGCTACGGGGTCAGCCGGGCCGTGCTGCGCGAGGCCATCCGGCTCGTCGAGCACCAGCGCGTCGCGCGCATGCGCCGGGGACCGGGCGGCGGGCTGGTCATCGACGAGCCCGATATCGACACCGTGATCGGCCCGGTGATCCTCTATCTGCTCCGGGTCGATGCCACGCTCGACGCGGTGTTCGACACCCGCGAGGTGCTCGAGGCGCTCGTCGCCGAGATCGCGGCGAAGCGGCTCGACGAGAGCGCGATGGCGGCGATCCGCCAGACCCTGCGCGAAGAGTCGGCGGGCGAGCCGATCCACTACCGGCTGTTGCACGCGCGCCTCGCGGCGATGACCCACAACCCGGTCCTCGAGCTGTTCGTCGAGATCCTCAACCGCGTCAGCAACTACTACTTCAGCGACCCATCCGCGCTGTCCCCCAAGGTTCGTCGTGAATCGCATCGCGCCCACGAAGGCATCGCCGCCGCGGTGCTCGCCGCGAATCCGGGATTGGCGCGCGACCGGATGCGGCGCCACCTGGCCGCCGAGGCCGACTTCATCCGCGACCAGCCGGCGACCGTTCAGCGGCTCGATGCCTCGACGGCGCTGGCGGGCGCGATCGGAGACAAGCGGGGAGAGGCGCTGGCGCGCGACCTGTTCGCCGACATCATCGGCTCGGGTATGCGGCCCGGCGAATTCGTCGGCGCCGAAGCCACTTTGATGGCACGACATTCGGCGAGCCGCGCGGTGCTGCGCGAGGCGGTGCGCATCCTCGAATACCACCAGATCGCGTTGATGCGCCGCGGCCCGGGCGGCGGGCTGTTCGTCGCCGCCCCCGACGCGTCGGCGCTGACCGACATCATGGCGATCTACCTGCGGCGCCGCGGTGTGGGCCCGCAGCACATCGGCGAGGTCCGCACCGGGCTGGAGCTGGCGATCGTGGAACGCGTCGCGGGCGGTTCGGTGCCGGCGTCGGCCGACGCGATCGAGCGCTCCCTGCGCACCGAGTCGGAGATCGGGTTCTATCGGGCCTTCCAGCAGCGCAACGACTTCCACTCGCTGCTGG
Source organism: Mycobacterium alsense (assembly GCF_002086635.1). Classification (GTDB taxonomy): domain Bacteria; phylum Actinomycetota; class Actinomycetes; order Mycobacteriales; family Mycobacteriaceae; genus Mycobacterium; species Mycobacterium alsense. The sequence goes on along the minus strand of NZ_MVHD01000017.1, from coordinate 26,953 downwards.
CCACCCTGACCGCCAACCCGGCGCTCGAGTTGGTGCACCGGGTGACGATGCGGCTGAGCTGGTTGTTCTTTTCCCAACTGGCCGAGGCGGACCCCGCCGTGCGCGAGCTGTCCCGGCCGACCGACGTCGAGCCCGCGCATCGCGGCATCGCCGACGCGCTGCTCACCGGCGACAGGGAACTGGCGGTGATCCGGATGCGGTCGCACCTGGAGGCCACGGCGCCGTCGACGAGGTAGGAGGACGGGCCTTCGGGCGCCCCGACTTCCGGCGCCGGGCCAATTCAGGATACTGTTATAGCGGTTTTGCCGGAGCGGGAGGAGGACTGCGTGCGTCACCCCTGGGACCGAAGGCTCGGTGTCTGGTGGATCGCCGACGACCACCCCGACAGCCCCGCGATCGTCGACTCGCCCACCGGACGCACCTTCAGCTACGGCGAGCTGGCCGCCGCCGCCCATCGCGTCGCCAACGCGCTGCGCTCCCGCGGACTGCGCGACGGCGACGTGGTGGCCTACGCGCTGCCGAACGGCGTCGACGCCGTCATCTGGCAGCTGGCCACCACCGAGGTCGGGATGCGCTATCTGTCGTTGAACCCGGCGCTGTCGACGGCCGAGTTCGCCGCGATCGTCGAACATTCCGGCGCCGCAACGCTGGTCACCCACGTCGACTACCTGGACCGGTTCACCCCCGCCACGTGCCCCGCCGCCACGCTGCGCGTCGTCGTCGGCACGGGCAACGGGGCCACCCGCGGCTTCGTCGCCGACGCGGACCTGATCGCCGATCAGCCCTCCTCTCCCCCGCCCGATCGCCGGCTCGGCGACTCCATCCGCTATTCGTCGGGAACGACGGGCAAGCCCAAGGGCATCGTGCGGCCGCTCAGCGGGCAGGACCCGTCCGTCGCCGCCAACGACATGTCGATCTTCGGCCGCGCGTTCGATTTCCTGCCCTTCGACGGCGTCCATCTGGTCTCGACCGGCATGCACCACGCCGGCTGCCAGAGCTTCTATCTCGGCGCGCTCAACGTCGGCCAGCCGCTGGCCATCATGGGGCGCTTCGATGCCGAGCAGACGCTCGCGATGATCGAAAAGCACTCGGTGACAACAGCTTACATGGTTCCCACGCAGTTCGTCCGGATGCTCAGGCTGCCCCCCGACGTGCGCGGCAAATACGACCTGTCGAGCCTGAAATCGGTGGTCCATTCGGCCGCCCCGTGCCCCTTGCAGGTCAAGAAGGACATGATGGCGTGGTGGGGGCCGGTGATCTGGGAGACCTACGGCGGCACCGAGGGCGCCGCGACGATCGCCAAGCCCCATCGCTGGCTGGAAAAGCCCGGCACGGTGGGCCGCACGGTGCGCGGCATGCGGGTAAAGATCCTCGACGACGAGGGCAACGTGCTGCCCGCCAACCAGGTTGGCAACGTCTACATGGAGCGCACCGATGGCGAGCGGTTCGAGTATCGCAACGATCCCGACCTGACCGCCTCGGTGTTTCGCGGCGCGGCGTTCACCATCGGCGACGTCGGATACCTCGACGACGATGGCTATCTGTTCATCTGCGATCGGGCCAAGGACATGATCATCAGCGGTGGGGTGAACATCTACCCGGCCGAGGTCGAGGGCGTGTTGTCGGGCCATCCGTCGGTGGCCGACGTGGCCGTCGTGGGCATTCCCGACCCCGAGTGGGGCGAGCAGGTGAAGGCGGTCGTCGAGGTGGTCGACGGGATCGAGCCGACCCAGCGGCTGGCGGACGAACTCGTCGCCTTCTGCCGAGAACGCCTGGCCGGGTTCAAATGTCCGCGATCGGTGGATTTCGAGGCGCAACTCCCCCGCACCGAAACCGGCAAGCTGCTCAAGCGCGACATCCGTGACCGGTACTGGTCCGCCGCGGGCCGGCGGGTCTGAATTCGAAGGAGCAACGACAACAATGACGACGTCGGTTCCCATCGTCGAGTACCTGGTGCTCGGCGACGACGGCTCCAGTCCCCACCTGATCGCGCAGCGCTGCAAGCACTGCGGGGCGCACTTCTTCGACCGCAGGGACGCGTGCGCGGCGTGCTTCGGCACGGAGTTCACCACCACCGGGGTCAGCCCGACCGGGACGCTGGAGACGTTCACCATCGTCGCCGTCGCCGCCCCGGGGGTCGAGGTGCCCTTCGTCGCCGGGCTCGTCGACTGCGACGGAATCTCGGTGCGGGCCAACATCGTCAACGTGGAGCCGTCCGCCGAGGCGGTGCGGATGGGGATGCCGCTGCGGCTCACCACATTTCCCATCGGCACCGACGACGACGGGGTAACCGCGGTCGGCTTCGGCTTCGAGCCGGCCGCCACCGGGAAGGAAAAGTAGATGGACGGCGATATCTGGATCCTCGGCATCAACATGACCAAGTTCGGCAAGCGCCCCGACCGCGACGTCGTGGGCCTGGGCTTCGATGCCGCCCGCGCGGCCCTGCTCGACGCCGGCGTGTCCGTCGCCGACGTCGATGTGTTCGCCGCGGGGAATCTGCTCGGGCAGCCGGGATTCGGTCAGGCCGTGCAGAAACAGCTGGGCCAGACCGGCATCCCGGTCTACAACGTCACCAACGCCTGCGCCACCGGTGCCACGGCCCTGCGCACGGCGATCCTGGCGATCAAGGCCGGCGAAGCCGAGATCGGACTCGCCGTCGGCGCGGAAAAGCTTGCGGGAGCCGGGCTTATGGGGGCGGGAGGCAAACCCCGCTCGGGCCCCACGACCTGGACGCCACAGGGCCGCCTCGGCGCCGTCACCGGCCTGGAAGGGCAGGTCGGCACCGACCTGATGCCGGGGGTCTTCGCCCAGATCGGCATGCAGTACCTGCACCGCCACGACTACCGCGACGCCCCGCTGGACCTGTTCGCCAAGATCAGCGAAAAGAACCATTTCCACTCCACGCTCAATCCGCTGGCCGCTTATACCAAGCCGATGTCGGCCGAGCAGATCAAGGCCGACGTCATGATCGCCTACCCCAACACCCGCCCGATGTGCTCGGCGAACTGCGACGGGGCGGCGGCGGCGGTGGTCGTCAGCGACGCGCGGCTGAAGGCGCTCTCGGCCGAGCAACGGCGGCGCGCCGTCAAGGTCAGCGCGTCGGTGCTGACCACCGATCCGTGGGAAGAGGCCTGCCAGGTGCTGCCGAACGTCAACACGCTGACCCGCAACGCCGCGAAGCGCGCCTACGAGCAAGCCGGCATCGGGCCCGGCGACCTCGATCTCGTCGAGCTGCACGACTGCTTCGCCACCGCCGAACTCGTCCACTACGACAACCTCGGCCTGTGCGAACCCGGCGGCGCCGTCGACTTCTTTGCCAGCGGGGCGCCGTGGCGCGATGGCAGGCTGCCCGTCAACGTCTCCGGCGGCCTGCAGTCCAAGGGCCACCCGATCGCCGCCACCGGCATCGCCAACGTGTGGGAGATCTGTCAGCACCTGCGCGGGGAGGCCGGCGACCGTCAGATCGAGGGCGCGCGGGTCGGGTTGGCGCACGTCATCGGCCTGGGGTCGGCCTGCGGAATCCACGTGCTCGAGAGGGCAGCGTGAGCGGGCACCGAGCGCGCGACTGACGACTTCGCGCGGCACAGTGACGATCGAGGAAGAGTGCGACCGGCGCGCCGTCGCCGAGCTGCTGCGGCTGACTCCCGTGGCGGCCGACCGATTTCTCGCGCCCGCGCTCGGCGGGGCGGGAAGGCGCCCACTCTACGGCGGACAGGTCGCGGCGCAGGCGCTGCGCGCGGCCAGCCTGACGGTCCCCGACGGCCGCGTCGCCCACTCCATGCACGGCTACTTCCTGCAGCCGGGCGATGCGAGCCGGCCGGTCGCGCTGCGCGTCGAACGCGACCGCGACGGCGGCAGCTACTCGGCACGCCGGGTGACGGCGACGCAAGGTGACGCCGCGCTCTTTTCGATGGCGTGTTCGTTCGCCCGCGCCAAAAACGGTGCCGGCTTCCAGGCCACGACGATGCCGGCGGTACCGATGCCCGCGCGGCTGACGCCCTATCGACTCGACGTGGCAAGGGCTTTCGACGTGGAGGCGCGCGTCCCATCGGACGACCAACCCTGGTACCGATGGCCGGCGCGGCTGTGGCTTCGGATCCGCGAACCCCTCGACGACGACCCGAACGTTCAGGCCTGCGGCGTCGTCTTCTTGTCCGACCTGTGCACCGGGCTGTCGCGGGCACCGCGGGTGGAGCAGGCGGGGTTGCTGCCCAGCCTGGATCACGCCGTGTGGCTGCACCGCGGCGGGCGCGCGGACGACTGGCTATTGGTGGACCTGGCGCCACTGGCGACCGGCGGTGGCCGGGGCGTCTACACCGGCCGGATCTACGACCAGTCCGGGACGCTGGTGGCCAGCGTGGCCCAGGAATCGCTGTTCGACACCGAGCGCGGACGGGCGAAGGCGTTGCGGCGGCAGTGAATTCGCCTACCAAAGCCGCACGGCGCAAAGCCGGGGTGCCCACCGGACCGGGGGCGCCCCGCACCGGCCAATTCAGTAAATGAGTGTCCTTTATGTTAGCATGCGGCCTATGGCGACTCCCGCTACCGAACCCTCGGCGGGCATCACCGCCGACACGCCATTCGGCCCCGACGACGACTCGTTTCACACTCCCCGCGACGACAATCCGTACTGGGCCGAGACGACGTGGTGGTCGTTCAACGTCCCGGAACGCAAGATCGGTTGTTGGCTGCATGCCACCTGTCACACCAACCGCGCCGCGGTCACCTGGCGGGTGTACCTGTGGGATCCGACCGGCACCCGGCCGAACAACCTTGCCTACTACCGCATTTCGCCCGACACCCCGATGGACTTCGCGGATGCCGACCTGCGCGACATCACGTTCCCGGGTGGTGGCTTCAGCGTGCAGGCGCTTCGCCCGTTGACGGAATACCGCATCGGCTACGCCGACGCCGCCGCGGATTTCGCCGTACGGTTCGATTTTCGCGCCGTACACCCGCCACGCCGGTACACCCCCGGCGAGCCGCCGATCATGTTCAGCCCGCACCTCGACCAGTTGGGCCACATCGCCGGCGAGGTGGTCCTGCGCGGCGAGCGCATCCCGCTGGACTGCTATTCGGTCCGCGACCGCACCTGGGGCCCGCGCGGGGGCCCCGCCCCGGCTGGGGCCAAGCCGAACGGGCGCAGCGACTTCGAACGCGTCCGCGACCCGCACGGACCGCGCTGGCGGCAGGTCGAGCGGCAGCGCGGCCGCGGCCGCATCCAGTACATCTTCGGCCATTCCGGGCCGAGGACGGGCTTCCTGTCGTATGTCCGCCCGCAGGATGGCCACGCGAGCGGCTGGTCGCCGCTCAACCACGGTTGGCTGCTCAAGGACGGGCGCTTCGAGCGGCTGGACAAGTCGGCCAGCGCGATGAAGAACTTTCGCGACCCGGTCACCGGATGGAGCTCGCACATGGACGTTCGCCTCACCGACGTGACCGGGCGCAGCATGGATGCCGAGGGGTTCAGCGTCAGCCACGCCTGCGAGCACGGCGGGGGCAGCACCGCGCTCATGAGGTGGGAATTCGACGGCGAAATCGGTTGGGGCGAGGACCAAGACGTATGGCACCCCAAACACTTCGCCGAAATGCTCGACGCGCTACGCGCGGTCCGCGATGCGGGACCCGACTAGGCCGGAGGTGCAGATGGATCGACCGTTCGACGGTGTGCGCGTCATCGAGGTGGCGGCGTGGACCTTCGTCCCGGGCGCCGGCGCCATCATGGCCGACCTGGGGGCCGACGTGGTGAAAGTCGAGCCGCCGACGGGCGATCCGCAGCGCGGCCTGCGCAACGCGCTCAACGCCGACGACTCGTCCCCCAACCCGTTTTTGGAGGTTCCCAACCGCGGCAAGCGCAGCGTCACACTCGACCTCACGACGCCCGACGGGTTGGGCATCCTGCGCCGCCTGGTTGGAGGGGCCGACGTGTTTCTCACCAGCTACCTGCCCAAGGTGCGCGCCAAACTGGGCATCGACGTCGACGAACTGTGCGCTGCCAACCCGCAACTGGTCTATGTGCGCGGCTCCGGCTGGGGAAGCAAGGGACCGATGGCCGGGGTCGGCGGGTTCGACGCCGCGGCGGCGTGGTCGGCGGCGGGCACCCAGTACAAGCTGACCGCGCCGGGGGCGGCCGAACCCGTCCCCCAGCCGGCCGCCTTCTACGACCTGCAGGGCTCCAGCGCGATCGCGGGGGCGGTGGCGATGGCGCTGTTCCGCCGCGAACGAACGGGGCGCGGCGCGGTGGTCGACGTGTCCCTCCTCAACACGGGGATGTGGACGATGGGCCCCGACCTCGCCTCGTCGGCGACGGGCTCCGGCGAGCTGCCGCGCATGAATCGGCGCGATGCCCCCAACCCGATCGTCAACAGCTACCGCACCAAAGACGACCGCTGGGTCAACCTGGTCTGCCTGCAATCCGACCGGTTCTGGCCGGAGTTGTGCGGCCTCGTCGGGCGGGACGACCTCGCGCACGACCAGCGTTTCGCGGATGCGGTACGCCGGTTCGTCAACCGCGCGGAGTGCATCGGCGAGCTCGACGCCGTGTTCTCGTCACGCACCCTGTCCGAGTGGCAGGCGGCGCTGGCCGACTTCTCCGGGGTGTGGTCGGCGGCGGCGACGTTCGACGAGGTCCGCAACAGCGCGCAGGTAGCGGCCAACGGATACCTGCCCACGGTGGTCGGCGACGACGGCAGATCCTTCCAGTTGGTCGCCCCTCCCTACCAATTCGACGGTGCCGCAATGACTCCGCGCGGCCCGGCGCCGGAGGTGGGCCAGCACACCGAGGAGGTCCTCGTCGAGTACGGATATTCGTGGGACGAGGTCGGCGAGTACCGCGAGCGCGGCGCACTTGGCTGACGGGCCGCCCTAGACGAACAGGTCGATGACGGTCTCGGTGGCCAGGTCGCCCCAGAGCATCCCCTTGGTGGCGCGGGCCATGTGAGCGGACCAGAACTGTTCGGCCGCATCGGGATCGCCGGCCTCGATCAAGGAGGTCACCTTGGTGAACGCGCGGATGGTCCGGCGGAACTGGCTTTCGATTCCGGCGTGATCGGTGGCCGTGGCGACCGCGCGCGACATGTGGCGGGCGATGACCTCCCGCAGCACCGCGCCGATCAGGGCCATCGTGGTGTTACCGCAGCGCTCCATGATCACGTCATGGAACCGGAACGCGGCCGCCGACCACTCGCTGAAGTCGGCGCCCTCGGTGCCCTCGTCGACCAGCGCGGCCACCGCGCCAACCGCCGCGGTCAGATCGGACACGTCGTCGGCGGCCCGCCGCTCGGCGAGCATGCGCACCGCGGCGGGCTCCAGCACCTTGCGGGCCTCGTACACGTCGGCCAACGTCGCTCCGGACATCTGCAGCAAAAGACCGAAATCCCGTGCCGCCACCGATGTTTGCGGCGACGACACCAAAACGCCACCGCGCGAGCCACGCCGCACCACGATCAGCGATTCGCTTTCCAGAATCCGAAACGCCTCGCGCAGCGTGGGCCGCGAAACGCCGAACTGCTTGACGAGCTCCACCTCGGTGGGCAATGCGTCACCCTGCTTGAGCACACCGCGCACGATCTGACTGCGCAACTGCTCGGCGATCAACTCGGCGGTCTTCGGCGCGCGCACCAACCGGGTGGATCCGTGCGGTGGCGTCGGGTCGGTCATCTCGCTCCTCGCGCATTGTCGGGACCTTCGCCGGCCGCGGCGGCGGGTGGGTGGTCGGCAGGGATTCTCACCGCATCGGACGGATCGGCCCTTGCCTTGGTGACGCCATTACCTAAATAATAGTACTTTATTTCCCGGGCGGAGGGTGATGCGGTAATGGCGGACGTGACGACCCGAGGGCTCTACATCGACGGCGGCTGGGTCGGCGGCAGTGGCGATGCCACGCTGCAGGTGATCAATCCGGCCACCGAAGAACTCATCGCAACGGTCCCGCAGGCGACTCCGGCCGATATCGACCTCGCGGTGGGCGCGGCGCGCCGGGCGTTCGACGAGGGACCGTGGCCGACGACGTCGCCCGCGGAGCGCGCGGCGGTGCTGGGCCGGATGGCCGAGGAGTTCGACCGGCGGCGCGCCGAACTGGTCGAGCTCAACATCGCCGAGGCCGGTTCCACCCGGTTTCTGGCCGAGTTTCTTCAGGTCGGCACCCCGATCGACCATTTTTACAACATGGCGCGGCACGTGGTGCCGGGTTTCTGCTTCGAGCAACCGGTGCTTCCGGTGCTGGGCAACGGAATCGGGCAGGGCGTGGCCGTGCGCGAACCGTACGGCGTCGCCGCGCTCATCACCCCGTTCAACTTCCCGTTGCTGCTGAACTTGGCCAAACTGGGCCCGGCGCTGGCCGCCGGGTGCACGGCGGTGCTGAAGTGCTCGCCGTATACGCCGCTGGAGGCCCTGATCATCGGCGAGATCGCTGACGCCGCGGGGCTGCCGCCCGGGGTGCTCAACATCGTGACCGGGGACGTGGCGGCCGGTGAAGCGCTGACCCGGCATCCCGGCGTCGACATCATCAGCTTCACGGGGTCAGACACGGTGGGCCGCAAGGTTTATGCCCAGGGCGCGGAAACGTTGAAGAAGGTCGTGCTGGAGCTGGGTGGCAAGTCGGCCAACATCATCCTCGACGACACCAACCTCGACAACGTCATGGAAAGCGTGCTCGGTGGATTCATCACGCACGCCGGCCAGGGGTGCGCGCTGCTCACCCGGATCCTGGTGCACCAGTCGTTGCACGACGAATTGGTCGCCCGGATCACCGCCGCCCTGGGTTTCATCACCATTGGCGATCCCGCCGACCCGGGCACCGTCATGGGCCCGCTGATCCGTGACGCCCAGCGCCAGCGCGTGGAGTCGTTGATTCAGCTCGGCGTCGGCGAAGGCGCCCAGATCGCCTACGGGGGTGGCCGTCCCGCGCATCTGGACAAGGGGTTCTTCCTGGAGCCGACACTGTTTGTGGGGGTCGACAATTCGATGAAGATCGCCCGCACCGAGTTCTTCGGGCCGGTGGGTGTCGTGATCCCGTTCGCCGACGACGACGAAGCGGTGCGCATCGCCAACGACAGCGAGTACGGGCTGTCGGGAGGGGTCTGGTCGGCCGACCCGGTGCGCGCGGCCGGCGTCGCACGCCGGCTGCGCACCGGGACGGTCGTGATCAACGGGGGCGGCGGCGGCCTCAATCCCAACGCCCCGTTCGGCGGGTACAAAGCCAGCGGCATCGGACGTGAGTTCGGCGAGTTCGGGCTGTCGGAATTCCTGCAGCACAAAGCACTTCAGTGGCCGGTGCGCTAGGCACGGCGCCCCGATGCGCGTAGTGGTGGACCACCAGCGGTGCGAAGGCCATGGCCGGTGCTTCGCGGTCGCGCCGTCGGTTTACGACGTCGACGACGACGGCTACAGCACCATCGACGAGGTCACGGTCGCGGCGGGCGTGGAGGAGGCGGCGCGCGAGGGGGCGGCGGCGTGTCCGCGTCAGGCGATCGCCGTCATCGAATGACCATCCGTCGCCCGCTGACCGCGGTTGCATCGGTCGCCGCGGTGGCGGCGGTGCTGGCGCCCGCGCCCGCCCGCGCCGATCCCCCCGCGCGCCCGCCCGACGCCCCGCGCTACATCGACCACGTGCAGTGGGTGCGCCAGGGCGACAGGTCGACGTTGCGGATTTTCCCGACGCCGTGGGGGTGGGCGGGCGCCGGGATGTTCACCAACGGCGCACAGAGTTACGACGCCTGGAACGAGCTGCTCGAAAACGCGCCCGAGGCCGACTCCCAGACCATGCTCAATCAGTTCCTGTGCTATTGGCAACTGGCCTCGTTCACCAACCCGGCGAAGGTCGGCACCTGGAATCTCGAGCCGTGGCGGCCGGTCGTCAGCAACACCATCATGATCAATTCGGGCTGCAACCCCGGCGGCCCCGACGAAGCGTTCGACTGACGGCGCGCCGCCTCACTGCGTGATCGGAAGGAACTCCGGCGCGAAAAGGTCGCTCACCTGTCCCCACGGAATGGTGATCACCTTCAGCCCGCGCCCGAATTGATAGTCGGGGAAGTGCAATTCGATGCCTTTGGCGGTCGGCATCCAGTATTTGAAGTTGATTTCCAGCGGCGCCATCGCGTAGCCGTACTCCGCCCACCCGCCCGGAGGTGCCGGGTAGGCAGCCGGCAGGATGGTCTTGGTCAGGTCCGAAAGTCGCGTCAGGCCCGCACGCTTGTCGCGAAAAAGGTTTTCCCACACGATCTGACCGCCGCTGCGGGCATCGAACACTCGGGTCGCCACCGTGTCGAACGGCATGTTCGGCAACTCGGGGGCGTCGTATTGACCCACGAAGATCTCCGAAATCGTCAGCGGCCGAAACTGCAGGGTGCCGTCGGTCTGAAAGGTCCAGTTCTTCGTCTTGCTCGCGCTTGCCGCGTTCAACCAGACCTGGCCGTTGGCCTCATCGTCGAGGATGTGGTTGATCTGATCCGTGACGGCCGGATCGCCCCCGGAGAGCTTCTGATACTGCACCGTCCAGTCCCCCAGCCCATTGGGGCTGGGGCCGGCGACTTCGGCGGGCACGACCGCATAGGCGACGCCGTTGGAGACCGAGTCCGCCCGCGCGAGGAGCGGGAAACTCAGCAACAGGATCGCGGCGAGACCCGGTGCGAACGCGGCGCTACGAAACATGCTCAGTGCCATGGCATTCCCGATCAGGGTAGGTCGACCTTGCTGGCCAGCCAGCGCCCGTTGACCCGTTCCATGGTGACGATGATCCGGCTGCGGTCCATTCGGGGTTGGGGGTTGAGCGTGTTGGTGACGGATTGGTCGACGAACAGCATGACCTCGACCTTGTCCTTGGTGGCCGACTTGATGCCCGCCGCGACGACCGTACCGTGGCTGTTGGCCTTGTTGTCGAGCAAGAGTTGCTTCAACTGGGCGCTTGACTGGCTGTACATGTCCTTGAACTCGCCCGTCGCACCGTTGAGGACGGCGGCGAAGTTTTCGTCGAGCTTGCTGGAATCCACACTGGTCAGGGCCACGGCGTACTGCTGGGCCGCCACGAGGGCTTGTTGACCGGCATCGGCAACCGCCTGTTGGGTTTTCAGCTTCCACCCCAGCACCACGGCGGCGGTGGCCGACAGCGCCACCACCACGACCACGCCGGCCACCGCGAGCCACCGCACCACGGCGCGGCGGGTCCAGCGCCGTCCGCGCGCGGTCGGATCGTCGGATGTGGCTTCGGTTTTGGGCTCCGCGGTGTCGCCGTCGCCGGTGGGCTTGGCCTCGGCCGGGGTGTCACCGGAAACGCCGTCGGTGCGGTCGTCGGCCTTGTCGTCCGCGTCGGCCTCGCCGACCAGTTGCAGGGCTCGGTTGAGTTTCGTCATGGCGCGTTCTCCTTTTCGACGGTCAGGGTCCGCTCGGTGGTGGCGGCATCGGGAAGTCCGGTCCGGCGTAGGGTGTCGGGATCGTGAAGGGCCCCTTGGGGGTCGGGTCGGTCCGCTGCAGCGGGTTGGCTCCCGGCGGGGGCCCCGCGGTGTCGTCGCCGGGCGGGCGTGGCGCGTTGCGGGCGCCGCGGACCAGGTACCTGGGGTCGGGGTTGGGGCAGTAGGTGTACAGGTACGGCTCGGGGAAGTCGGCCACCGAGGGCGGCTGGTGCGGGAGGTTGTAGTCGCAGGAGTAGCGCTGGTAGAGGCTCACCGCGCCCCACACCCCCCCGTCGTGGAACGTGGCGCCCACCGCGTCGAGGGCCGATCCCGCGCGGTTCAGCGGAAAGAACAGCTCCTGCAGGGCGGGCACGCGCAGATAGGTGAGCTGGGAGACGGTCGCCAGGTCGCCCAGCAGTTGCACCATGGTGGGCGAGTTGTCGTCGACCAGGTTGTCCAGGCCGTGCAGGGTGGCCGGGGCTCGATCGAGCAGGGTGCGATAGCCCCGGTCCATCTTCTGCGCCCCGCCGAGGATCGCCGACATGTTGTTCGAGGTGTGTTGCAGCCCGGGGCTGATATCGCGGGCGGTCGCGAGGACGACCTTGCTGTTGTGCAGGAGGCTGACCGTCTGCGGGAGCACGGAGTCCAGCGTCGATGCCAAAAACGTGCCGCTGTCGAGCAGCGTCCGGAGTTTGGTCGGCCCGTTGGGACCGACGCCCAGTTCGGTGATGACCGTGTGCAGTTTGGCGGGGTCGATCTGCGCCAGCGTGCCGTCGAGGTCCGAAAGCAGCGTCCCCAGCGTGACCGGGGTTTTCGTTCGGCGGCTAGAGATTTCGGCCCCGTCACGCAAGTAGGGGCCGGCATTGGCGCCGGCATAGAAGTTCAGGTATTGCTCGCCGGCCGGTGACAGCGCCGACACCTGCACGTCGCTGTCGACGGGGATCGCGTGGTCGGAGTTCAGCGCCGCCACCGCGACCACCCCGTCGCGGGTGAGCTCGATCGAGCGCACCCGGCCCACCGAAACACCGCGCAGCGTCACGTCTTGCCCGGGCAGCAGCCCCCCGGACTGCGCGAGGTGCACCCGGACGAGTTTCACGGAATCCGTCGGATCCACCCGCAGCGTGCCGAACAGAAGATAGGCGATGCCCACCACGAGGATGGCGCCCAGCGCGCCCGCGGACAACCAGAGCCGCCTTTCGCGCACGGCGGCGACGGTGGTGACGATCCGCCGCGCGGCCCGCTCGATCATCGGGCCGTTCACGGCGGCCCCCCTTCGGGCGGGCCCGGCGCGAAGGCGGGCGGCGCGTCCGGCGGCGGTGGCGTCCCTGGCGGCGGCTGGGGTGGCCCCAAGAACTTGTCGCGCAGCTTGATCAGCTCGTAGGTGAGGCTGCCGACGAAGTTGCGGAAGTCGGTCCAGTTGGGTCCGCGGCTGCCGGGATCCGCCGGATGGTGCAAATCGGCAAACGCCCCGATCGCCACGTCCTGCAGGTCGATGTCGACGTGTGCGGAGGTGGCGTTGGTGAGCTTGAGCATCGGCCCCAACATCGAGTTGAGCGCCGGCAACGAGGCCCCGGGGTTGTTGGCGGCGTCGTTCAACTCGGCCGACAGCCGATTGAGGTCCGCCATCATGCTGCGCGATTGGACGCCGCGCACCGACGGAAACTTGACCAGCTGCAACGTGATCCGGTTGACCTGCACGATGAGGTCGATGATGTGGTTCGTGTTGGCGGCGATGGTGCCCATCGCGGGACCGGCGGCGGCGATCGCGTCGTCGATCGCGCGTTGCTGGGCGGCCAGAGTGCCCGCAAGATCCCCCGTTTGGGTCAGCGCCCTCTTGATCGCCACCGACCGCGCCGACAGGTTGCCGAGCAACCGGTTGGACTCGTCGAGCAGGTTGCCGAGTTTCTCGCCCTTGCCGCCCAGCGCCGCACCCAGCCCGTTGACGATTTTGGTCAGGTTGCGCACCGCGCCGCCGTTGACGAGCAGCGACGACGTCGACAGCACCTCCTCGATGGTCGCGGCCGACTTGGTGGACTGCAGCGGTATCCTGTCGCCGGCCCGCAGCACCGCACCGCCGGGAGCGCCGACGGCGGGCGGTTTGAGGGACACGAACACGTCGCCCAGCGGTGTGGCCGAACGCAATTCGGCGGTGGTGCCCACCGGGATGCGGACCGCGGAATCGATGCGCATGGTGACCACGGCGGTGTAGTTCTCGGCGGTCATGGATTCGACTTCGCCGACGTCGGCGCCGGATACCCGCACCTTGGCCTTGGCGGGGAGGTTGAGCGCGTTGGCGAACGTCGCGGTCAGCGGGTAGGTGTCCGTTCCGGCCGTCGGCGCGGGCAGCGGCAGGCTGTCCAGGCCGGCCGAACACGAGGTGGCAAGGCAGGTCGTGGCCGCCGCGGCGACGACCGCGAGCGCGGCGCGATTCGGCTTCCGGTTCGGCACCCTCACGGTTTCAGTCCCGCCAGACCCTGGAGCATGCTCGTCACGCCGAAATCGGGACCGAAGTCCTGGATCGTGCCGGTGGCGCAGCCCAGTTGGCGCATCCCCATCAGGTTGCACACCTCCTTCGTCAGCTGGCCGTTGAGAGTGATCTTGTCCAGCGTCGGGTGTGACCGGATGGCGCCCTTGCCGAAGTCGATCATGTTGTAGACGTTGTCCAGCAGCAGCGGCGCCAGGTCGAGCACCTCGGCGACCTCCCGGCGGTAGTCCGCGATCGCCTTGGTCACCGTTTCGGTGTTGGCAACCGCCGACCTGAGGTTGTCGCGGTTCTTGTCCAGCAGATCGGTTGTCGCGGAGAGTATCTGGTTCATGTTGGCGCCGGTCGAACCGCTACCCAGACGCTCGTCGGCCAGCACGTCGCTCACTTGGCGTACGGCGGTGCCCAGTTCGCGGATGGTCTTGTCGTTGTCCACCGCCGCCTGACTCAGGCTGTCCAGGCTCTTGACGATGGTGGTGATGGCATCCTTCGTCGGCGCCCCGCGCTCCTGGCTCAGCTTCAGCGCTTCGGAGAGCTTGCCGAGGGCGGACTTGATGGTCGCGCCGCGCCCGCTCGTCATCGCCGCGCCGGCATCCAGCAGCTCGGCGATGGGGCCCTGTCCGGCTCCGTCGCCCTGCAGCTGCACCGACAGCTTGTCGGCCATCGCCAGCACCCGGTCGAACTCGACCGGGGTCCTGGTCCGCGCCAGGCTCAGCGTGTCGTGGTCGGCCAGCGTCGGCCCGCCCTTGTACACGGGGGTGAACTCGATGTGCCGATCGGTCAGGATCGACGTGGACACCGTGACCGCCTGCGCGTTCGCGGGAATCTTGACCCCGCCGTCGATGTGCATGCTGACCTCGACGTAGGCGCCCTTCGGATCGATGCCGGTGACCTTCCCGACCGGCATGCCCAAAACCGCGACGGCGTTGCCGCTGTAAAGCCCGTTGGCGTTGTCGAATTGGGCCGTGATCGTCATCCCCCGATCGGCCAGCGTCGCGATCGGACCGCTCGAGCAGCCCGCCGCCGCCACGGCCAGGCCGACGATCGTCGCGGCTTTCAGCAGGCGCGCGAGGTTGGTCATTCGCAATCCTTGAAGTACTGGGGCAGGTTGAACTGCGGGGCCCGCGCGCTGATGCCGCACATGAACTCGTCCAGCAGGTCGCCGCCCGTGGAGGTGAAGTCGAACTCGTCGCCGTTGCCCGTGGCGTTGGTGAAGTTGCGCAGCGGCAACGGCATCACCTGCAAGATGTTGCGGAACAGGGCGTCGTTCTTGCCCAGCGACTGCACCATGCCGTTGACGTTGGCGATCAACTGGTCGATCTGATGCCTGTCGCCGATGAGGACGGGGCGCAATTGACTGACCAGCTTCGTGGTGGCGCCCAGCAGCCTGACGATGAGCTGACGTCGCGCGGCGAGGTCCCCCATCAGCAGGTGGCCCTGCTTGACCAGCACTCCGAGGCTCTGCTGCTGGCGCCCGATCAGACCCGTCACCTGTTGGGCATTCGTCAGCAGCGATCCGACCTGGTCACGCCGTTCGGCGATGACCGAGGACAGGCGCTCGACGTTGCGCAACGCCTCCGGCAGAATCTCCGGGGCGCCCCGCACCTGATCGGCGAGCGTCGTCAGGGACTGGGCGATCTTCTCGGCGTCGACGGCCTCGAATGTCGCGGTCGCGTCCTGCAGCGCCTGCTGCAGATCGTAGGGAACCTCGGTGTGGGACAACGCGATCCGGCGCTGCGGCAGGTCCCCCACGCCGCCGGGGCGCAATTCGACGTAGTGGGACCCGAGCAGGGTGGTCAACTTGATCGAGGCCTGCGTGCCCGGGCCGAGGTGGACGTTGCTGTCGACGTCCATCGTCACCTTGACGTGATCGCCCTCGAGCGCGAGCCCCGTGACGGTGCCGACGTGAACGCCCGCGACGGTCACCAGATCCCCCCGACTGAGCCCCGCCGCCTGCGCGAATTGCGCTTCGTAGGAGGTCTTTCCGATCCCGAGCGACGACAGTCCGAGCGCCGCGGCCAGCACGGCGACGATGGCGGTGATGGCCACCGCGCCGAGCCGCGCCTTGCCGTAGTTCTCGATCGGCCGGCGCAGAATGCGCGTGATCGTCTGCATATCCGTCCTCATCGGCATATCGGGCTGTGCATGATCCGGTTGCCCGGGGTGAGATGGCGGACCAGCCAGGGAATGAGGTTGGTCAGCCTCGGGAACAAGGTGATTCGCGCGTCGCAGGCGTAGACGTCGAGGTAGGAGCCGTTCTGGCTGAACCGCGCCATCCCCTTCAGCAGCAGCGGAATGTTGTAGCCCAGGTAGGCGAAGTCCTGCTTGTTCTCGGTGAAGTGCTGGGCGAACCCGGGTTCGCGTTGCAGCCACTGGTCGAGGTCCGGTTGCACGTCGCCCACGACGCCCGCAATGCGGCTCGCGACTATCGAGGCCTGGTCGAGCGAATTGACCAATTCCTCGCGGCGCTGCCCCAGCCCGGCGAACACCGCCCTGGTCTGGGTGATGGTGCTTTCCAGGTCGCCGTGGTTGGCGGCCATCGAGCGCAGCACCGTGTCGAGGTTGCCCAGCACCGCGTCGAGGATCTGATCGGTGCCCTCGAAAGACTCTGCCAGTTGGGTGGTTTCGGCGATCAGGGTGGTGATCGATCCGGTGTCCCCCTGCAGGGCCCGCACGATCGCGGTCGTGACGTTGTCGACCTGCTGCGGGTCGAGCAAGGTGAACAGCGGCTCGAAGCCGTTGAGCAGATGGGAGATGTCGAATGACGGTTCGGTGTGCTCGACGGGGATCTCCGCGCCCGCCCGCAACGTCTTCGGGTCACCGAAGTCGCCCAGCGACAAACCCACGTAGCGTTGGCCGATGATGTTCTGGTAGACGATCGAGGCTTTGGTATTTCCGTACAGCACCTGGCTGGACTGCACCCGGAAGCCGACGCGCGCCCGCGTTCCATCGAGTTTCACCGAGTCGACCCGGCCCACCCGCACCCCCGCCATGCGCACCTCGTCACCGGCTTTGAGGCCCGACGCGTCGGTGAACAACGCGGTGTACGACGTGGTGGCGCCGTTGACGGTGCGTTGCAGCGTGACGAACACCGTCCACGTCAGCGCGAAGCACACGGCCACGAAGGCGCACACGCCGATCAGCGGTTTGCGGTATCGCCTCATCTCTGCCCCTGTCCTGGGTCCGGTGGGCCCGCCTCGGCGGGCGGCGGTGGCGCGTCGGGCGCGGGCGCCGGGTCGGGAAGGACCTGTACCGTGGTGCCGCGCGCGAGCGGGCCGATCAGCAGTTCGGATGCGGGATTGGTGTCCGGCCCAAGGATTTTCGATAGTTGTTCGCGCTCCTGCGGGCTGCCGACGGGGCCGACGTTGCCGCCGGTCAGCTCCGGGGGCATCGGGTAGTTGCGCGGGTCGAGCGCCTGCGGCAGGGCCGGGGGGTCCGCGGTCTCGGGTGCGGTCCGGCAACTGGGACCCTCCATCTGGCCGTAGCGGGGGCAATCCTGGCGGGTGTACATGCGGTTGGGCGTGAACACCACC
Organism: Mycobacterium alsense; assembly: GCF_002086635.1. Classification (GTDB taxonomy): domain Bacteria; phylum Actinomycetota; class Actinomycetes; order Mycobacteriales; family Mycobacteriaceae; genus Mycobacterium; species Mycobacterium alsense. The sequence goes on along the minus strand of NZ_MVHD01000017.1, from coordinate 9,548 downwards.
ATGAACTTGCCGACGGCCCGGTGCGTCTCGGGTTTCCAGACCTCGCCGAGGAACTTATCGGTGACGTTCTTCATCCGGGTCCCTATGGCCGCGAACTGATTTCCGCCATCGGCGAACACCCCGATCACGGGGGACAGCTGCGTGGTGATCACGATCATCCGGTCGGTGTTGTTCTCGAACGCGGTTCCCAGGGTCGAGAAGGTCGTCAGCCCCGCCGACAGGAAACCGTTGAGCCCCAGTTGTTTTTCGGCGACCGTGCGCATCGGCGTCACGGCCTGATGCACGCTGTCGAGCAGGTCCGGCGCCGCGGTCTGCAGGCCTTGCAGCGCCTGAGACAGCGTCGACAGGGTGGTCAGCGTGGATTGCGTGTCGTCAGGGGCCATGACGGCGTTCAGTTCGTGTGCGATGCGGTTGGCGCCGGCCCCGGCGTCGGCGATCGAGTCACCGCGCCGGTCGGTCGCCTCGGCGACGGCCGCGAGGATGCCCAGGGTGTGGTTGTCCGCCGGGCGGCTCGCCGCGGCCACGATGTCGCGCAGCTTGGTCAACGCCGTCTGAAACTGCACGGTCGCCAGGCTTTTGTCCTCGAAGATCCTCCCGCCGCTACGCAGCGGGGGCCCGGGGCCGTTGTCGATCAACTGAATCGAGGACACGGCGAACACGTTGCTGGGCACGACCCGAGCGGTGACCGTCGCGGGAATGGCGTCCGCGTAGCGGGGTTCGAGCTTGACCTGCACCACGTTCGGCCTGCCGTCGGAGGCCGGGGTGACGCCGCCGACGGCGCCAACGAGGACACCGCGGAATTTCACGTCGGATTTGGTGGGCAGCCCGTCGCCGACGTCGTTGAGCAGAACCGTCACCTGGAACCTTTTGCCGAACGCGCCCTGGGACTTGGCGATCAACGCGATCGTCAGCAGCGTCGCCGCCGCCACCACGACGAGCCCGCGCAGCAGCAGTTGCGCATTGGAGATCTCCTTGCCCGCGGACTCGATTCGCTGCGCCATCCTCAACCACCGAGCCTTGCGCCGGAGCCGATGCCCCACAAACCCACGGTGAGCAGCAGGTTGACGATGATCATCACCGAGACGCTGGCGCGCATCGCGCGGCCGGCCGCGACCCCGACCCCTTGCGGGCCCCCGCCGGCGAAAAACCCGTAGTAGCACTGGATGGTCGAGGTGATGAGGACAAAGATTACCGCCTTCACCACCGAGTAGAAGATGTCGGTTCCGTTGAGCACCAGCCGGAAGTAGTGCTCGAAGGAACCGCCGGACAGCCCACCCGAGAAGGTCACAACGCTTTGCACGGCAATGTAATTCACGATCAGGCAGACGATGTAGAGCGGGATGATCGCGAGGACCGACGCCAGCAATCGGGTGGTCACCAGGTACGGAATCGGGCGGATCGCCAGCGATTCCACCGCGTCGATCTCCTCGGAGATGCGCATCGAACCCAACTGGGCGGTGTATCGGCAACCCGCCTGCGATGCGAAGGCCAGCGACGCCATGATCGGGGCAAGCTCACGGGTGCCCACGGTCGACGACACCAACCCCGTCGCCGGGGCCATCCCGAGCAGGTGCAGCGCTTGGTATCCCTCGATTCCGACGATCGCGCCGGCGGTCGCGCCCAGCAGGATGATCACCCACGCCGTGCCGCCACCCACCACGATGGACCCGTTGCCCCACGTGACGTCGGACAGGATGTGCAGAAACTCCTTGCGGTACCGGGTCAGTGCCACGGGTATCCCGGCCACGGCGCGCGTGAAGAACGTGAGCATGTGCCCGAGGCGGATGCCGATGTCGGCGACCGGTCGCGTCGCCGTGATGAGGGGCCGCACCCCCCTCGGGTAGTACCGGCTCGCCGCGGTCATCTACAGCGACGCCTTCGGGAACAGCAGCACATACATCTGGGTGAAGACCACGTTGGTGATCATCAGCAGCAGGATGGACGCCACCACGGTGGCGTTCACCGAGTTCGCCACCCCGGCCGGACCGCCCTTGGTGGTCAAGCCCTTGTCGCAGGCGACCACGACGACGATCGCCGCAAACACCACCGCCTTGATCAGCGTCAGGACGAGGTCGCCGACGGTCGCGAACGATGCGAACGTCGTCACGAAACTGCCGGGAGCGCCGCCCTGGGCGTAGGTGTTGAACAGGTAGCCGGCCAGAAAGCCGATGAAGCACACCAGCCCGGTCAGCGCCAGCCCGACCACCATCGCCGCGGCCAGCCGCGGGACCACCAGCCTGCGTATTGCCGAGATCCCCAGCACCTCCAGGGCATCGATCTCTTCCCGAATCGTGCGGGAGCCCAGGTCCGCGCAGACCGCCGAACCGACCGCCGCCGCCATCAGCAGCGCCGCGACCAGCGGGGCGCCCTGCCGGATGACCGCGATGCCGCTGGCCGCCCCCGCCAGCGATGTCGCGCCGACTTGGCCCGCCAGCAAGGCGAACTGGATTTGCAGGGTGACGCCGATGGGGATGGCCACGCACATCGTGGGCAGCACCGCCGTGGCCGCCATGAAGGCCGCCTGCTCCACGAATTCGGCGAAGGGGAAGCGCCACCGGGCGATGTCGAGGAACAAATACTGGAACGCCCGCACCGCCAGCACGCATTGGCCGCCAACGGTTTCCAGCGACGCGACCTGGTGGCGTCGGACATACCCCTGCGCCCAGTCGCCGATCAGTTCGACCGCCGATTCCGGCTGTTCCGTTTGTGGTGTCGCCATTGACCCTGCCCCCCGTTCGTTCCCGCTCAGGTCCACCGCGGCGCGTCCGCGTCGGGCGGCGCTAACCCGTTGGGCCCGAACCTTCGTGCGAATGGCTCGTTCGTGCGAGCGAGGTCTCGATAGCGCGTATCGCTGGACTCCAGCAGCGCGATGCGCTCCTTGAGCCGGCGCACCCGAGCGTCGTCGGGACCGGCCTGCCGAACGAGGCGAGCGAGCTCATCCTTTTCCACGGCCAGCAGCTCGGCCAGCCGCGCGCGGACCTCGCCGAAGGTCAGCAGGTCGTAGTCGTCACCTTCGCGGCGCTCGACGGTGCCGTCGTGGGACCCCTCCCCCGAGGTCACCGCGCGCCGTCTCCGAAATGCAGCAACTCGCGCGCGTTCAGCTCGACGATGCGGTGCGTGTCCTCGTCGGACACCTCGATCAGGTTCTCGGCGATGCGCTTGCGGCTGTTGGGCCAGTTGGAATCCGAATGGGGATAGTCGACTTCGATCAGGATCTTGTCGATGCCGATCGCGTCCCGCGAGGCCACCCCGTGGACGTCGTCGATGAAGCAGCCCCAGATGTGCCGCTTGAACAGGTCCGACGGCCGATCGACCCGGCTGATGTTCTGATACCAGCGGTGCCGCTCCCAGGTGTAGTCGAGGCGCTCGAGGATGTACGGGATCCAGCCGATGCCGCCCTCGGACAACATGAACTTCAGATTCGGGTGACGCTGCAGCAGGCCCGAGAACACGAGGTCGGCCGTCGACCACATCAGGTTCGTCGAAAAGGTCGCTATGGCAACGGCAAAGGGCGGGAAATCATCCGGTTGTGCCGGTGCGGCGAACGAATAGCCGGGCACGTAGCCGCCGGAACCGAAGTGCAGGCACACCGGCATGTCGGCCGCCTCCAGCGCATCCCACAGCACCTCCCAATGGGTCTTGTGATGGAACGACGGCAGCCCCAGCGGGACCGGGCTGTCCGGGAACGAAACGGCCTTGGTGCCGATGCCGGCCAGCCGTTCCACCTCGGCGGCCGCCAGCGCCGGATCCCACGTGGGCAGCAGCGCCAGTGGTATCAGCCGCTCGGGCGCGCTGGCACACCATTCGTCGACCTGGAAGTCGTTCCAGGCGCGAACGCACAGCAGCGCCAGCTCTTTGTCTTCGGCCCGCTGGAACACCCCGCCCCCGAAGCCGGGGAACGACGGGAAGCACAGCGCCGCGTGCACACCGTCGATGTCCATGTCTTTGACGCGTTCGACCGGGTCGTAGCAGCCCGGGATCATGTGGTCGTAGCGCACCGGTTCCATGCCGTACTCCGACGGGGGTTTTCCGGCGACCGCGTTCAGGCCGATCTGGGGGTACAGCTGGCCCTCGTAGCGCCAAACCTGGTGGCCCTCGGCCGTCTCGATGATCTGCGGCCCTGCGTCGTGGTATTTCGCGGGCAACCGGTCGCGCCAGACCCGGGGATGCTCGATCACGTGATCGTCGACCGAAATGATCTTCATCCAGTCCTGCAGTGGCATCCGATCCTCCTGCGTAATAGGCCGATCAGTTAATTCTTTGGACTTATTGGCCGGGTCATCCCCGCGGCAGCCCGAGGGCCCGTTCGGCGATGACGTTGCGCAGCACCTCGTTGGTACCGCCGGCGATGGTGAAGGCCCGCGCGTAGAGGAAGGCGTCCTGCCACCAGCCCTCGTCGAGGGCCTGCGGATCCCCCTCGGTGCGCACGCCGGCATGGTCCTGCAGCGTCATCCCGTACTCGTGCAGCGCGAGGTTGACCTCGCTGAAGAGGATCTTCGAGATCGCCGCGTCGCCGGCGTCACCCGACCCGTGCAGCAGCCGGGACTCACCGAACGCCGAAACCAGCGAATTGACATGGACATCGGCGACGAAACCGCCGATCGCCTGGCGGACGTCGTCACGTTCGATGACCGGTGTCCCGTCGCGGCGCACGTGGCGCGCCAGCCGCAGCAGCCGCTCGAGCGCGCCGAAGAGCGCCACGCCGCTGCCCGCCCCGGAGCGTTCCCGCGCGAGGCTCGCGGTGGTCACGGCCCATCCCCGGTTGACGGCGCCGATCGCGCGGTCGGCCGGTATCCGGACGGCGTCGAGGAACACTTCGTTGAAGTCGCAGGTGCCGGTGATTTCACGCAGGGGGCGCACGGTGACGCCCGGGGTGCGCATGTCCAGCGCGAATGCCGTGATGCCCCCGTGCTTTTCGGCTTCGGGGTCGGTGCGGGCCAGCAGGTAGCCCCAGTCGGCGTGCTGGCCGTTGGTGGTCCAGACCTTCTGGCCGTCGACGACCCAGCAGTCACCGTCGCGCCGGGCCCGGGTGCGCAGGCTGGCGAGATCGCTGCCGGCTTCCGGTTCGCTGAACAGCTGGCACCAGATGTCTTCGCCCGAGCGAATCCGCGGCAGGAAGAAATCCTTTTGCGCCGTGGTCCCGAAGTCGATGATCGCCGACGCGGCCAGCAGCCCGCCCCCCACGGGTCCCGGCGCCCCCGCACGGATCAGCTCCTCGCTCACCACCGACTCATGTAACGGGTGCGGGTCGGGCAGGCCGCCGTAGTCAACCGGCCAGTGCACCCCGAGGAGCCCTTCGGAAAACAGGCGGGCCGTCCATTCGCGCAACGCCGGAATTTCGTGTGCCTCCGGGGCGCGAACGCCGGTGCGGGTGTGAAGCCGCGGCGCGTGCTCGGCTGCCAGGGCGCGGACTCGCTGGCGTAGCAGGTCCAGCTCCGTGTCCTGGCTGAGACGCATCCCACCCCCTCCGACGACTAGGCCCTATCACCTTAATCAGTGTACTGTTATCTTGGCAATTGTCTTTTGTGGCTTTCCACCCGTCTTTGACCCGAGGAGTCGTGCGTGGACTTCGAGCTCAGCGACGAACAACGCGGACTCGTCGACTCGTCCCGCTCGTTGCTGGCGGCCAAGGCCCCGCTCGACGTCACGCGCAAAATCGCCGAGCAGGGCACCGGGTTCGACCCCGAACTGTGGCGGCTGGGCGCCGAACTCGGCTGGCCGGCCCTGGCGATACCCGAGGCCGACGGCGGGTTGGGGCAGCAGTTGGTCGACCTGGCGCTGGTGGCCGAAGAACACGGCCGCAGCCTGGCGCCGACTCCGTTCATCCCGACCGTGGTGGTCGCCGATGCCATCGTGCGGTCAAAGATCGCAGGCAGGCCGAAGATCCTCCAGTCGCTGGCCGAAGGGTCGGCAACCGCGGCCTGGGCGTTCGCCGAGCCAGGACAACCGTGGTCCGCGGCGGGGATCCGTGCGCGGGCGGAGGCGCATCCGGGTGGCTACGTCCTGAATGGCGTGAAAGCCACTGTGCAAGACGCGGATTCGGCGCAGTGGCTGTTGGTTGACGCCCTCCTCGACGGGCGGGCCGCGCGCTTCCTGGTACCCACCGACTCTGCCGGCCTGCGGATCGAGCGCCAGCGGACCCTCGACGTCACCCGCGCCTACTGCGACGTCACCTTCGCGGGCGTCAGCGTCGCCGGCGACGCGCTGTGCGCCGGCGAAGGGTCGGCGTCGGCCGAAATCGCGCGGTCGTCGCACCTCAACGTGGTGTTGGCCTGCGCGGAACTGACCGGGGTCGGTAAGCGCCTGCTGGAGATGACGCTGGACTACGTTGCCCAGCGCGTGCAATTCGGTCGGCCGGTGGGCAGCTACCAGGCGGTCAAACACAAGTGCGCCAACATCCGGATGTGGGTGCAGGCCGCGACGGCGGCGACGTATTACGCGGCGATGGCGGTCGACGCGCAGACCGCCGACCACGCGCGCGCGGTCAGCGTGGCCAAAGTCTGTGCCTCGGAGTCGATCTCGCGGGTCGCGGGGGAAGCCCTGCAGCTCCACGGTGGGGTCGGCTTCACCTGGGAGCACGATCTGCACCTGTATTTGAGGCGCGCCCGAACGAATGCGCTCCTCTGCGGCGACGCGACGCATCATCGCGAATTGCTGTGCCGGTCGCTGGAGGCCAGCGTCATGCCCTGACGGGTTGGCGTCAGGGCACTCGGGGCTTGATCTCCTCGATCACCCACTGGGCGTAGTCGAGGTACTCCTCGACATCCCGGACGGCGGGAACCGGCACGGCGCTGAAGGTCACCCCCTGCTCGGCGAGCCCGTTCAAGCGATCGACGATCTCCTGCGTGCTCGCGCCGGCACGCGCGCGCGGATCCCGCACGACGCGATGACCCTCACCGACGCGGGTGGTGCCCAGGCCGTGCATGACCTCGAACGGGCGCCCGTCGTAGCCGGGTTGACCCTTGATGAATTCGACACGCTCGCCGATCTTTTCGGGCGGGGTCAGAAAGGGCCACCAACCGGAGGCGAACCGCGCGGCGCGCTTGAGGGCGGCGTCGGCGTCGCCCCCGACCCAGATCGGGAGATGGGGTTTCTGGACGGGTTTGGGCTCGAAGGCCATGTCCCGAAACGACACATAGTGGCCCTCGAAGCGCGGCGATTCGCTGGTCCACAGTTCGATGATCGCCTCGAGATACTCGTCGGCGATCCGGCCCCGTTCGCGGAACGGCACCCCCAGCACGTCGAATTCGCGTTGTAGCCAACCGACTCCGAAGGTCACCATCATGCGACCGCTGCTCATCCAGTCGGCGGTGGCCAGCGCCTTGGCCAGCACGATGGGATGCTGCAGCGGCAACACCGTGACGCACGAATTGAGCCGGATCTTCTCGGTGGCCCCCGCGACGTAGGCCTGGGCGACGGTCGACTGCAGGTAATGCGGGCCGGACAGCTCGACGTGGTCGGTGGGGATGACGAAATGCTCGGGGATCGCGATCATGTCGTAGCCCATCGCTTCGGCCCGCTTGACCATTCGGGTCTGATCCGCGCCGGTGACTCCAGCCTCCCACGGCTGGGTGAGTGCCTTGAGGCGCAGCATGTGCGGGAGCGGAAAAGCGAACTTCAACGGGGTCAGGCCTTGGTGCCGACGGTGATGAGGTCGGACACGATGCGCGTCCACAGCGGCCGCGGAATGCGGTGCTGGTCGCTGACGGTGAATCCGGCGCCCTCGAACAGACTTCGCATCTCGGCCGGCGACGCGTTGTGCTGCGGCTTCCACCTGTTGGAGGAGGACGCCTGCAACAGCGGTCGCCGCGTGCTGAGCGCCGAGACGGTCACCAGCCCGCCGGGCGCCAAGACGCGATGGAATTCCCGCAGGGCCGCCGGCTGGTCGAAGAAGTGAAACGCCGAGGTCGTCACGACGGCGTCCAGCGCCCCGTCGTCGAAGGGCAGCTGCTCGGCCGGGGCGCGCATCCACTGCACCCGGGTGGACCTGGCGCGGGCCTGGGCGAGCATGCCGTCGGACATGTCGACGCCGTAGATCGCGTCGGGATGCAGTTCGCGTTCGATGCGGTCGCTGAGGATGCCTGTGCCGCAGGCGATGTCGGCGATCTTGCGCGCGTTGTGGTCGCGCAGCTGGGCGATCACCTCGTCGTGCGGCGGGCGGTACACCCACTGCTGCAAAAACGGGAGGTCGTAGGCCGGTGCGAGGAAGCTCCACATCCGGGTGATCGCGTCGTTGAGACCGCGACGTTGCGCAGACGTCATCGACTCAGTATGGACGTGTAGTAGACGGTGTCGGCCGCCGAGACCGAGTCATTGGTCTGCGGGATGGCCGACAGGCCGAAGTCGGCCAGAAGCTCGCGCATCGGGGTGCCCTCGGTGCGCCAGCCCAGGTCTCGCAGGTAGGTGGCCACGTCGTTGCGCTCGCCCTCGAAGCCAAGGTCGGCGAACTCCAGGTCCAGGCCGTGCTCACGCCATTTGGCGGCGGCTTCGCGCATCAGCTCCCGCGCGCGTTGGCGGTCGACATGCGGCAGATCCGGGACGGCCTCGCAGGCCAGGCGGCTGCCGTCGGCGCTGAGCGCGGTGACGTTGTCCAGCAGGCGGTCCTGAGCTTCCGGCGGTAGGTAGCCGAACAGGCCCTCGGCGATCCACGCGGTGGCCCGGCCGGGGTCAAAACCGGCGTCCTTCAACGCCTTCGGCCAATCCTGGCGCAAATCGATTGCCACGCTGCGCAAGTCGGCTCCCGGGGCCGCTCCCAACTTCTTCAGGGTCAATGCCTTGAACTCGACGACCTGAGGCTGGTCGATTTCGAACAGGGTCAGATCCGCGGGCCAGGCCAACCGGTAGGCGCGCGCGTCGAGGCCCGACGCCAGGATCACCGCCTGACGGATTCCGGCATCGGTGGCGCCCTTGAAGAACGCGTCGAAGAACCGGGTGCGCGCGGCCATCGCGTCGGGCATGTGGCCGAGCTTCCAGCCGGCCTCGTCGTGGTCGACGTCGGCGGCGTCGAGGTCGCCGTTGACCCAACGCGTGAAGAAATCCACGCCCACGGCGCGAACCAGCGGCTCGGCGAAACGGTCCTCGATCAACGGGGCGTCGGCCTTGGTGGCGATCGCCCGGGCCGCGGCGACCATCGTGGCCGTCACGCCCACGCTGGTCGCCAGGTCCCAGGTGTCGTTGTCAGTGCGGGGCATGCGCCTGCTTTCCAGTGTCGTAGCCAGCTTTATTTAGCCAGTATAACAACTGGTGGAGGCCCGCCCCGCTGGCGAGCGTCCTTAGCGCGGTCCCGGTCCCCCCGGGCCACCGGGACCGCCAGGCCCGCCGGGACCCCCGGGGCCCGCCGTTGCCACCGCTAAAGCCATTTTGTCCGGATGCACCGGCGTCGCCCGCCGTTCCGTTGCCGCCCATGCCCCCATTGCCGCCGAGGCCGCCAGCGCCCGCACCGCCGGGGTGGGCCAGGAAGTTCCAGAAGAAGGATTGGCCACTAGCCCCGCCGACGGAGTAACCGCCATTGCCGCCGGCCCCGCCCGCGCCCCCGACCGTGCCAAAGC
>NZ_MVHD01000016.1 GCF_002086635.1 Mycobacterium alsense | reverse complement strand
CGAACTCGTTGCGGTTGGCCGTGACCAGCGCGGGATGCACGGTGGCGGCGACGGTCGATTCGAACGCGCCGGCCACCACCCGGGCCTGCGCCGCCGCCGCCTGCGCCTGCGCCGCCGCCTGGGCCAGGTACCCCGCGTAGCGGGCCGCGTTCTGCGCCATCGCCGCCGACGCGGGCCCCTGCCAGGCCTGGCCGGCCAGCCCCGACGTGACCGAGGAGAACGACTGCGCCGCGGTGGCCAGCTCGGTGCCCAGCCCGTCCCACGAGGCGGCGGCGGCCAGCATCGACGCCGGGCCGGGACCGGAGTACAGCAACGACGAAAGGATCTCCGGTGGTGACGTCAGAAAGCTCATCGCCGGCTCGTCCTTTCGCTCCGCTGCCACCACCCCGCCGTTGGGAACGGGACCCACGCCACGTCGACGTGGGGCAGACAGACTTTAGGAAATTGCGAACCGAAAATCCGGGATTTCGCCGAAGCTCAGATCTACTACGAATAAATCTTTGCTTCGCCGGTGCCGTAGTTGATGAGCACCGGATGGTTCTGGAAGAGCCGGTTGCCGGTGTTCATCTGCCCGCTCGAGATCGGCACCGGGGAGTAGTCCTGGCCGTAAGTAAACGAATAGAGCAGAGTGTCACCGGCAGACACCTTGATGACATCCCCCGGTTGCGCGTTCAGGCCCGCCGGGAGGGTGCCCTGCACGCCACCGGAGTCGACGATTGACGGCACGGTGATGGGGGTGGCGGTGGGGCTATCGCCGACCGTGACGTTCAGGTTGGTAATCGGCATCGCGGGAAGCGGAGCTAGCTGGGTCAAACCGGTTCCGAGCTGCATGGGGTCACCGAACTGCAGAACGTGGCCGGGCTGGTTGATGAGCAGGCCCTGGTTGAACGGCCCCGGCAGCGCCTGCAGCGGGATGCTGGGGCCCGGGCCGGTGGCGTTCGGCCCCACGCCCAGGACGCCGGCCGCGCCGTCGGACGCGAAGAACGACTGGAACGTGAACCCGTTGTTCACCAGCGTCGACAGGTTCGTCGGGAACGCGAAGAGCTCGACGTTGACGGGCGTGTTCGCGGTGACGAGCCCGCCGCCGAAGTTCACCGGCGCGTTGTAGGTGGCGTAGACGTAGTCCAGCCCGCCGCTGTAGCCGCTGATGCCCAGGCCGAGGGGCAACCCGAGCCGCAGCAGGCCCGTCAAACCCCCCACCTCGGTGAAGGGGATGACCAGCCCCGCCGATCCGGTGTCGACCAGCAGCGGCACCGGGGCGCCGGCGCCGACGGAGGCGTTCACCAGCGGCTCGGTGCCGCCGTAGACCGACAGCGGGACGGAGCCGGTGGCGGACGGCCCGGTGCCGGAGATCGAGCCGCCGAGGGACACCGGCGGCGTCGTGGGGATCAGCTGAAAGCCGAACAGCACCTCGGTGGGCGCGTTGATCACGTTGATGGCGTAGTGCTCGACGGTCCCCAGCAGGCCCGTCAGGGGGTCGGCGGCCGCCGGGGCCACGGCACTCAGCGCCGCGCTCACCGGGTTGGCCGCCGCTGTGGAGGCCGCTGTGGAGGCCGCTGTGGAGGTCACCGCGGCCGCCTGGCCCGGCAGGCCCTGCAGCGCCTCCGACCAGGTGGACAGCTGCGCGGCCGCGGCCGAGGCCCCGCCGTGGTAGCCGATCATCGCGGCGACGTCGGCGGCCCACATCTGCTCGTAGGTGGATTCGGCGGCGGCGATCGCGGGCGCGTTCTGGCCGAACAGGTTGGACAGGACCAGCTGCACGAACTCGTTGCGGTTGGCCGTGACCAGCGCGGGATGCACGGTGGCGGCGACGGTCGATTCGAACGCGCCGGCCACCGCCTGGGCCTGCGCGGCCGCCGCCTGCGCCCGCGTGGCGGCGGCGGACAAAACCCCCGTGTACTGCGCCGCGGCCGTGGCCATGGCCGTCGACGCCGCGCCCTGCCACGCCTCGGCGGCCAATCCCGAGGTGATCGAGGAGAACCCCTGCGCGGCGGAACCCAACTCGGTGGCCAGCCCGTCCCAGGACGCCGCGGCGGCCAGCATCGGCGCCGAGCCCGGGCCCGTATACAGCAACGACGAAATGATCTCCGGCGGCGACGTCAGAAAGCTCATCCCCCGGGCGTCCTTTCCCCTCAACCGCAAGACCGGTACGCCAAACTCTAGGAAAATCCGGCCCGGATATCTCGGAATTCACCAAAGCGGTTCCCCGCCAACAACGTTCGGGCGGGTCGGCCGCGCCCGGCACCGCCGGGCGGGTCCCCTTACATCGACCGCCGGTGGCGGCAACGGGCTGCCGCCGGGCGGTGGCCGGCGGTGTGTCAACATTTGGCAATGAACCCACGCAGGCTTGCCCGCATCGTTGGTATCCCGGCCGTGACGGCGTGGGCGGCGCTGAGCGCGCCCGTGCTGACCCCCGCCGCGTCCGCCGCACCGTGCGCCGACGTCGCCGTGGTGTACGCGCGCGGCACCCACCAGGAGCCCGGGCTCGCCGACGTCGGCCAGGCCTTCGTCGACTCCCTCACCGCCCAGGCCGGCGGGCGGTCCGTCGACGCCTACGCGGTGAACTACCCGGCCAACGACGACTACCACAACAGCGCGACGGCCGGCTCCAACGACGCCAGCGCGCACATCCAGGACGTCGTCGCCAACTGCCCGAAGTCCAAGATCGTGCTCGGCGGATACTCCCAGGGCTCGACCGTGATCGACCTGGCCAGCCAGACGCTTTCGGCCCCCGCGGCCGACCGCGTCGCCGCCGTGGCCCTGTTCGGCGAGCCCTCCAGCGGGTTTTCCAGCATGCTGTGGGGCGGCCAGCCGCTGCCGACCATCAGCCCGCTGCTCGCCGGCAAGACCATCAGCCTGTGCGCCCCGGACGACCCGATCTGCTCCTCGGGCGGCAACATCATGGCCCACGTCTCCTACATCCAGTCCGGGATGACGGATCAGGCCGCGACGTTCGTGGCCAACCACCTGGGTCCGGCGTCGCCCAACACGCAGACCGGGTGAAATCCGTCGGTGCGTTGACCCGCGACACCGTCGCGGTCCGCATCCTGATCGCCCTCGTGCTCGGCGTCGTCGTGGCCGTCGCGGTGGGCAACACGGCCGGCTGGCGGTTCGCCCTGGTCGGCTGGATCGCGACCGCCGGTCTGTATGTCGTGTGGACGCGGCTGCTGCTGGGCGGAATGGATGCCGACCGGACCCGCGAATACGTGACCCGCGAAGACCCCACCCGGTGGGTCGCCGACTCGGTCATCGTATGGGCCAGCGTCGCGAGCCTGGCCGGGGTCGGCTACGTGGTGGCCGCCGGGACGCGCAGCGGCGCCCAGGCCCTGGCCGCCGCCCTCGTCGGCGTCGCGACCGTCGTGGCGTCCTGGTTCGCCGTGCACACGCTGTTCACCGTGCACTACGCGCGCCTGTACTACTCCGGCGAACCGGGCGGGATCAACTTCCACGACCCCGAGCCGCCGTGCTTCCGGGACTTCGCGTACGTGGCCTTCACCGTCGGCATGACCTTCCAGGTCTCCGACACCGAGGTCGGGCTGGCGTCGATCAGGGCCACGGTGCTGCGGCACGCCATGCTGTCCTACCTTCTCGGCGCGGTCGTCCTGGCGGTCACCGTCAATCTCATCGCGGGCCTGGGTTCCAAGCTGTAGCGCCGAGTTAGGCTGGCGGGCATGGCCATCGAGTCCACCATGCTCGCCCTCGGCACCCCCGCCCCGTCGTTCTCGCTGCCCGAGCCGGCCACCGGCGCCACGGTCAGCCTCGACGACCTCACCGGGCCCGCGCTCGTCGTCACCTTCATCTGCAACCACTGCCCGTACGTCAAGCACGTCGCCGCCGGACTCGCCGCGCTGGGCCGCGACCTCGCGGAGAAGGGCGTCGCGATGGTCGGCATCTCGAGCAACGACGTCGTCACCTACCCGCAGGACGGGCCCGACCAGATGGTCACCGAGGCCCGCGCCCACGGCTGGACGTTCCCCTACCTCTACGACGAGACCCAGGACGTCGCCCGCGCCTTCTCCGCGGCCTGCACGCCCGACACGTTCGTCTTCGACGGCGAGCGCCGCCTCGTCTACCGCGGCCAGCTCGACGACTCCCGCCCGAACAACGGCAAACCGGTGACGGCCGCCGACGTCCGGGCCGCCGTCGGCGCCGTGCTGGCCGGGCGGCCGGTCGACCCCGACCAGCGGCCGTCGATCGGGTGCGGGATCAAGTGGCGCTGAGCCGCGCCCACACCGGCGGGACGCGCTAGCCCTGTTGCGGGGCCGTATTTCGGCGGTCGCCGTTTGGCCGCCGTGTGCGCGGGTATCGCAAGGCCCCAACGAACAAATCCCAACGGGAGGGGGCCGGCGTGAGCTATCTGGGCTTGGCCAAAGGCGCCAGGGACCAAGCGGTGGGCGTGGTGAAGAAGATCCTCGAAGCCCAGCCGCGCCGGGTGGCCGGGCAGACCGTCACCATCGCATGCCCGCCCGAGCGGATCGAGCGGTTCTGGCGCGACCCCCAGCAGCTGTCGACGGTTCTCGGCGACATCGCCGACGTCGACACCGGCGGGCCGGATCGCTACCGGTGGCGCCTGCACACCGACCCCGAGGCGGTCTGGGAATCCCAACTGGTCGCGGAACCCGGCGGGGTCCGCTTCGTCGGCACCGGCGACAAGAACGAGATCGCGGTCAGCTACCGGCCCGCCCCGCGCGGCCTGGGCACCGAGGTGACCCTGCGGGTCGCCAGCCCGGTCCCGGGCCTGCTGTCGGGGGCGGCCGCGTTCAAGCTGCTGTACCGGCTGCGCGCGCTCATGCAGACCGGCGAGGTGCCGACCATCCGGAGCAACCCCAGCGCGCGGGCGTCGGCGCGGTAAGGGGGACGGCAATGCGGGCACTGTGCTGGAACGGCGTCAACGACCTCTCGGTGGAGACGGTCGACGACCCGAAGATCCTCAACCCCCACGACGCCATCGTCGAGGTCCGCCTCACCACCACCTGCGGGTCGGACCTGCATTTCATCGACGGCTACCTGCCCGGGATGCGCGAAGGCGACGTCTTCGGCCACGAGTTCATGGGCGAGGTGGTGGAAACCGGCCCCGAGGTGCGCGACACCAAGGTGGGCGACCGGGTGGTGGTGCCGTCGTTCATCGCCTGCGACCGGTGTTGGTTCTGCGAGCACGAGATGTATTCCTGCTGCGACACCACCAACCCCAATGCCGAACTGCAGCAGCCGCTGCTGGGCTACCCCTCGGGCGGAATCTACGGCTACACACACCCATTCGGCGGCTACGCGGGCTCGCACGCCGAATACGTCCGGGTCCCGTTCGCCGACACGAACTGCTTCGCGATCCCCGCCGGCATCACCGACGAACAAGCGCTGTTTGTGTCCGACGCGGCGCCCACCGGGTTCATGGGCGCCGACTTCTGCGACATCGCCGGCGGGGACACGGTCGCGGTGTGGGGCGCCGGCGGAGTCGGGTTGATGGCGGCGCGCAGCGCCCTGCTGCTCGGCGCCGAGCGGGCGATCGTCATCGACCGCTTCCCCGAGCGGCTTGCCTTGGCACGCAACGGGTTCGGGTTGGAGACGATCGATTACACCGCGGTGGACAGCGTGCACGAGACGCTGCGGGAGATGACCGGTGGCCGCGGGCCGGACGGCTGCATCGACGCGGTCGGCATGGAGGGCCACGGGACAGGGCTGCAGCAGGTTTACGACCGGGTCAAGCAGTTGCTGCGGATGGAGACCGACCGCGCCAATGCGCTGCGCCAGGCGATTTTGGCCTGCCGCAAGGGCGGAGTGGTGGCGGTGCTCGGCGTCTACGGGCTGACCGACAAGTTCCCGACGGGCGTGCTGACCAACAAGGGCCTGACCCTGAAGACGGCCCAGCAACACGGCCAGCGCTACGTCAAGCGCCTGTTCGACTACGTCGAGCAGGGCGACCTGGATCCCGCCAAGTTGATCACCCACGACCTTCCGCTGGCGGACGGCGTGCGCGCCTACGACCTGTTCAAGAACAAGAAGGACAACTGCGTCCGCGTGGCAATGCGCCCGGGCGGAAAACGAAAGGGCCGGCGAGAATGACCGCGCAACCCCCGGATCCCGATCCCGGGCAAACCCCCGGCCTCGAACGGGGCGGGGGCGTCACCCCGGGGACCACCCCGCCGGCCGCCCCTCAGACGTCGGGTGTGGCCCAGCGTCGGCCGCCCAACGCCCGCCGGATGACGCCCGGCGCCGTCCTCACGGTCGTCGGCGTCTGCATTTTCGCTGCGCTGTTCCTCGCGGTGGCGGTGCTGCTCGTCATGAAGATCGTCGGGGCGGGAGGCTGACATGACGGTCGGCCCCGACGACGTCAAGCGACTGCTCGCCTGCCAGGACGACGATGCCGCGCTGGTCGCGATCGAGGGGCGCGTCGAGGTCGTCACTCCGGCGAAACTGGACTCGGCGGAATATCGCGGGGCCCTACAGGTCGCGACCCGCGGGGAAGTGGTGCAGCGCGCGGGCGGCGAAAAGCTGTCGGATCGTGAAATCGCCGAGCAGGCCGAGGATCTCGACACCGCGGTGCGCAACCTGGGGGCCTGACCGCGGCCGCCGCCGCGGCTCACGGCCCGACGGTGACCGGGTCGCCGACCCGGACGACGCCCGCCGCCAGCACCGCGAGGTACACCCCGGCGCACGGCTGCTTGCCGTGACCGCCCGTGTCCCAACGGTTTTCGGCCGCGGGCGTGCGAAGGGCCTGCGGCGCGCGCGGCAGCGGACCGTGCTCGAGCGTGGGCACCACGCACCGTGACGTCTCCGTCAGGGGGCGCAGCCGCACCTCCCCGACGAGGAGTTCCCTACCGACCCAATCCTTTTCGCCATAGGGCGGCTCGCCCGGCGGCGTCGCGATCACCAGGTTCGGCCGGTAGCGCAGCGCCTCCACGCCGATGTGCTCGAGGGTGGCCGTGGTGATCGCGTGCAGCGGTGCCTCGTCGGTGAACGAGTCGCCCGGGGTCGCCTGCGCGATCTTCACGATCCGGCCACCGACCTCGGCGGCCGCGGCGTCCAGCCCCAGCTCGAGCAGCTTCTCCGGATCCGGGCGCTCCAGCGTCGCGCCGTCCGGTCGCTGCCTGACCAGCCGCACCGGCCGCCCCACCAGCCGCGACAGCACGTCGTCGACGCCGGGGTCGTCGGCGGTGACGGTGGTGCCGTCGGGCAGCCCGATGCGCACCGGCCCCGCGCCCGCGTGGGCCGTGCACTGGAGGAGCCCGCGCCACAGCCGCGCCTGCTTGGCGCTGGCCACGTGCCCGGTCTCGGTGTCGACGAGCGCCAGTCGCCGGTCCCCCTCGGCGCCGCCCTCGTCGACGAACAGGCTCTCCACGGCTTCGCCGAGCATCGACTTCACCGGGTAGCGGCGCAGACTGTCCACCCGCATCACGAGATCAGTATGCGGAGTGTGTGGGCGTTCGCGCGATGCCCGCCCGGTCGATTAACCCGGGCAGTACACGGACTCCGCCGCGCTCACCATCCCGGCGACGTCGGCGAACGAGTAGCCCTTCGAGCTCAGGGTGGAGTGGATGTCCGAGGCGATCGCGTCGGGCGTACTGCCGGCCATGCGGTCGGCGCAGATCTGGTGACCGATCGCGACCATGTCGGACTCCCCGCCCGACGCCCAGGTGAACCCGAGGCCGTGCAGCTTCGCGATGTAGGAGTCGTCGCTGCTGTCGGCCATGGCGACCGCGGTGCCGGTGGTCAGGGCAGCGCCGACCATTACGGGGATGGCCAGTTTCGTTAGCAAGCGCGGTGCAAACATTTCGTGCCCCTTCTTTTCTGTAGGCGTCTGGGGTGCCGTCAGTATATGGCCGTTTCGGGCGAGGTGAATATTAAAAATATAGAAACCCGTGGCGCGGATTAGCGCGCGTAAAACCGGTCAGCTCGCCGTGCCGCGATCGTGTCCTCGCCGGTGTGCCGCGCGCCCGTGAACGGGGAGATCGAGGACGCCCATCCACGCAGGCGCCGCAAAGATGCGGGCTCGAATTTCGTGCAAACGGCGGCACTTTCGGGCCCGCGAGTTCCGGCGTCTTCAAATGCAAATGCGCCATTTACGATCGAAGGGCAACTATTGCCCTGAGAGACAATTCGTTATGGGCTTAATGTGCCAATAGACGTTTTTTCTGCGCGTTGAATTCCTCGTCGGTGAGGATTCCCGCGTCGCGCAGGGAGGCCAGCTCGCGCAGCTCGGCGGCGATGCTCGTCAGCGGGCCGCCGGGCGGGGCCTCTTCGGGCGCGTCCTTGCCCTCGGCGGTCTTCTTCGTGCCGGTGGGCGCCCCGATCCGCTCCTTGCGGCCCGGTCCGCCGCCGGCGCCGCCGGTGCCGGCCAGCGCGCGCCCGGCCATGCCGGCCAGCGCCATCTGGCTGAACAGGCTTCCGGCGCTGCCGGCCGACGCCTCGGCGGCGGCGGTGCCCGCCGCCGGCAACGCGACCGCCAGGGGCCGTATCATCGTCGTCTCGGCCGTCCAGGACGGCGGAACCGACAGCGCCCCAACGGGTCTCGCCTCGCCCAGGCCGGCAGTGACGGCCGATCCACCCGCCAGGTTCGTGATGACGGGGAACGGCGTGGGCGGCTGCGGCCCGACTCCCGGAAACGGCTGCATGCCCGCCCAGCCGCTGACGATGTCGTCGGTGTGGAAACCGGTCAGCGCGCCGACCACGTCGTACGGAAGGGCGATCGTGCTGGTGACCAACCCCGCCGAACCGATCTCGGGGTCGAGCAAGAGTCCGCTCAGGCTGCCCAGCACGTCGATCAGGTCCACCGGCACCGATTGGGCCGGGGTCGCCGCGAGGCTGGACAGGGCGGCGGGCACCGCCGACATCGCCTGCGGGACGCTCGACACCGTGCTCTGCGCGCTTCCCGCGGAGGTGCCGGTCGCCTGCGCCACCGCGGCGGCCTGGGTGGCCGGCCCGGCGGCGTTGGTGTTTCGCGGTGGCGGCGAGAACGGCGTCAGCGCCGTCGCCAGCGCCGAGGCGCCCGCGTAGGCGTACATGGCGGCGGCGTCCTGGGCCCACATCTCGGCGTACTGCGCCTCGGTGGCCGCGATCGCCGGGGTGTTCTGCCCGAAGATGTTCGTCGCCACCAGGGCCACCAGCTCGGCGCGGTTGGCCGCGATCACCGGGGGCGGCACGGTGGCGGCGAACGCCACGTCGTAGGCCGCGGCGGCGGCTTTGGCCTGGTTGGCGGCCTGTTCGGACTGCGCGGCCGAGATCCTCGTCCACGCCACGAACGGGGCGGCCGCGGCGGCCATCAACTCCGACGCCGGGCCGAGCCAGGGCCCGACCGTCAGCGCCGCGAGCTCCGATTGGTAGGCGCTCGCCGCGGCGTGCAGCGAGGCCGCCAGCCCGTCCCAGGCCGTCGCGGCGGCCAGCATGGGGCCCGACCCGGGCCCGAAATACATGCGCGCGGAATTGATCTCCGGTGGCAACGCCGCGAAGTCCATGTCGTTTCCCTCCGATCGGGTCAAACACCGCCGGGGCGTTGGCGGCTTCGGTGACGACGTACTGGACGGCGCAGTCGGGACCGAGCCGGCAAACAATCGCACTTCCCCTAGTAGTACATGCCCGGCGGGTAACGATAGCCAATTCCGCGGCCAACTTGGGCCTCGGTGCCGGGCGCGGCCGGTATGCGACCGGGAAGCGGGTCGTGTAGAAGAGTCTGGTGGGCGAGCCACCCGAATCGTTCGACCCGTCGAAGCTGCGCGACGCGATGGCCAGCCGGTTGTATCGCCGATCGGTCGCCGAGGGCAAAATCACGCTGCCGGCCGTGCCGGGCCTGATCGACGAGTACGTCCACCTGTGCGGCAACCTGTGCGCGACCCTGGGCGTGGTCCACACGCCCGAGCAAACGGCACAGCTCAGGCGGGCGCTGGAAGCCGAGCTGGCGAAGGCCTACCAGGCGTCGCAGCGCTCGGACATCGTCATCTCGTTTCAGGCGCCCTTCGGAACCGGCCTGAACTACCGCGTCGACGCCGCCTGGCGCAGCGTCGAGGCCGACTACGACAACTGGGTGGCCACCCGGCCCGCCCCGTTGTTCGGCAGCGAACCGGACGCGCGGGTGCTGGCGCTGGCGTCCGAGGCGGCCGACCCGGCGGCGTGCCGGGTGCTGGACGTCGGCGCGGGAACCGGGCGCAACGCGCTGGCCC
Organism: Mycobacterium alsense; assembly: GCF_002086635.1. GTDB lineage: Bacteria > Actinomycetota > Actinomycetes > Mycobacteriales > Mycobacteriaceae > Mycobacterium > Mycobacterium alsense. Next base: position 84,258 of record NZ_MVHD01000016.1, on the reverse strand, counting down.
TGGCCCGGCGCGGGCACCCGGTGGACGCGGTCGAGATCGCGCCGAAGTTCGCCGACGTCATGCGGGCGGAGGCGGACAGCGAAGCGCTGGGCGTGCGCGTCATCCAGAGCGACGTCTTCACGGCCATGGAGGGCGTCCACGACGAGTACCAGCTGATGGTGCTCGCCGAGGTGGTGCCCGACTTCCGCACGGCGCGCGAGCTGCGCGGCCTGTTCGAGCTCGCCGCCGACTGCCTGGCCCCCGGCGGGCGCCTGGTGTTCAACACCTTCCTGCCGCGGCCGGGCTACGTCCCGGACGACGCCGCGCGGCAGCTCGGGCAGCAGTGCAACACCATGATCTTCACCCGCGAGGAGGTGACCGGGGCCGCGGCGGGCCTGCCCCTCGCGCCGGTGGCCGACGACTCCGCCTACGACTACGAGAAGGCCCACCTGCCCCCCGGCGCCTGGCCGCCGACCGGCTGGTTCGAGGGCTGGGCAAGCGGCCTCGACGTTTTCGACGTCACCCGCGAGGAGTCGCCGATCGAGCTGCGCTGGCTGGTCTACCGGAAGGCGGGCTGACCCGTGTGCGCTTGCGGTGGGCCTAGGCGGTCAGGTCGCGGGTGGCCGGGCCCTCCAGCAGGGTGCCGTCCGGGGCGAACCGCGACCCGTGCAGCGGGCATTCCCACGCCTGGTCGGCGTCGTTCCAGTTCACGATCCCGCCCAGGTGCGTGCACACCGGCGAGACGCGGTGCTCGGTGCCGTCCACCCGGCAACGGGCTTCGAGATGCCACGGCGGCCCGCTCACCACGCCGCCCTCGCCGTTGACGGGGCTGCGGCGCCCGGTGCGGATCGCCGGGGTGATCCAGCCCTTGGTCAGGTTGAAGCCGACCTCGAGGTTGGCCTGCATCGCCGTCAGCAGGCCCGTGAGCTCGTGGGGGCTCCAGCTGGCGAACGCGCGCGACCAGTCCATCCGGCCGCCCAGGATCCGGCTCGACAGCAACAGCGCCGCCGCCACCCCGTTGGTCATGCCCCATTTGTTGAAACCCGTTGCGACAAAGATGCTTTCGCTGTTGGGCAGGATGGGGCCGACGTACGGCAGATGGTCGATGGGCGTGTAGTCCTGCGCCGACCAGAAGTGGGTCTGCACGGCCCCCGGGAAGTGCTTGCGCGTCCACGACGAGAGCTCCTCCAGCGATTGCGAGGGACTCTTCTCGCGGCCCACTGTGTGACCGGCCCCGCCCACGATGAGCCGCTCGCCGTCGGCGACCGGCGCGTAGCGCACCGAGCGCGTCGGCGAGTCGGTGGAGATCATCATCGGCCGGGTGATGTCGCCGGGGACCTTGAAGGCCAGGCAGTAGGACCGGCTCGGCTTCACCCGCGCGAAATAGCCGCCGCGATCCAGGATCGGGATCCCGGTGGCCAGCACCAGCCGCCCGGCCGTCAGCTCGACGTCGCGTCGCGCGGCGTCGTTGACGTGCACGCGGACGCCGTTGCCGCGCCACGACACCCGTCGCACCCGGGTCTGCTCGACCAGCCGGCCGCCGCGCTCGAGCAGCTCGGCGGCCAACGAGTCCAGGAATGGCATGGGGTCGAACTGAACCTGGTCGGGCAGCCGCACGCCGCCGTGGTACGGGAACGGCACGTCCGCATCGTCGTCCCACACGGCGGGCAGGCCGGCCGCCTGGCACGCCTTCAGCTCCGCGCGCGCGGACGGCACGCCCCTGGCGGACTGCGCGTAGGTGTAGGCGTCCTCGCGCTGCACCGCGATGCCGTTGGACTCGCAGTGCTGCACGATCCATTCCTGGCCCTCGCGATTGCCGTCGACGTAGGCGCGGGCCAGGTCCCTGCCGTGCCGGGGCACGACCTTGGACAGCTGGCTGCCCTGGAGCAGGCTGATCTTGGCGGTGGTGTTCCCGGTGGCGCACGCGCCCACGGTGCGCGCCTCGAGCACCAACACGTCCTTGCCGGCGCGGGCCAGCAGGACCGCGGTCGTCAGCCCGGTGATCCCGGCGCCGACGACGATGACGTCGGCCGAACGGGGGCCGTCGTCAAGCCGGCTTGCGGTCCAAGGCTGTTCGGCTCGCTCGTCGAACCATAAAGAAGTCACGGCGGTGCTGATACCCCCGCAGCGAGGACGGAAACCTCGCCGGCGCCCTCACACCCGCCTGAGCTGCTGCTTCGCCTGCTTGACCGTCTCCGCCGCGGCACGGCCGGCGCGCTTCGCCCTATCGAGGTTGTCGTCGGCCCTGCGGTATTCGCGCTCGGCTCGGCGCACGGCGTCGTCGGCCTTGGCCTTGGCCCGCTCGGCGTCGGCCAGGACCTTCTTGGCCGCCTCCAGCGTCTCCCGGTGCCGCTCCGCGGCCCTGTCCCGCGCGGGCGGCTTTGAGCGCGCCCCGGACCGGCCTTTCGCCGGTGCCGCTTCGCCGAAACCGAAGCCCGACCACTGCTCCGGCTTGGCCAGGCGGCCGAGCCGTTTCGCGACGCCGGGGTCGGCGACGGCGGCCTGCAGCGTGCCGGTCACGTCCTCGCGCACCGACGCCGACGGCCGCTTCACCTCGGCCGCGTCGAACGCGGCCCGGGTGAGATTGGCGATGAGCCGGTGCTGCTCGGCGGACAGCTCGCGGATGCGCTCGCCGTCCATCTCGGCGTGCGCGGCGCGCAGCCGCTCGCCCAGGTCGGTCAGGCGCTTCGGGGCGTCGTGGTGGCGCAGCGCGAGCCGGTTGACCACCCAGGCCGCCGTCGTGGGTTTGCGCGTGGCGGAGATCCGCTTGGCCGCCGCGGCGTCGCCGCGCTCCTTGGCCGCGGCGGCCAATTCGGCGCGCCGCGCGGTGAACGCGTCGGGCCGCGCCCAGTAGAGACTGTCGAGTTCGTCGTCGGCCATGCCCCCATCATGGACTCGCGCCACGTTTCCCGGCACCCGCCGCGGGCTACTCGGTGCCCACCATGACAATCATTCGGTCGCGCCGGACCCCGTCGGCGGTTTTCATCGTCCTGAGCCTGGTCCTGAGCCTCGCGGTCGCCGCGTGCCACCACCCGGGGGCCGCTTCGAAAGCGCCTGAGGCGGCGCGGATAACCATCACCCCCTCCCCGGACGCGCGCGACGTCGACCCCGTCGCACCGGTCATGGTGAAGGCCGACGCCGGAACGCTGACCGACGTCCGCATGGCCAACGAGAGCGGCAAACCCGTCGAGGGCGTCATGACGCCGGACAACACCGTCTGGAAGACCACCGTCCCGCTGGGCTACGGGCGCACCTACACGCTGACGGTCACCAGCCGCGGGCCCAATGGCGTTGCGGCCACGCAGGTTTCGTCGTTCTCGACGCTGCGGCCGTCCAACCAGACCAAGGTGTCGTTCACCACCACCGCCGAGGCGGCGCTGCGCGAGGGCGGCACCTACGGCGTCGGCACGGTGGTCGTCGCCCACTTCGACGAGCAGATCCCCGACCGGGCCGCCGCCGAGCGGCGGCTGAACGTGACCACCGATCCGCCGGTGCCGGGCTCCTGGTTCTGGGTCGACGGCCAAAACGCCCACTGGCGCCCGGAGCGCTACTACTCCCCCGGGACGAGCGTGACCGCCGAGGCCAAGATCTACGGAATCGCCTTGGGGGAAGGACTTTTCGGCCAGGACGACACCCGGGTGTCGTTCCGCATCGGCGACGCGCACGTGTCGATCGCCGACGACGCCACCCACCAGGTGAGCGTCTTCGACAACGGCAAGCTGGTCCGCACCATGCCCACCTCGATGGGGATGGGCGGCACCGAGGACGTGGGCGGCCGCACGATCTCGCTGTGGACCCCGCCGGGCGTCTACACGGTGCTCGACAAGGGCAACCCGGTGGTGATGGACTCCTCGACGTTCGGGCTGCCGAAGAACTCGCGCCTGGGCTACCGCGAGACCATCAACTACGCGACCAAGATCAGCAGCGACGGCATCTATCTGCACCAGCTCGACGCGACGGTGTGGGCCCAGGGCCACCAGGACACCTCGCACGGGTGCCTGAACCTCAACGCCGACAACGCAAAATGGTTCTACGACTTCTCGGTGCCGGGCGACGTGGTCGAGGTACGCAACAGCGGCGGGCCGCCGTTGACGGTGGCGCAGAACGGGGACTGGACGCTGAGCTGGGATCAATGGCGCCACGGCAGCGCCCTGCAGCCGGCCCCGTGAAACGCCTCCAGGAAAGTCTTGACTGATTCCAAATAACGGAGTCATATTGGCAGAGTGTCCCCATCGTCGAGTTACGCGGACCGGCTGCGAGAGGCCGACCTGCGCGTGACCCGGCCCCGCGTCGCCGTCCTGGAGGCCGTGCACGCCAACCCCCACGCCGACACCGAGACGATCTTCACGGCGGTGCGTGGCGGGCTGCCCGACGTTTCGCGCCAGGCCGTGTACGACGTGCTGAACGCGCTGACCGCCGTCGGCCTGGTTCGGCGCATCCAGCCGCTGGGCATGGTCGCCCGCTACGAGTCCCGGGTCGGCGACAACCACCACCACGTGGTGTGCCGGTCCTGCGGGATCATCGCCGACGTCGACTGCGCGGTCGGCGAGGCGCCGTGCCTGACCCCGTCCGACGACAACGACGCACTGGATGGCTTCGTCCTCCACGAGGCCGAAGTCATCTACTGGGGCATGTGCCCCGACTGCACCGCCGAGCCCTGATCACCCCCGTGATCGCCGCATCACCCACCACCGGAAAGGAACGCTGTGTCATCCGATATCTCCCAGAGCCGCCCACCCCACGAAGGCAAGACGGCTAGCACCAGCGAAAGCGAAAACCCGGCGATCCCCTCCCCCAAGCCGAAATCGCATGCGCCGCTGACCAACCGGGACTGGTGGCCCGACCAGATCGACATCTCGACGCTGCACCCGAACAACCCCCAGGCGAGCCCGTACGGGGAGGACTTCAACTACGCCGAGGAGTTCGCCAAGCTCGACGTCGAGGCGCTCAAGCGCGACATGTTCTCGCTGATGACCACCTCGCAGGACTGGTGGCCCGCCGACTACGGCCACTACGGCGGCCTGTTCATCCGCATGAGCTGGCACGCCGCGGGCACCTACCGCATCTTCGACGGCCGCGGCGGCGGCGGGCAGGGCCTGCAGCGCTTCGCCCCGCTCAACAGCTGGCCGGACAACGCGAGCCTGGACAAGGCCCGCCGGCTGCTGTGGCCGGTCAAGAAGAAGTACGGCAACAAGATCTCCTGGGCCGACCTGATCATCTTCGCCGGCAACTGCGCCCTGGAGTCGATGGGGTTCAAGACGTTCGGCTTCGGCTTCGGCCGCGAAGACGTCTGGGCGCCCGAAGAGATCCTGTGGGGCGAGGAGGACGAATGGTTGGGCACCGACAAGCGCTACTCCGGTGAGCGCGACCTCGCCCAGCCCTACGGTGCGACCACCATGGGCCTGATCTACGTCAACCCCGAGGGCCCCGAGGGCAAGCCCGACCCGATCGCCGCGGCGATCGACATCCGCGAGACGTTCGGCCGGATGGCGATGAACGACGAGGAGACGGCCGCCCTCATCGTCGGGGGTCACAGCTTCGGCAAGACCCACGGCGCCGGCGACGCCGACCTGGTGGGTCCCGAGCCCGAGGCCGCCCCGATCGAGCAGCAGGGGCTGGGCTGGAAGAGCTCCTATGGCACCGGCAAGGGGAAGGACGCCATCACCAGCGGCATCGAGGTGGTCTGGACGCCCACACCGACCAAGTGGGACAACAGCTTCCTGGAGACGCTGTACGGCTACGAGTGGGAGCTGACCAAGAGCCCGGCCGGCGCCTGGCAGTACACCGCGAAGGACGGCGCCGGGGCGGGCACCATCCCCGACCCGTTCGGGGGCCCGGGTCGCTCGCCGACCATGTTGGTCACCGACATCGCGTTGCGCGAGTCGCCGATCTACCGCGACATCACGCGGCGCTGGCTGGACCACCCCGAAGAGCTGGCCGACGCCTTCGCCAAGTCGTGGTACAAGCTGCTGCACCGCGACATGGGGCCCATCAGCCGCTACCTCGGCCCGTGGGTCGGCGAACCGCAGCTGTGGCAGGACCCGGTCCCGCCCGTCGACCACGAGCTGGTCGACGAGAAGGACGTCGCCGCGCTGAAGGGCAAGGTGCTCGAGTCGGGGCTGTCCGTCCCGCAGTTGGTCAAGACGGCGTGGTCGGCGGCGTCCAGCTACCGGCGCACCGACAAGCGCGGTGGGGCCAACGGGGCGCGGCTGCGTCTTGAGCCGCAGCGCAGCTGGGAGGTCAACGAACCCTCCGAGCTGGACAAGGTGCTGCCCGCGCTGGAGAAGATCCAGCAGGACTTCAACGCCTCGGCCTCCGGCGGCAAGAAGATCTCGCTGGCCGACCTGATCGTGCTGGCCGGTTCGGCGGCGGTCGAGAAGGCGGCCAAGGACGCCGGCTACGAGATCTCGGTGCACTTCGCGCCGGGGCGCACCGACGCCACGCAGGAGAACACCGACGTGGAGTCGTTCGCGGTGCTCGAACCGCGGGCCGACGGGTTCCGCAACTACATCCGCGCCGGCGAGAAGGCGCCGCTCGAGCAGCTGCTGCAGGAGCGGGCCTACCTGCTGGGGGTGTCGGGCCCGGAGATGACGGTGCTCGTGGGCGGTCTGCGCGCCCTCGGCGCCAACCACGGCGGCAGCAAGCACGGCGTGTTCACCGACAAGCCGGGCACGTTGACCAACGACTTCTTCGTCAACCTGCTCGACATGGGCACCGAGTGGAAGGCGTCGGAGGCGGCCGAGAACGTCTACGAGGGCTTCGACCGTTCGTCGGGCCAGCGCAAGTGGACGGCCACCGCCAACGACCTGGTCTTCGGGTCCAACTCGGTGCTGCGCGCGCTCGCCGAGGTCTACGCCCAGGACGACAACGCCGGCAAGTTCGTCGAGGACTTCGTCGCGGCGTGGGTCAAGGTGATGAACGCCGACCGGTTCGACCTGAAGTGACGCTCGGATAGCACAGGCGACGCCCCGCGGGCCCTCGGCGCGCGGGGCGTCGTCAGCCCGTCGGCCGCCGAGGTTTATGTCTCGAGGTACGACGAGGCCTCAGCGGGCGAGGTCCCACTGCCCGTAGTCGGGCGCCAGGACGTCGTCGACGTCCACGTTGATCCCGCCGAGCAGCGGGCCCGGGTTCGACGGGCTGTTGACGACGGCCTGGTAGAGCACCGCCGCGGGTTCGCGCTCGCCGTTGGACCACGACCTGGTCTGCCACGCCCAGCGGTGCCCCGGCGTGCTCGAGTTCCCGATGACGCCGTCGCGGATCGCCCACCCGCAGGCCTTGGCATGCCCGTAGATGCCGGTGCGGGCCACGCCCAGCACCGAGTTGATCCCGCGAAACCATTGCACGGCAGGGTCATTCCACGTGTTGAGGTCGATGTTGTCGTCGACGCTGAAGAAGATGGGCGCCGAGTCCGGGCCGCCGGCCGCGGAGTGCAGGCGCATCGCGGTGTGGGCGTCGGCGACGCCGCCGTCGAAGCCGCGGGTGTAGTCCGACGGGTCGGGCCAGCCGGGCTTGCCGTACTGGAAGTTGCTGACGATCTGCAGGCCCGCCGCGCGCAGCGAATCGGCGTACGCACGGGTGAGGGGCTTGGCCTCGAAGTTCGCGCCCGGCCGCGACTCCGACACGTAGTTCACCACGCCGCCGTAGCCCGCCGCCTTGATCTCCTCCGGCGCGATCCGCTTCTCGGCGAAGTCGATCAGCTTCAGATCGGCGGCCGCCGCGTTCGGCCCGCCGGCCATGGCGGCCCCCAGGCCGAGGACGGCCGGGGCATACCTGAGGACGTCGCGCCTGGAGAGTCCGCGCACCGCGCGATGGTAACAAAGCCGGCGGCGCGCACGGTTGTCAACGACCGCGGGCCAGTTTGAAGCGCTGCATCATCAGGTCCAGCAGCTCCGGGGTCAGCATGCCCCCCGCGTACTCGACCCAACACCAGCTGCGGGCCGGCTCGTTGCCGGACGAATCGCCCGTCAGCCGCCCGAAGAAGTGCAACGGGCTGCCGCTGGTGTCGAAGGCGAACGAATACGAATCGTCGGCGATCGACGCGTCCAGGGCGACCAGTTTCCCGTCGCCGTCGAAGCCCGGCGTCGCGACGATGTCGTCGTGCACGGTGGTGACGCCGTCCTTGATCCGGTAGCCGGGCCCGAACGCGACGCCGTCGCGGCCCTGCCAAAAGCTGCCGCCGCCCAGGGTTCCGTCGCCGTACTCGTGCAGCCAGGACACCCACATGCCCTGCAGGTGGCGCGCGATCGGCAGTTCGGTGTAGGCCATCCCCGGCGGGCCGTAGGCGAAATCCTGGTGCGCGTACCCCGATACCTCGACGCCGGCGACGACGCCCGTCGCATGCATCAGCTCGTGGCGGTAGTACACCTCGTGGTCGACGCCGTCCTGCGCCGGCACGTGGGTGACGACGACGTCGCTGACCGGCCGGCCGTGGATCTGCCACCGGTCGCCCGCGTCGTACCAGTGAAAGCCGTCCGCGTCGCGTTCGATGCGGCCGCTGGAGTAGATCGTCTGCAGCCGGTCGCCGCCGTCGACGTACTCCATCGGCTCGAACCAGTCGATCGAGGAGTACTCGTCGAACAGGTGGGGCGAGTCGGGATCGAGGCCCTTGCGCAGCGCCCGGAACCCGCAGATCGGCGAGACGACGTGCGTCATCCCGACCAGGAAGTCGTCGGTTCCGCGCAGCCCCCAGTAGTCCTGGCCCGACGCGTCCGAGACGACCGCCCCCAGCCAGATGCCGGCCAAACCCGCGCCGTCGCGCGGCACCCATCCGCGCCGGTAGTGATCCAGCGACGGCGCCTCGCGGGTCACCTCGAAGTCGACTCGTTGCGGCACCCGATCAACATACCGTCGGCGCTCCTGGTTGCCGACTCCCCGGATCCGACGCGGCGCGCATGTCGTCGGCCGAGGTGCTGGATCGGCTCCCGCGGGCGCTGACCACGAAGCCTGCCCGCCGGCCAGTGAAGTCCGCGCGACGGCGCCCCTGCGTTGCGTCATTTAGGTCGGCGAACTATAGTCTGGACACATGTCCAGTTTGCTGTCACGGGGTTCGGGAGTCCGTTGATCGCGACCGAACAGGGGGCGGCCGTCCGCGCTCATTCTCCGGCGGATAAGAGTTAAGTATGCGAATTGCCCTGCTGTCCTACCGTAGTAAGACGCATTGCGGCGGACAGGGCGTCTATGTGCGCCATCTCAGCCACGGTCTGGTGGAACTCGGGCACGACGTCGAGGTCTTTTCCGGCCAGCCCTATCCGGAGCTGCTCGACCCGCGGGTGCGGCTGACCAAGGTGCCCAGCCTCGACCTCTATCGCGAGCCCGACCCGTTCCGGGTGCCGCGGCCCAGCGAGATCCGCGACTCGATCGACCTGCTGGAACTGCTGACCGTGTGGACCGCGGGCTTTCCCGAACCGCGCACGTTCACCATGCGCGTCGCCCGGCTGCTGGCCGAACGGGCCGGCGAGTTCGACGTCGTGCACGACAACCAGAGCCTGGGCACCGGGCTGCTCGCGATCGCCGACGCGGGCCTGCCGGTGGTGGCGACCGTGCACCACCCCATCACCCGCGACCGGGTGCTCGACGTCGCCGCCGCGCGGTGGTGGCGCAAGCCGTTGGTCCATCGCTGGTACGGCTTCTCCAAGATGCAGGAAGAGGTGGCGCGGCGGATCCCCGATTTGCTGACGGTGTCCTCGTCGTCGGCGGCTGACATCGTCGCCGACTTCGGTGTCGCACCGGATCAGCTGCACGTGGTGCCGCTCGGGGTCAACACCGAGCTGTTCCAGCCCGGGTCGCGCCCCCGCCACCGCGGCCGGGTCATCGCGATCGCCAGCGCCGACACCCCGCTGAAGGGCGTCCGCAACCTGCTTCAGGCGGTGGCCAGGCTGCGCACCCGCCGGGACCTCGAGCTGCGGCTGGTCGCCAGGGTGGAGCCCAACGGCCCCACCCACAAGCTGATCGCCGAGCTGGGCATCTCCGACATCGTCCACATCACCAGCGGGCTTTCCGACGCGGAGCTCGCGGCGTTGTTCGCCTCGGCCGAGGTCGCCTGCATTCCCTCGCTCTACGAAGGGTTTTCGCTGCCGGCGGTCGAGGCGATGGCCAGCGGCACCCCGATCGTGGCCAGCCGGGTGGGAGCGCTGCCCGAGGTGGTGGGGACCGACGGCGCCTGCGCCGAGCTGGTGCCGCCCGCCGACGTCGACGCGCTCACCGGCGCGCTCGGCGCGCTCCTCGACTCGCCGGAAAAGCGCCGCACCATGGGCAAGGCCGGGCGCGACCGCGCGGTCAGCGTGTTCAGCTGGGAGGCCGTGGCCGCGCAGACGGTGGGCGTCTACGAGCGGGCGATCGCGCGATGCTGACCGTGGACTTCGACCGCCTCGGCATCGGGCCGGCCACCACGGTCATCGACGTCGGGTGCGGGGCCGGCCGGCACGCGTTCGAGGCCTACCGGCGCGGTGCCGACGTCGTCGCCTTCGACCGTGACGAGACCGAATTACGTTCCGTCGAAACGATTTTGCGTGCGATGGCCGACAACGGCGAGGCGCCCGCCGCGGCGTCGGCGAAGGCGGTCCTCGGCGACGCGCTGAGGTTGCCCTACGCCGACGGGACGTTCGACTGCGTCATCGCGTCCGAAATCCTCGAACACATCCCGCACGACGACGCCGCCATCGCCGAGCTGGTCCGCGTGCTCAAGGTCGGCGGCACCCTGGCGGTCAGCGTGCCGCGCTGGCTGCCCGAGCGGGTGTGCTGGCTGCTGTCCGACGAGTACCACGCCAACGAGGGTGGCCACGTGCGCATCTACCGGGCGAGCGAGTTGCGGGACAAGATCAGCGGCGGCGCAATGGGCGCAATGGAATTGACGCACACCCATCACGCGCATGCGCTGCACTCGCCGTTCTGGTGGCTGAAGTGCGCGGTGGGCGTCTCCAACCCCGACCATCCCGCGGTGGCCGCCTACCACAAGCTCCTGGTCTGGGACCTGATGCGGCGCCCGCGACTGACGCGGTTGGCCGAGTCGCTGCTCAACCCGTTCGTCGGCAAGAGTGTCGCCATGTATTTCACAAAACGGCACGCGATCGAAAGCGAAGCGGCCCCGGGGTATTCCGTTGCATCGGTTTAGCCCGCCCGCCGTTCCGGGTGTCCTCACCCCCGGCCAATGCCGCCAGACCGCGCAGTCGATCGCGGCCGAGCAGGAATCGTCGGGCGCCATCCCCTGGTTCTCCGGAGGCCACACCGATCCGTGGGACCACATCGAATGCGCGATGGCGCTCACCGCCGCCGGTCTGCTGGATCCGGCGCGGGCGGCGTTCGAGTGGAGCCGTCGCACCCAGCGGCCCGACGGCTCCTGGCCCATCCAGGTCCGCGCGGGCGTCGTCGAGGACGCCAACAGCGACAGCAACTTCTGCGCCTACATCGCCACCGGGGTGTGGCATCACGTGCAGATCACCGGCGACCAGTCGTTCGCGTCGGCGATGTGGCCGATGGTGCACGGGGCGATCGACTTCGTCATCGACCTGCAGTTCGGCTATGGCGAGATCGCCTGGGCCCAAAGCGAATCCGGGCCTGTCCCGGAAGCGCTGCTGACCGGGTGCGCCAGCGTGTTCCACAGCATCCGTTGCGCGCTGGCGCTGGCCGCGCTGGTAGGCGACCCGCAGCCGGAGTGGGAACTGGCGCTCGGGCGGCTGGGCCACGCGATCGCCGTGCATCCCGAGGCGTTCACCGAGAAGGACCGCTACTCGATGGACTGGTACTACCCCATCCTCGGTGGCGCCGTGCGGGGCCCGGCGGCCGCGGCGCGGATCAAGCAGCGCTGGGACGACTTCGTGGTCGACGGCCTGGGCATCCGCTGCGTCGGCGACCGGCCCTGGGTCACCGGCGCCGAGACGTGCGAGCTGGTGATGGCGCTCGACGCCATCGGCCACCGGTCCGCCGCGCACCGGCAGTTCGCCGCGATGCAGCACCTGCGCGAAGACGACGGATCCTATTGGACCGGGCTGGTATTCGCCGACGGGAAGCGCTGGCCCGAGGAGCGCACCACCTGGACCGGCGCGGCAATGATCCTGGCGGCCGACGCGCTGTCGGACACCACCGCGGGCAGCGGGATCTTCCGCGGCGACGGGCTGCCGGTGGGGCTGCAGACCGGCTTCGACTGCGAATGCGTGGCTACGGGCCGCTGATGCGCTCCAGCACCCGCAGCGACCCCGTCGCCGAAACCTCCCGGAACTGGCCGGAATCCAGGGCGCGGCAATAGATGTGGTACGGCGGGCGCCCCCCGTCACGCGGGTCGGGAAACACATCGTGGATGAGCAGCGCCCCGCCGACGACCACCCACTTCGCCCAGCCGTCGTAGTCCCGGTTCGCGGCCTCCTCGGAGTGGCCGCCGTCGATGAACAAGAACCGCAGCGGCGATCGCCAGCCCCGCGCGACCACCGGCGAGCGCCCCACGACGGCGACGACGTGGTCGTCGAGCCCGGCGGCGTCCAGGGTGCGGCGGAAGCGCGGCAGCGTGTCGAACAGCCCCGTGACCTCGTCGACCAGCGAGGCGTCGTGGTACTCCCAGCCGGCCTGGTGCTCCTCCGAGCCGTGGTGGTGGTCGACGGTGTAGAGCACGCTGTTGGTCTGTTGGGCCGCCGCGCCGAGCAGAAGGGTGGATTTGCCGCAGTAGGTGCCGATCTCGACGCCGACGCCGCCGTCGAGGTAGCGCAGCGCGGCGTCGTAGAGCGCGCGCCCCTCGTCGGGTGGCATGAAGCCGGTCACCTGCTCGGCCATCGCGAACAGGCGCTCGGGCGACCCGACGTCGGCGCGGTTCATGAGCCGAACCTACCAGGCGTGCACCCGCATTCATGCCGGCGAGCGGCGCGCGCGGGTTGCCTCTAACATCATGCTGTGCGCGTATTGCCTCTCCTCGTCACGGCCGGGCTGTCGGTCGCCGCTGCGGTGCTTCCCCTCGGACCACGGGCGGCCGCGCCGCCCGCCGTCGCGGCCAGCTGTGCGCCGGTGCATGTCGTGTTCGCCCGCGGCCGCAAGGAATCACCCGGCCCCGGCGTGCTGGGGAACGCGTTCATCGGCGCCCTGCGATCCAAGGTGTCGAAGACCATCACCACGTACGCCGTGCGGTACCCGGCCGACACCGAGGTCGACGTCGGCGCCAACGACATGAGCCATCACATCCAGAGCGTGGTCAACGACTGCCCGGACACCAGGCTGGTGCTGGGCGGCTACTCGCTGGGCGCCGCGGTCACCGACGTGGTGCTCGCGGTGCCGTTCAACGCGCTGGGCTTCGACAGCCCGCTGCCGCCGGGCACCGATCAGCACATCGCCGCCGTCGCCCTGTTCGGCAACGGAAGTTCATGGGCGGGCCCGATCACGAACTTCAGCCCGATCTACAACGACCGGACCATCGAGCTGTGCCACGGCGCCGACCCGGTCTGCAACCCCGCCGACCCGAATACCTGGAAGGAGAACTGGCCGCAGCACCTCGCCAGCGCCTACATCGACGCGGGCATGGCCAACCAGGCGGCCGACTTCGTCGCGGGCAAGCTGTAGCGATCAGGCGCGCGACGGCGCGACGCGCCTGGTGCCGAGATTGGCGGGCAGCCTGCTGAATCCGCGCAGGTTGACCAGTCCCCTCGGCTGCGGCGGGCCGGCCAGCTCGAGGTCGGGGAAGCTCTCGAACAACGCCCGCAGCGCGGTCGCCCCCTCGATGCGCGCCAGCGGGGCGCCGAGGCAGGCGTGAATGCCCGACGCGAACGCCAGGTGCTCGCGGGCGTTGTCCCGGGCAACGTCGAACCGCTCGGGATCGGCGAACACCCGCGGATCGCGATTGGCGCCACTGAGCAGCAGGGCGACCATGTCGCCGGCGGCGACGCGCTGCCCGGCGATGTCGACGTCGCACTGCGCGGTGCGGGCGGTCATCTGCACCGGGCTGTCGATGCGAAGGATCTCCTCGATGGCGGACGGCCACAGCTCGGGGTCCGCGCGCAGCCGTGCGAGTTCATCGGGGTGCCGCAGCAGCACGACGATCCCGTTGCCGATGAGGTTGACGGTGGTTTCGAAGCCCGCGCCGATGAGCAGCGCGGCGTTGGCGGTGAACTCGTGGTCGGTGAGCGTGCCGTGGGTGGCCAGCCGGCTGAACGGATTGTCCCCGGCCTCACCGGAGCGCAGTTGATGGAAGCGTTCCCGAAGTTCGCGGTCGGCGCCGCGCAGGCTCTCGATCGCCGACCGGTACGTTCGCCAGCCGATGCCCAGGTCGAGCAGCGGGGCCCCGCTGTGCCCCCATTCCAACATGTCCGCGTGGGTGTCGGGAGGCAGGTCGAGGATTTCGGCGATGATGGCCACCGGCAGCCGGGACGCGAAATCGGCGATCAGATCCGGATGCGTTGTGCCGCCAAGGCGTTCGATGAGGTCGTCGGTGACTTCGCGGACGCGGCTGCCCAGGGCGTCGATCGCGCGCGGGGTGAAGCTCTGCGCCACCGCCTGCCGGTAGCGGGTGTGCTCGGGCGGATCGACGACGACCATGGCGGGCGGTTCGACGGGATTGGCGGCGATTGAGTCGTCGGTGCGCGCGATCAGCGCGCGCAGCGGGCGCGGCAGATCCATGGTGGACGGGGCCGTCACGCCGAACCGCTTGTCCCGCAACACCTCCCGGCAGACGACGTGGTCGACGCTCACCCAGGTGAACGGGGTGCGCACCAGCGGCCCGCGCGCGCGGATCTGTTCCATCAGCGGATAGGGGTCGATGCCGCGGCCATGGCCGGCGATCAGCCGGGCCAACGGGTCGCCGCGCGAGCCGCGAACCTTCGTGAACGCCCGGACGACCCCGTGCATTGCCGCCCACCGCGCCCACAAACGAAGGTCCATGACGAGCCCCCAGTGCCGTCGCTGTCGTGATACAAATAGACTTAGAATGTCTCGGACGTATCAGTGGCCACGATACGACGAGCCACACCGACAAGCAAGGGGCCAGAGTGACCACAAGGGTGACCACCAGCCGAACGGCGGAGTTCGTCCGGCGCCTCACCGCGCCCGAGCCCGCCCTCCTCGCCCAGCTGCGCCTGCCCGACGACCTCACCACCCGGATCCTGGACGCCACCATCGAACAGGCCGAGCTGGTCGGGATGCGGCGCGTCACCATGGACGACATCGCCCGCCGCAGCGGGGTGGGCCGCGCGACGCTGTACCGGCGCTTCCCCAGCAAGGGCGCGCTGATCGACGCGGTCGTCCTCGCCGAGGCGCGCCGCTATTTCGATGGCCACACGCAGGCGTGCGCGACCGCGACCACGCTGGAGGACCGACTGGTCCACGGGACGGTCTTCACGGTGACGTACCTCCGGGAACACGCCCTGCTCAAGAAGTTGCTGCGCACCGAACCCGAGACCCTGTTGCCGAGCCTGACCGTCGACGCCGGCCCGATCGTCGATTTCGCCACCGACCGGTCGGTCGCGGAGCTGCGGACCGGGCTCTACGGCACCGCGAAGACGACCCCCGCCCAGGAGCGCCATCTGCGCACCGTCGCCGAGCTGCACACCCGGCTCACGCTGTCGTTTATCGTCACGCCGCACACGAGCATCAACCTGGCGACCATCGAGGACACCCGCGCCTACGTGCGCCAATACCTGCTGCCGATGATTACGGGACACGGGACGGCGTAAATTTTTTTGGGAGGCAGCGCGGCAAAAATTGCCGCGAAAAATCTCGCGGACCGGCTCTACTCCGGCGAAGCGCGCCCGAAACGCATTGGTGCGCTAGGCGCATTTATTCAGGCCGGGGTATCGCCGTTGGAGTACACCGTGAAGCGACGGACCACGCCGCCCGCCGCCTGCCGCCGGGCCAGGTACGACGGGTGGCGGCGCATCGCTGCGCGGCGCTCCCATTCCCGCCGCCGGGCCGCCGCCCATGCCGGATGAGACCGAAGGTTGATGACCTTCGCCTCGGACCCATTCGCCATGATTTTCTCCTCCCGATCAACCCGTAAAACCACCGCGGTGGTTATGGGTTCGTGATTCAGGATGCCCGCGAATCCTGTGACCAAACCACCCGCCCAGGTGTGAATTGGCCATGAATTGCGGCGCATTCGGTAACCCGGTGATCCAGACTTTAACGGCGGCCACCGACATTCCCGTTTCGCGTCCGCGCGGCGCCGGCTGCTATGGTGCCTTGCTTATGCCGGAGATGGATCGCCGCCGCATGATGCTGACGGCCGGGATCGGGGCGCTGGCGGTCGCGCTGCCGTTCCCGACGGCCAAGGCCGCTCCCCCGCGACCGGCGCCCGGGGCGCCCAGCGGCCAGGCCGGGAGCTACGTCTTCCACGACGAGTTCGACGGCCCGGCCGGCTCGGCCCCCGACCCCTCCAAGTGGGCGGTGGCGAAGGCCCGCGAAACGATCAAGGACCCGACGCACTGGGAGCTCCCGGAGAACATCGGGCAGTACCGCGACGACCGGCGCAACGTGTTCGTCGACGGCAACTCCAACCTCGTCCTGCGCGCCGCCAAGGACGGGCCCACGTACTACAGCGGCAAGGTGCAAAGCCTGTGGCGCGGCGGCGTCGGCCACACCTGGGAGGCCCGGATCAAGCTCGGCTGCCTGACCGCCGGCGCGTGGCCGGCCTATTGGCTGGGCAACGACGACCAGGGCGAGATCGACGTCGTCGAGTGGTACGGCAACGGCAGCTGGCCCTCGGCCACCACCGTCCACGCCAAGGCGAACGGCGGCGAGTGGAAGACCCACAACATCGCGGTCGACGGCGGCTGGCATACGTGGCGATGCCAGTGGGACGAGGCCGGCATCCGCTTCTGGAAGGACTACTCCGACGGCGCGCAGCCGTACTTCGACGTGCCGGCCAGCTCGCTGCCGGACTGGCCGTTCAACGCCCCGGGCTACACCGTGTTTCCGGTGTTCAACCTCGCGGTCGCCGGTTCGGGCGGCGGGGATCCGGGGCCGGGCAGCTACCCCGCGGACATGCTGGTCGACTGGATCCGCGTCTGGTAGGACCGGCCCGTCGATCCACAGTCAGCTCACATTCAGCCGAACTCGAGCACGGTGTAGGCCCCGCGGAACGGCTTCGCGGGGCCGAACTGCCAGAACGCGGGGAACAGGGTCCCGAAAAACAAGCCTCGCCCTCTCGGCATCGGGATATCGTGCACCGCGCGCACCCCGGGCATGGTGTTGGCCAGTTTCGCCAGTTGACCCGCGGAGAGGCTGAAGGGCATCGGCGGCACCCGGTAGCGTCTCGATGACAACAGCCCGCGCGGCGCCAGCTTCTTGACGAAGATCGGCGGCAGGTCGAAGAACATCCGCCCGCCGGGAAACCGTTTGGCGCACTCGGCGATCAGTCCGATGGCCTCGTGGGGTTGCAGGTACATCAGCAACCCCTCGGCGGTGACGAACACACCGTCGCTGCTGTCGATGGTGGGCATCCAGCTGTAGTCGAGAGCCGACTGCGCCAGTTCCGTGATCCGTGAGGAACGCGGCAACAGGCGCTGCCGAAGTTGGATGATCGGCGGCAGATCCACTGACACCCAGCGGAATTGCGCGTCGGGCAGCGAACTGTCCAGGCGCCAGAAGCTGGTTTGCAGGCCTTCCGCGAGCGCGACGACCGTTGCCGCGGGGTGCTCGGTGAGGTATTCGGTGGCGCACCGGTCGACGGCCAGTGAGCGCAGCGCCATCTCCTGGCCCTTGCGGCCGAACTTCTCGAAGTCGAAGTCGATCGACTCGACGAGCTTGATCGCCACCGGGTCGTCGATGATCGGGTCCGGGCGGCCGGCCTGGTCGGCCCTGCCGTAGAGGGTCAACAGCGCGGTCTCCGAGACGCCGGTCAGCAGCCTGGCGTCCACCTTGTCATTGGCTCGGCTCATCTACCACCGGCGGTTCACTGCGTGAGCAGCGCGGTCGCGCTCCACACCCGGCGGCCCGGGTGACGCGGGTTCGGCTCGGGCAGCCAGGTCAGCGGGCGCATGTACAGCGGGAGCCGATGCAACCGGTGGGCGGCCAGATACAGCGGTTGCACGTCCACCACGCGCCAGCCCAGGCCCTCGAAGAAGGCCAGTCCGTTCTCGGGCGCGAACTTGAACGGCGCGTTCTGCAGCATGCCGGCCATCTTCTTGTTCATCATCTTCTTCAGGCCGGGGCCGGCGAAGTCGATCATCCACCAGGCGACCTCGGGGCGCTTGATCGCCGCCGACAGCGAGGCGATGTCGCCGTCGTCCAGGTACATCGACAGGCCCTCGGTCAGCACCAGCGCCCTGGTCGCGCCGCGCAGGGCCTCGTCGAGGAAGGCGCCCCGGGCCTGCGGGTCGGCGAGGTCGACGGCCGTGTGGGTCAACCGGCAGCGCGGCGCCTGGTCGGCCAGCAGCGCCGTCTTTTCCTCGAGCAACTTCGGCAGGTCCGCCTCCACCCAGGTGAAATCGGGCGGCAGCTCCAGCCGGTAGGGCCGGGTGTCCAAACCGGCGGCCAGGTTGAGCACCCGGTCGCAGCCGTCGGCGATCGCGTCGGCGATGGCGTCGTCGATGATCTTGGTGCGCGCGACGAGCCACCACCCGTTGCGGGTCGACCGCGGGACCCGGGAGACGATGGCGCGGCCGTGCTCACCGGCGAGGCGCCCGGCGAGCGGGTCCGTGAACACCGCGTCCGGCCGGGCCGACTCGGTCGCCCGGTGCAGGGCCGTCCACCGGGCCGTGTCGGAGACGTGGGTGATCGTGTGCGCGGGGCTTGCCATATCTGGGTTATAGCAGCCCTACTGGCCGGCCTTGCCGCCGGCGAGCCAGGCGGCGGTCACCGTGCGGGTCTGCGGCGGTGGGAAGACGGCGTCCGGTCGCCCCAGCTGGCCGACCTTGACCGTCCACACCGCCGACGAGCGGTCGATGCAGGTGCCGGGGGCCGCGTCGGGCAGCGATAGCACCGCGGGGTGGGCGCCGGGCGAGTCGCCGCACCCGTAGACGCCGACGTAGCCATCCGCCCGCCCGCCCCAGGCGCCGCCGTTGCGGAACAGGCAGCGCGTGCCGTCGTCCAGCGTCAGCGCGAACGGGTCCGGGTTGGCGTTCGCGCGCACGGGCGGCAGCGGACCGTCGTAAAGCACCCGGTGCATGCTCATGGTCCACGGGTTGTCCACGCACAGCAGCGATCCCGGCGTCGACGGCCAGCAGGCGTTGGCGCCCGCCGCGCTCGGCGAGCAGTAGTAGACGTCGTCGGCCACCGCCGAGGGCGACGCCGTCGAGCAATCGCCGGCCTCGCCGACGTTGCCCGGTCCCGTCGCTTCGCGGTAGCCGTTGATCGGCTGGCCGCCGGGCCCGACGGCGACCACGGTGATCACCTGAGTCGGTGGCGGATCGGCGCGAGCCGGTCCGTGCAGCGAGACGGCCGCGGCGGTCGTTACCACGATGGGCAGCAGGACAATCCGCGACACCACGTTCACCGCGCCAACCTCCGCGTTGCACTGCCCCCTTGTTGAAGAGTAGAGCCGATCGGCGCCGTGTCCAGTACGGTGCGCATATGTCCGATCGAAACCGCCGCTTCGTGCTCAGCAAACGCCCCACCGGACGCATCGGTCCCGACACCTTCCAGCTGAGCGAGGGCACCGTGCCCGACATCAGCGACGGCGAGGCGCTGGTGCGCGTCGACTGGATCTCGCTCGACCCGACCAACCGCATGTGGATCAACGACACGCCCACGTATCTGCCGCCGGTGGCCATCGGCGAGGTGATGCGCGCGGGCGGGCTGGGCGAGGTCGTCGCCTCGAAGAACCCCAGGTACGAGGTCGGGCAGGCCGTGCAGGGCCTGCTCGGCTGGCAGGAATACGCGGTCCTCAACGACACGTCGCTGGTGATGCCGCTCGAGCTCGCCGAGGGCATTTCGCCGAGCGCCTACCTGGGCGCGCTCGGAACGACGGGGCTGACCGCGTGGATCGGGATCCGCGACATCGGCAGGCCGAAGCGCGGCGAGACGGTCGTCGTCTCGGCCGCGGCGGGCGCGGTCGGGTCGGTCGCCGGTCAGCTGGCCAAGGCCGACGGCGCGCGCGTCGTCGGGATCGCCGGCGGACCCGAGAAGTGCGCCCTGCTCACCGAGCGGCTCGGCTTCGACGCCGCCGTCGACCACCGCGCCGACGACTGGGCCGACCGGCTGGCCGCCGCGACCCCCGATGGCATCGATGTCGACTTCGAGAACGTCGGCGGCGACATCATGGACGCGGTCTTCGCGCGGCTGAACATCGGTGCGCGGGTTGCCCTTTGCGGCCTGATCTCCGGCTACAACGCCGCCGACCCGCCGCCCGGCCCGCGCGCCTTCGGCAACCTGTTGATCCAGCGCGCCACGCTGCAGGGCTTCATCGTCCTCGACCATCTGGGGCGTGCGGCGGAGGCGGCCACCGAGATCGCCGGGCTGATCGCCGACGGCCGGCTCACGCCGCTCGAGACGGTGGTCGAGGGCTTCGAGCAGCTGCCGACGGCGATCAACATGCTGTTCGACGGCGCCAACGTCGGCAAGCTGGTGGTCAAGCTTCGCGACGACGGAGCGTAGAAGATCCCGCAACTGCGGCGGGGCCTTTCAAACCGCCACATCCAGCTGATCGCGATCGGCGGCGCGATCGGCACCGGGCTGTTCATGGGTTCCGGGCGCACGATCTCCCACGCGGGCCCGGCGGTCGTGTTGGTGTACGGAATCATCGGCTTCTTCGTGTTTTTCGTGCTCCGCGCGATGGGCGAGCTGCTGTTGTCGAACCTGAACTACAAATCGTTCGTCGACTTCGCGGCCGACCTGCTGGGCCCGGCGGCCGGGTTCTTCGTCGGCTGGTCGTATTGGTTTGCCTGGATGGTCACGGGCATCGCGGAAATCGTTGCGATCGCCGGCTATTCGAAGTTCTGGTGGCCCGGGCTGCCGGCCTGGCCGGTGGCGCTGGTGACGGTCGGCGCGATCCTCGCGGTCAACCTGTTCGGCGTCCGCAACTTCGGGGAGATCGAGTTCTGGTTCGCGCTGATCAAGGTGGCGGCGATCGTGTGCTTCATCGGCGTGGGCGCGGTGCTCGTGGCGACCAATTTCGTCTCGCCACAAGGCCATCGGGCGGCGGTGGCCAACCTGTGGAACGACGGCGGATTCTTCGGCGCCGGCTTCATGGGCGTGGTCGGGGGGTTCCAGATCGCGTTCTTCGCGTTTGTGGGTGTCGAACTCGTCGGCGCCGCGGCGGCCGAGTCGGCCGACCCGCGCCGCACGCTCCCGCGCGCGATCAACGCCGTCCCGATTCGGGTGGCGATCTTCTACGTCGGCGCGCTGCTGGCCATGCTCACCGTGGTCCCGTGGCGCCAGTTTCCCAGCGGCGAGTCCCCTTTCGTGACGATGTTCGCGCTGGCGGGTCTCGGCGCCGCCGCGTCCGTCGTCAATTTCGTGGTGACGACCGCGGCGGCCTCGGCGGCCAACTCCGGGGTGTTCTCGACCGGGCGCATGCTTTTCGGCCTGGCCGACGAAGGCAGCGCCCCGGCGATTTTCTGCCGCCTGAACCGCTCCAGCGTGCCGGCGGCGGCCCTTTGTCTCACGGCGGTGCTGCTGCTGACCTCGATCCCGCTGCTGTATCTCGGCGGTTCGGTCATGTGGGCCTTCACCCTCGTGACCACCATCGCCTCGCTGTTGTTCATGTTCGTGTGGGCGATGATCGTCGTCAGCTACCTGGTCTACCGGCGCCGCCACCCGCAGCGCCACGCCGATGCGTCGTACCGGATGCCCGCGGGCGTGGCGATGTGCTGGGCCGTGCTGGGTTTCTTCGCATTCGTGCTCTGGACGCTGTGCACCCAGCGGGAGACCGCGATCGCGCTCGCCTGGTTTCCGCTGTGGTTCGCCGCCCTCGGGTCCGGCTGGCTGATCGTGCGGCGCCGGCCCGGCCGCAGGGAGAGCTACCGCCGGTTCCAGGCCGAGATGAACCGGGTCTACGACGGGGCGTTGGGCAGGTCGAAGTAGTCGCGCCAGGCGGCGATCTTGTCGCCGTCCACCTCGAAGGCCCCCATGACCCGGGCATGGATCGGTGTGCCGTCGTAGACAAAATGATCGACGCGCTCGGTCAAGACCACGTTGCCCGCGACGGCGAGATTCAGGATCTCGATGTTGCCCTCCGCCGTGCGGTCGACGTAGCCCTGCACGGCCTTGCGGATCTGGTCGAGACCCGACACCGCCCCGAGAGGCACGTTGTCCCAGACGGCGTCGTCGGCGAAGTGGCCCACGATCTCGTCGACGTTCAGGCGACTCCAGGCGTCTAGTTCGGCGCGGACCACCTCTTCAGGGCTCACGGCTCCTCCATCGGTTCGGCAAACCGGATGTGTCCCGCGTGACAGTAGTGCACAGCGAAATCGCGCGCACATTGTCGGGATCTTGTCGGGATCTTGTCGGGATCTTGTCGGGATCTTGCCGGGACCGTTGTTGGGATCGGTAGCCGATCCCCCGGCTTCTACTTGTCGCAGCGGCGCCAACCCGGCGGCGCCACCGGAAAGGAAGTCACAGACATGAAGCTTGTACCCACCAGCATCGAAGAGCAGATCAACCGCGTCGACCGCCAGCGCAGCCTGTACTTCGGGATCAGCGCCGGCCTGGTTGCGGCGTGGAGCGTTTTCCGCCTGATCTGGGTGCTGTACATCGGACTGACGTTCGGCTGGCTCTTCGGATCGATGGTGTTCCAGCTGGTGCTGTGGGGGGTTATCGGTGCGGTCGCTGGGATCGCGGCCGCCGGGTTCTTGACTCGCTACTCCAAGGGATCTTGAGAAGGGACCTTGACAAGGGATCTTGAGTTGCGGTCTTGAACCGGGCGCGCTGCGCGCGCCGGGGAAGTCCCGAACCCGCCAGGGGTTCGGGACTTTTCCCGTTGCACGGGGCCGGGCGTCGAGGTGTTGCCCGGCAATTCGGGGGCGGATCCCCGCAACACGTCAACGTTCGGCGAAATTACGCGACCAGCTCGGGATGGAACTTGGCGGCCATGCGGCGCAATCCGTCCCGCCAGTCGACCGTCGTGCCGCCGATGAGCTCATGCATCCGGGTGACGTCGGTGGGGTTGCCGCGCAGCGCCCGCTCGCTCTCCTCGAACACCGGCTCCTTGCCGACGAGCGAACCCAGATAGCCGCACCAGTCCTGCAAGCTGACGCTCTGGTTGCCGCACCAGTTGACCGTCGTCGCCGGCACCGACGCCGCCTCGAGCAGCTTCGGGATGGTCGCGATGATGTCGTCCTCGTGGATCGGGTTGTAGCGGGCCGGCCCGCCGGGCGGGACGGGGATCGGGATCCCGGCCAGCATCATCTCCATGTGGTAGTACGGCCAGCCGCCGTTGTCGCCGTAGGGCACGTTGAGGCGGGCGATCGTGGTGGGCAGGCCGAGCACGCGCGCCATCGACCGGGCGACGACCTCGCCGGCGACCTTGGAGATCGAATAGGTGGGGAACAAGAACCTGTGGTTGTCGCCCAAAGCGGCCTTCTCGGTGCGGGGTTCGTCGTCGGGCGGGTCGTACACGGCCGCCGAGGAGCAGTGCAGGAAGGCCTTTGCGCCGCGGCAGTGCGCCATCAGCAGGCCGACGGACTCGGCGTTGGCCCCGAGGTCCTTGTCCCAGCTGCCGCTCTTGGCCACCGCCAGATTCAGCACGTAGTCGAAGTCGCTTGGCAGGCCGGTGAAGTCGCCGGCGGCCAGGTTGACCGTCTGACAGCGAATCCCCGCCCGCTCGAGGCCTTCCCGCGCCGCGGGATTGGTGAAGCGGGCGATGCCCCAGACCTCGTTGTCGGCCGCGAGCGCCAGGGCGATGGGGGTGGCGATTTGACCGGTCGGACCCGTGATCAGGATTTTGCAGCCGCGCATCCGCTGATACTAGCCAGGCCTACAGCCCGGGCTGGTCCTCGATGATGCCCAGCCAGATCTGCGCGACGTCGATGGCCACCTTCTCGCTGATGAACGCGTGCTGGGTGCCGGTGTAGATGTCGCGGAACGCCCGCTCCAGGCGGCTGCCCTCGCGGATCGAGCTGGTCCCGGCGACCAGGTGCGCCCACTCGGCGCAGGCCCGGGCCGTGTCGGTGGCGAAGACGGCGGCCACCCGCATGTCCGCGCGCAGGGCTGGGGTCAGGTCGTGTCCCTCGGCCACGGCGGCCTCGGCGGTGGTGAACGCGTCGAGCACCAACAGGCGGGCGGCGCGCCAGGCCGCCCGGTGGTGGGCCAGCCCCTTCTGGAATGTCGGGCGGCTGGCCAGGGCGGCCATGTCGCTCATCCGGAACTTGGTCGCCGCCAGTTCCTGGACGTCGTCGAGCATGCTCTTGGAAACACCCAGCGCCCACGACGCGTGGCCCGCGGCGGTCACGGGCATCAGGCCCATGCGCGTGGCCGGCGACGAGCCGCGGTAGGGCTCGCGGACGAACAGCTCGAAGGTGCGGCCGTCGGGGACGAACACCTCCCGGGCGTTGTAGTCGTAGGAGCCGGTTCCCTTGAGCCCCTGCACGAACCAGCCGTCGTCGAGGCTGATCTGGTCCCGCGGCACCACCGCGACCCGCATCTCGGGGAATCCCTCGCTGATCCAGCGCATCTCGCCGTTGTCCATCGGGAAGAACCCGGCGGCGATGTATTCGGAGTGGCCGGTGCCGGAGCCGAAGTTCCACGACCCGCTCACCACGTAACCGCCCTCGACGACGGTGCCCTGCCCGTTGGGGAAGAACTGGCCGCCCAGCGTCACGCGGTTGCCGTGGGCCGTGAACACCTCGGCGAATCCGTCGTCGGGCAGATAGGTCGCCGCGGCGAAGGACGACGGCAGGTTGGCGATGCCGATCCACCCGAACGACCCGTCCTGCCAAGCCATTTCGATCCAGGTTTCGATCATCTGTGCGAACGACGGCTCGACCCCGCCGGCCGCGACCGGGTTGAACGCCGACATCAAGCCACAGGCCCACATTTCGTCGACGATCGCCGGGGTGAGGGTGCGCGCCCGCTCCGATTCGGCGGCCTCGGCCCGCACCAGGTCGCGCATCCCGCGGGCCAGCGAAACCACGCGGTCATCGGTGTCGGCTAACGACGTCATCGGCGTTTTCCCATCGTCAAGCTGCTGGACCCGATTACTCTACGGCGCGCCCCCGCCCTACCGTGTGGTTTGTGCGCTGGATCGTCGACGGCATGAACGTGATCGGCAGCCGCCCCGACGGGTGGTGGAAGGACCGCAAACACGCCATGCTCACCCTGGTGGACCGGCTCGACCGGTGGGCAAAAAGTCCCGAGAGCCAAGGAGGCCAAGTGACCGTGGTGTTCGAGCGGCCGCCGTCGAGCGCCGTCGCGTCGTCGGTGGTCGAGATCGCCTACGCGCCCCGGGCGGCGGCGAACTCGGCCGACGACCAGATCGTCCGGCTGGTGCGGGCCGACGCCAAGCCGCACGAGATCCGGGTCGTGACCTCGGACAAGGAGCTGAGTGCCCGGGTCTCCGCCCTGGGGGCCTCCGTGTACCCCGCCGCAAGCTTCCGCGACCTGATCGATCCGCGCGGCTGATGGGCGACAACGGCCGCGGTCCCGCGCCCAACCGGGTCTGCGAACTCGCGCGGATCGACATCCCGATCATCCAGGCCCCGATGACCTACATCGCCGGCGCGCAGCTGGCGGCGGCCGTCTCCGGCGCCGGCGCGCTGGGCATCATCGAAACCACGTCCGAGCAGGGCCGGGCCGACCTGCGGCGGGTACGCGACCTCACCGACCGCCCGGTGGGCGCCAACATCGCGCTGCTGTTCAACCGCGACCCGGCCGTAATCGATCTCCTTGTCGCCAGCGGCATCCGGTTCGTCACCACCTCGGCGGGAGACCCGAAGCTGTTCACCGACCGGCTGCACGATGCGGGCATCACCGTCTTCCACGTGGTGGGCACGCTGGCCGCCGCGAGGAAGGCCGTCGACGCCGGCGTCGACGGGCTCGTCGTCGAGGGCGTCGAGGGCGGCGGGTTCAAGAACCGGTTCGGCGCCTCGACGATGGTGCTGCTGCCCCTGGTCGCCGCCCACGTCGACGTGCCCATCGTGGCGGCGGGCGGGATCTGCGACGCCGCGTCCATGGCCGCCGCACTGGTCCTCGGCGCCGAGGGTGTGCAGATGGGCACCCGGCTGATGGCCTCGGCGGAGTCGCCGGTGCACGGCAACCTCAAACAGGCGGTCGTCGGCGCCGACGAGACGTCGACGGTGCTGCTGCCCCTCGACGGCAAGCGCATGATGCGAGTGATCCGCACCCCGGCCGCCGAAAAGCTGGACCGCACCGGGTCCTTCGGGACGTCGTCCGAGTCGGGCGGCGCGGCCCTGCAGCGCGTGCAGCGGCTCTACTTCGACGGCGACATGGACGCCAGCGTCGCCAACACCGGCCAGGTGGCCGGCCGGATCGACGACCTGCCACCGGCCGCCGACATCATCAAGCGGATGTGGGCGGGCTGCCGCGACGTGCTGGCCGGCACGGTCGATCGCCTTGGGCCGGCCCATGGGTGCTAATGGTCTTGATTCGCAGATGAATTCGATCTGGCGCCGGGTGGCGATGTCGGGAGATAATCCCTTATCCGCCAGGCGACAAACGGAGCAGCCCATGAAAGACATCGGCCCTTTCCCCGGCCGCCGGTGGTATGCGGCGAAGGGACGCGGGTGGCCGGTCGTCCTGATCATGACCGCCGCCGTTGCCGGCGCGATTCCGGCGCCGCGTGCGGTTGCCGCTCCTGCGCCCGAAGTCGAGTACCTCTATGACGTGACGGTGCGGCGACATTACGACTTCCCGAACAATGACGCGCTGGGCTACGGCCGCGGGATCTGCGACAGGGTCACCGCGGGCGAGGGCTACCCGGAGCTGTTGGGTGGGGTGAAGGACACGGTGACGCCCAATGACGAGACCGCGGCCAATTACCTTGTCTCGTATGCGGTTAACCTCCTGTGTCCCGCCCAGCTCTGGCAGTTGCGGAACTCGGCCGCGCACTACCAACCGGGCGAATAGTCGCACCGAATCGACACGCGCCGCAAGTTCGCCTACTGCGGCGGCATGCCCGGCGGCGGGTACACCCCGCGCAGAATCCATGGGAGCCAACTGATGCCGAATTCGACCTCGTCACTGGCGTCGTAGTCGGGGCTGGGGTCGATCGGAACGTTGTCCGGTAGGGCCACCGTTGACGCGGGCCCCGGCTGCGGTGGCTTCGGCGGTGGCGGATCCGGCCGATCCGGCTGCCCGTACACGGCCACCACGACGGTGCGATCGGGGCTGTTCTCCGACCACACCCCGATTTGGCTATTGGCGCAGTCCGACATGATCGCGAAATCCGCCGGGTCGTAATACCACCGGTTGAGCAGGTCGATGCCGCTGATCGCCATGGCGGGGTTGATCGCCACGGTTTCGGCGACCCGGCCGGAAAAGCCCGCCGCGTCGGCGCGGTCCTGCGCCGTCGAGCCGTCGGAACCGACGTCGCCGTCGAGGTCTCGGTGATTCAGCACATCGAGGGTGTGCCGTTGGGCCGCCAGCCGCAGTTGCGGGTTGATCTTGACGTCGTTGGTGCAGCCGGCCTGATGCTGGACGGTGTAGACGTTGGCGACCACGCCGTCGTTGAGGCGCTTGTTGTCGGCGAGCGCCGTGGGCTCCCCCAGCGCCGCGCAGGCTGACCAGGCGAGCAATGCTGACACGGTCACCGATCGACGTCGCATCCCGGTTCTCCTTTGCTCACACGGGGTCGAATTGCGAGACCAGCCAACGGTCGTCGACCTTGTCGAGGGTGACCCGCACGCTGGACGCGGTGCTCGTCGGGGCGTCGTGACCGACGACGATGGTCTGGTTCACGAAGAGCAGGACGACGGCGTGGCGGGCCGAAGCCGACGTCGAGGCGGCGGCGGGGATGCTCGCGACGGCGGAGATCTGCTTCTGCTTCGCTCCTGGGATCACCACCTCGTGGGTCAGCTTCGTGTACGCGTCGAGAAACGGGCCGGTCAGTCTGCTCCGCGCCGCCTCCAGGTCCTTCTCCACCGTGTCGGGTCGATATGACAGCAGCGCGACGGTGGCATCGGTGGCGGCCCGCACCGATTCCGCACGGGCGGTGTCGGCGCCTCGCGCCGAGGACTCCTGCCACTTCAAAAAGCCCGCGGCACACGCCAACAGCAGCGCCAGGACGCCCGGAAGCACGTAGGTGATGATCCGCTGCCGGCGGATGTGGCGACGAGGTTTGACCGACTCGGCGGATGCCTTTGCCGCCGTTTCGGTGTCACCGCACTCGCCCGCGCGGGGCGACCCGCCCGCGCTCACGGCACGAACCTGACGTCGGAAACCTTCACTTGCCCCCCGGCCCGTTGCACGGAGACGCGCATCCGCCATGCGCGCGGCGCCTGGTCCGACTCGGCGGCGGTCGAGGTCCGTACGGACACCGCGACCAGGACCTGGGCCGTGTCGGCGGTCTCGGATTCCAGCCCGGCCTCGGTGATCGAGCCCACCGTGGTCGCCTTGGCTTGCTTGAGCACCTCGATGAACGGCTGCGCGCGCCTGGCGAAGTCGTTGTAGAAGTCTCCCGTCGCCCCGTCCAGAATGCGGTGCACGTCGGCGTCGGCGTGCTGCCAGTCGATCGTCGTCAAGTTCAGCGCGCCCTGCCGGGCCACCTGTAGGAACTGATTCCGTCGGGCCTGCGCCTCCTGCAGCTGGTGGACGCGAAATCCGAACCACCCCACGGGCGCCGCCAGTGCGAGGATGGCCGCCAGGCACAAGGTCGCCGCGCGCCGCCGTGTGGACGCGCGCCGCCCGCCCCGCGCCGCGGGCGCCTCCGGGTCAACGCGGGCGTCGTCCACCCGCGCTTCGGTGTCAGCGGTTACCGTCATACCGTCCTCCATCCCATCGCGACCAAGAGATCCGCGGTCATGCTCAGCCGCCCGGCGGCAGCAACATCGCTTGCCATGTCTTGTCTTTCGGCGCGGCCTGACCCAGGTCCGAGCGGGTGTATCGGTGTCCGTCGGGAGCCGTATAGGTTCCGGTCGCCGGGTCATAGTCGGCGAGGGGTAGGGGCGGCGGCTGTGGGATGTCCTGACCGGACAGGGTGGCGTTGGGGTCGCCCTTCCAGTTGGAGCCGTCGTTGAGTGGCACGTAGTGCTCGTCGCTCTCGCACATCTTCACGGTGGGCGCGCGCTTGCCGGGCACGGTTTCGCACGGGGTGTTGCGCGCGCCACGCACGTTGAGCCAGGAGTCCTGCGGCACCCGGCAATACAGGTCGCCGCCCGGGCGGTTCGGGTAGTCCTCGAGCGAGGGGACGCGCTGCTGCTGGGCCGGCAGGAACCCGGTGGTGCACGGCGGCGGGAGGTTGAGGTTGAGGTTGAAGCTCAGGTACTGACCGCGGTACGCCTGCTTGGTGTTCAGATTGGCGACGATGCCCGCCTGGTCGGCGGCGACGGCCATGGGGAACACCACCAGCAGCTGTTCGATGTCGTTCTGGTAGGTGAGCGCGACCTGGCCGACGCTGACGAGGTTGGCCAGCAGGAGCGGCAACGTGGGTCGCAGCCGCTCGATCAGCCCGCTCGCTTCGGCGAGTGCGGGTCCGGCTTTGTCGATGGTGCCGGCGACGGCGCCGTCATGGGCCCGCAATTCGGTGGTGACGGTGGCCAGGTGCGCCGCCCACCCCGCGATGGCATCCGCGCTGTGCGCCTGCGAGTCGAGGACCGGCTGGGCCTGGTCGATCAGGGCCACCAGCGGGTCGAGGTTTTCGCGTGCGTCGATCGCCAGCTTGGACGAACCCGCGACGAGGCGGGACAATTCGGGGCCGAGCCCGCCCACCGCGGTGTACGACTCGTTGATGACCGTCCGCAGGTTGTCGCGAGGTATCGCGGCCAGGGCGGTATTTGCGGCACCGAGCAGTTCGTTGATGTCGGGCGGCACGGAGGTATTGGCCAGCGGGATCACGTCGCCGTCGTGCAGCGGTGGCGACGTGCCGTTGCGCGGCAACAGCGCAACGTACGTCTCACCGATCGCCGTCTGACTGTGCACCTCGGCACGGAGGTCCGACGGGATGTCGATGCCCGATTTCAGGGAGAGCACGGCTTCGACGCCGGTGTCGGTCAGGCGCACGGATTCGACCCGGCCGACTTCGGAGCCGCGGTAGGTGACGTTGCCGGTTCCGTACAGCCCGGCGGCCTGCGGCAGCTCCACGCGCACCGTGTAGCGCCCGACGCCGAGAAGCATGGCCGGTAGTTTCACGAAGTGCAGGAACGTCACCGTCAGCGCGAGCAGCGCGATCGCACCAAAGACACCCAGCTGCAGGATGATTCGTCGGGGTAAATGCATCTATGGCCCCTGATCCGCGCGGTAGGGGGTGGTCAGCGGGTTGCCGGGGGTCCCGTGCGGGCCGCGAGCGGTGCACGGGCTGGGGTACTGACCGATGGTGCGGCCCCATTGCAGCTCCAACTCGGTGAGGTGGCACTCCCATCGGGTGCCGGTGAATATTCCTTGGTCGATTCGGCTGAGGGTGAGGTCGACGATCGCCGTCAGGTTGGCGTAGTCGCCGCGTTGGAAGTTCTCGAACGTTTCGTTGGGAAACGGGAAGGTGGCCAGCAGGCTCAGCGATCGGGTAAGGCTGGGCCCGGCGTTGGCCAGCGAATCCAGCACCGGCCCCAGTTGCCTCAGTTCCTCGACCAGGTTGTCCTTGGTCTTGTTGACCGAATCGGCGGTCAGGGCGCTGAATTTGCTCAGTTGATCGGCCGCCTCGACGAGTTGATCCCGCTCGTCGTCGAGCACCGCGAGCGCGTCGGGAATGGTCGCGAGCGCCCGGTCCAGCACCGGTCGCTGTTGGGCGAACTTGCCGACGAGGTGGTTCAAGCTCTCGGTGGCCGCGATGATGTCGCCCTTCTGGTCGTTGAGCGTTGCGGTGAACCGGTCCAGCTGCCCGATCAGGCTTCTCAGGTCCTGCTCGCGGCCGCGGAATGCGGTGCTGAAGGCCTCGGTGATGTCCTGGATTTGGCCCAGTCCGCCGCCGTTGAGGACCAGCGACAATGCCGCCAACGTCTGTTCGGTGCTCGGGTAGGCGCCCCCGCGCGACAGCGCGATGAGCGAGTGGTCACGCAGCTTGCCCTGCGGCGCTTCGGATCTGGGCGGCGCCAGCTCGATGTGGTACGAGCCGAGCAGGCTGGTCGTGCCGATCTTGGCCGTCGCGTTCGCGGGTAGGTCGACGTCGCCGTTGAGCCGCATGGTCACCAGCGCGTGCCAGCCCTGGCGTTCGATTTTCGTCACGTGGCCGATCGTCACGTCGGCGACGCGCACCCGCGAGTTCGGCTGGATGTTGTTGACGTCGGGCATCTGCGCCTGGATCTCGAAGGATCCCGCCCCGTTGCCCTCGGTCCCGGGCAGCGGCAGCGAATTCAGTCCTCGCCAGCCGCAGCCCGATAGCCCGACCGCGACCACGAACAGCGTTGCCGCCCAGCGCCATCGGCGGGTCATCACGGGCCGCCCGTCGGGGGCTGCATCATGCCGGACAGGCCGGCCGCGGGGTCGGTGGTGACCGCCGGCGCGGCCGGGGCACCGCTGGGCGGTGGCGGTGCATCCGGCGCCGGCGGGACGTGGTCGGGCCGCATCCAGTCCTCGCTGTAGGTGACCTCGTTGGGCCGGGCCTGCGCACCGACGAAGAGGTTCTCGCCGATCGGGGGAAAGTTGTATTGGCGGTTTTTGAAGATCGGCGCCAGGTACTGCACGCACAGCTTTGCGGCCTGCTCGCCGCCCAGCCGCGAGGCGGCCTGCACCGCCCCACAGAGGAACGCGATGGGATTGGCCAGGTTGTTGGCGGCCAGCGCGCCGGTCAGCGCGCCGTTGGCGGGTTCGTAGATGTTGTTGAAGTTCTGCAACACCGTCGGCGCGATGTGCAGCGTCTGCTTGATGTCGTCCAGGCTGTCGACCAGCGCCTTGCTGATCGAGGTGAGTTTGTCGGCCGTCGTGCCCAGCGCCTCGCGGTTTTCCGCGGCGAAGCCCTGCACGTTGGCGACGACCCCGTTCAGCTCCTCGGCCGCCCGAGCGATCTTGTTCGGGTCGTCGGCGAGCACCGACGACACCGCCTCCAGGTTGCGGTTGAGCCGCTCGAGCAGATCCGCGCTGTCGTGCAGGGCCTGCACCAGCGTCGACAGGTTCCTGATCGTGGCGAAGATGTCGTCGCTGTGGTCGCCGAGCGCCGAAACCGTCCGGGACAGCTTGATAATGGCGTCGCGGATGGTGGGGCCCTGCCCACGCAGGTTGTCGGCCGCGGTGTTGATCAGTGAGCCCAACGTGCTGACGCCGCCGGGCTGGGTGGGCTTGAGCAACTCGGTCAGCCGCTGAAGCTGAACCCGCAGGTCGTCCCATTCGACGGGCACCGCGGTGCGGTCCTGCGGGATGACTGCGCCGTCCCGCATGACGGGCCCGCCGGTGTAGGGCGGCGTGAGTTGAATCGCCCGGCCCGTCACCAGCTGCGGCGACAGAATCGCGGCCCTTGCGTCTGCGGGCACTTTGTACCTGCGGTCGAACCAGAACGAAACCTTGGATCTCAGCGGCTGCGGTTCGATTTTGACGATCTTGCCCACCGGCACGCCGCGGATGCGCACCTCATCGCCGGCGAACACGCCGTTGCTGTTGTCGAAGTAGGCGACCACGGTGGTGCGCTCGGCCGCGTCGGAGGCGCGCATCGCGACGATCACCCCCGCCACGAGCACCAGGGCGAGGGCGGTCGCCAGCACCGTCCGCGCGCGTCGGAGTCTCGTTGTCACCGTTGGCCTCCGGGCTGCTGTGCGGGTGGTCCGGGCGGTGGCCCCCCGGGCGCGGGTGCCGGCGGCTCGGGCCGGTACGGATAGCGCGGATCGCCGGGGTTGCCGGTGATCGCGTCCGGCAGGTTCGTCCGTGGTGGGCCACCCTGGCCGGTGCGGGGGTATGGCATGGGCAATGGCGGGGTGCCGGACTGGCCGGTTTGGGTATCGGTCAGCTGCGACGGCAGCAACGTGGCCGGGTCCAGCCCCAGGTCCGAGAACGCGGCGCTGACGAACGGTTGAACGAACTGCCCCGGCAGCAGATTCACCACGTACGCCTTGAAAAAGGGGCCGGACGACAGCGACTCGCCCAGCGACATGACGTAGGTGTTGATCATCGGGATGGCCTTCTGCAGCCGTTCCTTGCGGTTTGCGACGATGTCCAGCACCCCGTTGAGCTTGTCGAGCGCCGGGCGCAGTTGTTGCCGGTTCTCGGCGATGAGGCCCTGCAGCTGCCGCGCAGTCGCCGAGATGTTGCCCCAGATCTGATCCAGGGCGGCGCTTTGCGTTCGCAGCTGCGCCAGCAGCGCATTGGTGTCGCGCACCAGGCCGACGATCTGGTCGGTGCGCCCGGCCAGCACGCCGGTCGCCCTGGCCGCGTTGTCCAGCAGGCCACGCAGCTGGGCGTCGCGGTCGTCGAGGGTCTGCGCGAGCCGGGCGACGCCCTGTACGGCGTTCCTGAGGTCCGCCGGTGTGTTGGCGAAGGTTTGCGCAAGGGTGGCCATCGATTCGGACAGCCGGTCGGTGTTCAGCCCGCTGATCGTGGCGGCCAGGTCGCCGAGCGCGTCGGGCAGCTGGTACGGCGAGATGGTCCGCTCGATCGGGATGGGGCCCCGCAGTGTGCCCTCCCCGCGCGGGGTCACGTCGAGGAACTTGCTGCCCAACAGCCCCTTGGTCTTGATGGCGGCCTCGGTGCGGTTCCCGAGCCGGACGTTCTCACCGACCGTGAACTTGACCAGCACGCCGGGGCCGTCGAGTTCGATGCCGGACACCTTGCCCACCGGGTAGCCGGAGACCTCGACGGTGTTTCCCGTTCGCAGGCCGCCGACGTCGGCGAAATAGGCGCCAACGTCGGTGCCCCGGTTGAAAATTGGCAGCTTCTGGTATTCCAGGGTGGTAAACACCACCGCCGCCACGGCCACCACGCCGACGGAGCCGACGATCATCGGGTTGCGTTCGGAGAACGATTTCACTTCGGAGCGCACCGTCCCGTGGCCTGGCCGGCCACCTTGATGTACACCGGCTGACCGCCCTTGCCGTTGACCTTGAGCACGACGTCGCAGAGGTAGAAGGCGAAGAAGTCGCCATACATGCCCTGGCGGACCAGGGCCTGGTACTTGTCCGGCAGCGTGTTGAGCAGGTTGTCGAGGTACTCGCGGTCGGAGAGTGCGACGCTCGCGACGCGGTCGGTCTCGTGCACCACCTTCGCGAACGGGGCCCGGGCCTGCGACAGCAGGTCGGCGACCGAGCCGGCCGCCGCGTTGGTGTAGGCCACCGCGTTGGCGATGTCGGCCTTGCGTTCGGCGAGCCCGTGAATCAGCTCCGACAGCGACACCACCGCTTTGTCCAGCCGATCGCTTTGGCCGCCCAGCGAGCCCAGCACCACGTTGAGGTTGTTGACGACCTGTCCGATCAGCTGATCGCGGTCGGCAAGCGTATTGGTCACCGCCGCAGCCTGTTCCAGGAACGACCCGATGGTGGCGCCCTGTCCTTGAAACGCCTGCAGCAGTTGTTCGCTCAGCGCGTTGACCTGATCCGGGTTCAGCGCGCGAAACAGCGGCCGGAAGCCGCCGATGAGGGCGTCCAAATCCAGCGCCGGTTTGGTGCGGGCGAGTGGAATCGTTTGACCCGGGGCAAGGGTGCGGAGCCCGCCGGCCCCCTCCTCGAGCGCCAGGTAGCGGTCGCCGAACAGGTTGTCATAGCGGATCACCGCCTGGGTTCCCTCGGTGAGGGTGACGGAGTCGTCGGCGGTGAACTCGACCCGCACGGTCGCGTCCGGGTTGATGGAGATCTTCCTGATCTTGCCGACCTCGACCCCGGCGATCCGGACCAGCTTGCCCTCCCTCAGATTGGAGACGTTGGTGAATTCGGCGTAGTACCTCTTGCCGTCGCCGAACCGCAGCTCTCCGAAAACGGCGAAGAGCAAGAACGCGGTCAGCAGACAAACCACAAGGAAGCTGCCGAGGCGCATACCGATGCCCCGCAAGTCTTCTCTCATGGTCGCTCTCCTGCGTGTGTAAAGTTCCGACGGTCGCCAAACGGGTCCGCACGTATCAGGGTGGCGGTGAATCCCCTTGCGGTGGAGCCGGATCCGTCCGTTGCGGCGCAGACGGGGCGGGCGTGGCCGGCGGAACCCCCGGCCAGAGCGGGACCCCGCCGGGCCCGTACTGCGCCGCCCCGTACGGCGGCCCCCCGGGGCTGGGCCCGACCGCCGGCCCGGGAATGCACTGGCGGACGCTGGGCGGCTGAGGGAGCGCGCGGGTCACCGGAAGGTAGTCGACCCAGCACGGATGGCCGATGCCGGGATTGGGCCGGATATCGAGCCCGGTTCCCCACCCCGTGTCGGTGATGAGTTCGCGCACCGGAAAGTTTTTGGTGGCGTCGGGCAGCGACCCGCACCCGGGTCTTCCGCCGGGGCCGCCCTTGGCCGCGACGCGTGGCAGGTTGTCCGGATACGCGTAGGGGTCGTTGCCCAGCAACAGGCCGACATCGAGTTGCAGCGTGCGGCCGTCGGCACCGCCCCACGCCGAATACCCGCCGTTGTCCAGATACCACTTGGCGCCCTGCAAAAAGCAGGTGTACTCGGGGTTGTACTTGAGCAAGAGGGCGGTGGTGGGTTCCAGGATGTTGACCGCCGCGGCGAGATTGTCCCGGCTGGTACCGATCAGGTTGGTCCCCGATTTTGACAAGCCGATCACGTTGAGCAGCAACGCATCCAGCGCCTTGGAATGGTCGACGATGGTGCGGCTGGTGGTACTGGCGGCGTCCAGGATCTTCACGATGTCCGCGGCCGCCGCGTCATAGGCCTCGTTGAAGCCCTTGACGGAGTGCAAGTCCCGGCGAAAGGCGTCGCTGCGCGCGTTCAGTGCCACCAGAACCTGGTTGGCGGCGGTGGTCGCCTCCCCGATCCGTTCGCCCTGCCCGCGCACCCCGTCGGCCACCGCCGTCAGCACCGAATTCAGCTTCAGCGGGTCGATCATGTCGAGTAGATCGACGACGTTTTGGAAGACCGTGTTGATCTCCGTGCTGACGTTCTTCGAATGCAGCACCGCGCCGGCGGCCAGCCGCTGCGGACTCGGGTTCGGCGGATACACCAGCTCGACGAACTTGGCGCCGAAAGCGGTGGTGGCACTGATCTTTGCCTCGACGTTGGCCGGGATGTACCGGAGCGAATCGGTGTCGATCTCCAGTTTCAGGCGCGCGGCATCCTTGTCGTCGCCGATCTGACCGACGCGGCCCACCTGCACACCGCGCAGCATGACCTTGGCGCCGGGGTCCATCACCAGGCCGGAGCGATCGGAGGTCAGCGTGACCGGCGCA
Organism: Mycobacterium alsense; assembly: GCF_002086635.1. Taxonomy (GTDB): domain Bacteria; phylum Actinomycetota; class Actinomycetes; order Mycobacteriales; family Mycobacteriaceae; genus Mycobacterium; species Mycobacterium alsense. The sequence goes on along the minus strand of NZ_MVHD01000016.1, from coordinate 48,031 downwards.
TAGGACCGCAAGCTGCCGGTGAACGACATCGCCGTCACCAGGACGGCCACCCCGATCGCCGCGAACAGGATCAGCGTCCACCACGCGTCGTGCAGACGATGTCTTTCCGGCCCGGGACTCATGACACTAGCTCGCCAAATGAAAGTCGGGAGACCGCCCATAAATGGCCAGCGTCATGATGACTATCGCGACCGACGCGACAACCATCGAGGCGCGCACCGCCCGGCCGACGGCCTCGCCGACCCCGGCGGGGCCGCCGTGCGCCATGTAGCCGTAGTAGGTGCACAACAGCATGATCATCAGCGCGACCACGATGACTTCGGCCGACGACCAGAGCACGTCGCTCGGGCGGAGGAACGTATTGAAGTAGTGGTCGTACACACCGGATCCCTGCCCGTAGACCGCCGTGGTGCCGACGCGGGCGGCCAGGTAGGCGGTCATGAGGCCCACGCAGAAAAGCGGCACGGCCACAACCACTCCCGCCAGCACCCGGGTGCTCGCCAGGTAGCTGACGCTGCGGATACCGATCACCTCCAGCGCGTCGATTTCCTCGTTGATCCGCATGGCGCCAAGCTGCGCCGTGGCGCCGGCACCCACGGTGGCGGCCAGCGCGACCATCACCGTTCCCGGCTGGATCTCCCGGGTATTGAAGAAGGCCGACGCGAAGCCGGTCAACGCCTCCACGCCGACCGAGGCGAACTGGTTGTAGCCCTGCACCGCCACGATTGCGCCGGTGGTCATGGCCAGGAACCCGACGATGACCACCGTCCCGCCGATCACGGCGAGCGTCCCGACCCCGAACCCCATTTGCGCGATCACCCGTAGCAGCTCGCTGCGGTAGTGGATGATCGCGTCCGGAATCCCGGCCACGGTGGTGATGTAGAACCGCATCTGCGATCCCAGCTGATTCCATTCGCGGGCAAGGGTTTTCATCGCTGTCATGGATTCACCTCAAGACACCATGAGCGGCATTCCGACGGCGGTGACGATGATGTTGATCACGAACAAGACGATGAACGCAAACACCACGGTTTCGTTGACCGCCCTGCCGACGCCGGCCGGGCCACCGCCGACGGACATGCCCTTGTAACAGGCGATCAGTCCGGCCATCAGCCCGAACAACGTCGCCTTGATCATCGAAATGACGACGTCGATCGTGTGGGTGAGCGTGGTGAGGCCGGTCACCCAGGCCCCGGCCGAAACGTGCATGAGGAAGACGGAGCAAAAAAACGCGCCGATCAGACCGGCCGCGGTCACCACCGAACTCAGGGCAAGCGAGACCGTGGTGGCCGCCAGCACGCGGGGAACCGCCAGGGCCTGAATCGGGTTGATGCCCATGACCCGCAGCGCGTCGAGTTCCTCACGGATGGTGCGTGCGCCCAAGTCGGCACACATGGCGGTGGCGCCCGCGCCCGCCACCACCAGGACCGTGACGATCGGGGCGCTCTGGTCCACGGTGAAGACCGCGCAGCCGGTGCCGGAGAAGTCCGCGGCACCGATGTCGGTCAGCAGGACATTGAAGAGAAAGCCCGAAATCACCGCCCACGGGATCGTCATCAACACTCCCGGCAGGGTGGACACCCGCGCCACGAACCAGCACTGGGACAGGTATTCACGCCACGCGAACGGCGGCCTGAACATCGACACGAACGTGTCGAGGGCCATCGCGAAGAACTCGCCCATCGCCCGGACCGGCCTGCCGACGGGAAAAATCGCCCGCTCGACCGCGAGGCTGGAGTTGCTCACGCTGCCCCCCGGATGGGTCGAAGTGGACGAACGATATCCGCGAGGGTACGCGGGCCGGGGGCCTCATGTCCATAGCGGATACGCATTCAGGCGGGGAGTCGAACCGTAAATAGCCAAGAAACTAGCCATTTATGGACGATGATGTATCTTGCTAGTACTGTAATATCGGCTAGCAGGTGCCCGCCCGAGTCGTCTGGTCACCTGAGGAGGAACTGTTGGCATGACCGATACCAAGCAAGCCAGCGAGAGGGTCGTCCGCGACTTCCTCGGGTCCTGGCAGGGGCGCGACCTCGACGCCATCTGCGGCGGCTTCGCGGACGAAGCGGTCTACCACAACGTGCCGGTCGAGCCGATCGTCGGCATCGCCGGCATCCGCGCGATCTTTCGGGCGTTTCTGGACGCGTTCAGCGACGCCAGGCTCGATATCCTGACGTTGGCCGCCGAGCCCGGTCGGGTGCTCGTCGAGCGCATCGATCGCTTCACCATGAACGACGGGCGCAAGGTCGTGCTGCCGGTGACCGGCGTGTTCGAGGTCGAGAATGGCAAGATCAGGCGCTTCAGCGACTACTTCGACCTCGCGGACTTCGAGGGGCAGAGTGGAATGAAGCTCTAGGTGAGGCTTCTGGCAGGATTTGTGGTTCCGGTGCGCAGGAAGGGGATTCGAGTCGATGGAGACCGTCGCGACCCCGGCCCAACCCGTTAAGCGCCGGCCGAAGGACCGAAAGAAGCAGATCCTGGAGCAGGCCGTCGGGCTCTTCATCGAGCGCGGGTTCCATTCGGTCAAGTTGGAGGACATCGCCGAGGCGGCAGGGGTCACCGCCCGCGCGTTGTATCGCCATTACGACAACAAGCAGGCGCTGCTCGCCGAAGCGATCCGAACGGGCCAGGATCAATACCAGAGCGCGCGTCGCCTCACCGACGGCCGGACGGAGGCGACGCCCCGGCCGCTGAACGTCGAGCTACCGGAGTTGATCGCCGCGGCCATCGCGTCTCGGGCCCTGACGGTGTTGTGGCAGCGCGAGGCCCGTTACCTCAACGACAGCGACCGCGCGGAAGTCCGGCGCCGAATCAACGCGATCGTCGCCGGCATGCGCGACAGCGTGGTCCTGGAGGTGCCCGGGCTGAGCCCGCAGCACTCGGAATTGCGGGCGTGGGCGGTGTCCAGCACGCTGACCAGCCTGGGGCGGCATGGCCTGACCCTTCCGGCTGACGAACTCAAGGAGCGCCTGCACCGGGCGTGCCTGGCCGCGGCGAGGACGCCGCCCGTCGCCGAGTTGCAGCCCGTCCCGACCGATGCCGACACGCGCGACGAGGACGGCGTGCTGTTCTCCCGGTACGAAACGCTGCTGGCCGCGGGCGCGCGACTGTTCCGTGCGCGTGGTTATCCCGCGGTGAGCACCAGCGAAATCGGGAAGGGGGCAGGAATCGCGGGCCCCGGGCTGTATCGCTCGTTCTCGTCCAAGCAGGCCATCCTCGACGCGCTCATCCGCCGCCTCGACGAGTGGCGGAGCCTGGAGTGCGTCCGCGCGTTGCGCGCGAGTCACCAACCGGCGCCGCGCCTTCGCGGGCTCGTCGAGGGTCATGTCCGGATCAGTCTGGACGCCCCTGATCTGGTTGCCGCGTGTGTCACCGAACTGTCGTACGCCTCGGACGAGGTGCGCGACGGATACGTCAGAAATCAAACCGACCGCGAGGCGCTCTGGATCGACCTCATCGGAAAGCTGGTCCCCGAGACCGGTGTCGCCCAGGCGCGACTGCTCGTGGCGGCGGCGGTCAGCTTCATCGAAGATGTCGCTCGCACATGGCATCTGACGCGCTACACCGGGGTCGAGGACGAGATCACCGCCATCGCGATGTCCATCCTGACCAGCTAGCGGGTCACCAGAGCGCGGCGATCGTTCCGCCGTCGGCGATCTGCGTCGTACCGGTGATCATCGCCGCATCGTCGGACAACAGGAAAGCCACGATGCCGGCCATCTCCTGCGGCGTCGCCATGCGCCCCTGCAAGCGGGCGATCATCGCGCGCGCGCCGCCCTCACCGAGCGCTTGGTCGAACATCGTGATGGCCGTCTGCTGCATCGGTGTGTCGACGAACGCGGGCAGCACGGCATTGGAGCGGATGTTCGACGCGCGCAACTCCGCGGCGGTGATGCGACTCAGGTGGCCGATCCCGGCTTTGGACATGCCGTATGCCCCCGTGCCGCCCACGCCGACGTGGCCCGCCAACGACGACATGTTGACGATGGCTCCCCCGCCCCGTTCGTTCATCTTCGGCGCGGCGTGTTTGGTGCATAGCCACGCCCCGCGCAGGTTGACCGCCATGACCCGGTCGAAGTCCTCGACGGTGGTGTCGATGACCGGAGCCATGTGGACGATGCCCGCATTGGCGACGAGCTTGTCCACCCCGCCGAATGCCCCGGCGCACGCCTCGACCATGCCGATGACCTGCTCCTCGTCGCTGACGTCGACGCGGTGACCGATTGCGCCGCAACCGATTTTCGCCGCGGCCGCATCGGCCGCGGCGCCGTCGATGTCGGCGCAGAGCACGTGGCAGCCCTCGGTGACGAGGCGCTCGGCGACCGCGAGGCCGATGCCGGCCCCGGCCCCGGTCACGATCGCGGCCTTGCCCGCCAGGTCCGGATGGCTCAACCCGCAACCGCCAACGCGTCGGCTGCTATGCCGTGCTCCCGAATGGCTCCGAACAAGACGATGCCGAATCCCGGCGATGCGTCGGACAGCTTGAGGGCATACACCCCGAGGTCGCGCAGGATCCATGCCACGGTGTGCGACACCGGGTCACCGGTCGCGCCCCGGGCGTACAGCCCGCAGGAGCGCGGCGGTCCGGGCGGGCGCAGGTACACGACCAGACCGTTGCCCCGGGCCGACATCCGCGCCAGCGCGTCGTGCAGTTCCCCGCCGCAGCGGCACGCGCGCGAGCCGAAGACGTCGCCGGTCAGGCACTCGATGTGGACGTGCAGCGGAACGGGCACGCCGGCGTCGGCCGCGCCGATGATCACCGCCAAATGCTCACCGTGGCCGTGCACATCGCGAAAGCCGATGACTCGCGAGTCGCCGGCCCGGGTGGGCAGCATCGATTCCGCCACGCGGAGCACCTGGGGTTCGGTGCGTTGCCGATACGCCACGAGTTCGGCGATCGAGACGACGGCCAGCCCGTGTTCGACGGCGAATTCGACCGGCTCACCGCCGCGGGCCATCTTGGCGGGGCTTCGGCGGGAGACGATTTCGCCGAGCGCCGCGGCGCGCGGCCGTCCCGCGAGATCGGCCAAGTCGACGGCCGCCTCGGCGGCGGCCGCGCGCCCGAGCACCCCGTCGGCGCGGGCCCGCACCGGAAGCACGTGACCCGGGCGCACGAAGTCCGCGGCCGCACTGTCCGGCGACGCGAGCGCGGCGATGGTGCGCGCGCGATCCCGCGCCGAAATCCCGGTTCCGGTCCCGCGGCAGTCGACCGACACGCACTGCGCCGTGTCGTGGTGGCACATGGGAGGCAGGTTCAGCCGTTCGCACTCGGAGCCCGGCAACGCGACCCGCAGGTATCCCGAGGTGTGCCGGATGGCAAATGCGACCAGCCGCGGTGTCGCGGCGTCCGCCGCGAAGACGAGACGGCCGTCGCCATCGGCGTCACCGGCGAGGACGACGGGTTGCCCCGCGGCCACCGCCGTGATCGCGCGGCGCACGCGGACATCGCTGGTCTTCATCGTGTTGCCATACGACTAACCAAGCCCGCCAAGGAAATCGAGCAGGAGCCGGTTGGTCTCCTCGGGGGCTTCCTGCTGAATCCAGTGCCCGACGTCGGCGATCATGTGGGTGCCGCGGTAGTTCGGCATGAGCTCGTGGGCACGCTCGAGGGCCTCGGCGCCCCAGGTCGTCCCGACGTCGTACTGGCCGCCGATGAACATCGCGGGCGGGGTGAGCGGCGTGCCCTCGTACTCGGCCAGATCGTGCCAGTCGTTGTCGATGTTGTGATAGAAGCTCAGCGGCCCCCCGAAGCCGGAGCGCTCGAACTCGCCGGCGTAGAAATCGAGGTCGGCGTCGGTGAACCAGGCCGGCATCGTCTCGGGATAGATGAACGCGTCCTTCAGCTTTGCGCCCGCGGCCATGCAGAGCGGGCCGGCGCGGATCACGTCGATCGGGTCCATGGACTCCAGGTCGACGCCGGCGTCGACGGCGGCCTTGGTCGCCGCGATCATCCCCTCACCGGACACCGTGTACGTCAGCCCGAGTAGCCACGCCCGCACGTCTTCTTCGATCTCGGCGATGATGCCGTCCTGCGCGGAGAAGTAGTCCTGGTACCAGACCCTGCCCTCGCCGGCGAGTCGCAGGTGGTAGTCGTTGGGGCGGTGCTCGCCGAACGGACTGCCCGGCAGGCCGATTACGCCGCGCCCGGCGAAGGGAACGCTGATGCCCACCACCCCGGCGCATCGTTCCGGGTGCAGCCAGGCGAAGGTCCACGCGACCGGCGCGCCCCAGTCGTGACCGATGACGACGGCGGTGTCCTCGCCGTAGGCGTCGAGGACACCGACGACGTCGCCGACCAATTCCTTGATGCGATAAGCGGTTTGGACACGGTACTTCGACGAGCGCCCGTAGCCGCGCTGGTCTATGGCCACCACGCGGTAGCCGGCACCGGCGAGCGCGGGGATCTGACGGCGCCACGAGTACCAGGACTCCGGGAACCCGTGGAGCAAGACCACCAACGGTCCCTCGCCCTCCTCGACGGCGTGGATGCGGGTGCCCCGGCAGCTCAGCGACTTATGGACCTGCGACATGTCGGCCTCTCTCTCGCGGTGCGCGTCGTTTCAGTGCCCGTCCGAAGCGCCGGCGCCCACGAGTTGACTCGCGGGGGCGGCCGGTATCGAACGGTTTTCGTAGTTGCGGGCGATCAGCGTCTTCTCCCCCGCCAACCGGGTGCGGGCCCACTTGCCGAGGACGCGGCGGGCGATCGCGGGCTTCATCAGCGCCATCGGCGGCTTGACCAGGTGCACGACGGCCAGAAACTCGCGGTAGGCGTCGAGGTCGTCGTGCACCAACTCCAACAACCGGTCCATGTACCAGGTGAGCGCCCGGAAATAAAAGGGGCGCTTCTTGTCCACGTCCTTGATCCAGTCGAAGCGCAGGTTCTGTTCGCGGATCACGAACCAGGCCGTGTCGGCCATCTTGGCGATGGACCGATAGTACCGGCGTGGCAGATCCCGGTGCCCGGGACGATACTTGGCCAACAGCAGCTGCATCTCGCGAACTTCCTTGAGCGCCAAGCTCATACCGAGCCCGGAGACGGGGTCGGCACTCGTGTAGGCATCGCCCACCGCCACCAGCGCGCGCGGAAGGTTTCGCTTCTTCTCGTAGCGCAGACGCAGCATGTTGGGGTATCGGAAGTTGTAGATCGGCGAGGCCGGCTCGAGCCCGTCGATGTTCTCCCCGATGACCGGCGACGGCATCAGGTCGGCGAACTCGCGGAACTCCCGCGCGGTGCGTGGGGGCGAGTAGCAGTTGTACGCCACCAACGACGTGGACAGGATGGTGCGCGAGCTGTCGGTGTAGTACTGCGCGGCGTAGGTGTCCTCGTAGGGCCGGTAGGCGTAGCAGATCACCATCACCTTGTCCTGCCATTGCCGCTCCGGCGGAACCCGGTGCTGCATGGTGGAGTAGAAGCAGTTGATGATGTCCTGCTCCACCTCGGGAGCCCCGATGCCGATGCGCTCCAAGAACTCCGGCACGCGGGTGTTCTTGCCCGACGCGTCCACGACGAACTCGGCCGGCACGATTTCGAGGCCGCCGCCGTCACCCGGCACGGCGACGCCGACGACGGTGTTGGTGTGGCGGTCGAACACCAGGTCGGTGACCTCCGACTCGTAGCGGAAGTCGATTTTCGGTTCGTCGTCCAGCCGGCGCCGCACACACCATTCGAGCAGCGGACGTCCGGCGCACACGATCTCGATGTCGCTCGTCCCGGGTTTCTTCCAGGTGCCGCCCAAGCGGATCCGGTACTGGGCCGCCATGTCGACCTTGAAGGCTCCCTCGCGCACCATGTCGTCGACGATGCCGGGGAAGAAGCGCTCCAACTCGATCTGGCCGGCGGTCAGCAGGTGATGGAGGTGCCAGCCCTGCGCCGCGCCCGGCCTGCCCTCACGGCGACGGTGCGGATCGTCCATTTCCAGCACGATGACGCGTTCGAAGGTTTCACTGCATACCTTGGCCGCGGCGATGCCCGCGATGCTGCCGCCGATGACCACCGCCGTACCGCGGCCGCGGCGGCGGACGTCGGCCAGGTCCAGACTCGAGTAGTCGAGGAAGACCGGGTTGCGGCGCAGCGCGGCCCCGCTGGCCACGAATTTCTCGTGGTACAGCCCGACGCGGTGGAAGCCGTTGCGTTGCAGCCAGGTTCGGGTGGCTTCGACCATCGCGCCGGGACCGCACAGGTAGACGTCGGCGTCGCCGCCGGCCAGCATCCGCTCGTCCAGCAGATCGGTGACCAGCCCCGTCCGCCCGTCCCATTCGGCGTCCGGGCGCGCGACGATGACGTGCAGCTCCAAGCCCGCGACGCGGCGTTCCAGCGCCTTCAGTTCGTCGAGCTTGCACAGGTCTTCGACCGAGGTCACTCCGTAGAGCAGGTGAACGGGGTGGGCCGTCCCGCCCTCGAGGCTCTCGGCGATGGCCAGGATCGCCGACAAACCCGTGCCGCCCGCGACGAGGATGACCGGCCGCACGACGGGGCGCAGGTAGAAGTTGCCTTTGCTGCCCCGCAGCGCGATGCGGTCGCCGGGCCGGGCGCGGTCGCGAAGGTAGTTCGACATCTCCCCGTCGGGCAGCAGCCGGATGACGAACTCCAATTCGGCCCCGTCGCCGCTCGCGTGGGCGTAGGAATAGTTGCGCCACGCGGTGGTGCCGGGAACCTGCAACTGGGCGAACTGGCCCGGCTTGTATTTCGGGGCCGGCGCCATGGCGGAGACGTCCACGCGCAGCAGGGCGGTGCCGGGTGACACCAGGTCGATCCCGGTCACCACGCCCTCGCCGGCGACCAGCAGCGCCGCGTTGTCGTCGGCCGGGTACTGCAGTTCGATCCGGCAGTCGCTGTCCGCGAACGTCTGGCACGTCAGGATCTTGCGGGCCTCCCGCTCCACGTCGGACAACCCCTCGGTGCGCCCCATCTGGTAGCGCCCGGCGGTGCACGTCGCGACGCAGGTGCCGCAGATCCCGCTCTGGCATTCGTTGACGATGGCCACACCGTGTTCCTCGGCGGCCTCGAGGATGGATTGATCCGGCCGCACCGGCATCGCCCGGTGCGTCCCGTCCGAATAGCCGACGGTGACCTGACGAACCGCCATTTCGGTGTCCCTTCCCACGAGCGCGGAACGCTAGACGATGGCGACGGCGGGCTTCTTGGCGATGCGGGCGTTGAGTCTCGGCATGACTTCCTCGGCCAGCAGTCGCAACGACTCCTTCCAGGGGCCCGGGTTCTCGACGTAGTCGAATCCAAGCACCAAGAGGTGGCCGAAGCCACCGACCTGGTCATAGGTCGCCTCGAGTTTGTCGACGACCGTGTCCACCGACCCGACCACGAAGGTGTTCTCCGCGAGGTATTCCGGGGTCACGTCGTCATCGGGCACCGACGGGTTGTGCTTGTAGAACTTGGTCATGCCGAACATGCGGAAGGTCGGCAGCACGTATTCGCGCATGGCCCGGCCCATCGTGCCGTCGACGGCATACCGGAACGCCTGTTCGTCCGTCTCGGCCACCAGTACTTCACGCACCAGTCGCCAGTCGCGGCGATCCGGCGTCCGGCCGGATCGCTCGGCGCCTTCCAGCACCGCGTCCCAGTGGGTCGCAACGTATTCGGTGTTGAGGTCCAAACTCATTGGCAGATAACCGCGTTCGCCGGCCAGCTTCAGGGTCTCCGAACCCGCGCTGAACCCGGTGACCCCGATGGGCGGATGAGGCTTCTGGTAGGGCTTGATGTGACGCTTCATCAGGCCCTCGAACATCGGCGCGATTCCGTTGGCGTTCCAGTACTTTCCGCGATGTTCCCAGGGCTCGTCCTCGGTCCAGATGCGCAACATGATTTCGAGCGCTTCACGCGTCATCTCGCGATGCTCGCCGTTCTTTCCGTCCACGTCATAGAGCGCCCAGTCGCCCGGGATGCCGCTCGCCCCGACTCCCAGCATGAAGCGGCCCTGGGCCAGGTGGTCGAAATAGGCCACCCGATGGGCCAATTCGACCGGGTGGTGGTAGGGCAGCAGGTGCGCGCCGGGAGCCAGCTTGATGCGGGTGGTGCGCAGCAACGCCTGGGCCAACAGCAGGTCGGGCGCGCAGATCGGCTCCCACGGCACGGTGAAGTGTTCGCCGACCCAGGCCTCGACGTAGCCCAGCCGATCGGCCAGCTCGATGATGTCGAGGTCCCATTGGGTCGCGTCGTAGAGGGAGCGCTCCGGCGGATGGGCGGGCATGAGAAAAATTCCGATCTCCACGTTGAACCCTTCCTCGTTGCGCCCGGCCGGATCGTCCGGCGCCGTGGCGGCGTCCTCTGTAGGTATACCACAGTACTAGCAAGATACTTCATAACATACAAGACCCATTTTGCGTGGGAATTCGTATGATCTATCGTTGTACAGAAGCGTATTGGTTATGGACATATCGGGTGATCGCCGCGTAACCTCGCACAGGTCGCCCGCGCAGCGCGCAGCGAGCAGTGAGGAGCCGCCATGAGCGTCACCGGGACCGGTCCGGTCGATCGCCCGCCCGATGAACGGTTTGTGCAGGATTTCGCCTTCATCCGGTACGAGACGTTGGACGAGGGTCGGATCGCCGCGATCACCCTGGATCGCCCCAAACAGCGCAACGCGCAGACTCGCGGCATGCTCGTCGAGTTGGGCGTCGCGTTCGAACGCGCCGAGGCCGATGACACCGTTCGGGTGGTCATCTTGCGCGGCGCCGGGCCCTGCTTCTCCGCGGGACACGACCTCGGCTCCGCCGACGACGTTCGCGAGCGCTCGCCGGGCCCGGGCGGTCACCCCACCTATCGGTGCAACGGCGGGACCTTCGGCGGGGTGGAGTCGCGAAACCGCCAGGAGTGGCACTACTTCTTCGAGAACACCAAGAGGTGGCGCAACCTGCGGAAGATCACCATCGCCCAGGTACACGGGACGGTCCTGTCCGCGGGCTTGATGCTGGCCTGGTGCTGCGATCTGATCGTCGCGGGTCAGGACACGGTGTTCGCCGATGTGGTCGGGACCAGGCTGGGGATGTGTGGGGTCGAGTACTTCGGTCACCCGTGGGAGTTCGGGCCGCGCAAGGCCAAAGAACTCCTGCTCACCGGCGACTCGATCGGCGCGGACGAAGCGCATTCGCTCGGGATGGTGAGCAAGGTGTTTCCCGATGCCGAATTAATCGACAGCACAATCGAATTCGCTCGGCGCATCGCGAAGCTACCCACGATGCCGGCGCTGCTCATCAAGGAATCGGTGAACCAAACCGTCGATGCCATGGGCTTTTCGACCGCACTGGACGGCTGCTTCAAGATCCACCAGCTCAATCATGCCCACTGGGGCGAAATCACCGGGGGGAAACTCTCTTACGGAACGGTCGAGCACGGGCTCGACGACTGGCGCGCCGCGCCGGACATCCTGCCCGCCGCAAAGCACCGACCGTGACGGGGGTGGCGCGCATGGATGTCAGCTACCCGCCCGAAACGGAAGCGTTCCGCCACCGGATCCGCGCGTTTCTCGCCACGCACCTGCCGGCCGGCTGGGCGGGCCCTGGGGCCCTCGGCCAGGACGAGCGAGAGGCGTTCGCGCGGCAGTGGCGGCAGTGCCTTGCCGCGGGCGGCCTGGTGGCCGTGTCCTGGCCCAAAGAGTACGGCGGCGGCGGCCTCTCCCCGATCGATCAGGTGGTGCTCGCCGAGGAGTTCGCGCGGGCCGGCGCGCCAGAACGGGCGGAAAACGACCTGCTCGGCATCGATCTGCTGGGCAACACGCTGATCGCCCTGGGTTCCGAGGAGCAGAAGAAGACCTTCCTGCCCCGCATCCTCAGCGGTGAAGATCGCTGGTGCCAGGGATTCTCCGAGCCCGAGGCCGGCTCCGACCTGGCGGCCGTGCGGACCAGGGCCGTACTCGACGGTGACCGGTGGGTGATCAACGGCCAGAAGATCTGGACATCGGCCGGGGCCACCGCAAACTGGATCTTCCTGCTTGCGCGCACCGACCCGGCCGCCCCCAAACACAGGGGCCTGTCGTTCCTGCTGGTGCCCATGGACCAGCCCGGCGTCGTGGTGCGCCCGATCGTCAACGCGGTCGGACACTCCTCCTTTTGCGAGGTGTTCTTCACCGATGCGCACACCCCGTCGGTCAACGTCGTCGGCGGGGTCGGTGCCGGGTGGTCGACCGCGATGACCCTGCTGGGTTTCGAGCGCGGGTCACAAATTGCCACGGCGGCAATTGATTTCGGTCGAGACCTGGAGCGGCTGTGCGAACTGGCCCGACGGCGTGGATTGCACACCGACCCGCGCATCCGCGACGTGCTGGCGTGGTGTTACACGCGGGTGGCGATCATGCGCTATCGGGGCTATCGTGCCCTCACCCTGACGCAGGGCGGACAGGCGCCCGGGGCCGAGGCCGCCGTCACGAAGGTCATCTGGAGCGAGTACTTCCGGCGGTATACCGAACTGGCCGCCGAAATCCTTGGGCTCGAGGCGGTTTGCCCGCAGGGCCCGGGCAACGGTGGGGCGCGGCTAGTCCCCGAGGCGGGGACCCCGAACTCCCCCGCCTGCTGGATGGGCCAGTTGCTCTACGCGCGGGCGGCGACCATCTACGCGGGCAGTTCACAGATCCAGCGCAACGTGATCGGCGAACAATTGCTGGGGCTGCCCAAGGAACCGCGTCCGGAATCGAAGCGGTGACATGGACTTTCGTTACAGCACGGAGCAGGACGTTTTCGGCGCATCGCTGCGCGGCTTTCTTTTCGACCTGGCCCCCGCCTCGCGGGTACGCGAGGTTGCCGCCACCCCGGACGGCCATGACAAGGGGCTGTGGCAACGGCTTTGCACCGAACTGGAGCTGACCGCGCTGCACGCCCCACCCGAGTACGGCGGAGCGGGCGCCACGCTCGAGGAAACGGCGATCGCTTTCCGCGAACTCGGCCGGGCGCTCACCCCGGTGCCCTACGCGGCGACGACGTTTGCGATCGACGCGGTGCTGCGACTGGGCGACCAGGAGCAATGCAAGGGCCTTCTCCCCGGACTGCTGTCCGGGGAGAAGGTGGGAGCGTTGGCGGCCGCTGGACCCGACGACTCCGACCCGTCCGGGGTGAGGGTGCGGGCCGACCGCCGCGACGGTCGCATCCTGCTCACCGGCGAGTGCGCGGCGGTGCTGCACGGTCACGTCGCCGATCTCTTCGTGGTGCCGGCGGTAACCGACGGCGCGGTCGTCCTGCACGTCGTGGCCGCCGACGCCCCGGGCGTCACCGTGCGGCGGCTGCCATCGTTCGACATCACCCGGCCCGTCGCCGCGTTGTGGCTGAGCGGCGCCCCGGCCGAAGCCCTGACCGCGGGCCCTCCCCAAGAGGTGCACCGGGTGTTCGATGTGGCCCGCACGCTGCTGGCCGCCGAAATGCTCGGCGGCGCCGAGGCGTGCCTCGACCTGGCGGTCGAATACGCCAAGACCCGACGGCAATTCGATCGCCCCATCGGCTCGTTCCAGGCGGTCAAGCACGCCTGCGCCGACATGATGATCGAGATCGACGCGACCCGGGCGACCGTGATGTTCGCCGCGATGAGCGCCGCCAGGGACGACGGGCTGGCCGTCGCCGGGCCGTTGGCGAAGGCGCAGGCCGCGGACACCTACGCGCTGTGCGCCGGTTCCGCCATCCAGCTGCACGGCGGCATCGCGTTCACCTGGGAGCACGACCTGCACCTGCATTTCCGGCGGGCCAAGGCCACCGCCGCGCTGTTTGGCAGCAGCGCGGGTAACCGCGCGCTGCTGGCCGACCGGGCGGGACTGTAAAGCACGATGCGGACCCTGGCCGGTACCGGCATAACCCTGAGCGACATCCTCGCGCGGCACGCCCAGGTCCGGCCGCACGAGGTCGCGTTCGTCGATCCGCACCGCCGGTGCACCTTCGCCGAGATGAACGACAACGTCACCCGAACGGCCAATGCCCTGTCGGCGAGCGGCGTGGGCCGGGGCGATCGGGTCGCCGTCGTGGGGCTGAACAGCCTGGCGCTCATCGAGGCCTGGCTCGCCACGCTGCGCCTGGGCGCCATCGCGGTGCCCGTCAATTTCCGCCTCGTCCCCGACGAGATCGCGTACCTGCTCGCCGACAGCGGCGCGGTCACCGTCGTCGTCGACCAAGCGTGCGCCTCCGCCGTGGCGCGGGCGTGCACCACCGTGGCATCGGTGCGCGCCGTGCTGACGATCGGCGGCGACCTCGACGAAACCGCCGCCGCCGCGGGCGATCTCGCGATCGACACCGCGGTCGACGATGACGCACCCGCATTCATCATGTACACCTCGGGGACGACGGGCCGCCCGAAGGGCGCGGTGATCACCCACCGCAACCTGTACCTGCACGCCGTGAGCGTGATCGGCACGCTCGGCCCCCGCGATGACGACGATTGCTGGATGGCGCTCGCGCCGCTGTTCCACACCGCCGGCGTGTCCGGGATGCTGCCGGCGTTCCTCACCGGTGGCCGGGTCGTCGTTTCGCCCTCGCGCGGGTTCGATGCCGAGTCCACCGTCGCCACGATCGTCCGCGAACGGGTCACCTCGTGTTGGATGACGCCGGCCCAGTGGCAGCTGGTCTGCGCCCTGCCCGGCCTTCGCTCCCGGGACCTCGGCGGGCTGCGCCGCGTCTGGTGGGGCGCGGCGCCCGCGTCGGAAACCCTGTTGCGCAACATGATCGACGCATTCCCCGGGGCCGAGATCATCGCGGCGTTCGGACAGACCGAGTGCAGCCCCATAACCTGTCTGCTGCGGGGTGAGGACGCCGTCCGCAAGATCGGTTCGGTGGGCACCCCCATGCTCAACGTCGACGTACGCATCGTCGACGACGAGATGCGCGACGTCCCGCACGGGGAGGTGGGCGAGATCGTGTATCTCGGGCCGTTGATCATGCGGGAGTACTGGAACAAGCCCGAGGAGACCGCGGAGGCCTTCCGTGGCGGTTGGTTTCATTCCGGCGACCTGGTGCGGCAAGACCGCGACGGCTACATCTACGTCGTCGACCGGAAGAAGGATCTGATCATCTCCGGTGGCGAGAACATCTACAGCGCCGAAGTGGAGAACGTCCTGGCGGCCCACCCGAAGGTGGCGGAGGCGTCGGTCATCGGGGTGCCCGACCCGCGCTGGGGCGAGACGCCGTTGGCACTGCTGGTGCCGCGGGACCCCGCCGCCCCGCCGACCGATGCCGAAATCGAGTCGCACTGCCGGGCACACCTGGCCGCCTACAAGCGGCCTCGGCTGGTGGTCGTGGTGGATCGATTGCCGCGCAACGCCAATGGGAAGGTGCAGAAGGATCTCCTGCGCCGCAAGTACCGCGGCGTCGGGTCCTACGATGCGGGTCCGGTCGACACGCCGCTGCTGGACGAGACCATCGGGGCGAACTTCGCCCGCGCCGCGTCCGCGCACCCGGAGACCGAGGCGCTGGTCGATGTCGCCAGCGGCCGGCGCTGGACGTACACGCAACTGGACGCCGAAACCGACCGCCTGGCACGAGCGTTGATGGCCAGCGGCATCCAGCGCGGTGACCGGGTCGGCGTCTGGTCACCCAACTGCGCGGAGTGGATGATCCTCCAATACGCCACGGCGAAGATCGGCGCCGTCCTCGTCCCGATCAACCCCGCTTACCGCAGCGACGAGTTGTCCTACGTGCTGCGGCATTCGGGCGCCCGGCTGCTGGTGTCCGCGACGTCGTTCAAGTCTTCGGACTATCCCAGCCTGATCGGCCGGGTGCGGTGCGAGGTTCCCGGGCTGGCCGAAGTCGTTTTCGTGGGGACCGCCGATTGGGACGGGCTGCTGAGGCGCGCCGACGCCGTGTCCGAAGAACAGCTGCGGTCCCGGATGGCGACACTTCGGCCGTCGGACCCGATCAACATCCAGTACACCTCGGGCACCACCGGCTCGCCCAAAGCCGCCACCCTGTCGCACCGCAACATCGTCAACAACGGCTTCTTCGCCACCGAGCTCATCGGGCTGCGGGCGGGCGACCGGCTCTGCGTCCCGGTGCCCTTCTACCACTGCTTCGGCATGGTGATGGGCAGCCTCGGCTGTACCACCCACGGCGCCACGACGGTGATTCCGGCGCCGGGCTTCGACCCGGACGCGACGCTGGCGGCCATCGAATCCGAGCGTTGCACCGGCCTGTACGGCGTGCCGACCATGTTCATCGCGTTGCTCGGCCACCCCCACCTGGCCCGACGTGACGTGTCGTCGCTGCGCACCGGGATCATGGCCGGCGCCCCATGCCCGGTCGAGGTCATGAAGCGCTGCGTCGACGAGCTGAACATGCGCGAGATCGCGATCGCCTACGGCATGACCGAGACCTCCCCCGTGTCATGTCAGACGTTGATCGACGACGACCTGCACCGCCGCACCGCCACGGTGGGACGGGCGCATCCGCACGTCGAGATCAAGATCGTCGACCCGGACACCGGGGAGATGGTCAAGCGCGGCCGGCCCGGTGAGCTGTGCACCCGCGGCTACTCGGTGATGCTGGGCTATTGGCGCGACGACGACAAGACCCGCGCGGTCATCGACGACGAGGGCTGGATGCACACCGGTGATCTGGCGGCCATGCAGGACGACGGGTACTGCGTGATCGTCGGCCGCATCAAAGACATGGTCATCCGCGGCGGGGAAAACGTGTACCCACGCGAGATCGAGGGCGTCATCCACGCCCATCCCGACGTCGAGGACGTGCACGTGATCGGCGTTCCCGACGACACGTACGGCGAGGAGCTGTGCGCGTGGATCAAGGTGCGGCCCAACCGTCCACCCCTGGACGCCCGCGCCGTGCGGGCGTTCTGCGCCGGGAAGCTCGCGCACTACAAGATCCCGCGCTATGTCCACATCGTCGACGAGTTCCCGATGACGGCGAACGGTAAGGTCCGCAAGGCGGACATGCGGACGGAGTCGGTGCGGCTGCTGGGGCTGTGACCTAGCCGCCCACCGCGGCCAGCGCCGCGTCGTAGTTGGGCTCCTGCGCGATCTCGGGCACCAGCTCGGTGTAGGCGACGTTGCCGTCGGCGCCGATCACGACGACGGCGCGCGCCAGCAGCCCCGCCATCGGGCCGTCGGCGATGGTGACGCCGTAGTCCTCGCCGAAGCTGTCGCGGAACGCCGAGCCCGTCTTGACGTTCTCGATGCCCTCGGCGCCGCAAAAGCGCGCCTGCGCGAACGGCAGGTCGTTCGACACGCACAGCACGGACGCGCCGCCGGACGCCGCGCGCTCGTTGAACGTCCGCACGCTGGCCGCGCACACCGGCGTGTCGATGGACGGAAAGATGTTCAGCACGACGGGCTTACCGCTGAACTGGTCGCTGCTCACCGCGCCCAGGTCCGCGCCGGTCAGGGTGAAGGCCGGGGCCGGGGACCCGACGGCCGGAAGCTCGCCGACGGTGTTGATCGGGTTTCCACGCAAGGTTATCTGTGCCATGGCCACAGTCTGCCAAGGCCCGTGCAGCCGCCGCGGACCAGGTCGGCATGTCCTAATTGGTGGGGTACATGGCGTAGACGCCATGGCCGGGCGTGGCGAACACTGAGTCCATGGTTCGCAAGGTGGTGATCGTCGGCTTTCCCGGCGTGCAGGCGCTCGACGTGGTGGGACCCCACGACGTGTTCAGCGGCGCCTCGCTGCTGACCGGCGGCGGATACGACGTGGTGCTGGCCTCGGCGGGCGGCCGGCCGGTCACCACGCCCACCGGGCTGGCCTTCGTGACCGCGGCGCTGCCCGACCCGACCGAGCGCCTCGACACCGTCGTGCTGCCCGGCGGCGGCGGTGTCGAGGACGCGCGGTCGGATCCCGAGCTGGTGGACTGGATCAAGAGGGTCACCGGCAGCGCGCGCCGCGTCGTCAGCGTCTGCACCGGCGCGTTCCTGGCCGCCGAGGCGGGGCTGCTCGACGGCCTGCGGGTCACCACGCACTGGGCATTCGCCGGACGGCTGGCCCGCGAGTTCCCCGCCGTCGAGGTCGATCCGGACCCGATCTTCGTCCGCAGCTCGGACACGGTCTGGACGGCCGCGGGCGTCACCGCGGGGATCGACCTCGCGCTCTCGCTGGTCGAGGACGACCACGGCACCGAGGTGGCGCAGACGGTGGCCCGCTGGCTCGTCCTGTACCTGCGCCGCCCCGGTGGGCAGACGCAGTTCGCGGCGCCGGTGTGGATGCCGCGCGCCAAGCGCGCGCCCATCCGCCGGGTGCAGGAGGCCATCGAGGCCGAGCCGGGCGGGCCGCACAGCGTCGAGGGCCTGGCCCGCCGCGCGGCGATGAGCCCGCGCCATTTCACGCGGGTGTTCACCGACGAGATCGGCGAGGCGCCCGGCCATTACGTCGAACGCATCCGCACCGAGGCCGCGCGCCGCCAGCTGGAGGAGACCGACGACACCGTCGTCGCGATCGCCGCCCGGTGCGGGTTCGGCACCGCGGAAACCATGCGGCGCAACTTCGTTCGGCGCATGGGCATCTCACCGGATCAGTACCGCAAGGCTTTCGCCTGATTGAGAAAGGACACCCCCGATGACCCAGATCGCGTTCGTCGCCTACCCCGGATTCACCGCGCTGGACATGATCGGCCCCTACGAGGTGCTGCGCAACCTGCCCGGCGCCGACGTCCGGTTCGTGTGGCACGAAACCGGGCCGATCACCGCCGATTCCGGTGTGCTGGTGATCGGCGCCACCCACTCGCTGGCCGAAACCCCTTCCCCCGACGTGATTTTGGTTCCGGGCGGGCCGTCGACGCCGGTGCACGCGCGGGACGAGGCGCTGCTGGAGTGGCTGCGCCGCGCGCACCGCACCGCGAGGTGGACCACGTCGGTGTGTTCGGGCTCGGTGATCTTGGCGGCCGCCGGCCTGCTCGAGGGCCGGCGCGCGACGTCGCACTGGGTGACCCTTTCCGCGCTGAAGGCGTTCGGCGTCACCCCGGTCGCCGACGAGCGGATCGTGCACCAGGACGACGTCGTCACCAGCGCGGGCGTGTCCGCCGGGCTGGACCTCGCGCTGTGGCTGGCCGGGCAGATCGCCGGCGAAAACCGCGCCAAGGCAATCCAGCTCGCGATCGAATACGACCCACAGCCACCGTTCGACTCCGGCCACATGTCCAAGGCGTCGCCCGGCACGAAGGCGGCCGCCACCGCGCTGCTCTCCCGCGACGCCGTCAAGCCGGCCAACATCAAGGCGGCAACCATGCTGGCGTGGCAGCAGGCGCTGGCGGCGGTCCGGTCGCGAGGCCGGAATCGCCTCAGCCCGACGGGCGCGCGCTAACCGCAACGGCGAGTGTGCAATCCGCGACGCGACACGCCGATGACGCGTCGCGGATCGCACACTCGGAGCGGAGGGTTATCTCTGGGGCTGCAGGATTTCGTCGGACTCCAGCTTCCCGCCGGCCCGCAGCCACGCGGCCACGACACCGGGGGCGTCGCGGTTGGGGTTGTAGATGTCCTCCTCGCTGGAGAACAGTCCGTCGCCGGCGTAGACGAGGCGGGTCCAGTTGGGGAACCAGAACGGTTCGCCGTTGGGGTCGGTCGGGTGGTCGAGCAGGTTCCTGATCATGACGACGACGGCGTCGTTGTCGTCGTCGTAGGCGATCCAGTCGCTCGGAAACCGCATGTGCGGGAACGGCGCCATCACCGCGACGATCCAGTCCCGCACCGCCTCGCGGCCGTGGAAGACGCCGTAGTGGTGCTCGGTGTAGACGACGTCCTCGGTGAAGAGGTCCGCGAAGGGTCGCCAGTCACCCGAGGAGCTGCACCCCTCGACGACGGCGGTGTAGTTTTCGACGGCTCGCTCGATTTCGGCCCTGCTGAATTTGCCCATGGGCCACACCCTAGAACGTGTTTCGGTCGGCGCCTGGTGAATCCGCCGGTAAAAATATGCACCGCAGGTCGGGCATTGCGGTGGTACGATTTTTCTTCCATCGGCGGCGGGAGATGAGATGGGCTTCGGGCAAGCGATTTCGGCCGGATTCGCCAAATACTTCAACTTCAGCGATCGATCCTGCAGATCCGAATACTGGTATTGGGTCCTCTTCACCACCCTCGTCGCCATCGCCGGAAACGTCGGCAACGTGATGCTGCACACGCGGGCCGTCAACATCATTCTGTCGCTCCCCTTCATCATTCCCAGCTGGGCGATCGCCGTTCGCCGCCTGCACGATATCGACCGCACGGGTTGGTGGGTTCTGATCAGCTTGGTCCCCATCATCGGCGCCATCGTTCTCATCATTTTTTTCGTCAACAGGGGCACCGACGGACCGAACCGGTTCGGCGCAGATCCCTTGGCCGCGGAGCCATCCCCGAATCAGCAATTCGGCGCCCCGGCTTAGGTGACGACGGGAGGCGACGGCTTCCCGCGGGCAGCGCCCCGCCGAGCGTGAAGTCAGCCCCACATTCGCGCGCAGCGTGAAGCCGACTTCACGTCGGGAGAAAAGGCCGGGCTGAACGGAGTCATCGGATGAGTGTTTTGGACCTGTTCGATCTGCGCGGCAAGCGGGCGCTGGTGACCGGGGCGTCCAGCGGCATCGGCAAGGAGGTGGCGCGGGCGTACCTGGAAGCCGGCGCCCAAGTGGCCATCGCCGCACGGCATTCCGAGGCTCTGGAGGCCGTCGCCGGCGAACTCGCCGGGGCCGGCGGGCGGGTTGTGCCCGTGCGGTGCGACGTGACGCGCCCCGACCAGGTCGACGCGATGCTGGACCGGGTCACCGCGGAGCTGGGCGGCGTGGACGTCGCGGTCTGCAACGCCGGGATCATCTCGGCCGCACCGATGCTCGAGATGCCGCCCGAGGAATTCCAGCGTGTCCAGGACACCAACGTGACGGGCGTGTTCCTCACCGCCCGGGCCGCGGCGCGGGCGATGGTCCGGCAGGGCCGCGGCGGCGCCATCATCAACACCGCCTCGATGTCCGGGCACATCATCAACGTTCCGCAGCAGGTCGGGCACTACTGCACGTCCAAGGCCGCGGTCATCCACCTCACCAAGGCCATGGCCGTCGAGTTCGCGCCGCACGGCATCCGGGTCAACAGCGTCAGCCCCGGCTACATTCGCACCGAGCTCGTCGAGCCCCTGGCGGAGTACCACGCCGCGTGGGAGCCGAAGGTGCCGCTGGGCCGCCTGGGCCGGCCCGACGAGCTCACCGGTCTGTATCTGTATCTGGCCAGCGCGGCGTCGAGCTACATGACCGGTTCCGACCTCGTCGTTGACGGCGGCTACTCCTGCCCCTAGATGAGGTGGGCGCGACCGAAACGCGTTCGCAGCCCGGGGGAAAACAGCGCGCGCAGGCGCTCCCCGGCGGGCCGCACCGCGGCGGCGCCCACCAACTCGTCGCTCAGTTCGACGATCTCGGCCGCGCGCAGGGGCCACGGCTGGTGCTCGATCGGCACCCACCAGGTCCGGCCGGCCCTGCGGGTGTGGGCCCCCCAGCGGGCGGTCAGCCAGTCCTCCAAGGGTGTCGGTTCGACGGCGCCGCCGACGGCGACGGTGACCCGGCTGCGCAGGCCGCGCCGGGGCCAGCGGCGGACGGCCTCGTAGGTGATGCGGTCGCCGCGCCGCGTCACCCGCATCCGCGACCAGGTATAGGGGACGCCGAGGCCGATCCGGATGGCGGCCACGGCGGCCAGGCGGGCCGTCTCCGCCGACCGGAACACGATGCCGTGCCGCCCGGCGTCGTCGACGGTGTAGAGCCGGACGTTGGTCTCGGCGAAACTGCCGAAGTACGGCAGCGGCAGTGCGGTGCCGACCCGGGTGCTCGTCAGCGTGAACGGGATCAGCCCCACGTAGGTCATCCCGTCGGCGAAGACGTCGGGGCGGGTCCCGGGCGGGCACAGGCCCTCGACGCCGTCGGGCCGGACCGGCCAATGGATGAAGGTCAGGTCGGCCCAGCGCTGTTCGAAGGTGACCCGACCGGGAAGCGGTGGCGCGGCCGTCATTCGGTCATTCTTCCAGCTGACCCGCGATCCCCCGCTCGATGCCGGCCTGCGTCGTGGACGGCAACACGATGAGGCCGTCGAGCTCCTTGCGGGCCAGATCGAAGGCCTGTTGGCGTTCCTGCGGCGCCGCGGCGGCGTCCGACGCCACCCGCAACAGGCTCTGGGCGCGCCCGATCCGCTGCTGATCTGTCCGCGAGAAGTCGCCGCGGCGCCGGCGCGTCGCCTCGGCCTCGGCGACGTTGAACGCGGTCACGTAGTCCTCGACCGCGGACTGGTACCGCGCCGCGGCCTCCCGGTCGTCGAGGAGCTCCTCGGCCTTGACGGGGCGCAGGAAGTCGGCCCGGAGCTTGGCCTTGTGGAACGCGACCGTGAGGGGGTCGCGCATGTCGGTCATCAGCGGGAAATCAAGCAGCTTGGCGACGTCGAGTTCGTAGGAGAGCCATCGCGCGTCGACGCGACGGTGCTCGTCGATCACGCGACGCAGCGAACGCCATTGGGCCGCTTGGTTATCGGCGCCGCGATCCGTGGGTTCGGCGTGCTCGCCCGCCGGGTCGAAGGCTTCCCGCGGCCGATCGGCGCGGCGCTTGTTGGCCGTGAACGTCTTCACCGCGGCGACGGCCACGCCCGCCAGCGGCAGGATCACGATCAGCAGCTCCGCCAACCGGATGAGCAATCCCACACGGCCAGGATGCCACGGCTAATGCACGCCCAATGTGCCGTCGAGGTATTCGGCGCGGCAGGCCAGGCGGGCCAGCTTGCCGCTGGTGGTGCGCGGAATGGCGCCGGCGGGCAGGAAACGCACGTCGGAGACCGTCACGCCGTGCCGGCGCGAGACCGCGTTCTGGATCGCCTCGATCGCCGGCCCCGGGTCGTCGCGGCTGGTGCCGGCGGCGCGTTCGGCGACGATCACCAGCCGCGGCTCGCCGCCGGCGACCGGCGCGGAGAACGCCGTCACGTATCCGCGGCGCACCATCGGCGAGGCTTCCGCCGCGGTGGCCTCGATGTCGTGGGGGTAGTGGTTGCGGCCGGCGATGGTGACCAGGTCGGCGATGCGGCCCGTGACGTAGAGCTCGCCGTCGAGGAACACGCCGAGGTCCCCGGTGCGCAGCCAGCTTCGCCCGGCCGTGGCGCCCTCGGCGCGGCTGTCCTGCGGTAACCGCGAGCGCAGCCGGGCGCCGAACGCCCGCCGGGTCTCGTCGGGCAGCCCCCAATACCCGCGGCCCACGTTGTCGCCCTGCAGCCAGATCTCGCCGACCGCGCCGTCGGGCAGTTCGGCTCCGGAGTCGGGGTCGACGATCACCGCCCACAGGCTGCGCGCCACCCGGCCGCACGACACCTGCGCCACGGCGTCGGGGTCACCCGCGGGGACGGGCACCGCGCGACCGGCGCTCAGCTGATCGCGGTCGAGATAGACGACCGACGCCTCGGCCGACGGGTCGATGGTCGCGATCAGCAATGTGGCCTCGGCGATGCCGTACGACGGCTTGAACGCGGTGCGCGGCAATCCATACGGCGCGAACGCCTTGTTGAAGGTCGTGATCGCATCGATGCTGACCGGCTCGGAACCGATGATCATCACCACGTTGCGCAGGTCGACGTCGTCACCGGGGCCGGGCAGGCCGCGCTGCGCCGTCCACTCGTAGGCGAAGTTCGGCGCGGCGGTCACCACCCGGCCCTGCCGCGATCCGGCGGACAGGGCCTGGATCCAGCGCAGCGGCCTGCGGACGAAGGCGGCGGGCGACATCAGGGTGGAGTGCCCGCCGTACACCGCGGGAAAGCCGATCATCGACAGGCCCATGTCGTGGTAGAGCGGTAACCAGCTGACGCCGTGGGTGTTTCGGTCCAGCAGGTCGATCGAGAGGATCATCTGCACAAGGTTGGTGCCGACCGCCCGGTGGGTGATCTCCACGCCGACGGGCGGGCGCGTCGAGCCCGAGGTGTACTGCAGGTGCGACACGCGGTCGATGTCCAGCTCGACGGGGACGAACAGCTCCCCCGCCTTATCGGGTATCTCGTCGATGACGATCAGGTGGGGCCGGCGCAGTTCGGGCAGGCCGGCCAGGAAGTTCTCGACGGCGTCTTTCGCCGCCCCCGTCGTGAGGACCGCCGCGGGTTGGGAGTCGCGCAGCGCGGTCTCCAGCCGTTCGGCGTGACCCGGCAGCTCGGGCGCGAACAACGGCACCGCGATGGTCCCGGCCTTGATCGCCGCGTAGAAGCCGGCGACGTAGTCGATGCCCTGCGGCGCCAGGATCGCCACCCGGTCACCGTCGCCGGCGACCTGCTGCACCCGCGCGCCGATGGCCTGCAGCCGCACCCCGAATCGGGCCCAGGTCACCTCGACGGCGTGTCCCTCGGAGCGGGCGTAGTCCAGGTAGCGGTACGCCACGGCGTCACCGACATTGGCGACGTTGCGCTCGATGAGGGAGATCAGGGTGGTGCCCGGGGGCAGGGCGATGCCGCCGTCGGCGTCCAGGCAGTCCTCTATCAGTAGCAAGCCTTTTGGAGCCGCGGCGCTGTCTGGGGAACCGCAATCCATATGCGCAGTCTAGGTGCCGGGCGGGTCCGGCCCGGGTTCCCCGGGGCGGCGGCGCCGGCGCCCACGCGAACGCCGCGCGCGCCTACCGGCGGCCCGGTCGCCGGCCGAACAGCGCCAGGAGCTGGTCACTTGGGGTCGCGGTCGCCGGCGATGGCAGTGGTTCGGCGAACACGTGGCCGGCCAGCCCCGCTTCGGCCAGCGGTGGTGAAATGCACAACAGCGACGACGCGACGTCCGGCGAGATGGGGCGGTCGACCCGGCACGCTTGGGCGATGTCCCACGCGTGCAGCACCATCTCCAGGGCCCCGACGGAGACGACGATGCCGGACGGGAGCGACCGGCCCGCGACCTCGCACCGGCGGCCCGGCGCGCTGGCGGCGAGCAGGAAGTCCACGGTCCCGCTTCGCACCGCGGCCACCGGATCGGCGCCGCTCCGGGGCCCGGACGGCGGGTCGACGCCGCGCAGCACGTCGGTGACGTCCGTCAACGATGTGCTGACATGCCGCAGCAGGCGGCGCAGATCCCAGCCCGCGCACGGCGTCGGCGCCGCGAGGTCGGCACGGCGAACCAGCACCAGGCTGCCGAACAGGTACCGGGTCGCCTCGCCCAGGACGTAGCGCTCGTCGGGGTCAGGCACGGTCCGTGAACGTCTCCGGAAGCCCGAACGACGCGACCAGGGCCGCCTCGTTGAAGGCGACGATGCGCGAGATGCGACCGCCGGCCAGCGACAGCACGTCCAGCCCGTGGGCCTGGAAGGACTCGTCCGGCCCTCGCCGGTACATCGCGAACGCCGGAGCGCCGTTGGCCCGGGTGTGCACCAGCCGCCATTGGTCGGGGGTATGCAGCACGACCCGGGCCAAAAATCCGCAGACGGCGTCGCGGCCAGTGAACCACGTTGGGATGGGCGGCATTTCGAGCTCCACGTCGGCGCGCAGCAGCTCCGCCAGTTGGTCGACGTCGGCGCGCTCGAAGGCCGACATGTAGCGGTCGAGCACGTCGCGCGCCCGGGCTTCGGCCGGTTCGCCGAGTTGGTCCAGCGTCGGGGCGGCCTCGGTCAGTCGTGCACGGGCGCGTTGCAGGGCGCTGTTGACGGCCGCGGTGGACGTTTCCAGGATCTCGGCGACTTCGCCGGCCTGCCAGCCCAGTACGTCGCGCAGCACCAGGACCGCCCGTTGCAGCGACGACAAATGCTGCAGGGCGGCGACGAACGCCAGGCGGACGCTGCTGCGAACCGACACGACCACCGCCGGGTCGTCGGTGGCGCCGTACAGCAGGCTGTCCGGGGCGGGCTGCAGCCATGGGATGTCGGATCGCGCCGGGGCCAGCGTGGCTTCCGCGTTGCCGGCCGCGGCGCTCAGCCCGGAGGGCATGGGGCGCCGATTGCGTGCCTGCACCGAGTTCAGGTAGGTGTTGGTCGCAATCTTGTAGAGCCACAACCGTACCGAGGATCGGCCCTCGAACTTCGCGTAGGACTGCCAGGCCCGCAGGTAGGTGTCCTGCACGAGGTCCTCGGACTCGTCGACCGAGCCCAGCATGCGATAGCAGTACGCCCGCAGCTCGGGCCGATACCGCTCGGCGACGTCGGCGAAGTCGTCACCGCTGGCGACCGGCATGAGCCCAGCCTTTCACGATTCGCGGCGCGGCGGTCGGGGGTCGTTGGGGCTGCGCTCCCCCGGCTCGGGGTCCTCCCACCATTGCGCCGGCTGCGCGTCGGCCTCCGGGCCATAGGCGTCGTGCCAGTTCCACCACGCGTACGCGGGTGTCTGCGGGTAGCCCTCCGGGGAGTCTTCCCAATCCTTTTGCCGGCCAAGGGCTGTCATGTCCAGGTAGCTCCAGGTGGTGCCGAGCGCCTCGTCGCCGCGGCTGTTGATGAAGTAGGTGCGGAACACCCGGTCGCCGTCGCGGATGAACGCGTTGGTGCCGTGCCACTCGTCGACGCCGAAGTCGCGGTCGAAGTCGTCGGTGATCGTGTACCAGGGCATCCGCCAGCCCATGCGGTCCTTGACCCGCGCGATGTCGGGCTGGGCGGCGCGCGAGGCGAACACCAGGGTGGTGTCGCGGGCGTTCAGGTGGGCCAGGTTGCCGACGTGATCGGCGATCATCGAGCAGCCGCGGCACGCGTGGTCGGGCCAGCCGTCCACCCCGGGTTCCAGGAATGCCCGGTAGACGACCAGCTGACGCCTGCCCTGAAACAGGTCCGGCAGGCTCACCGCGCCGCCGGGCCCGTCGAAGCGGTACGCCTTGTCGACCGCCAGCCACGGCATGCGGCGGCGCTTCGCGGCCAGGGCGTCGCGCGCCCGGAACAACTCCTTTTCCTCGATCAGCAGCCGCTGGCGGGCGGCCTCCCATTCCTGGGCCGAGACGATCGGGGGCGTCGGCATGGTCATGTCAAACCTTTCTGTTGTGGTCTCGATCAGGCGATCTTTTGCAGACCCGAGGCGGTCAGCAGGTAGGCCGGCGCGATGCCGGCGCCGTCGGACCCGGCCAGTTCCACGACGGCCGCGCCGGCCGCCTCCGGGGTGAGCGGTTGGCCGAGCTGCTTGACGTAGTCCTCCTCGGACATGCCGTCGCGGGCGGCGTACGCGCGCACGGCGGGCCGGCCGAGTTCGGTCAGCGGGGTGATTCGGGGCATCAGGGCGGTGAACGTGATGCCCAGGTCGGCGCGGTCCGCCTCCTGTTGGGCGTATCCGGTGATGAAGCGTTGGGTGGCCTTGGCGCCGGCGTACCCGCCGCTGAGCGGCGATCCCGCGAGGGCGGCACCGCTGCTGACCACCACCACCCTGCTGCCGGGCCGCAGCGGCTTGAGCAGGGCCTCGCGCAGCCAGTGAAAGGCGATGCGCACGTCGGCGTTCCAGTTGGCCGAGAACGACTCCCAGGTGTGGTGCTGCAGGGGACGCATCAGCGGGCTGGCACCGGCCACCAGAACCAGGATTTGCGGATCGTATTGGTCCACAAGGCTGCCCGGCACCGACGGGTCGGCCGCGTCCGCGACGACGGCGTGCACGCCGCCGGCGCCGCTTCGCGGATCGGGGAACGTGGTGGCGCCGCGGGACACGGCGATCACCGAGGCGCCTGCGCCGGACGCGGCGGTCGCGATGCCGCGGCCCAGGCCGCGGCTGGCGCCCACGACGAGCGCGGTCTTTCCCTTGAGGCTGAACGTCTTTGGCGTGTACATGGTGTCCTCCTGGTGATGGTGTCAGGCGTGCGCGGTCACCGGCGGTGCCGTCGCGAGCATCCGGGCGTACTGGCGTTCCAGCTCGCTGGCGGGGCTGCTGGGCCAGCGGTGAGCGATGGACCGGGACACCGGATCGGGGAAGATGTCCTGTTCGTCGCTCTGCAATGCGTCGAAGACGGCCGCCGCCACGGACTGCGGAGTCGCCTTCGGTATGTCGAGGCCTCGGGTCATGTCGGTGTCCACCGGGCCGGTGAAGACCGCGTGAACGCGCACCCCTCGCGGTGCCAGGATGGCGCGCAGCGATTGGGTGAGGTTGAACGCGGCCGCCTTGGAGACCGAGTACGCGGGAATCAGCGGCAATGGCGCCAATGCGTTCACGGACAGGTTGTTGATCACCGCTCCGCGGGAACGGATCAGCGCCGGCAGGAACGCGCGTGTCACCGCGTAGGTGCCGAAAAGGTTGACGGCAAGGTGCCGTTCCAGCAGCGCGGGATCGCTCAGATCGTCGTAGAGCGCGATGCCCGCGTTGTTGATGAGCAGGTCGAGCGATTCGACTTGCGCGGCGGCGTCGCGGATCTGCGCCGCGCTCGTCACGTCGAGCGGCACCGGGACAACCCGCGCGTCCGAGGGCGTGAAGGCCGCCCGGGTGCCGGCGTATACCCGCCGCGCCCCCCTGCGCACGGCCTCCTGCACGAAGGCCCGGCCGATGCCGCGATTGGCGCCGGTCACAAAGACCGTTTTGCCGGCGGCCGTGTCCCTTGCCATTCCCATGACTGAGCCCTCTCTTTCAACGAAAAGCCCCCGCAGCGGGTGCGGGGGCTCGAGTGTGGTCGACCTACAGATGGTCGACCTACATATAGAGACAAGTTTCGTTGCCAAAACTCATCGCGGTAGGGTACGCGCGTGTCCGGTCGCGAGTTCTCGTTCGAAATCAACCGCACCAGCAGCGCGGACGCGGCGACGTTGTTCCGGCTGGTGGCCGACGGTGGCAACTGGTCGAAGTGGGCCAAGCCGATCGTTCTGCAGTCGAGCTGGGCGCGCCAGGGGGATCCGGCGCCGGGCGGCGTCGGGGCCGTCCGCAGGATCGGCATGTGGCCCGTGCTGGTCCAGGAGGAAACCACCGCCTACGAGCAGGACCGCCGCCACGCCTACAAGCTGGTCGGTCCCGCGAGCCCCGCCAAGGACTACGTCGGGGAGGTGATCCTCACCCCGAATCCGGCGGGCGGCACCGACATTCGCTGGACCGGCTCGTTCGTCGAAGGGGTGCGCGGAACGGGTCCGCTGATGCGAGCGGCGATGGGCGGGGCGGTCCGGTTCTTCGCGGGCCGGCTGGTCAAAGCCGCCGAGCGCGGGTCTGACGCGTGAGATCGGCCTTGGCGCCCAAGGCCTTTGAAAACATCCAGAGACGCGTAACGGCCGCATCCCGCGGCCGCCACGCCTGGAGACAAGACTAGGGGTTGTCGGCCTGCTGCTCGTCCAGCTGAGCCTGCTGCATGCCCTGTTCGAATTGCTGCTCGGCCTGCTGCATGGACTGCTCCATCTGCTGCAGCGCCTGCTGCTGCTGGAGCTGAGCCTGGTCATCGGAGCCGTCGTCGCCGGCCGCCGATCCCGAACCGAGCGCGAGCATTGCGAAGGCAGCGGCCGCGGCGACGGCCAGCCGCAGCGTGTGCGATCGGTGGGCGGGGGCCGTGCTCATGCCTCATGTATGCGCCCCGCGGCTAGCCGCGGGCTGAGAAGCGGCTATCGGCCGGATATGAGCTAGTTCGACCCGATCTCGTCCTGATACTTCTTGGTCATGTGCTCGACCGCCTGCAGCTGGCTTTGGGCGAGGCCCTCGCGCACCTGGCCGGCGCGGGCGGCGGCGTCCAGCGTCGGCTGCGCCTGGCCCTGGAAATGCGGGATCACCTCGGCGGCAAACAGTTCGGCCGACCGCTTGGTGGCCGCGGGATTGGCCCACTCGTGGCCCATCTGCAAAAAGCAGCCGAACCCGCCGGATTGATCCCAGAGCCGCTGCACCTGCGCGCGCGCCCGCTCCGGCGTGCCAATCACGCCCGCCCCGCTCTCGTTGATGACGTCGATCATCTCGTCGAGCTGCTCACCCGGCATGGTCATCTGGGGGAAGGCGGCCACCTTCTGGAAGTAGTTGAACCACGACTCGATGCCGAATTTCACGTCGGCGCGGGCCTGTTCGTCGGTCTCGGCGATGTGCATCGGCCCGACCAGGCTCCAGTTCCGGCGGTCGACCCGGGTGCCGAAGACCGCGGCGCGCTCTTCGACGATGCCCCAGTGATACGACAGCGCGTCGAAGCCCTCGACCGTCAGCGTCGCCCCGATGGAGAGCAGGCCGATGCCGTGCTTGCCGGCCAGGCGGGCACCGGTCGGCGAGGCGACCGCGGCGACCGCCAGGGGGATGCCGCCCTCGGAGTACGGGGCGAGTTGCAGCTTGGCGTCGAACAGCTGGTGCGTGGCGGTCTTGGCGCTCACGGTCTCCCCCGCCAGCAACCGAACGACGATGTCGAGGTTGGTCTCCAGCAGTTCGCGCGTGTCGGTGGGGTTGAGACCGATCATCGACGAATCCGTGGGCAACGAGCCCGGTCCCATCCCGCCGATCACGCGACCGTGGGTGAGGTGATCCAGCAGCATCAGCCGGTCGGCGACCCACAGTGGGTTGTGGTACGCCAGCGAGATGACCCCGGTGCCGAACCGGATCCGCTTGGCGCGTTCGGCGGCCGCGGCGATGAAGATTTCCGGCGAGCTGATGATCTCGCTGCCCGCGGAGTGGTGCTCGCCCAGCCATACCTCGTCGAAGCCGACGGCGTCGAGATGCTGGATGAACTCGAGATCGCGCTGCAGGGCGAGCGTCGGGTTAGTGCCCGCCCGATGGAACGGGGCGATGAAATATCCAAACCTGAGCCTGGCCATGCGGATCCCCTTGCAGTCGAGTTGCGGAGAACGATAACTCAACGCGCCCGCCGCCGGGCAAAAGGGAACGCCGCGGGCAGTGCTCAGCCGGCGGGGCCAGTTGCGCACGGCCCCACCGGCTTGGGAGCAAGCTCAATGAATCCTGGGCGATTTAGGGGTAGCCGCCGCAGACGTTGCCGACGCAACCGCCGCCGCCGCCCGGTCCGCCCCCGCCGCCGCCAACGCCGGGGATGCTGCCGCCACCGCCGCCGGGGCCGCCGCCTCCGGTCGGGCCGCCGGGGGTCCCGCCGCCCCCACCGGGCCCGGTCGACGGCGCGGGCGCCACGCTGGACGACGGGGTGGTGGTCGACGGGGTCGTGCTGCTGCTGCCGGGGCCCTTGTTGCCGCCGCCACATCCGACGGCCAACACGAGCATGGCCGCCCCGCCCAACAGCGCGACGCTATTCCTGGCTCCAGATCTCGCTCCGGATCTCATTGCCGGTCCCCACTTCCATTCGCACCCACTCTTGACGCGGACCACTTCCCCGTACCCGGGCGTGGGAGGCGGCAAACGGGGAGCCGGTAGATCGCCACGGACGTTAATTCTTCGGTCGCTTGACATTTGATCTTGAATGCCGAAAAACATGGGTGAATGTAAACAAGCTTTACAAAGCATCAGAAGAAAATCACGGTCTTATAACGAAATGATCTCACTTCAATAAAACAGGCGCACTGCCACCGGGGATGTGGCTAGCTTATGCGCTACTAAAGCGCGCTGGCGACCGGTCGAAGCTCGGCTGTTGCCATATTTTCGCGAGCTTTTATTGGCCGCGCTCGCCGAGAGAGGTTGACGTAAATGAGCTTTTTTGTGCTGCCGCCGGAGATCAACGCGGCCAACATATTCTCGGGCGCGGGGTCGGCGCCGATGCTGGCGGCGGCGACGGCATGGGACGGCCTGGCCGCCGAACTGGCCTCGGCGGGGGCCGCGTTCGGGGCCGTCACGTCCGACCTCGCGGGCGGAGCGTGGCAGGGCCCGTCCGCGGCGGCGATGACGGCGGCGGCCGCTCCACACGCGGCGTGGCTCACCGCGGCGGGCGCCATGGCCGAGCGGGCGGCCGCGCAGGCGCGCGCGGTCGTGAGCGGCTTCGAATCGGCGCAGGCGGCGATGGTGCAGCCGATTGTCGTGGCGGCCAACCGCTCTCAGTTGGTGTCACTGGTGATCTCGAACCTCTTCGGACAAAACGTGCACGCCATCGCCGCCATGGAGGCCGAGTACGAACAGATGTGGGCCCAGGCGGTGTCCGCGATGTCGAACTACTACTCCGGGGCGTCAGCGGCGGTCGGGGCGCTGACGCCGTTTGCGCAACCGGGCGGCGCCAACGCGGCGGCCGCCCAGCCCAAGACGACCACGCTCAACGCGGGCTTTGCCAACGTCGGCGGCGGCAACGTGGGCAACGCGAACGTGGGCGCCGGAAACCTCGGCGGCGGGAACCTGGGCAACGCCAACGTCGGCTTCGGGAACTCCGGCACCTCCAACGTCGGCCTTTCGAACCTGGGTGCCAACAACGTCGGCTTCGGCAACGCGGGCAGCGGCAACGTCGGCTTCGGCAACGCCGGCAACACCAACATCGGCATCGCGAACACCGGCAACAACAACGTCGGCGTCGGGCTGACCGGCAACAACCTAATCGGCATCGGCAACAACTACGTCGGCGTCGGACCCAACGGCATCAACCAGGTCAGCATCGGCGGGCTGAACTCGGGCAGCGGCAACATCGGCCTGTTCAACTCCGGCACCGGAAACGTGGGCTTCTTCAACTCCGGCACCGGAAACTTCGGCATCGGGAACTCCGGCAGCTACAACACCGGCATCGGGAACTCGGGCGTGGCCAACACGGGTCTGTTCCACGCGGGGTCGTTCAACACGGGCATGTTGGACGCCGGCCTGGCCAACACGGGCAACCTGGACGCCGGCAACTACAACACCGGCAACTTCAACCCCGGCGCGTCCAACACCGGCAGCTTCAACACGGGCAGCGCCAACACCGGCTTCTTCAATACCGGCAACGTCAACACGGGCGCCTTCAACCTGGGCGATATGAACAACGGCCTGTTCAACAGCGGCCAGGCGAATACCGGCGTCCTCTATCGGGGCGTGGGGCAGGGCAGCCTCCACCTCGCCGTTACCACACCGGATCTGACGGTGCCGCCGCTCGAAATACCCGGAATATCCATTCCCGGATTCAGCCTCCCGCCGATCGGCCTTCCGCCGATCACCATTCCGGCGCTGCATTCGCCGCCGAATGTGACGGTGGGCGGTTTCAGCCTGCCGGAGATCACGTTGGGGTCGTTTACGTTCCCGGCGTTGACGTCGCCGGCGAACGTTTCGGTGGGTGGTTTCAGCTTGCCGGATATTACGTTGGGGTCGTTTACGTTCCCGGCGTTGACGTCGCCGGCGAACGTTTCGGTGGGTGGTTTCAGCTTGCCGGATATTACGTTGGGGTCGTTTACGTTCCCGGCGTTGACGTCGCCGGCGAACGTTTCGGTGGGTGGTTTCAGCTTGCCGGATATTACGTTGGGGTCGTTTACGTTCCCGGCGTTGACGTCGCCGGCGAACGTTTCGGTGGGTGGTTTCAGCTTGCCGGAGATTACGTTGCCGTCGTTCACTGTTCCGGCGTTGACGTCGCCGGCCGGCGTGGCGGTGGGCGGATTCAGCCTGCCAACGATACACACCCCGCCCATTACCATAGGCGGGATAAACACCGACCCATTTGTTACCCCAAGAATACTCACGACGATCAGCATTGGGTATTTGGGCCTGCCCGAAATTAGAATTGACAACATACACATATTCATTCCCAACAACATTGCCGCTTTGCAGACACTTGCCCCCGGGGTCTTCCCGGAGATCGGGGGCAACTACATCTCCGGCATCGACGCCCAGGGAAATCCCATTTACTCAGGGGCGCCCAATGCATACATTACGATCGGTGGCGGTTATATCAGCGGCTTTTATTTCCCCGTGGCCATAGAGTCGTTCACGTTCCCGGCATTGAACCTGCCGGCCATCAGCATCCCCGGCGTCACCATCGACCCGATCACCCTGAGCGGCTTTACTCTCCCGCAGGTCAGCACGCCCGCGGTGACCACGACGCCGTACACGATTCCCTCGATCGGGTTGGGTGGCTTCACCCTCCCCCAGGTCAGCACGCCGGCGGTGACGACCTCGCCGTACACGCTGCCCTCGATCGGGTTGGGGGCGTTCACGTTGCCGCAGGTGAGCACCCCGGCGGTGACCACGACGCCGTACACGCTGCCCTCGATCGGGTTGGGGGCGTTCACCCTTCCCGAGGTCGACGTCCCGTCCGTCACCACCCAGGCCTTCACCGTGCCGCCCATCGGGCTCGGCGCCTTCACCACCCCGGCGCTCACCATCGGAAGCATCCGCCTGCCCAGCACCACCGTCGCGGGCTTCGACATCCCGTCGGCGCCGGGCTTTTTCAACTCGAGCGACGCGCCGTCGTCGGGCTTCTTCAACACCGGCGCCGGGGGCAATTCGGGCTTCGGCGGCAACGGGTCGGGGCTGTCGGGCTGGTTCAACACCAACCCCGTGGGCGCCCTCGCCGGCGGGTCCGGCTACCAGAACTACGGCGGGCTGAACTCGGGCTTCAACAACCTGGGCGCCGGGGTCTCGGGCTTCCTCAACACCGGCACGCTGCCGTTGTCGGCGACCAGCCTGGTCTCGGGCGCGCAAAACCTCGGTAACGAGCTGTCGGGCCTCTTCTTCGCGGACTGAGCGGCTGGAGCGGCCGGCCCTACCCCTCCTTGGTGATCAGCTTGCGCAGCGCGATGCGGTCGGGCGTCAGCAGCTCGGCGATGCGCGGCTTGTTCACCTCGGCGACGATGATCTCGCCGACCTCCTGGTAGACCTCGCTGAAGATGCCGTGCGACTTCATCTTCGAGGTCTGGTACTGGTTGTCCTCGGTCGGCGTGACGTAGTACACCGCGTCGGCCTTGAAGCGGTGCACCAGCCACAGGTGGATCAACGTCATCAGCCGCTTCTGGCGCAGCTTCTCGGCGAAGGTGTTCTGGTCGCGCACCGTGAGGATGCTGCGGCCGTGGCGGTCCTTGATGGGGTCGACGACGACGTTGGCCAGCTGCTCGTCGCCTTCCCCGTAGATCCCGAGCTCGAGCACGTCCGATCCCGGGCGGCGGGGCCGCAGCTGCACGCGCAGCTTCTCGCCCAGGTGGTAGTGCTCGCTCCACAGCGCCAGCCACTCCTCGAGCAGCTTCTTCGGCACCTCGGTCTGCACCAGATGCTGATGCTGGGTCGATCCCTTGCCCATCGCCTTGGTGGTCGCGGTGCGCCCCGAGGACGCGGCCAGCGCGGCGTCGCTGCGCGGCCCGCCGACCAGGGTTTGCGGTGTGCGGTAGGGCGACTCGACCAGCCGCATCTTGCGCTGCAGGCGCGCCAGCGCCAGCATGCCGTCCTGCTTGAGGGCCCCGGCGAACTCCTCGGCGGCGACGCCGTCGATCTGGTGCCCGCCGTAGGTGATGAAGTTGAAGACGAAGCCCATCTTGCCCAGCTCCTCGGGGAAGCGCTTCATCTCCTCGTCGGTCATGCCGGTGGTGTCCCAGTTGAACGACGGCGAGAGGTTGTAGGCCAGCATCTGGTCGGGGAACTCGGCGTGGATGGCCTCGGCGAACTCCCGGGCGTCGGCGAGGTCGGCCGTCTTGGTCTCCATCCACAGGATGTCGGCGAACGGCGCCGCCGCCAGCGACTTGGCGATCGCATACGGAATCCCGCCGCGGATCTGGTAGTAACCCTCCGGGGTCTTGGCGAGCTCGCAGTCCCAGCCGGGATCGACGCCCAGCTCCTTGGCCTTCGCGTGGGCGGTATACAGCGACGCCCGCTGGGCGAACCGCCGCCACTCGTCGGGGCTCATGTCCACCGGCTCGTCCTCGCTCTCGCCGAACGCGAGCACCTCGGCGACCGCCTCGCCGTAGGTCATCAGCCCGGCGTCGTCCTCCCAGGCGGCGACGAAACGCGACTCGACCTGGTCGAAGAGATCGTCGATCGAGGTCTTCCCGTCCTCCCGCCAGGCGTTGACGGCGTCGCTGACCAGGCCCTGGATGCCCTGGCGCTCGAGCCACGCGGTCGCCCCGGCGTACTCGGCGTCGGACATCGCGTAGAGCAGGTGGCCGTTGAGTTCCTTGACGCCCAACTCGTAGAAACGCCGAACGAGCGCCAAGAAGCACGCCTTGTAGGAAGGAATGTCCAGGTTGGTGGCGCCGAGCAGGAACGGCTGGTCGCGTTCGTCGGCGCGGCTGTCGAGCAGGTTGGCCGCCTCGGCGTCGGTGCGCGCGACGATGATGCCGGGCACCCGCATGACGTCGAGCTGGAAGCGGGCCGCGTTGAGCCGCTTGATCTGCTCGTCGGACGGAACGAGCACCTTGCCGCCCTGGTGGCCGCACTTCTTGGTGCCCGGCCGCTGGTCCTCGATGTGGTAACCCGGCACGCCGACCTCGACGAAGCGGCGGATCAGGTTGCGCACGTGCGGATCCCCGCCGTGGCCGGTGTCGGCGTCGGCGATGATGAACGGCCGGTAGTCGTAGGCCGGCGTCGCGTCGCGCTTCTGCTCGCTCATCTGCAGGCGCAGGTACTGCTGGTTGCGGTCGGCGGTGAGCAGCGCGCGCACCAGGACCGCCGCGTCGTCGGGCACCTGGCTCAACGGGTAGCTGGCGAGGTCGGGCCCGGGGTCCTCGGTGGTGGAGCCCTTGGCGGAGGTCGCCCAGCCCCCGAGGTAGATCCCCTCGATCCCCATCCGCTTCATGGCCACCGCCTGCCCGGGCGAATACGGGCCGAACGTCGTGATGCTCTTCTTCTCCGCGAACAGCTCGCGCAACCGGTCGTAGAAGGCGGCCGCCGCTTCCCGCGCGACCGGGTAGTCGGTGGGAATGGTGCCGCGCTGCTCGGCGACCTGGCGGGCCGTGTACAGGCGGATGATGCCGTTGAAGCGCGAACTGTCGAAGTATCGCTGCGTAGCCTCAACGTCCTGGTCGAACGGCGTACGGATCTCGTTGTCCGTTTCGATGATGGCCATGGGGTTACGCTCCTCTTCAGCACGATTCCGCTGAACGTGAGTTTATCCCCGGAACCGGCGGTTCAATCAGGGGTCGATGCACCCGATCCGAAACCGTTGTCGTACCGTGCTCCGGCGTCCCGCACCGGGACGACGCCCCCTGCGCTAATGCCTTGTGCCGCAGCGATTTTCGCGGATCATGGTCTCGGCCCTCGGGCGCTCAACCAATCCCGCTGCCTTCGGACGAACCCCGCGTCGACGGCTCTGCCGTGGCCGGGGACGTAAATGGCCCGCGGTCCCCCGGCCGCGAGCACCCGCGAAAGGGTGGCCGGCCAGGCCGCCACATCGGAGTCGGCGTCGATGAACGGGTCGGCGGATTCCTCGACGAGGTCACCGGTGAACACCACGACCCGACCGTCGGCAGGGTCGGCGCCCGGCGCCATAACCACGAGGTCCGACGTCGTGTGGCCCGCGCCCAGGTGGGCGATCGTGACGGCGCGGTCCCCCAGGTCGACGACGGCGTCGTGGACGGTGTGCCGTGGGCGGCGGATCGCGGCGACGGCGTGGTCGATCTCGGCGGGGTCGGCCCCGTAGCTGAGCGCCTGGGTACGGATCTCGCCGGGCGCCGACGACAGGTAGTCGGCGACCGCCGGCGCGCAATACACGTCGGCGTCGGCGAACGCCGGGGCACCCAGGACGTGGTCGAAGTGCTTGTGCGTCAACACAACATGCGTCACGGGGCGCCCGGCGATCCGGCGGGCGTCGGCGTCGATCGCGGTCGCTTCGCGCAGCGTCGTGCCGGTGTCGACGAGCAGCGCTCCGTCGCGTCCGCACACCAGACCGATCGTCACGTCGCAGAACGGCAGGCGGCAGCGATGCACCCCGGCGGCGAGCCGCTCCCAGGCGAAATGCATAACGAGGACGCTAGCCGCCAATGGCCGAACATGTCGGAAAAACTTGACATGTCGGGAATATCCGACATATATTGCCGGGCGTGGCCGCCGCCGATCGCGTCTTTCTCGCCCTGGCGAACCCGGTGCGGCGGGAACTGCTCGAGATCCTGGCCCGACGGTCCCTGTCGGCGGGGGAACTCAGCGACCGATTCGAGCTCAGCCGGCCCGCCGTCGCCGAGCACCTCAAGGTGCTGCGCGCTGCCGGGCTGGTGGCCGACGAGCCACAGGGCCGCCGGCGCATCTACCGCCTGACCGCCGAACCGCTGGCAGAACTGGGCGAGTGGCTGCATCCATTCGAGAAGTTCTGGCGCGCCCGACTGGGCGGGCTCGCCGAGGCCGCGGAGCGGTTGGAATGACGGGTCAATCGTTAGCCACGATCCGGGTCGACCAATTCGTGGCGGCACCGCCGGCGAAGGTGTGGCGGCTGCTGACCGAACCGGCCCTGCTGCGAGAGTGGTGGGCGGAGGGCGACGTGGCCGCCGTCGTCGGCCACCAGTTCACGCTCGACATGCCGGGCTACGGCAAGCAGCCCTGCAAGGTGCTCGAGGTCGATCCCCCGCACCGCTTCGTCTACACCTTCACGGCGGCCTGGACGCTCACCTGGCGCCTCGAGCCGGAGGGCAAGGGCACGCGAGTGTTCTTGGAGCACAGCGGGTTTGACCTCAGCGACACGAGGATGGCCGCGGCCTTCGACCGTATGGGCCCCGGCTGGCGCGACGTCGTGCTGCCGCGGCTCGCCCGAACCGCCGGCCCAGACCAAGGAGAACGCGATGCGCGCAGTCGTCATCACCAAGCACGGTGACCCCTCGGTGCTGCAGGTCCAGCAGCGGCCCGACCCACCGCCACCGGGCCCGGGACAGCTGCGCATCGCGGTGCGCGCGGCCGGTGTCAACTTCGCCGACCACATGGCCCGCGCCGGCATGTACCCCGATGCGCCGAAGCTCCCGGCCGTGGTGGGTTACGAGGTCGCCGGAACGGTCGAGGCCGTCGGCGACGGGGTGGACGCCGGTCGCGTCGGCGAACGGGTGCTGGCGGGCACGCGATTCGACGGCTACGCCGAGGTTGTCAACGTCGCGGCGAGCGATTCCGTGCGGCTCCCCGAGGCGCTGAGCTTCGAGCAGGGCGCCGCCGTTCCCGTCAACTACGCCACCGCGTGGGCGGCGCTGCACGGCTACGGGTCGCTGCGCGCGGGCGAGCGGGTTCTGGTGCACGCCGCGGCCGGCGGTGTCGGCATCGCGGCGATCCAGTTCGCGAAGGCCGCCGGGGCCGAAGTGCACGGCACCGCGTCGCCCGGCAAGCATGCCAAGCTCGCCGAGCTGGGCGTGGACCGCGCGATCGACTACCGCCGCGACGGCTGGTGGAAGGGCCTCGGTCCGTACGACGTGGTGCTCGACGCGCTGGGCGGCACGTCGCTGCGGCGCTCCTATGACCTGCTCCGCCCGGGCGGAAGGCTTGTGGGCTACGGCATTTCGAACATGCAGCGCGGCGAGAAGCGCTCGCTGCGCGCGGCCGCGCCGCACGCGTTGTCCATGCTGCGCGGGTTCAGCCTGCTCGACCAGCTCTCCGAGTCCAAGACCGTCATCGGCCTCAACATGTTGCGGCTGTGGGACGACCGCGGCACGCTCGAGCCCTGGATCACCCCGTTGACCGCGGCCCTCGACGACGGCACCATCGCCCCCGTCGTGCACGCGGCGGTGCCGTTCGCGCGGGCGCCCGAGGCCCACCGGATCCTGGCCGCCCGGGAGAACGTCGGCAAGGTCGTGCTGGTGCCCTGAGTTTCCCGTGGCGGCGCAGCGGCTATCCGTCCCCCATGGCTATCACCGACACCCGGGAAGTCGTCATCGACGCGACGCCCGAGCAGATCATGGACGTGTTGTTCGACCTCGAGTCGTTGACCGAGTGGTCCTCGTTCCACAAGAAGGTCGAAGTATTGGAGCGGGACAGCGACGGCCACCCGACCAAATCCCGGCAAGCGGTCAAGATCGTCGGCGTCACCGACGAGCAGGTGCTGGACTACACCGTCCACGACGACGGCGTGAGCTGGACACTGGTGAGCGCCAAACAGCAACGCGCACAGGAGGGCCGCTACCGACTGACGCCCGAAGGCGATTCCACCCGGGTCCATTTCGAGCTCACCGTCGAGCCCTCCGTGCCGGTCCCCGGATTCCTCCTCAAGCGAGGGGCCAAGGGGCTGATGGAAACCGCGACCGACGGCCTGCGCAAGCGCGTGCTGAAGGTCAAGGGCGGCAAGTAGGCGCTTCCCGAGCGCCGCTTCCGGAGCGACACTGTCCCCATGGAAGTCCCCATGGAAGTCCCAATGGAACCGACACGCATCGCATCGGTCGTGGGCGGGCTGGCGCTGCTGGGCGCGCTGACCGGCTGCGGCGGCGACGGCGGCAGCCACATGACGTCCCCGCCGACACCGAAGGTGACGTCCCTGGGCCGCGGCGTCCCCGAGGCGCCCGCCGGGGGCCCGCTGACGATCGGCAGCCCGGCCTTCCCCGACGGCGCCCCGATCCCCGCGCAGTACACCTGCAAGGGCGCCGACGTGCCGCCGCCGTTGACCTGGTCGGCGCCGCAGGGGGCGGCGCTCGTCGTCGACGACCCGGACGCCCCGCACGGGCCCTACATCCACTGGATCGTGGTGGGAATCCCGCCCGGACCCGGAAGCACCGCGGACGGCCAGACTCCGGCCGGGGGAAGCAGCCTGCCGAATTCGGCCGGCAAGGCCGGGTATAGCGGACCCTGCCCGCCCGCGGGCACCGGGGTGCACCACTATCGCTTTACGCTCTATCAGCTTCCCGCCACCTTCCAGCTGCCCCCGGGAGCCGTGGGATCGCAAGCCGCACAGGCGATCACGCGGGCGACGGCCGGGCAGGCGCAATACACCGGCACGTTC
This sequence comes from Mycobacterium alsense, assembly GCF_002086635.1. GTDB lineage: Bacteria > Actinomycetota > Actinomycetes > Mycobacteriales > Mycobacteriaceae > Mycobacterium > Mycobacterium alsense. The sequence continues at coordinate 7,594 of NZ_MVHD01000016.1, read as the reverse complement.
GGCGCCTGATGCCGGCGGCCGCCCCGACGTTAGACGTCACGCGGGCAATACAATTCGGCCAGCTGGTCAACGCGACCTCCGCGACGTCGCCCGGCGACCTGGCGAACGCGGCCGGTCGGGCCCTGAGCGCCGGTGGTGTGGACTACACCGTCGTCACGACGATCTACGCCAACGACCTGGCGACCGACATGAACCCGGCCCGAGCCGACGACGAGGTGTCCATCGGGCTGGTCTGCCAGGCGGACAAGACCGGCGACGTGGCGATCGCGATCCGCGGCACCGAGGGGATCCTGGAGTGGATCCACGACGCCGACTTCCTCCAGGTGCCCTGCCCGTTTCTGGCCGGCGCCGGCAACACGGAAGAGGGCTTCACCATCATGTACGAGTCGCTGCGGACCGGAACGGCGCCGGGTGCGCCGACGGTGGTCGACGCGCTCACGAAACTCAAGTTCCCCCAACCCGTCAACTCCGTGACGCTGTGCGGGCACAGCCTCGGCGGGGCCCTGGCGACCCTGCTCGCCCTCGACGTGGCGGTGAACACGCCGTTCACCCGCCCCGCCGTGTACAGCTATGCCAGCCCGCGCACCGGGGATTCGCTGTTCGCCAGCACCTTCGACCAGGTGGTCACGGATTCGTACCGCATCGCCAATCGGCTGGACATCGTGCCCGCGTTGCCCCCTCCCTTGGACTACGAACACGTGCTCAACCCGTACGAACTGAACCCGATCCGGCTGGTGCCGCTGCCGCCGAAGGTTTTGGTTAATTACTCGGTGGCGTGCGAACATTCGCTGGCCACCTACCTGCACCTGCTGTCGCTGCGATCGGGCGGCCCCGTCCTGCCGCTGGAACCGGCCTGCCGGCCCTGATCGGGTCAGGCCATGTCGTCGAGCGCCTGATAGGCGGCGTTGTAGCCGGGTGCGAACGTGATGCCGGGCCCGCCATGGCATCCCGCGCCGCCCAGGTAGAGCCCCTGGATCGGAATCGGGCAGTCCAGAAAGCCCTTCGGGCCGGGGCGGTTCGGCCCCATCAGGTCCGGATGCAGCAGCCCGTGGCAGAAGTCGCCGTCGGGCGCGGCGAACATGGTGTTCATGTGGTACGGCGCGAACGTGATGTGGCGGATCACGATGTCCTTGAAGTTGGGCGCGAACCTGGTGAGCTTGTCGATGACGCGCTGGGCCATCTCGTTTTTGAGCTGACCGTGCCGTTCGCGGTCGACCTCCACCGGGAAGGCGTAGGCGAACGCGCTGGCGGCGTGCTTGCCGGGCGGCGCCATGCCGGGGTCGTGCACCGAGGGAATCTGCATACCGAGCGACGGGGTGTCCGGTATCAGGCCCCGGCGGCAGGTTTCCCATTGCAGCTGTTGCTCTTCGGGCGAGCCGAAGATGCCGACCGACTGCTGCATGCCCTCTTCGTTCAAGAATTCGTACGGCGCTTTGAACTCGGGCAGACCGTCGAGGGCGAAGTGCAGCTGCACGAAGGAGGCGCGGTGATCGCGGCCCGACAGTCGTGAAACCAGCTGCGCCGGAACGTGTTCGGGGGCAATGAGCCCGGTGAGGGTAAGGTCGGGCGACAGGTTGGACACCACGATCGGGGCGGTGATCGTCGTGCCGTCGCGCAGTCGCACCCCGGTCACCGCGCCGCGCTCGACGAGGATCTGCTCGGCCTTCGCGCGGAACCGGATCTCGCCGCCGTGGGAGACGAAGATTTCGCGCAGGTGCTCGGTCAGCGCGCCGATGCCGCCCTTGAGCTTGGTCATCATCGCGGTGCCGTCGTCCGGCACCGCCAGCGCGAATGCCAGGCAGGTTGCGCTGCCCGGCGTGTAGGGGCCGCGGTAGGTGGAGTTGACGGCCAAGAACGCCAGCATCCCGCGCATCACCGCGTGCCGGTCCCTGTCGGGCAGGTAGCGGTCGATGACGTCCATCGCCGACCCGAACAGCATCTCATGAATGGCGCGGCGCTCTGCCTCGTCGGCCGCGCAGGCATACATCTCGTCGAGCGTCTTGGGGGGCTGGCGAACGTCGAAGCGGCCAAGGGCCTTCGCCGGTCCCCGGCTCCAGGCGATCAGCTCGGCCATCCCGGTGACCGCCTCGATGCCGTGCCTCTCGCCCAGGTGAGTCATCAGCTGGATGGGGTCGCGGTAGAAGACCATCGGCTCCTCGCCGTTTTCGCCGATGTTGGTCGACATCACGTCCGGCTCGACCGTGGGCAGGGTGTCGAGGCCGAGGTCCTTGGTGATCTGGCTCGCCGTCGGGAACTGCACCGATCCGGCGATCTCGTAGCGGAAGCCGTCGATCAGCTCGACGGTCGCCGCCATGCCGCCGGCGTAGGTGTTGGCCTCCAGGCACAGCGTCCGCAGGCCCGCCCGCTGCAGGACCGCGGCCGCGGTCAGCCCGTTGTGTCCGGCCCCCACGACGATCGCGTCATAGTCGGTCATCGGTGTCCTCCTCGGGTCGGCGCGTGACAAGAATATGTCAGTACTGACATAATTGGAAGATGCCAGTCGCGAAACCGGCCAACCGCCACGAGCAGCGCCGGCGGTCGACGCACGAGGCGCTTCGCCGTGCGGCGCTGAAGTGCTTCGCCCGCAAGGGGTTTGCCGACGTGACGGTGACCGAGCTGGCGCGGGAGGCCGGGGTCACCGAGCGGACGTTCTTCCGGCACTTCCCCACCAAGGAGGCCGTGCTTTTCCAGGACTACGAGACGCAGCTGGAATGGCTGGCCGAGGCGCTGGCCTCGCGCCCGGCCTCGGAGTCGCTGTTCGACGCGGTGCTGGCGAGCGTCTCGGCCTTCCCGCACGACCTCGAGGTGGTGCGTCAGGCCGCGACGGCCCGCGCCGAGCTGATCAGCGCCGAGCGCATCGCGGGCCATCTGCGGGTGGTGCAGGCGTCGTTCGCCGCGGTGCTGGCCGACTTCGTGCGGGGCCGCAACCCGGGCGTCGCCAACATCGACCTCGCCGCCGAGGTCGCGGGTTCGGCCCTGGCCGCGGCCCTCGTTGTGGCGGTGGAGAACTGGGGCCGCAACGGCTGCGTCGGGGACCTCGGTGAGCTGGTGGCCGCGAGCCTCGACCTGGTGCGTTCGGGGCTGGCGCCGCTCGCCTGACGCGGCTGCCCGCCCTAGTACAGCGGTGACCAGTCCGACGTCCGCAGCAGCCGGCTCTCCCACTGGTCGCGAAACTTCAGCGCCTCCACCATGTAGCTGCCGGGGCGCTTGTGCTCGGGCGCGGTCTCGGTGGTCAGCAGGCGCACCAGCGCGGCGTAGTTCTCGAAGTCCTCGATCTTCTGCCACAGCATCGCTTCTCGCCGCCGGTAGCTGCCGTGGGCGACCTGGAAGCAGGCCTGGATGTCGAGGATTCGCCGCTCCCTGGGGGCCTGGGAAAGCACCCGGTAGTAGATCTCGTCCCACATCCGGATGTAGTCGTCGAGCGGGGCGTATGGCCAGCCCGTGTCCTCCATGAACAGGCTCAGCGGATGGGTCGCGCCGGTGGTGGGCACGCTGGCCAGGTCGACCGTCTGCAGCGGCGACCAGTCGACCGGCAGCAGGATCTTTCCGGTCACCTCGTGGCGCAGGTTGTCCAGTTCGCGCATCCACGGCCGCAGGTCCCCGGTCTGGGCCCGGCGCGCCAGGCGCTCCCACGCCGCGCCGTCGCTGATCCCGGTAATGGTGACGACGTTGTAGGCCAGCCCGGAGCCGTGGGCGTGGTTCGTGTACCACAGCAGCCGGGCGTCGTCGTCCTGCGCCAGGGTGGGCATCCAGCCCTCCCGGTAGGCGGCCTCGAACTCGTCCTCGCGCGCGCCCACCACCTGGTGGGTCTCGTGAAGGAAAAGCACTGCAACTCCCTAGGTTTCAGGCCTCGTCCAAGATGAGCGCGGCGATCTGGCGCCGGCTGACCTTGCCGGTCGCGTTGTAGGGGATGTGGTCGACGAGCGCCAGCCGCTCGGGCAGCTTGAAGTAGGCGATCAATTCGCGGCAGTGCGAACGCAACTCCTCGAGCGTCACCGGGGCGGAAGCGACCACGGCGGCGCCGACCCGCTGGCCGAGTTCGTCGTCGGCGACGCCGGCGACCGCGACGTCGTCGACGGCGGGATGGCTGCGCAGCGCCTCCTCCACCTCGACCGGCCCGAACTTCTCGCCCCCGCGGTTGATCGTGTCGCTCAGCCGGCCGCTCGGGAAGATGTAGCCGTCGGGGTCCCGGCGCGCGAGATCCCCGGTGCGCAGCCAGCCCTCGGTGACATTCTGACTGGTGTTCACCCACAACTCGCCGACCGTTCCGGGCGCGACGTCGGCGCCGGTGGCGGGGTCCACCACTCGCACCTCGACCCCGGGCAGCGGCCGGCCGACCGAGCCGGCCCGCGCCGGGTCGTGGTGATCGCCGGGCAGCAGGGTCGTGTACGCGCCGAGGGTCTCGGTCTGCCCGAACACGTTGGCGAACGCGACGTGCGGAAGCGCCGCCATTGCCCTGCGCACCAACGTGATCGGCGCGGCGGCGGCCCCGTACGCGATGGCCACCAGCGACGTCAGGTCGGTGCTCGCGAAGTCCGGGTGGTCGAGGATGCGCTGCAGCATCGTCGGGACCATGAAGGTGCTCACCACCCGATGCCGCGACACCAGCCGCAGCCACTCGCCGGCGTCGAAGCGCGCCTGCACCACCGACGTGTTGCCGGAGTACAGGCTGCCGAGCGTGCCCAGCGCGCCGCCGACGTGGAAGAAGGGGACGCACATCATCCCCACCGCCGGCTCGACGCCCGGCCGGAACGGCGTCGTCATCCCCCTGATCCGGTCGCTGAGCCGCCGGCCGGAGATGCCGATCGCCTTGGGCAATCCCGTTGTGCCGCTGGTGAACAACACCAGCGCGTCCCGGTCGTCGTCGGTGTCGAGCCCCGCGTCAAACCCCGCGTCAAACCCCACGTCGGTCGGCGGCCGGCCGGCCCCGACGAGGTCGGAATCCGTCAACACCGTCGGCGCGCCCGCGTCGCGCAGGCGCTGCGCGTACGCCTCCCCGGCGACCGCCACGTCGGCGCAGCCGGCGTTGTGCAGCAGCCCGCGCAGCTCCGCCGGCGTCAGCGCGGGATTCATCAGCGCGGCCGCAGCGCCGATGCGCGCCGCGCCGACCATGGTCGCGATCGACAGCAGGCTGCCGTTGTCGACGACCGCGACGCGTTGGCCGGGCCGAACGCCACGGCCGGCCAGGCCGGCGGCGCAGTTCCGCACCGTCGCGGCCAGCTCGCCGTAGCTGGTGGCGCGGTCGTCGATGACGAGGGCAACCCGGTCGGGCTCGCCGGTCGCGGCGGCGTCGAGAATCGTCCCGGTGTTCATCGGCGGCCTAATACTCCTAATACAGGGGCGACCACTCGGAGGTGCGCAGCAGCCGGGAGGTCCACTGGTCGCGCAGGTCCAGGGCGTCGTGCATCCAGGTTCCGGGCGCACGGTACTCGGCGGGAATGTGGGTGCGCAGCAGGTCGAGCAACGCCTCGGGCCGGCTGATGCGCTGCATCAGGATCACCTCGCGACGCACGTGGCTGCCGAGGGCGGGCTGGAACGCGGCGTGCATGGTCAGCATCGACGACGGCCGCTCCAGGCTTCTCGCGTACACCTCGCCGCACTGGACGATGTACTCCTCGAACTTGTCCTCGTACGGCCACATGGTGTCTTCCATGTAGAGGCTCATCTCGTGCTCTCGCCCGTCGGCCGGCACGTCGTCGAAGGACACCTCCAGCAGCGGCGACCACGGCAGCGGCACCAAGAGCTTCGCGTCGACCTCGTGGCGCAGCTCGTCGAGGTGGCGCATCCACTCCTGCAGGTCGCCCTTCTGGACCCGCGTGGTCAGCCGCTCCCACGCCGCCCCGTCGCGAACGGCGGTGACGGTGACCACCGTGTAGGCCGGGCCGCTGCCGTGCGCCTGATTGGCGTACCACAGCAGCCGGGCGTCGTCGCCCGCGGCCAGCATGGGCATCCAGCCCGTCCGGAAGGCGGCCTCGAAGTCGTCCTCGAGGCGGCCACGCACCGTGTGCACCTCGTGCATGAACAGCACGCCGAGACCTCCAAACCACGGGGCGCTCCGCCGTGAACGCCCCTCGTCCACGGACGGTAGCCCGCCCCGTTCTCCGGGTCTGCGCCGGGCCTACATATGCGCAATAAGACGCAATAAGGCCCGGCGCCCGACCTAGACAGCCGAGTTGAGAATCTGGTTTGCTCAACGCGGTAACGATCTTCACCGGGCAGGAGTTCGATGATGGCCCGAATTGACATCCCGGACGGCCCCGGTGGCGAAGCCGCCATGATCTGGTCGCTGCGCCCGCAATTGGGGGGCATGGTCGAGCGGATGATCCGGGGCGCATACCAGCAGAGCATCCTGCCGCCCGAGGAGCGGGAACTGGCCCGGATGCGGATCGCCCAGATCAACGACTGCGTCGCGTGCTCGGACTTTCGCGCCCAATCCGTCCTGGACGCCGGCGTCGCCGCCGAGGTCTACGACAACGTCGCCGCCTACGCCAGCTACCCCGGCTACACGCCGCGCCAGCGCCTGGCCATCGAGTTCGCGGAACGCTTCGCGAACGACCACGCGTCGCTGGACGACGGGTTCTTCGCGCGGCTGCGCGGGTCGTTCTCCGACGAGGAGGTCCTCGATCTCACGCTCTGTGTGGCGGTGTTCCTCGGTCTCGGGCGCTCGTTGACCGTGCTCGGGGTGGACCAGTCCTGCGCGATCGAACTCTAGAGAGGATTCAAAGGACCCGATGGATCTCGCCACGGTCGACGAATTGCTGACCACCACCCGATCGGTGCGCAAGCGCCTCGACCTGAACCGGCCCGTCGGCCGCGAGGTGATCCTCGAGTGCATCCGGCTGGCGATGCAGGCGCCGACGGCGAGCAACGCGCAGGACTGGCGCTGGCTGGTGGTCACCGACCCCGACAAGCGGGCCGCGATCGCGGACATCTACCGCGGCGTGGGCGCCGAATACCTCGCCCACGCGGCCAAGGAGGCCCCTGACCCGCAGACCAAACGCGTGTACGCCAGCGCGTTCGCCCTGACCGACACGTTGGCCCGGGTTCCGGTGCACGTCATCCCCTGCCTGGACAACCGCATCGACAACTCCAACCTGCTGACCGCCGCGTCGGCGTGGGCGTCGATCATCCCGGCCGGCTGGAGCTTCCTGTTGGCCCTGCGGTCGCGTGGGCTGGGATCGGTGTGGACGACGATGCACCTGGCCAGGGAGCGCGAGGTGGCCGAGTTGCTGGGCATTCCGCCCACGGCCACCCAGGCCGCGCTCTTCCCGGTCGCCTACACCGTCGGGACCGACTTCCGGCCGGCGTCGAGGCCGCCCGCGGAGACCATCACCTTCTGGGACACCTGGGGCTAGCTGGGGCTAGCAGGGAGAGCTGGGGAGAGCACTGATGCAGTCCTACACCGTGCGATTCCACGTCGACGCGCCGCCCGGCAAGGTGTGGCGGGTCCTTCCCCCCCCCCCCCCCCCCCCCCCCCCCCCCCCCCCGGGCCCCCCCCCGCCCCCCCCCCCCCCCCCCCCCGCGGTGCCGGGCCCCGCATTCCCTTCGGTGCCTCCCCCCCCCCCGCCGGCCTTCCCGCCGGTGCCACCCGTGC
>NZ_MVHD01000015.1 GCF_002086635.1 Mycobacterium alsense | reverse complement strand
GAGCGCCCTGACGGCCAGCGCGCAGTCGTATGCCTCCGCGGAGGCATACGACTGCGCGCTGGCCGTCAGGGCGCTCACGAACTGCGCATGAAATGTCGCCGCCTGGGCGGCCTCCGCGCGATAGTCCTTGGCGTAGCTGGAGAACAGTGCCGCCACGACTCCGGACACCTCGTCGGCCCCCGGGCTCACCACATTGGTCGTCGCGCCTGCCGCCGCCACGTCGGCGGTCGCCAGCGCCGCGCTGATCCGCTCCATATTGGCGGCCGCCGCCGCCACCGCATCCGGCAAAGCGATCACATACGACACGTCAACCTCACACGCTGGAGACGACCCCCACCGCCGACGAGTCGATGAGTATATGTTGCCGATCCCACCCCGGCAACGCGCTGAGCCCTCCACCGAACCCGCCGCACCGGGCGTTCCGGCCCGCCGACGCCGCGGCGCCCGATCTTCGGAAAAGTCCCAGCAAGCGATGCTGATCGTGGCCCGGCGCCAGAAATACCAGGTGGTCGACGCCAAAGTTCGGCGACCGGCGTCCCGGCGCGACAACACCGGGAACGCGTGCCGACTGGCACAGTTGCCTAATTATACAATTGCATAACAATCTAGTATAGGTTTGGTAACCACGGGATGGCTGCGTTGTGTCTCCGCTAGCTTCGTCCTAGCGATTGGCGTGGTTCGGACGTGCTGGGGTGGCTGCAGGGTGCGTGGTGTCGCTGGCCCGGGAAGGTTGGCGCGGTGAATTTTTCCGTGTTACCGCCGGAGATCAACTCAGCGCGGATGTTCGCCGGCCCGGGCTCGGCGTCGATGCTGGCCGCTGCGGCGGCCTGGGACGACCTGGGCGGTGAGCTGGGCGCGGCGGCGGCGGCGTTTTCGGCGGTGACTTCGGGGCTCGCGAGCGGTCCGTGGCAGGGCCTTGCGTCGGCGGCGATGGCGACCGCGGCCGCGCCGTATGCGGGATGGTTGAGCGCGGCGGCGACCTTGGCCGAGGAGGCGGCCAGGCAGGCCTCGGCGGCGGCGACGGAGTTTGAGGCGGCGGTTGCCGCGACCGTGCAGCCGGAGCTGGTGGCGGTCAATCGCGCGCAGCTGGTGTCGTTGGTTGCGTCGAACCTGTTGGGGCTCAACGCCCCGGCGATCGGGGCGATCGAGGCCGCCTATGAGCGGATGTGGGCCCAGGATGTGGTCGCGATGTTCGGCTATCACGCCGGGGCATCCGCGGCTGTTACGGCGTTGGAGACGGTGACCCAGGCGCTGCCGCGTCTGGCGGTCCCGCCGGGCCTCACGACACTCGTCAACAATGTCGGCTTGGCCAACGTGGGGAACTCCAACGTCGGCTTCGCCAACGTGGGCAACGCCAACGTCGGTAACGCCAATGTGGGCAGCGGGAACTTCGGCTTCGGCAACCTCGGCAGCTTCAACGTCGGCTTCGGCAACGGGGGTCCGCTGTTGACGGCGGGTGACCACAACTTCGGCTTCGGCAACCTCGGCAGCTTCAACATCGGCCTTGCCAATACCGGCGACGGAAACATCGGCTTGGCCAACACCGGCAACGGCAACATCGGCATCGGGCTGACCGGGGACCACCAGATGGGGTTCGGCGGGCTGAACTCGGGCAGCAACAACATCGGCCTGTTCAACTCGGGCACCGGCAATTTCGGGTTGTTCAACTCCGGCAGCCACAACACCGGCGTCGGCAACAGCGGCAGCACCAACACCGGCTGGTTCAACGCCGGGGTGGCCAACACGGGCGGTTTCAACCCGGGCAGCTACAACACCGGCAGCTTCAACCCGGGCAGCCACAACACCGGCGGCTTCAACCCGGGCAGCGTCAACACGGGCTACTTCAACACCGGCAACGTCAACACCGGCGTCGCGAACTCCGGTGACGTGAACACCGGCGCCTTCCTCTCCAGCAGCTTCGGAGGGGGTGTCCCGAAGGTGCCCGGCTTCGACTTCACGGTGTCCATTCCCCCCATCCCCCTGGGCGTCAACGTCAACGGCACCATCGGCGGCATCGCCATCCCCTCCACGTTTACGCCGGCAATCCCGGTGAACATCGACGTCGGCGGCAGCATCGCCGGCATCGACATCCCGTCCGTCACCGTGCCCGAAATCAGCTTTACCGCCAGCGCGCTAGGCAGCCTCAGCGGAGCGAAACTCGCGCATGTGGACATCAACGTTCAACAATTCAGCCTTTCCCTGAAGCTTCTCACCATCATTCCTCTGGGAGACACCGCGGTCGGGCCCATCACCGGGACCGTAGATGTCGTCATGCCCCAAACCGCCATTTCCGGTCACACCACGGCAATCTCCACCCCGGCCATCAGCGTGCACTCGATCCCGCTCGACCTCACGGTGACCGGCCTGATCGGTCCGATCACGACCCCGCCCATCAATATCCCCGCGATCCCATTGAACATCGACACCGGCGGCACGATCGGCCCGATCAGCATCCCGATCCACTTCCCGGGTTTCGCGGTCCCGACGTCTTCGGGCTTCTTCAATTTGGGCGATGGGGTTTCGGGTTTCGGGAACATCGGCGCCGACACGTCGGGCTTCTGGAACTTTGCCCAAGGCGGCGGGGGAATCTCGGGCTTCCACAACTTCGGCGCTCTGATATCGGGGGGCCTGAACTTCGGCGACACCATCTCGGGGTTGTCCAACGGGAGCACCCTGGGCCTGGTGACGCCCGCGGTGGACTCCGGCATCGCCAACGTCGGCAGCGCACTGTCGGGCCTGTTCCTGCAGGGAACCGCCGGCCAGGCGAACTTGATCAGCGTCGCCAACGTCGGCTTGGCCAACGTGGGGAACTCCAACGTCGGCTTCGCCAACGTGGGCAGCTTCAACGTGGGCAACGCCAATGTGGGCAGCGGGAACTTCGGCTTCGGCAACCTCGGCAGCTTCAACGTCGGCTTCGGCAACGGGGGTCCGCTGTTGACGGCGGGTGACCACAACTTCGGCTTCGGCAACCTCGGTAGCTTCAACATCGGCCTTGCCAATACCGGCGACGGAAACATCGGCTTGGCCAACACCGGCAACGGCAACATCGGCATCGGGCTGACCGGGGACCACCAGATGGGGTTCGGCGGGCTGAACTCGGGCAGCAACAACATCGGCCTGTTCAACTCGGGCACCGGCAATTTCGGGTTGTTCAACTCCGGCAGCCACAACACCGGCGTCGGCAACAGCGGCAGCACCAACACCGGCTGGTTCAACGCCGGGGTGGCCAACACGGGCGGTTTCAACCCGGGCAGCTACAACACCGGCAGCTTCAACCCGGGCAACCTCAACACCGGCGGCTTCAACCCGGGCAGCGTCAACACGGGCTACTTCAACACCGGCAACGTCAACACCGGCGTCGCGAACTCCGGTGACGTGGACACCGGCGCCTTCCTGTCCAGCAGCCTCACCCGCGGCGTTTTGTGGGGGGACACCAACCAGGGGTCCGCCCTGGACTACACCCTGGTGATTCCCCCCATCCCCCTGGGCATCGACGTCAACGGCACCTTCGATTTCACCGTCCCGCATCTGAACATTCCGGGAATCCCGCTGGACTTCGCCGTCGGAGGCCACGTCGGCCCGATCCGCATCGCACCCTTCACGCTTCCCGCATTGCAGGCGTCGGGCAGCGTGACGACCATCCAGCCGATTTCGGTTCTTATCCATATGAACACCATTTCGGTGGACGGTGGAGATGCCGGATTCAGCGGCGATGTCGGCCCCATTGATACCAGCATCTTTATCAACCTCGGCGCGAATTTCAGCTTCGGCACCACGCCCTCGGGGTTCACGGGCATAAGCATTGCGGAAATCCCCCTGAACGTTCTCGCCACGGGCGGCTTGGGCCAAATCGCCATCCCTCAGATCGATCTCCAGCCGATCCCGCTGCACTTTGGCACCGGCGGCAGCACGATCGGCCCGATCAGCGTCCCGATCAACATCCCGGAATTCGGGAACTCGACCACCGCGCCGTCCTCGGGCTTCCTCAACAGCGGTGCCGGCGGGTCATCGGGTTTCGCCAACATCGGCGCCGGCACGTCCGGCTTCTGGAATTCTGCCCCGGTTGGCGCGGGAATCTCGGGCTTCCACAACTTCGGCGCCCTGGTATCGGGCGCGCTGAACTTGGGCAACACCGTCTCGGGGCTGTCCAACGTGAGCACGCTCGGCCCGCAGACGGCGGCTTTGATCTCCGGGATCGGCCATCTCGGCGACACACTCTCGGGCGTTTCGTCCAACTTCAGCGGCGGCCATCTCTCGGGCCCGTCCGGCCTCGACACCACACTGGTGATCCCGCCCGTCCCGCTGGGCATCGCGGTCAACGGCAGTGTCGGCGGCATCAGCGTCCCGTCCTTCACCGTTCCGGCTATCCCCTTGAATATCGGTGTCGGCGGCGACGTCGGTGGCGTCGTCCTCCCGTCCATCCAGGTGCCCGCAATCCACTTCGACAGTGCTGTCTTCGGTGTGGCCGGGCGCAACTTCCTGACAGTGGGTTTCCAAACGAACAGTTTTCCCCTCAATGTCGGCACCGCGGGATTGCATCATGGCCAAGTCGACACCATATCGGGGGCTCTCGGGGTTTCCTTGCCACAGCCAGGAATCCAGGTCGGTGGCGGCACCAACGCCTTCGACACCCCGGCCATCACCATTTCCAAGATCCCCCTGGACCTCACCGTCCTCGGCGACATCGGTCCGATCAGGTTCCCGGGAATCGACATTGCCGCGGTTCCGCTGCACATCGACGCGAGCGGCACGTTCGGCCCGATCAACGTGCCGATCCACATCCCGAGCTTGGAAAGCATTCCATCGGCCTTGGTCAACGGCGCCCATTACAACGTCGTCACCCCTCCCATCCCCCTGGGCATTCACGTCCACGGCACCGTCGGCGACATCGCGATCCCGTCCCTGACCATTCCGGAAATCCCCCTGAACATCGGCGTCGGCGGCAGCGTCGGCCCCGTCACCGCCCTTTCCTTCACGGTTCCCCAGCTCGGCCTTACGGCCGGCGTTTCAACCCCGCAAGCCTTCGTGAGTTCGTTCGGGGTGAATGCCTTCTCCTTCAGCCTGGACGGATCGCAATCGGACAACGGTGCCATCCAGGGGAGTTTCTCCCCAATTTTCGGGACGCTGACAACGACTCTTGGCCTGAACTTCACCGCCTCCACCGCCCCTTTCACAATCCCCGGCTTCTCCATTCCCGAAATCCAGCCGAACATCAGCACCACTGGCGGCATCGGCCCCATCACCACCCCCGCAATCGATATCCCCGCGTTCCCGCTGCAATTCGACGCGGGCGGCACGATCGGCCCCATCGGCCTCGAGATCGACACCTCGGGCTTGGGGCACCTCGGCGCCAACGCGCCTGTGTTGGCGAACCTCAGTGGGCTGGGGTCAGCCGCGCTGCAGGACCTGGCCGGCCTCTCGGGTCCGCTCGCGACGAGCATTTCGGGGTTTGCCAGCGCCTTGAACTCCGCCGCCACCGCCATCGCCGGCGAAATCTCCGGCCTCCACTTCTAACTCACGGGCCCCGCGGTGGCGATCCGACCCGCGAAACCGCCCCCCGAAAAGATTGTGAGTACATGCTATCTATGCTAGCCTCACCGTCGTGACATACGACGTGATCATTCGCGACGGGCTGTGGTTCGACGGCACCGGCGCCGCGCCGCAGACCCGCACGCTGGGCATTCGCGACGGCATCGTGGCCACGGTGACCACCGGGCCCCTGGACGAGACCGGGTGCCCGGAGGTGATCGACGCGGCCGGCAAGTGGGTCGTGCCCGGCTTCATCGACGTGCACACCCACTACGACGCCGAGGTGCTGCTGGACCCCGGGCTGCGGGAGTCGGTGCGGCACGGCGTGACGACCGTGCTGCTGGGCAACTGCTCGCTGTCGACGGTCTACGCCAACTCCGAGGACGCCGCCGACCTGTTCAGCCGGGTCGAGGCGGTGCCGCGCGAATACGTCCACGGCGCCTTGGATTCCACCAAAACCTGGTCGACGGCCGCCGGCTACGTCGAGGCCATCGACGCGCTGCCGCTCGGGCCGAACGTCGGCTCCCTGCTTGGTCATTCGGACCTGCGCACCGCGGTGCTGGGCCTCGACCGCGCCACCGACCCCACCGTGGCGCCCACCGACGCCGAGCTGGAGAAGATGGCGGCGCTGCTCGACGACGCGCTCGACGCCGGGATGCTCGGCATGTCCGGGATGGACGCGGCCATCGACAAACTCGACGGAGAGCGCTTCCGGTCGCGCGCCTTGCCGTCGACCTTCGCGACGTGGCGGGAGCGGCGCAGGCTGATCAAGGTGCTGCGCAAGCGCGGCCGGATCCTGCAGAGCGCCCCCAACGTCGACGACCCCAAGTCCGGGCTGCTGTTCTTCTTGGCCAGCAGCCGGATGTTGGGCCGCCGCAAGGGCGTTCGGATGAGCCTGCTGGTGTCCGCCGACGCCAAGTCGATGCCGTTCGCCGTGCACACGTTCGGCCTCGGCACCCGCCTGCTCAACAAGATCCTGGGCTCTCATGTGCGATTCCAGCACCTGCCGGTGCCGTTCGAGCTGTACTCCGACGGGATCGACCTGCCGGTCTTCGAAGAGTTCGGCGCGGGCACGGCCGCCCTCCACCTGCGCGAGCAGCTGGAGCGCAACGCGCTTTTGGCCGACGAGGACTACCGCCGCCGGTTCCGGCGCGAGTTCGACCGCATCAAGCTCGGCCCGTCGCTGTGGCACCGCGACTTCCACGACGCGGTCATCGTCGAGTGTCCCGACAAGTCGTTGCTGGGCAAGAGCTTTGGTGCGATCGCCGACGAGCGCGGGCTGCACCCGCTGGACGCGTTTCTCGACGTGCTCGTCGAAAACGGTGAGCGCAACGTGCGGTGGACGACGGTGGTGGCCAACCACCGGCCCAAGCAGCTCAACAAGCTCGCCGCCGAGCCCAGCATCCACATGGGCTTCTCCGACGCCGGCGCGCACCTGCGCAACATGGCGTTCTACAACTTCGGCCTGCGGATGCTCAAGCGCACCAGGGACGCCCAACAGGCGGGCGCGCCCTTCCTGTCCACGCAGCGCGCGGTGCATCGCCTCACGGGCGAGCTGGCGGAGTGGTTCGGCATCGACGCCGGCACGCTGCGCGAAGGCGACCGCGCCGACTTCGTCGTGGTCGACCCGGCCGGGCTCGACGAGTCGGTGGACGGTTACCACGAGGAGGCGGTGCCGTTCTACGGCGGCCTGCGGCGCATGGTCAACCGCAACGACGACGCGGTGGTCGCCACCGGCGTGGGCGGCGCCGTCGTCTTCGGCAAGGGCGAATTCCGTGACGGCTACGGCCAATCCGTGAAGTCGGGCCGCTACCTGCGGGCGGGCGGGCGCCGCCGGCACGCCGGGGCGCTGAAGGTCGGCGCCTGACATGGCCAGAACCCAGCAGCAGCGCCGGGAGGAGACCGTCGCGCGGCTGCTCGACGCCGCCATCGCCACCATCGTCGAGGTCGGCTACGCGCGGGCGTCGGCGGCCGTGATCACCAAGCGGGCGGGGGTGTCCGTCGGCGCCCTGTTCCGCCACTTCGACACCATGGGCGACTTCATGGCGGCCACCGCGTCGGAGGTGCTGCGCCGCCAGGTGGAGTCGTTCACCAAGGGAGTGGCCGAAATACCGGCCGAGCAGCCGGCGCTCGAGGCCGCGCTGGCGATACTGCGCGACATCACCGCCGGGCCGACCAACGCCGTCGTCTACGAGCTGTTGATCGCCGCGCGCACCGACGAAAAGCTCAGGGACACTTTGCAACACGAGCTCGGGCAGTACGCCGCGAAGATCCACGACGCCGCGCGCACGCTCCCCGGCGCCGAGGCCTTTCCGGCGGAAACCTTCCCGGTCATCGTGGCGCTGCTGACGAACGTGTTCGACGGGGCCGCCGTGGTGGAGGGGGTACTGCCCCAGCCGGAGATCGCGAAGCAACGGATCCCGGTGCTGACGGCGCTGCTCACCGCCGCCCTGCCGAATTGAGTCGCGGTACTACAGCGAGCCGATGCCGGTCTCGGGGTTGAGGGCGAAACCCCAGTCGAACAGGGTGGCCGCCTGGTCCCAGTACGACGGCCCGCCCGGCCTCGCCAGCCCGTACATCATCGCGATCACCAACCGGCGGCCACCGCGGGCGGCGGCGCCGACGAACGTCTTGCGGGCGGCGTTGGTGAAGCCGGTCTTACCCCCGATGGCCCCGGGATAGCGCTGCAGGAGCTCGTCCTGGTTGGTGATCGGCTCGTCGCCGTTTTCCCCGGGGAACATCGCCGACGGTTCCGACGTGATTTGCGCGAACACCGGATTGGCCATCGCGGCGCGGAAGATGACGGCCAGGTCGTGCGCCGTCGACGCCCCGGAGCCGCCGGGCCCGTCCAGCCCGGACGGCGTCGACGCGTGGGTGCCGGTGGCCCCCAGCGACGCGGCCTTGGCGTTCATCTTCGCGACGGTGGCGTCGGCGCCGCCCAGCATGTGCGCCAGCGTGTTGGCGGCGTCGTTGCCCGAGACCAGCAACAGCGCGTCGAGCAGCTGGCGCGCGGTGTAGCTGCGGCCGGGCTTGATGCCGACGCAGTTGCACTCGACCTGGGTGTCGGCGACGTCGGCGACGACGGTGGAGTCCAGGCTCACCTGGTCCAGCGCCACGAGCGCCAGCAGCACCTTGATGGTGCTCGCGGGCGGGTGGGCGACGTTCTGGTCGCGGCCGGCCAGCACCTGGCCGCTGTCGAGGTCGGCCACGATCCAGGTCTGCGCCGGGCCGTCGGGGATGGGCACCGAGCCGATCGGCTGCGAGTTGTCGGCCCAGGACATGCCGGCAGGGCCGACACCGACCGCCAGCGACGCGGCGACCGCCGCCATGAGCGTGCGCATGGCCGCAAAGTTTACTTCCGGGCCTGCGCGATCCCTTGATGAGACCGGTGGCGGCTCAGTGCCAGGGCATGTCGCGCCAGGAGTAGAACTTCCCGTCGCCGATGTCGTGCACGCCGTAGTAGTCCCAGAAGTAGTCGTGGCAGACGCCACCGTCCCACGGCACCGGCCGCCCGGCCGGGTTGGCGTCGCCCGGGCACCAGTGCTGGCAGGACTTCCCGGCCGGGCACGGGCCGGCCTGGGCGGACGGCGCCGCCAGCCCCGAGCCGCCCCACATCAACAGCGCGGTTGCTATCCCCGCGATTGCCGCTCTCATAAGCCTCGGATTATTCCCCCTGGCCTGCGCGGTAGTCCCGGAAATCATGTGCGGCTCCTTCGTTGCGGGCGGTAACTCGCCAAGTGCACACCGCCCCCGCCGCTACCGATCCCAACCCGGCACCGCCCGCGGTGTTGAATCGATGCATGTTGAGCCTGGCCGAAATTTCCGACCGCCTGGAGATCCAGCAGCTGCTGGTGGACTATTCCACCGCCATCGACAACCGCCGGTTCGACGACCTGGACAAGGTCTTCACCCCGGACGCCTACATCGATTACACGGCGTTGGGCGGCATCGAAGGCCATTACCCCGAGGTCAAAAAGTGGCTGGCGGAGGTGCTGCCGACCTTCCCCGTGTACGCGCACATGCTCGGCAACTTCTCGGTGCGCATCGACGGGGACAGCGCGTCGTCGCGGGTGATCTGCTTCAACCCCATGGTGCTGCCGGGGGACCCCGAAAAGAACAAGAATCAGATCCTGTTCTGCGGGCTCTGGTACGACGACGAGTTCGTCCGCACCCCTGAGGGCTGGCGGATGAGCCGGCGGGTGGAGACCAAGACGTTCCAGAAGGTCATGTGAGGATTTCGGGCCGGGAGCCCGGTTCTGGCACAATAGGCGGCTGTCCGCCCCGCGATCACTGCTTCTTGCCTTAGCGAGGCGGTCACCACACGCGAGGCAAAACCGGGCCCCGGCATCCCGCCGGTGCCGCTGAATTGCAGCGTGACACGCACAGGAGAAATCGCTCAACCATGGCTGTGAAGATCAAGCTCACCCGGCTTGGCAAAATCCGCAATCCCCAGTACCGCATCGCCGTCGCCGACGCCCGGACCCGCCGCGACGGCCGCGCGATCGAGATCATCGGCCGGTATCACCCCAAAGAAGACCCGAGCCTGATCGAGATCAACTCCGAGCGCGCCCAGTACTGGCTTTCGGTGGGTGCCCAGCCCACCGAACCCGTCCGCAAGCTGCTGCAGATCACCGGTGACTGGCAGAAGTTCAAGGGCCTGCCCGGCGCCGAGGGCCGGCTGAAGGTCAAGCCCGCCAAGCCCAGCAAGCTGGAGCTGTTCAACGCCGCGCTGGCCGAGGCCGACGGCGCCCCCACCACCGAGGCCGCCAAGCCGAAGAAGAAGGCCCCCGCGAAGAAGGCCGCCAAGGCCGAAAAGGCCGAGGCCGAGACGCCGGCCGAGACGCCGACCGAGGCCGAGACGCCGGCCGAAGCCGAGGCGCAAGCCGAGACACCCGCCGAGGCGCCCGCGGAGACGCCGGCCGAGCCGACGAGCGAAAGCTGACCGACGTGAGCACGGTCGTCGTTGACGCAGTCGAGCACCTGGTCCGCGGGATCGTCGACAACCCCGACGACGTGCGGGTGGACATGGTGACGAGCCGGCGCGGGCGCACGGTGGAGGTGCACGTCCACCCCGACGATCTCGGCAAGGTGATCGGCCGCGGGGGACGCACCGCGACCGCCCTGCGCACGCTGGTCGCCGGGATCGGCGGCCGCGGCATTCGCGTCGACGTGGTGGACACCGACCAGTAGCGCGCGCTGCTCATGGAGCTCCCTTGGAGTTAACGGTCGGGCGGGTGGTCAAGGCGCACGGCATCGGCGGCGAGGTGGTCGTCGAGATCCGCACCGACGATCCCGACGCGCGGTTCACTCCGGGTAATACGTTGCGCGCCAAGAACTCTCGCACCGGTGAGGAACGCAGTTTCGTCATCGACCAGGCCCGCGAGCACGGGGGCCGGCTGCTGCTGCGGCTGGCCGGGGTCGACGACCGCGACACCGCGGAGACGTTGCGGGGCAGCCTGTTCGTCGTGGACTCCGAGGACCTGCCGCCCATCGACGAGCCGGACACCTACTACGACCACCAGCTGGAGGGCCTGCGCGTGCGGACGACGACGGGAGCGGACGTCGGTGTCGTCGCCGAGGTGCTGCACACCGCCGCGGGTGAGCTGCTGGCGGTGCGGCGCACCCCCGGCGGCGTGAACGACGAAGCGCTGGTGCCGTTCGTCGGCGCCATCGTCACGTCGGTGTCGCTGGACGACGGGGTGATCGAGATCGATCCGCCCGACGGCCTGCTGGAATTGGGGTAGCCGTGCGAATCGACGTCATCACGATCTTCCCGGCCTACCTGGACCCGCTTCGACAATCGTTGCCGGGCAAGGCGATCGCGTCGGGCCTGGTCGACCTGCGCGTGCACGACCTGCGCCGCTGGACCTACGACGTGCACCACTCGGTGGACGACGCCCCCTACGGCGGCGGCCCCGGGATGGTCATGAAGGCCCCGGTCTGGGGCGAAGCGCTGGACGAGACCTGTTCCGGCGAAACGCTTTTGGTGGTCCCCACCCCGGCGGGCACGCTCTTCACCCAGGCCACCGCCCGGCGCTGGTCCGCCGAGCGGCACCTGGTGTTCGCGTGCGGACGCTACGAGGGCATCGACCAGCGGGTCGTCGAGGACGCCGCGCGGCGGATGCGGGTCGAGGAGGTCTCGATCGGCGACTACGTGCTGCCGGGCGGGGAGTCGGCGGCGGTGGTGATGATCGAGGCGGTGGTCCGTCTGCTGCCCGAAGTCATCGGCAACCCGCAGTCGCACCAAGACGATTCGCACTCGAACGGGCTGCTCGAAGGCCCGTCGTACACGCGGCCGCCGAGCTGGCGCGGGCTCGACGTCCCCGACGTCCTGCTCTCCGGGGATCACGCGCGCATCGCCGGATGGCGCCGCGAGGTCTCGCTGCGGCGCACCCGCGAACGCCGCCCGGACTTGCTGGACTGAATGACTGGCGAGCAGACGCAGAATCGCATAGATCGGGCCGATCGCGTGCGATTCTGCGTTCCCCCAGCTTCGCGGGGGCACCCCCAGCTCGCGCCGAGGCGCGGCCCGTCAGATCCGGCCGTTGGGAAATATCGTCCTGACGGCCTGGGTGATCGTCTGGCGCGCGGTGGCGTCGTCGGTGGTCTGCAGCGACTGGACCACCATGACGTAGCGGTGGTCCGCGCCGATCACCCCGGTCGACAGGTGCATCCAGTCGCTGCCGATGCAGCACATCCAGCCCTGCTTGACCGCCACCGGCTCGGCGAACAGCCCCTCGGGAATGCCGAACCGCTGCGGATACCCGTCGACCCCGCTGGCCGTCGACCGGGCCAGGTCGTCGACGATGACCATGGCCCGCCCGACCGGCAGCCCGCCCGACCCGTCGAGCAGCATGTCGTAGTAGCGGACCAGGTCGGTCAGCGTGCTCATGGTGTTCCACCAGCGCCCATCGCTGGGCGGGGTGGTGGACGACAGCCCGTACCGGGTCGCGACCTGGGTGATGATGGCCTCGCCGCCGCCCTGGGCCCAGAACTTCTCGGCCGCGCCGTCGTCGGACGACTGCAACATGGCGTCGAGATCCCGGCGGTCCTCCGCCGACAGGGTGGTCCTGCCCTGCGATTCGGCCAGCAGCAGGTCGTCGGCGATGAACAGCTTGGCCACCGAGGCGGTGCCGACGACCTGGCCGTTGCCGTTGGCGACGAACTCGTGGGTCTTGCGGTCGAGGACGGCGACCGACAACGCCGCCCCGGCCGCGGCCGCCTCGTCGATGGCCCGCTGGATGCGCGCCGGCAGGCCGCCGAACACCGTCCCGGACAGCGCCTGCGGCGGCCCGTGCAGCGGCACGCTGTCCAGCAGCAGCTGCACCGTCTCCGGCTGCGGCACGGACGCACGGGCCGGCGCGCCGTGCCCGGCATCGGCGGCCGCCGCCGGCCGGGGCCGCGACGCCACCAGCGCCTGGTCGCACCCGGCCAGCACCAGCGTCACCGCCGCGACGGCGGCGAGCACGGTGCTTGGGCGGGCGCGCATCCCTGGATCTCCTCGGACCTCGATCCGGCACATGGGCGGGCCGCATCGCCACTACCCCGGGTTCGACTAGCGCGTTTTGACCCCAGTCATATGTACCACTCACCGGGCCCTTCGGCGCGCGACGAACCGCGACGTTTACCTGTGATTTTCACTGCAGGCGGGCCGTCTGGCACAATTGTGCAGTTGTCTCGAGCCCGTGAGCGGGTCCCGGCCGTGTCCCGGCCGCCGCGAGATGCACGCACAAAGCCCGAAACCCATCGGCTTGATGACCGCCCCACGCCCGCGCGTGGGCCGCGGTCGCAGGCCGCGAGCGCAAGGAAGTTCTAACGATGAACAGGCTGGACTTCGTCGACCAGGCGTCGCTGCGCGACGACATCCCGGCCTTCAGCCCGGGCGACACCATCAACGTGCACGTCAAGGTCATCGAGGGCGCCAAGGAGCGCATCCAGGTGTTCAAGGGTGTGGTGATCCGCCGGCAGGGCGGGGGAATCCGGGAGACGTTCACCGTGCGCAAGGAGAGCTATGGCGTCGGCGTCGAGCGGACCTTCCCGGTGCATTCGCCGAACATCGACCATATCGAGGTGGTGACCCGTGGCGACGTCCGCCGCGCCAAGCTGTACTACCTGCGTGAACTCCGCGGCAAGAAGGCCAAGATCAAGGAAAAGCGCTGACGCCGCCCTGGCTACGCTGATCTCGTGACGGATACCACGGACTCGCCCGAGCCCCAGTCCGACGCCGACGCCGGCCAGAGCGAACCGAAGGTCTCGACCCGCGACCCCGAGGATCCCGGCGCGACCGCGGCCCCCGACGAGGAGACCGAGCGGGCCGGGGCTTCCGAGCCGGCGCGCAAGAAGAAGTCGACGCTGCGCGAAATCGCGATCCTCGCGGTGATCGCGGTGGCGCTCTACTACGTCATGCTGACGTTCATCGCCCGCCCGTACCTGATTCCGTCGGAATCCATGGAGCCCACCCTGCACGGGTGCACGGGCTGCGTCGGCGACCGGATCATGGTCGACAAGCTCACCTACCGGTTCGGTCGGCCGGGGCCCGGCGACGTGATCGTCTTCAAGGGGCCGCCGTCGTGGAACGCCGGGTACAAGTCGATCCGCTCGAACAACACCGCGCTGCGCTTCGTGCAGGACGGTCTGTCGTTCATCGGCTTCGTGCCGCCCGACGAGAACGACCTGGTCAAGCGCGTCATCGCGGTCGGCGGGCAGACGGTGGCGTGCCGGGCGGAAACCGGGCTGACCGTCGACGGCAAGCCGCTCAAGGAGCCGTACCTGGATCCGAACACGATGATGGCCGACCCGGCGAAGTACCCCTGTCTGGGCAGCGAGTTCGGGCCGGTGGCCGTGCCGGCCGGGCGGCTGTGGGTGATGGGCGACAACCGCACGCACTCGGCGGACTCGCGCGCGCACTGCACCAGCGTCCCCGCCGACGCGCTCAAGGGGATCTTGTGCACCGGTGACCCGAACTCGGGAACGGTGCCGGTGTCCAACGTCATCGGCAAGGCCAGATTCATCGTGTGGCCGCCGTCGCGATGGGGCGGTGTTGGATCGGTGAATCCCCAACAGAGCCGGTAGCCGTGGCGACCACCTGGCCGCCGCGGACGGTGATCCGCAAGTCTGGGGGGTTGCGCACCCTGGAGTCCGCGCTGTACCGCGGCGGGCTGGGGCCGGTGGCCGGCGTGGACGAGGTGGGCCGCGGGGCCTGCGCGGGCCCGCTGGTCGTGGCGGCCTGCGTGCTCGGGCCCGGCCGGCTGGAAAGCCTTGCCCTCCTTGACGATTCGAAGAAGCTCACCGAAAAGGCGCGGGAGAAGCTGTTCCCGCTGATCCGCCGCTACGCCCTGGCCTACCACGTGGTGTTCATCCCGTCGGCGGAGGTCGACCGCCGCGGGGTGCACGTGGCCAACATCGAGGGCATGCGGCGCGCGGTGGCCGGGCTGTCCGTGCGCCCGGGTTACGTGCTGAGCGACGGCTTTCGCGTGCCGGGGCTGCCGATGCCGTCGCTGCCGGTGATCGGCGGGGACGCGGTGGCCGCCTGCATCGCCGCGGCGAGCGTGCTGGCCAAAGTCAGCCGCGACCGGCTGATGGTCGCGATGGACGCCGAACACCCCGGCTACGGCTTCGCCGAGCACAAGGGCTACAGCACGCCGGCGCATTCGACGGCCCTGACCCGCCTGGGCCCGTGCGCCGAGCACCGCTATTCGTTCATCAACGTCCGGCGCGTGTCCGTCGGGTCCGACGGTTCGGGCGGCCGGGTGGTGGCCGAGTGCAAACCGGACCCTCCGGCCGAGCGTGCGGGATGGCAGTGAGGAAAGATGGGACCAGGTAGCCGGGAGAAGGACGTCTGAGCAGATGAGTGCGGAAGATCTCGAAAAGTATGAAACCGAGATGGAGCTCTCGCTGTACCGCGAATACAAGGACATCGTCGGCCAGTTCAGCTACGTCGTGGAGACCGAGCGGCGCTTCTACCTGGCCAACAGCGTGGAGATGACGCCGCGCAACGCCGACGGCGAGGTGTACTTCGAGCTGCGGCTCTCCGACGCCTGGGTGTGGGACATGTACCGCCCGGCCCGCTTCGTCAAGCAGGTCAAAGTCGTCACCTTCAAGGACGTCAACATCGAAGAGGTGGAGAAGCCGGAGCTCCGGCTGCCCGAGTAGGCCGTCCCGCTAGGTGGCGGGCGGAAGCTGGCTCCCGAGGTCGGACGGCAGCCGGCCGCGATTGTCGATGACGGCGCGGGCCACCTCGGCCAGCTTGACGTTCAGCGCCTGCGAGTGGCGGCGCAACATGTCGAACGCCTGGTCCTCGGACAGGTCGTGCAGCAACATCAGCATGCCGACCGCCTTGCCGATCTCGCGGTTGGACAGCAGCCCGCGGCGCAGCGTGGCGGCGTCCTGGCCCTTGGCGACCGCGTTGATGGCCACGCTGGCGAACGCCGCCAGCACGGCCGCCCGCCCGGCGGACTCGGCGTCGAACACGTTGGGGGTGTCGCTGAACAGGTTGAGCGCGGCGCCCTTGCGCTTTTCCACCAGCAGGCGGAAGCCCATCGCCCCGCGCACCGGCGTCTCTTCGACCAGGATGGCGGCGAGCTTGGGCCACAGCGACGGCGACGTCAGGTCGGGGTCGATCTGGGGCGTCTCCTCCTCGATCGCGTCGATGCAGGGCCCGTCGCCGGCGCGGCGCTCCAGCTCGTCGATCCGGTGGGCTATCGCGTCGCTGGCGCCGACGGTCACGTAGCGGTCGTTGTCGCGCACCAACAGGCTGGCGTGGTCGCAGCCGCGGATGGCCAGGGTGGCGGCGACGCAGATGGCGGCGTACATCTCGGTGGCGTCCGAGCCCTGATAGATGATCTCGGCGAGCGCGGCGAAGACGGTCGCCGGGTCGGCCCTCCCGTCGCCCGTTACCGAACCGCTCGGGTCCGTAATCGGTCCGTCTGCCACGTTGTGCCCCGTTCCCGCGGTGTCGGCGTTCGACCCGCATGCAATTCGACTTGCGTCTTTCGTCACTCGTGGTTTCAGGGTGACACGGAGGGGAAGCTCATGTGAATGGGGCTGACCGTGGCGGTGACCGGACCGACCGGCGAGATCGGGATCTCGGCGGTGACCGCGCTGGAGCGCGAGCCCGCGGTGGACAAGATCATCGGGATGGCCCGGCGGCCGTTCGACCCGTCGTCGAGCGGCTGGGTCAAGACCGGCTATCAGCAGGGCGACATCCTCGACCGCGAGGCCGTCGACGCCCTGGTGGCGCAGGCCGACGTGGTGATCCACCTGGCGTTCATCATCATGGGCTCGCGCGAGGAGAGCGAACGCATCAACCTGCAGGGCACCCGCAACGTGTTCGAGGCGACCGTCGCCGCCGAGCGCCCGCGCCGGCTGGTCTACACCTCGTCGGTGGCCGCCTACGGCTACCACGCCGACAACCCGGTCCCCCTCACCGAGGACGTGCCGCCACGCGGGTCGCCCGAGCACTACTACTCCGCGCAGAAGGCCGCCTGCGAGGCGCTGCTCGCCGACGTCACCGCGGGTTCGTCCCTCGAGGTGTTCGTGCTGCGGCCCTGCATCGTCGCCGGGCCCCGGGCGACGGCGCTGGCCGACGCGATGCCGTGGAATCGGCTGCCCGGCCCGTTGCGCGCGCTGGCCGGGGTGGTGCCGGTGCTCAAGCCGGTCGTGCCCGATCCGGGTTTCCCGCTGCAGCTGGTCCACCACGACGACGTCGCCGAGGCGATCGCGCTGGCGGCGACGGCCCCGGCGCCGCCGGGCGCGTACAACATCGCCGGCGACGGCGTGGTGACGGTTTCGGAGGTGGTCAAGGCGCTGGGCGGCCGGCCGGTGCGGGTTCCGGCGATGGCGGCCTCGGCGGCGTCGGCGGCGCTCGCTCGGGTGCCGTTCGTGCCGTCGGTGCTGGAGTGGCTGCACATCGCGCGGACGTCGGTGGTGATGGACACCACCAAGGCCAGGATCGAGCTCGGGTGGCGGCCGGTCCACTCCTCGGAGGACACCCTGGCGGCGCTGGCCGGCGCGGTATGAACGGGCTGTGAAGGGGCCCTGACGGCGCGCCGGGGCCGGGCCTGGCGAGGCGGTAATTTGAATCTGTGAGGTTGCACCGCCCGGCCGCCGGCGACGGCGCCGATATTCCCGCCGACTACGACGAACACGCGGTCTCGGTCGCCCCGCGCAAGCGCGAGGCGGCGGGGGTGCGGGCGGTGCTGGTCTCGCTGCAGCGGGGGTTCGAGCAGATGGGCGCGCTGCGCACCGCCGCGGCGCTGGCCCGGCTCAACCAGCGCAACGGCTTCGACTGCCCCGGCTGCGCGTGGCCGGAGGAGCCCGGCGGGCGCAAGGTGGCCGAGTTCTGCGAAAACGGCGCCAAGGCCGTGGCCGAGGAGGCCACCAAACGCACCGTCACACCCGAGTTCTTCGCGCGGCACTCGGTGGCCGAACTGTCGGGAAAGCCCGAGTACTGGCTGTCCCAGCAGGGCCGGCTCACCCACCCGATGGTGTTGTCACCCGGTGACGACCACTACCGGCCGATCGGCTGGGACGACGCCTACCGGTTGATCGCCGAGCAGCTCGGCGCCCTGGACAGCCCCGACGAGGCGGTGTTCTACACGTCCGGCCGCACCAGCAACGAGGCCGCGTTCTGCTACCAGCTGATGGTCCGCTGCTTCGGCACCAACAACCTGCCCGACTGCTCCAACATGTGCCACGAGTCGTCGGGGTCGGCGCTGACCGAGTCGATCGGCATCGGCAAGGGATCGGTCACCGTCGACGACGTCGCGCACGCCGACCTGATCGTCATCGCCGGGCAGAACCCGGGCACAAACCACCCGCGGATGCTCTCGGTGCTGCGGAAGGCGAAGGCCAACGGCGCCAATATCATCGCGGTCAACCCCCTGCCCGAGGCCGGCCTGATCCGGTTCAAAGATCCGCAGAAGGTGAAAGGCGTTGTCGGGCACGGCGTCCCGATCGCCGACGAGTTCGTGCAGATCCGCCTCGGCGGCGACATGGCGCTGTTCGCCGGCCTGGGCCGGTTGCTGCTCGAGGCCGACGACCGCGCCCCGGGCACGGTCGTCGACCGGCCCTTCGTCGACGCGCACTGCGCCGGCTTCGACGACTACCGGCGCCGGACCCTCGACGTCGACCTCGACACGGTGTTCGTCGCCACCGGCGTCGAGCGGCGGCAGCTCGAGCGCGTCGCCGCCATGCTGATGGCTTCGCGGCGCACCGTCGTGTGCTGGGCGATGGGACTGACCCAGCACACCCACGCCGTCGACACCATCGGCGAGATCACCAACGTGCTGTTGCTGCGCGGCATGATCGGCAAACCCGGCGCCGGGGTGTGCCCGGTGCGCGGGCACTCCAACGTGCAGGGCGACCGCACCATGGGGATCTGGGAGCAGATGCCCGAGGAGTTCCTGGCCGCCCTGGACCGCCACTTCGGCATCACCAGCCCGCGCAGGCACGGCTACGACACCGTGGCCGCGATCCGCGCGATGCGCGACGGGCGGGCCAGGGTGTTCGTGGGCATGGGCGGCAACTTCGCGTCGGCCACCCCCGACACCTCCGTCACCGAGGCGGCGTTGCGCAATTGCGCGCTGACCGTGCAGATTTCGACCAAGCTGAACCGCAGCCACGTCGTGCATGGGGCCACCGCGCTGATCCTGCCGACGCTGGGCCGCACCGACCGGGACGTCCGCGGCGGGCGCAAGCAGGTTGTGTCGGTGGAGGATTCGATGTCGATGGTGCATCTGTCGCGCGGCAGCCTGCACCCGCCCGGCGACCAGCTGCGCAGCGAGGTGGAGATCGTCTGCCAGCTGGCCCGCACGCTGCTCGGCGCGGACCACCCGGTGCCATGGGAGAGCTTCGCCGCCGACTACGACACCGTCCGCGACGCGATCGCCGCGGTGGTCCCCGGCTGCGCCGACTACAACCGCAAGGTGCGTGCGCCCGACGGCTTCCAGCTTCCGCATCCGCCGCGTGATGCACGCGAATTCCACACCAGCACAGGCAAAGCCAACTTCGCGATCAACCCGCTGCGCTGGGTGCCGGTGCCGCCGGGACGGCTGGTGCTGCAGACGTTGCGCAGCCACGACCAGTACAACACCACGATCTACGGGCTCGACGACCGCTACCGCGGGGTCAAGGGCGGCCGGCGCGTGGTGTTCGTCAACCCGGCCGACATCGAGGATCTGGGACTGACCGACGGCGGGCGCGTCGATCTGGTGTCGGAGTTCAGCGACGCCGAGGGGCGGCTGCAGGAGCGCCGCGCGAAGGACTTCCTGGTGGTCGCCTACTCGACGCCGGTCGGCAACGCGGCGGCCTACTATCCCGAGACCAATCCGCTCGTCCCGCTGGACCACACCGCCGACAAGTCGAACACCCCGGTGTCCAAGGCGATCACGATCCGGCTGGAACCGGCGGCTTAGTGCGGCGCGTCACGGCGCGCCGGCGCGCGCATCATCTCACCGCGGAGCGGGCCGTCACGCGACCGGAGACGCTGGCCGTCGAGGAGCCGCTGGAGATCCGCGTCAACGGCGCACCGGTCACGGTGACCATGCGCACGCCCGGCTCGGATTTCGAGCTGGCGCAGGGCTTTCTGCTCACCGAGGGGGTGATCTCCGGGCGCGACGACCTGGCGACCATCCGCTACTGCGGCGGGCGCGCCCAGGGCGTCGGCGACGGCGCCAACACCTACAACGTGCTGGACGTGACCCTGGCGCCCGGGGTCGGCCCGCCCGATCTCGACGTCACCCGCAACTTCTACACCACGTCGTCGTGCGGGGTGTGCGGCAAGGCGTCGCTGGAGGCGGTGCGGCTGATCGGCCGCTTTACGCCCGGCACGGATCCCGTGACCGTCGCCGCGGCCACCCTGCAGGGGATGCCCGGCCAACTGCGCGCCGCGCAAAAGGTTTTCGACACCACCGGCGGGCTGCACGCCGCCGCCCTGTTCTCAGCCGACGGCACCGCGCTGGTCGTGCGCGAGGACATCGGCAGGCACAACGCGGTCGACAAGGTCGTCGGATGGGCGCTGCAACACCGCGAGCTGCCGCTGGCGGGGTGCGTGCTGCTGGTCAGCGGGCGGGCGTCGTTCGAGCTGACGCAGAAGGCGGTGATGGCCGGCATCCCCGTGCTGGCCGCGGTGTCGGCGCCGTCGTCGCTGGCGGTCTCGCTGGCCGAGGACGCCGGGGTGACGCTGGTGGCGTTTTTGCGGGAGGACTCGATGAACGTCTACACCCGGGCCGACCGCATCACGTAGGCCCGCCTGGGGATGGGCCCCCGACTGGGGATAACCGACTCGGTAGCACAGTCATGTTCAGGTCGCCCACGGGCCTACCCCGCCCACCTTCTCTATTGTGATGCGAGTCAGGTATCCGGGCGGTGCGTCGGGCGGCGGGAAACCGGTGCCGGGGCCGAATATCGTTGTGGCGATGTCGTCGAGCAGTTCTGGAGCGCCGCCCTCCTCGACGCGCGCCGTGCCTTTGATCGACAGGTAGGGTGTCTGCGGCCCACTGCGGTCGGTGGACACGATGGTCACCGCCACGCGGGGATCACGGCGGATGTTGCGGATCTTCTGATGCTCCATCAGATGAGCGGTGACTAGCTCATCACCGCCGTCGGCTGTACTCTGCACCGTCACCCAGACCACGCTGACTTGCGGGCTGCCGTTGCGATTGATCGTGACCAGCGTTGCCGGGCCGGACCCTATGAGTTGGCGTGCGCTGTCGTCGAGTTTCATGATGTTCATTGCGTTCTCCTGATTCGTCATGTTTCCGCGCATTTGCTGTCTATCCATACGACGAAGAGGCAGCGCGTAATCCGACAGCCCGACCGTCGACCGCCCCGCCGAGTTGTCACGCGTGATTTTTGCGGCGACGTCCACCAGGGCCGACCACATCACGTAGGCCCGCCTGGGGATAGCTCCCCGACTGGGGATAACCGCGTCCGTTGGCGGTGATTTCGCGACGCCGGCGCCGCGTGGTGTCGGCGCCGCGGTGCACCGTGGCCGCCATGACGACCGAGAAGACGATGACCCGCGCCCAGCTCGGGGCGATGGGCGAGGCGCTCGCCGTGGATCACCTGACGCGGACGGGGTTGCGCATCGTGGCCCGCAACTGGCGCTGCCGCTACGGCGAGCTGGACGTGATCGCCGCCGACGAGGCCACGAACACCGTGGTGTTCGTGGAGGTCAAGACCCGCACCGGCGACGGCTACGGCGGGCTGGCCCACGCGGTCACCCCGCGCAAGGTCGCGCGGCTGCGCCGGCTGGCCGGGCTGTGGCTGGCCGGCCAGGACGTGCGCTGGGCGGCGCTGCGCATCGACGTGGTCGGCGTGCGGGTCGGGCGGCGCCGCGCCCCGGAGCTCACCCACCTGCGGGGGATCGGCTGATGGCGCTGGGACGGGCGTTCTCGGTCGCGGTGCGCGGGCTGGACGGCGCCATCGTGGAGATCGAGGCCGACATCACCTCCGGCCTGCCCGGCGTGCACCTGGTGGGCCTGCCCGACGCGGCCCTGCAGGAGTCGAGGGACCGGGTCCGGGCGGCGGTCACCAACTGCGGCAACAGCTGGCCCCAGGCCCGGCTCACGCTGGCGCTGTCACCGGCGACCCTGCCCAAGATGGGATCGGTGTACGACATCGCCCTGGCCGCGGCCGTGCTCTCCGCGCAGCGCAAGCACCCGTGGGAACGCCTGGAGAAGGCGGTACTGCTGGGCGAGCTGTCCCTGGACGGGCGGGTGCGGCCGGTGCGCGGGGTGCTGCCCGCGGTGCTGGCCGCCAAGCGCGAGGGCTGGCCGGTCGTCGTCGTCCCGGTCGACAACCTGGCCGAGGCCAGCCTCGTCGACGGCATCGAGGTGTGGGGCGTTCGCACGCTGCGCCAGCTGCGGCGCTGGCTGTCCGGCTCCGGCGGGCTGGACCGCAGGATCAGCGCGGGCGCACCGGACCCGGAGCCGCCCGCCGACCTGGCCGACGTAATCGGGCAGGCGCAGGCCCGCTTCGCCGTGGAAGTCGCGGCCGCCGGGGCGCATCACCTCATGCTGACCGGCCCGCCGGGGGTGGGCAAAACGATGCTGGCCCAACGCCTTCCGGGATTGCTGCCGCGCCTGGCGGAGGGCGAGTCCCTCGAGGTCACCGCGATCCACTCGGTGGCGGGGCTGTTGTCGGGCGACACCCCGCTGATCACCGCGCCGCCGTTCGTGGCGCCCCACCACAGCTCCACCGTCGCGGCGCTCGTCGGCGGCGGCTCGGGGATGGCCCGACCCGGCGCGGTCAGCCGGGCGCACCGCGGGGTGCTGTTTTTGGACGAGTGCGCCGAGATCGCCGTCAGCGCGCTGGAGGCCCTGCGAACACCGTTGGAGGACGGGGAAATTCGCCTCGCCCGCCGCGACGGGGTGGCGTGCTACCCGGCCCGCTTCCAGCTCGTGCTGGCCGCCAACCCCTGCCCGTGCGCGCCGGCCGATCCGCGGGACTGCGTGTGCGCGGCCGCGGCCAAACGCCGCTACCTGGGCAAGCTGTCCGGGCCCCTGATGGACCGCGTGGACCTGCGGGTGCAGATGAACGCGGTGCGGGCCGGGGCGATCGCGGTCACCGACGGCGAGTCCACGGCGCAGGTACGCCGGCGGGTGGCCGCGGCGCGCGACGCGGCGGCCGAGCGCTGGCGCCCCTACGGATTCCGCACCAACGCCGAGGTCAGCGGCACGCTGCTGCGGCGCAAGTTCCGCCCCGGCAACGCCGCGATGAACCCGCTCAAGCGGGCGCTGGACGGCGGGCTGCTCAGCATCCGCGGCCTGGACCGCACGCTGCGCGTCGCGTGGAGCCTGGCCGACCTGGCCGGCCGGGCTTCGCCCGGCCTCGACGAGGTCGCCACCGCGCTCAGTTTCCGCCAACCCGGAGCGCACCGATGAACCGTCCGCTCTTGCGCGCGTGGGCCTACCTGTCGAGGGTCGCCGAGCCGCCCTGCGCCGAACTCGTCGCGCTGGTGCGACGCGTGGGGCCGGTGGAGGCGGCCGACCGGGTGCGGCGCGGATCGGTCGACGACCGAGTGGCGCGCCACACCGAGGCCAGACGCGAAATAGACCGGGCCGCTGCCGATCTGGAGCTGCTCGCGAGCCGCGGTGGCCGGCTGATCACCCCCGACGACGACGAGTGGCCGCTGCTCGCATTCGCCGCGTTCGGCGCCGCCGGGGTGAAGGCCCGCGGCGGCCCGCCGATGGTGTTGTGGGCGTTGGGCCCCGAACGCCTCGACGAGGTGGCCTCGCGCGCGGCCGCGCTGGTCGGAACGCGCGCCTCGACGATGTACGGCGAGCACGTGGCCGCCGACCTGGCCACCGGGCTGGCCGAGCGCGACGTCGCGGTGGTGTCCGGCGGCGCCTACGGCATCGACGGCGCGGCGCACCGCGCGGCGCTGGACTGCGAGGGCGTCACCGCTGCCGTGCTGGCCGGTGGGATCGACATCCCTTATCCGGCAGGGCATTCCGCGCTGCTGCACCGCATCGGTCAACGTGGGCTGGTGTTCACCGAATACCCGCCGGGCGTTCGCCCGGCCCGGCACCGGTTCTTGACCCGCAACAGGCTGGTCGCCGCGGTCGCGGGCGCGGCGGTCGTGGTGGAGGCGGGCCTGCGCAGCGGCGCGGCGAACACCGCGGCGTGGGCGCGGGCGCTGGGCCGGGTGGTGGCCGCGGTGCCCGGGCCCGTGACGTCGTCGGCGTCGGCGGGATGTCACGCGCTGCTGCGCGACGGCGCGGAGCTGGTCACCCGGGCCGATGACGTCGTGGAGCTGGTCGGCCGCGTCGGTGAGCTCGCCCCCGAGGAACCGCATCCCACAACCGCGCTCGACGGGCTGGGCGAAGCCGAGCGGCGGGTGTACGAGGCGCTGCCCGGCCGCGGCGCCGCCGCGGTCGACGAGATCGCGGTCGCGTCGGGTATGGCGCCCGAGCGGGTGCTGGGACCGCTGGCCATCCTCGAGCTCGCCGGGCTGGCGCGGCGCGACGACGGGCGGTGGCGCATTGTCCGCGCCGCGGCCCCGGCCCCGTCGGAGCGGCTCGTATAGTCGAGCGGGGTCGGGCAGGACAGGAGGAGACAGGAGGACACGTGGCAGGTCGACCTCTGCAAAGCTTCGAAGTCGCCCGCACCGAACAGCTCACTCGACACATGGTGCGGGTCGTGCTCGGGAGCGCACACTTCGACAAATTCGTGCCCAGCAAGTTCACCGACTCCTACGTCAAGCTGGTGTTCCTGCCGGGCGACGTCGACGTGTCGGAGCTGCCGCATCCGCTGACCCTGGACAGCTTCGCCGACCTGCCCCGGGAGCAGAAGCCCTCGGTGCGCACGATGACGGTGCGCCGCGTCGACCCCGATGCCCACGAGCTCACGCTGGACGTCGTGGTGCACGGCGAGCACGGCGTCGCGGGCGCGTGGGCGTCGACGGCCCAGCCCGGCCAGCCGATCTACCTGATGGGTCCGGGCGGCGCCTATACCCCCGACCCGACCGCCGATTGGCACCTGCTGGCCGGCGACGAGTCGGCGCTGCCGGCCATCGCCGTGGCGCTGGAAGCCCTGCCTCCCGACGCGGTCGGGCAGGCGTTCATCGAAGTCGCCGGCCAGGAGGACGAGATCCCGCTGAACTCACCGGAATCCGTCGACGTGAGCTGGGTCTACCGCGGTGGCCGCGCCGACCTGGTCCCCGAGGACCGCGCCGGCGACTTCGCGCCGCTCATCGAGGCCGTCACCACCGCGCCGTGGCTGCCGGGCCAGGTGCACGTGTTCATCCACGGCGAGGCGCAAACCGTCATGCACAACCTGCGGCCCTACATCCGCAAGGAGCGCGGCGTGGACGCGAAATGGGCGTCGTCGATCTCGGGCTACTGGCGGCGGGGCCGCACCGAGGAGAGCTTCCGGCAGTGGAAGAAGGAGCTCGCCGAGGCCGAAGCCGCCGGCTGAGCGCGGGCTGGCATGCTCGTCGCATGGCGTTCGGCGATTACCAGTTCGAGATCTACCTGCAGGGCCTCGCCGGGACGGTGCCGGCGCTGCCGGTGGCCCACGCCGAACTGGAGGCCAAGGCGCGGGCCGCGATGTCGCCGTCGGTGTGGTCGTACGTCGCCGGCGGGGCCGGGGACGAGCGCACCCAGCGGGCCAACCGCAGCGCCTTCGACGGGTGGGGCCTGATCCCGCGGATGTTCGTCGGCGCCACCGAACGGGATCTGTCGGTGGAGCTGTTCGGCATGGCCCTGCCCTCGCCGCTGTTCATGGCGCCCATCGGGGTCATCGGCATCTGCGCCCAGGACGGCCACGGAGACCTGGCCACCGCCCGGGCGGCGGCGCGCACCGGGGTGCCGATGGTGGTGTCCACCCTGACCGCCGACCCGCTCGAGGACGTCGCCGCCGAATTCGGCGACACCCCGGGGTTTTTCCAGCTGTACACCCCGAAAGACCGGGAGCTGGCCGCCAGCCTCGTCCAGCGCGCGGAGGCCGCCGGTTACCGGGGGATCATCGTCACGCTCGACACCTGGGTGCCCGGCTGGCGCCCCCGCGACCTGACCACGGCCAACTTCCCGCAGCTGCGCGGGCATTGCCTGAGCAACTACACCAGCGATCCGGTGTTTCGCGCCGGCCTGCAACAGCCGCCGGAAGCGGATCCGCGGGCGGTGGTGCTGCGCTGGGCGCAGCTCTTCGGCAACCCCCTCAGCTGGGACGACCTGCCCTGGCTG
Organism: Mycobacterium alsense; assembly: GCF_002086635.1. Taxonomy (GTDB): domain Bacteria; phylum Actinomycetota; class Actinomycetes; order Mycobacteriales; family Mycobacteriaceae; genus Mycobacterium; species Mycobacterium alsense. The sequence goes on along the minus strand of NZ_MVHD01000015.1, from coordinate 73,140 downwards.
CGCTCGTTGACCGATCTGCCGCTGCTCGTCAAGGGCATCTGCCATCCCGACGACGCCCGCCGCGCCAAGGACGGCGGCGTCGACGGCATCTACTGCTCCAACCACGGCGGCCGGCAGGCCAACGGCGGCCTGCCGGCGATCGACTGCCTGCCGGGGGTGGTGGAGGCGGCCGGCGGGGTGCCCGTGCTGTTCGACTCGGGCATCCGCAGCGGCGCCGACGTCATCAAGGCGCTCGCGTTGGGCGCCACCGCGGTGGGCGTCGGCCGCCCGTACGCCTACGGCCTGGCCCTCGGCGGCGTCGACGGCATCGTGCACGTGCTGCGTTCGATGCTGGCCGAGGCCGACCTGATCATGGCCGTCGACGGCTACCCCACGCGCAAAGATCTCACCCCGGAAACGCTGCGGCGCGTCACCTGAGCCGAGCCCCCGGCGCCTGCGACCGTAATGGTGTGGAGGCGATCCTCGACGAGTTCGACGAGTACCTGGAGCTGCAGTGCGGCCGTTCGGCGCACACCCGCCGGGCGTATTTGGGCGACGTGCGCTCGTTGCTGGCGTTCCTGGACGGCCGGGCCCCCGGGTCGGGCCTGGAGGCGCTGAGCCTGCCCCTGCTGCGGGCGTGGCTGGCCGCGGCCGCCGGTGCGGGCGCGGCCCGCACGACGCTGGCCCGCCGCACGTCGTCGGTCAAGGCGTTCACCGCGTGGGCGGTGCGGCGCGGGCTGCTCGCGACGGACCCGGCGGCGCGGCTGCAGGTGCCCAAGGCGCACCGCACGCTGCCGTCGGTGCTGCGCCAGGATCAGGCCCTGCGGGCGATGGCGGCCGCGAAATCCGGTGCCCAGCAAGGCGATCCGCTGGCCTTGCGGGACCGGCTGATCGTGGAGATGCTGTATGCGACCGGCATCCGGGTGAGCGAGCTGTGCGGCCTGGACGTCGATGACGTGGACACCCGCCACCGTCTGGTGCGGGTGCTCGGCAAGGGCGACAAGCAGCGCAGCGCGCCGTTCGGGGCTCCGGCCGCCGAGGCGCTGCAGGCCTGGCTCGCCGACGGGCGTCCCGCGCTGGCCACCGCGGAGTCCGGGCCGGCGCTGCTGCTGGGCGCGCGCGGGCGGCGGCTCGACGTCCGCCAGGCCCGCACCGTCGTGCACCAGACCGTCGCCGCCGTGGACGGCGCGCCGGACATGGGCCCGCACGGGCTGCGCCACAGCGCCGCGACACACCTGCTCGAGGGCGGGGCCGACCTGCGCCTCGTCCAGGAGTTGCTCGGCCATTCCAGCCTGGCAACCACGCAGCTCTACACCCACGTCGCGGTGTCCCGGCTGCGCGCGGTGCACGACCAGGCGCACCCGCGCGCGTGAGCACAGGGGTCACGTGTGCCACCTGAGTCACACGAGCCCCTGGATCGGGCGGCACCCGACCTGCCCGCCTCACAGCGACAATGCCGCCCGGGTTGGGGCACAACCGAGGCCGTCCGTAGGCGGCCGCAACCGAGGCGCCCGTTGGCGGCCGCCACCGAGTTGTCGCTGTGAGGCGGGCAAAGAGTGTGCCCGCTCCCGCTGGGGGCCAGAGTGGCTGGTGATACACCTGTTGCGGCTGGCTAGGGATTGAGCGGCTTGAGCCGGATCGGCGTGGACTTCAGCAGGGCCAGCGGGTCGACGTAGCGGGCGCCCGAAGCCGGGCCCCACATGGCGCCCCAGTGCAGGCACGCCGCCGCCCGGCAGCCGGGATGCCCGGCCACCAGCTCGCCTAGCACGGTCCCGGCCGTCACCGCCTGGCCGGGCCGCACCCTCGCCCGGACCGGCTCGTAGCTGGTGCGCAGGCCGCCGGGGTGCGCCAGCGACACCACCGGCCGCCCCGCGAGCATCCCGGCGAACACCACGGTCGCCGCGGCGGCGGCATAGACCGGCTGACCGGGGGAGCCGGGCAGGTCCACACCGCGGTGGCCGGGCTGCCAGTCGGGTGACGGGGCGTCGAATCCCCGGGTCCCCCGGTTCAGGGCCGGGGGCGGGCGCAGCGGCCAGTCCAGCCGCCCGTCGTCGGCCGAAGCCGGCACGGCGCCGAGCAGGCCCACCGCAACCGCCAGCGCCACCCATCGCACCGGTTCAGTCCAGCCCGGCGCCGCCGATCGGGCCACTCGGCACTGTGGATAAAGCACCTGGGAAAACGGTGTAAACTGCTTTCCGCGGTCCGTGTAAACGGGCTGACTTCGCGTGTCTGCGCACTGAAGATGCTGAGCGGTCCCGAGTAAGGGTTGGGCATCTCGACAGGCACCAGGGCCCGGCCTCACCTGATGCCGGGCGACAACCGACAAAAAAAGGACATGGCTGACTATGGCCGTCGTTACCATGAAGCAGCTGCTGGACAGCGGCACCCACTTCGGGCATCAGACCCGTCGCTGGAACCCCAAGATGAAGCGGTTCATCTTCACCGACCGCAACGGCATCTACATCATCGACCTGCAGCAGACGCTCACCTTCATCGACAAGGCGTACGAGTTCGTCAAGGAGACCGTCGCCCACGGCGGCACCATCTTGTTCGTCGGCACCAAGAAGCAGGCGCAGGAATCCGTCGCGGCCGAGGCGACCCGCGTCGGCATGCCGTACGTCAACCAGCGCTGGCTGGGCGGCATGCTGACCAACTTCTCCACCGTGCACAAGCGGCTCCAGCGCCTCAAGGAACTCGAGGCGATGGAGCAGACCGGCGGCTTCGAGGGCCGCACCAAGAAGGAGATCCTGGGCCTGACCCGCGAGAAGAACAAGCTCGAGCGCAGCCTCGGCGGTATCCGCGACATGAACAAGGTGCCGTCGGCGGTCTGGGTCGTCGACACCAACAAGGAGCACATCGCCGTCGGCGAGGCCCGCAAGCTGGGCATCCCCGTCATCGCGATCCTGGACACCAACTGCGACCCCGACGAGGTCGACTACCCGATCCCCGGCAACGACGACGCGATCCGCTCGGCGGCCCTGCTGACCAAGGTGATCGCCTCCGCGGTCGCCGAGGGCCTGCAGGCCCGCGCCGGGCTGGGCCGCGGCGACGGCAAGCCCGAGGCCGAGGCCGCCGAGCCGCTCGCCGAATGGGAGCAGGAGCTGCTGGCCTCGGCGACGGCCACCGCCGCCGACGTCAAGCGGCTCCGGGAGCTCACCGGCGCCGGCATGCTCGACTGCAAGAACGCGCTGGCCGAGACCGACGGCGACTTCGACAAGGCCGTCGAGGCGCTGCGGATCAAGGGCGCCAAGGACGTCGGCAAGCGCGCCGAGCGGGCCACGGCCGAGGGCCTGGTCGCGGCCAAGGACGGCGCGCTGATCGAGCTCAACAGCGAGACCGACTTCGTCGCCAAGAACGACGAATTCCAGCGGCTGGCCGACGACGTGGTCGCTGCGGCGGCCAAGTCCAAGGCCACCGACGTCGACACCCTCAAGGCGGCCAGCACCGGTGACACGACCGTCGAGCAGGCCATCGCCGACCTGTCGGCCAAGATCGGCGAGAAGCTCGAGCTGCGCCGGGTGGCGTTCTTCGACGGGACCGTCGAGACCTACCTGCACAAGCGCGCGGCCGACCTGCCGCCCGCGGTGGGCGTTCTCGTCGAGTTCCAGGGCGACAACCAGGAGGCCGCCCACGCCGTCGCGCTGCAGATCGCCGCGCTCAAGGCGCGCTACCTGTCCCGCGACGACGTGCCCGAGGACGTGGTGGCCAGCGAACGGCGCATCGCCGAGGAGACCGCCAAGGCCGAGGGCAAGCCGGAGCAGGCGCTGCCCAAGATCGTCGAGGGCCGGCTGAACGGCTTCTTCAAGGACGCCGTGCTGCTCGAGCAGCCGTCGGTGTCCGACAACAAGAAGACGGTCAAGGCCCTGCTCGACGAGGCCGGTGTGACCGTGACGCGCTTCGTCCGGTTCGAGGTGGGTCAGGCCTGACGGCTCGCGCCACCGACTAGCGTGCTTGCTATGCGACGCGTGCACGCTTTCGGCGACGATGCCCTCGGTGACCTCGACGCGGTCGGCCTGGCCGACGCCATCCGGGCCGGTTCGGTCGGCAGGGCCGACGTCGTCGAGGCCGCCATCGCCCGCACCGAGGCCGTCAACCCGGCCCTCAACGGGCTGGCGTACAACGGGTTCGAGCGGGCCCGCCAGGCGGCCCGGGGCGGTGCGGCCGACGGGGTGTTCTCCGCCGTGCCGACGTTCGTCAAGGACAACGTCGACGTCGCCGGCCAGCCGACGATGCGCGGCACCGACGCGTGGACGCCCCAAAACGCTTCCGCCGACGGGGATTTCACCCGCGTGTTCCTGGCGACGGGCCTCACGTCGCTGGGCAAGACGCAGATGTCGGAATTCGGGTTCAGCGCCGCGGCCGAACACCCGCGGCTGGGACCCGTCCGCAACCCGTGGGACACCGACCGCACCGCGGGCGCGTCGTCCTCGGGTTCCGGCGCGTTCGTCGCCGCCGGGGTGGTGCCGATAGCCCACGCCAACGACGGCGGCGGCTCGATCCGCATTCCGGCCGCCTGCAACGGGCTGGTCGGCCTCAAGCCGTCGCGCGGCCGGCTGCCGGTGGACGCGGAGCTGCGCCGGATGCCGGTGGGCATCGTGGCCAACGGCGTGGTGACCCGCTCGGTGCGTGACACCGCCGCCTTCTACGCCGAGGCCGAGCGGATCTGGCCCAACCAAAAGCTCGCGCCGGTGGGCCACGTGACCCGGCCCGGCCGGCGGCGGCTGACGATCGCCGTGGTGACCCGGTCGGTGCTGCGCGAGTCCAGCCCCCAGGTGCGTGAGCTGACCCTGAAGTCGGCGGCGCTGCTCGAGGAGCTGGGCCACCGCGTCGAGCAGATCGACCCCCCGGTGCCGGCCAGTTTCGTCGACGACTTCGTGCTGTATTGGGGCTTTCTGGCGCTTACGCAGGTGCGCGCCGGGCGGCGGTTCTTCGGCGACACGTTCGACCGCACCCGGCTGGACGCCCTGACGCTCGGCCTGGACCGGCACGCGGGCCGCAACCTGCACCGCCTCCCACTGGCGATCGTGCGCCTGCGCAGGCTGCGGCGGCACACCGCGCGGGTGTTCCGCACCTACGACGCCGTGCTCACGCCGACCCTCGGCCACGAGACGCCGGAGGTCGGCTACCTGGCTCCCACCGACTACCGGCAGGTGATGGACCGGCTCACCGACTGGGTCGCGTTCACCCCGCTGCAAAACGTCACCGGGGAGCCGGCGATCTCGTTGCCGCTGACCCAGTCCACCGACGGCATGCCGGTGGGCATGATGCTGACGGCCGACCTCGGGCACGAGGCGCTGCTCCTCGAGCTCGCCTACGAGCTCGAGGAGGCCCGGCCGTGGGCCCGCATCCAGGACCCGGGCTAGCTTGACCCTGCGACCCGCTTCGTCGCCCTCGCGATCGCCCGCCCGTCAGTCGGAGCCGAGCTTTTCCAGCATGCGTTTGAACTCGCGCTGCTGCGCGTCGGTCAGCTTGCTCAGGATCCGGGCGTCGGCGACCCGGACCGCGGCCTCGGCCCGCTTGAGCAGCGCGCGGCCCTGACCGGTCAGCGTGGCCGGCAGCGCACGGCCGGACGACACCGACGCCGGACGCTCCACCGCGCCGATGTTCTCCAGCCCCCGCAGCACCGTGTTCATCGCCTGCGGTGTGACGTTGGTGTGCCGGGACAACTCGGCGCTGGACATGCCCGGATTCAGTGAAAGAATGCGCAGGCAAACGAATTCGGGCAGCGTCAGGTCCAGCGGGCGCAGCACCGCGGAAACCTCCGGTCGCAGAACGGCTCCCACCCGGTAGAGCAGGTAGCCAAGCGGGGCGTCTTCGGCCTGACCCATGTCAGTGATCTTGACATATCTGTCATCGATGCGGGCCGTTCGCCCAAGATCGTGATTTTCGCGCGCCCAACGGGGTAACCCACAGGGGACCCCGACCGAAGGAGCGCCCATGGCCGATGCACCCGACATCACCGAGGGAGTCGCCGAACGCGCGCGGCAGGAAGCCGACGCCTATCGCGGGGACAACCCCCGACCGCTGGAGGGTTACACGGCGGTCCTCGGCATTTACGGGCTCCTGGTCACCCTCACCGCCGTCATCGCGGCGGCCACCGGGCGCAGGTTGCCCGAGCGCTGGGGCGTCCAGGACCTGGTCACCGTCACCGTCGGCACCCACAAGTTGTCGCGCACCGTGTCCAAGGACGCCGTGACCAGCCCGTTGCGGGCGCCATTCGCGCACTACGCGGGATCCGGAGGCCCGGCCGAGGTGATGGAGGAAACCCGGCAGGGCAGCGCGCTGCGGCACAGCGTCGGGGAACTGCTGACCTGTCCCTTCTGCCTCGACATGTGGGTGGCCACCGGCTTCGTGATCGGCCTGATCTTCGCGCCGAGGCTGACCCGCCTGACCGCGGGCACCTTCACCGCCCTTGCCGGGGCCGACTTCCTGCAGCTGGCCTACGCCAAGGCGCAGCAGCTGACCGAGGGCTGACGAGCGAGGAGGTTCGATGCCCAAGACGACGAAAGAGGGCAAACCCAAACGAGGTGAGCTGCCCAGCACCCTGCGGCGCTCCGACGACAAGGCCCAACGCACGTTCGCCAAAGCCCACGACTCGGCGGCCGAACAGTACGGCAGCGAGGAGCGCGCCCACCGGGTGGCCTACTCCGCCGTCAAGCACAGCTTCGAAAAGGTCGGCGACCACTGGGAGCCCAAGGAGCAGCCGGGCCCGTCGGACGAGCGCGCCGAGCGCGGCGGGCTTTCCGACACGGGGCGGTCGGCGGAGGGCGTGGACGCCAACGCCAGCAAGAAGCACCTGCTCGACGTGGCGCGCCGGCTCGATGTGCGCGGCAGGTCGACGATGAACAAGTCGGAGTTGGTCGACGCGATCAAGAAGGAGAACCGCCGGGTGCGCGGCCGCTGATGTCCAACCTCAAGGCGGTGTCGTTGCCGTATTTGGCGATGTCGTCGAACTCGGCCTTGACGATCCGGTAGCCGTCGCAGGCTAACTTTTCGAGTTGGGTTCGGTGTCGTTGTTCGCCGGTCCGACCCGCTGGTCGCGGAGTGGCTGGTGTCGGCGACCGGCGACGCCATGGTGCCGGCGTACATGTTGATGCTCGCGGGGGTGGTCGGCGCGGCCACGCTGTTCTTCATGACCGAGGTGGCCCGGCCGCAGGCAGGCCACGCGACGCCGGCGAAATGCTATGCCGCCGAGTCACGTTCGGTGAGCTCGGGGACCAACTCGAAGTCGTGCCTGGTGGCGACCCGCCACCGAACCGGTTATGCGCCGCCCGGGTTATTGAGCGAATTGGCGGAGTTAGCTTCGACGCACCCAGGGCGACTTCAGCTCCCGTGCCCGCGACGCTAGCTTGTACACCCAGTCACAGCTACATCGGCGCGCCGGCGCCCTGCTTACCGCGGGGGCATTGGCGTTGCCGGTCGTGCTGTCCCGGATGAGCGGTCGCCGGCCGCTGCAGGAGTGAAACACCATGGCGCGCAGTCACGATCCCTCGTCAATGCTCGGGCTGGCCCGATGGTGGGCCGAACGGGAATGACGGGTATCTCATGTCCGAATACCTCCGCCGCCGATTTGCTCGCGAATCGTCCTGAAAGTCATGGCCTTCCGTTTCCGCGTCCGGTGAAACCCTTCCGGTGCGCGGGAACCTGAACGGTGCGGGCGGCCGGATTACGACGCGCCGAGCGCGATCACGCCGCCCGGATGATCCGCGCACGCGCCTGTTTGCCCGCCGGCAAGGGGGGTACGCGACGGCGGTGGACCGACGCACGAAGGAGCAGTGACATGAGCGAGCCGGAAGCGATCACGAAAAAGCTTCGGGAGGTGCTCGACAAGGAACAGGGCCTCGCCGATCGTCTCGAGCGTTCGTTGGTCAAGGCCCGCGAGTGGGCCGAGGCCGAACTGAAGCCGGACCTCTACGCGGCGCTGGAATGGCCACGCGACATCGGCGAGTACGAGGCCTACCTGAAGCGTTTCGTCAGGTGGGTGCCCCACGAGTCCGACGCCGACGCCTGGCAGCAAGAGGGAAAGGCCCAGGAGGTCGACGAACGGCAGGCGCACTTCTACTTCCTCATCTCCCAAGACATCGACGGCCAGGCGGCACAGAACTCCGAAGTGTTCCGGGAGTGGGTGACCGAGTTCGCCCGGCAATGGGGGAACTTCCTGGACAGCACCGAGTCGTTCAGCCCGGAAGTCTTGCAGTCATTCATCGACAACTCGCCGCAGTACCGCATCCACGAGTCTCTCGTCGACGGGGCACCCAACGCGCCGAGCGGCTGGCTGACGGCGAACCAGTTCATCGCCCGCGAGCTCAATGGCGGGCTGCGCCCGATCGCCGAGCCCACCACCAACCTGGTGGTGACCCGCCCGGCCGACTGCAAGTTCAAGGCGGCCTATGACATCGACGCCGACTCCAATATCCCGGCCCACACGGTCAAGACCGAAAAGTTCGGCAACATCCAACAACTCATCGAGGGCAGCCAATACGCCGAAAGCTTCGCCAACGGAACGTTCGTGCACTACATGCTGCCCGTGCACGCCTACCACCGCTTCCACCTGCCGGTGGCGGGCATGCTCGAGGAATCCTTCCGCATCAACGGCAAGGTCTTTATGCACGTCGGCATCGAGGAGCACCAGCTGCAAGGCAGCGACAGCTCCAGCAGCGGCTACGAGTTTTCCCAAACCCGGGGAGTGGTCACCATCGACACGTCGCAGTCCGATTGCGGCGACGTCGGGATCGTGGCGGTCATCCCGGTGGGCATGGGCCATGTGTCCTCGGTGGTGCTCACCGCGTCCACCGGCAAGCACATGGCCAAGGGAGAAGAGTTCGGCTACTTCCAGTTCGGCGGCTCGGACATCATCATCCTCTTCCAGGAGGGGGTCGATCCCCAGCTGGACAAGAGCCAGGAGTTCCAGCTGGTCGGCACGCCGGTGGCCCGCTGCCGGGCCGCCCGCGGCGTGTAGATCGCCCGCCACCGGGAAGGCCCGCGCGATGTTGATCCGCCATGCCTGTCCAGTGTGAGTGCTGGCTCTCGGAGGCGGCCATCGCCTGAATGAGCAGCGCCGAGCCGCGGGGATGGCTGCGCCGTCGCGCGATGGTTTCGGGCCCCCGCGGCGGCGACGACGAGACGGTGCGCGATTGCGGGCGATCCCGCCCGAGACCTACACCAACCTCAACCAGGTCGCCGCCTCGGTCACCATCGCCAACGACGATGACGTCATTCGCGACGCCGACCGGGCCGCGGCGCGTCGCACCCACACCGAACCGGGCCGGACCGAGAGCGCCAAGGACATCACCGCCGAAAGCCCGATCGTCGAGGAACTGGGCGAAAACCGCGGGTCCTGAAACGAACGGGCGGCCGATCCGCGGGCCCGACCGCCGTTTGGACCCCCGCGCCGTCGGGAAGACTGCGCATCGGGTTAATCCGCCCGCCCTGCCACAGGGCGGTGACCGCGTTAAACCAGCAGCGCCGAGGTTGGGGCGACACGCGATGCGTGGGCGCGCCGGAGCGCAATGGTCCGAGCCGACCCCACGTCCGACACCCTCAACCCGCGGATTCCGCCCGCCAAACAGCGACATGGGGGAGAAATGAGCGGCCCGCTCGGCCTGTCGATCGGCACGGCGAACCTGGTGGCCGCGCGCGCCGGTGGGGCGCCGGTGACCCGCGGTTCGGTGCTCACGCTGTTCGGCCACCGGCCCCCGGAGGTCGGCACCCCGGAGGAGAATCCCGGCCTGGACGAGCCCGGCCTGCCGTTGCGCGGCTTCGTCGAGCGGGTGGGCGACCCCGAACTGGTGGTGGCGGCCGACGGGTCGGCCCACGCGGGCGAGGCGCTGACCGCCGCCGCGCTCGAAGGGATGGCCCGTACCGTCGGCTGTGGCGCGCCGGTCGCCGTCGCCGTGCCCGGGCATTGGGTCGAGCACCAGGTCGGTGCCCTGCGTGCGGCGGTGCGCAGTTGCCCCGCCCTGACGCCCGACACGGAGCCGCCGGCGTTCATCTGCGACGGCACGGCGGCGCTCGCGGCGCTGTACGCCCAGCCCGGATTTCCCGACGACGGCGTCGTGGTGCTGTGCGACTTCGGCGCGAGCGGCACCAGCATCACCCTGGCCGATGCGGCCGCCAACTTCCGCCAGATCGCGCCCACCATGCGCTACACCGGCTTCTCCGGCAATCAGCTCGATCAGACGATCCTGCGACACGTCGCGTCGGACCCCGGCGCCGACGCGGCCGGCACCGCGCCGCTGCCCCCGCTGGACCGAAGGCTGGTTCAGTGCCGCATCGCCAAGGAGCAGCTGTCGTCGGCCACGGTCACCGTCATCCCCGCCGACCTGCCCGGCATCGGCGCGGACTTTCGACTGGCGCGCGGCGAGTTCGAAACCCTCATCTCCACGCCGTTGCAACGCTTCGTCGAATGCATTGTCGAGGTGTTGCAGCGCATCGGGATTCCGCCAGGCCGGCTGGCCGCTATCGCGACGGTCGGCGGCGGCGCCTGCATCCCGCTGATCACCAGTCGGCTGTCGGACCGGCTGGAGGCGCCGGTGGTCACCACGCCGCAGCCCGGGCTGAGCGCCGCCATCGGCGCCGCGGTGCTGGCCCAACTGCGTTCGTCCCCCGCCGCGACGCCGCTGGGCGTCGCCGCCACCGAAATGGCGCCGGCGGCGTGGGCGGCCGAGGTCGCCCGCAGCGCCGCGGGACGGGCGACCGCCGAAGGCGATCGATCGGCCACCTACCGCGCGCTGGCCTGGTCGCAGGAAGCCGCGTCGGGTGGCCTGCCCGTGCCCGCCGTGGAAGAAGAGGTCGACGCCGGCGATCCCGGCGCGGCGGCGGTGGTCCCGCCGGCACCTCCGGTGGCGCCGCGAGCGCGGCGCCGGCGATGGTACCGGCGCTGGGGGGTGCTGCTCAGCGCGATTGGCGCGGCCGCCCTGGTGTTGCTGGTGGCCGGCGGGTTGGCCGTGCGGCTCGGCGGAACCGGCGACAGACCCACCGACAATGTGCACGGCGTGACCCCGCCGGTCGAATCGTCGCGGCTGGAGCCGCCTCCGCCGCCGACCACCACGGTCGAACCCCCGAATTCCGCACCCACCGAGGCGCCGCCGCCGACGACGGTCGTCACCACCCATCCGCCGGTGACCACGACGCCGCCGACCACGACGCCGCCGACCACGACGCCGCCGACCACGACGCCGCCCACCAGCACCTACCCGACGAGCACCTACCCGACCTCCACGTACCCGACCACCACGTACCCGACCACCACGTACCCGACCACCGCGGTTCCCAGCAGCGCGTATCCGCCCTCCAGGTATCCGACCACCTACCCGAGCACCCCGTACCCGGGCGTTCCCTACCCGTCGGGCAGGAGCGCGGGACCGGCGCTTCCGTCGTATCCGGGCGGGGTGCCGCCGTCGTGAGGCTCGTCAGATCCGTTGGCTTGCTTGCCCCGCCATGGCGCGTTCGGCGCACCTGTGGAAGCGCTGACAGCTTGGCGGCACCAGTTTGTCGGCAGCACCGGAGGGGTACGTAGCTGCGGTGGCCGGTCTCCTTGTGCGGCTGTCGCATAACGCGTGGCGGGGGATTTTCTCCTCGCCGCTGCTCACCCTCAACGGCTACGTGGCATTCGACGTGCCGCGCGCGGTGACGGGGCTGGGCGCATCGCTGCTGATGGGCATCGTCGCGGTGCACGTCTACCTGCTGGTCACCGAGCCGGACCTGCCGGCGTACTTCGTGATCTACGCCGCCGCGCTGATCGCCGCCTGCGTGGTGGCCTGCGGCGCCATGGTGTTTGCTTTCAAACCGACTGTGCCCCAACGGGGTTGGTATTTCGGCAGCCTGACCTGCATGGTCTTCCTCGTCATCTACCTGGTCAGCCGGTTCGTCAGCTTGCCCGGGTTGGTGGCGTTGACCGGCCGATGGGACCTGGCGCCGGGGAGCATGGCCATGGCCCTGGCGGCGGGCTTCCTCGCCGTGCACACCACCGTCCTGTCCGGCATCAACGTGGCTTATCCGCAGCGGCAGAACTGGCACGACTGATGAGGCAAGGATGACCCAGGCGGCGGTACTCGATTACCCGGTGTGGTTGCGCATCGACCACTGGCTCAACGTGCTGTTTCTGACCCTGGTGCTGCGCAGCGGCGTCGAAATCCTGGGCACGCACCCCAAGCTGTACTGGCGCGACGACAGCAAGCCGGGCACCGAGTGGGCGCGCTTCACCACCAAGGAAATGCCGGCGAACAAGCTCTACGACACCCTCGATGAAGAGGAGAGCTACAGCTCACTGTTCGCGCTGCCCGGCCACAAGAAGCTGGGCATGGGCCGCCACTGGCACTTCTTCTCGGTGATCGGGTGGATCCTCGTCGGGCTGTCGTACTACATCCTGCTGTTCGCCACCGGCCAGTGGCACCGCTACTGGCCGTATTCGTGGTCGATCTTCGGCGAGGCGTGGAACGACATCGTCACCTACCTCAGCTTCAACCTGCCGCCGCTGCTGCCGGGGGAGCCGCTGGACGCCATCCAGAAGCTGACCTACGCCGGCGTCATCTTCGGACTGGCGCCGTTCCAGATCCTGACCGGGGCGGCCCAGTCCCCGGCCGTCGAAGCGGCGTTTCCCTGGTACGTGCGCGCCTGGGGCGGCCGGCAATGGGCGCGCAGCCTGCACTTTTTGGGGCTGGTGGCGTTCGTGGTCTTCATCGTCATCCACCTGTCGATGGTGTTCTTCTGGAGTTGGGGCCAGCTCACCGCGTCGATGATCTTCGGTTCGGTCCGCAACATTGGGTGGGCCACCTTCTGGTCGCTGGTGATCATCGCCGCGATCGTCGCCGTGCACATCGCCGCGACGGTGTGGAGCCTGCGCCGACCGGTGCAGGTGCGCCGCGCGCTCGGCGCGGTGGTTTCCCGCGTGCGCAAAACCCTTCTGCGGCCCCTGAATTCGCGGCAGGACTATCCCGAGCGGATGATCTCCGCGGAGCACCGCGTCAACGGAAAGCCACCGGCGAGCACGGAATACAAGGTGATGGCCGTGCACAACTTCGTCGACTGGCGCCTGCGCGTGGGCGGCCTGGTGGAAAACCCGGTCACCCTGGACCTGGATGGCCTGCGACAGTTGGCCGACCGGCAGTCCCAGCGGGTCATGCACAACTGCGTGCAGGGCTGGACGAGCATCGGCGAATGGAGCGGCTTGCCGCTGGCCCGGCTGGCCGACCATGTGCGGCCCCTGCCGCAGGCGAAATACGTCTGCTTCCTGACGATGCAGGACACTTCCCGCGACGAGCCGAGCGCGGAGGGGGAGGGGCAGTTCTACGAGGTGATGGACCTCGAGCTCGCCTACAAGCCGCAGACGCTGCTGGCCTACGAGATGAACGGCAAGCCGCTGCCCATCAAGCACGGCGCCCCGCTGCGGCTGCGGGTGGAGACACAGGTCGGCTTCAAGATGGCCAAGTGGATCAACCAGATCGAGTTCGTCGACGACTACTCCGGCATCGGGCACGGGCTGGGGGGATGGCGCGAGGACAACATCCACTACGACAAGGACGTGGAGATCTGACATGCCGAACGACACGGGATACGACGTGAGCCACGATATACGGCCCGAGCTGATCGACCTGAAAAACGCCGAGTGCGAAAGGGTTCTGGAGTTGGTGGCCGTCAAGGGCGGGCGGTGCGCGGGCTGCGGCGCGACGGATTTCGTCGTCGGTCACGCCCTCTACCTCGGGTTCCTGTTCCTCAACGAGGACGACGACGCCTTCATGGTCGCGTTGACATGCCGCAATCCCGACTGTCCCATGCCGCGCAGCGGAATCGTGTTGCCCGCCAAGGATTTCCTGACCGAGTACGAAGACGTCCCGGTCGCCGACATCGCCTACCGCGCCCGCGCGCAGCAGGCTAGCGGAACCTGGGGTGGCCCGGGGCGTCGCTGAACCGGGGGCGCGCGATGCCGAACCGCTCGATCAGGTCCGACACCGAGCGCAGCTCCGCGCACAGCGACTGAAACCGGCTTTCGGCCGCCTCGTCGAGCGCGCCCACGCGGCTATAATGCACCAGCCGGCGCAGCCGCCCGGAAAGCGCGGCGCCCCAACGGATGCTGAAGTCGTAGACCTGGCTTTCGCTGACCTCGTCGCGCCGGCCCAGCTCCCGCAGCGCCTCGATCTGCTCGGTCAGCAGCTCCACGTCGTCGTCGACCACGATCATCTGGCCTCCCGTCACAGGTGGGGCTTGGCGACACTGACCACGAACGGCTGGCCCCGCAACGTGAGGTACACGCGCTTCGGGCCGATCGCCATGCCCGACAGCGGCGCCGACGCGGCGGGACCGCCCGCAAGTCCCGCCCGGTAGTCGATCGTGCGGATCACCGGGATGCCGCCGTTCGGATAGCCGGTGAAGCTGGCGGTCTCCAGCACCGTCACGTCGCGGTCGGTGGCGGCGTACACGCGGGTGTCGTCGGTGCCCAGCTGCCGGATCGGCGACGACAGCCGCGCGCGGGCCAACACTTCCATGCCGTGGCCGCCGCGGCTCGAGTCGACCGCGTAGAGCACGCTGTCGTCGCGGGTGGCCACGTAACTGCGTGCCACCGAGGTGCTGTCGCCGGCCCTGGCGACCACGTCCATCGGCAGCGAGCCGCGTAGCTCGGGGGGCGAGGAGGGGCCCTTGTAGTAGCGGATGCCCGACGACCCGTAGAGGTGGTACTCGATCGCGCGCCCACGGTTGGCGCCGTCGATGGTGTCCGCGCGCTCCGCGGGGAAGGTCGCCGTCGGCAGCTTGCGAAAGCCGTACTGGTCCACCGGCGTCACCGACGAGCCGTCCGCCGACAGCGCGAGGAGCACCCGCATGCCGGCGTCCTCGGCGAGATACGCCGGCGCGGGCCCGGCGTCGAACGCGCCGACCTGCGTCAAGGTGGCGATGTCGAGGACGGCGACCTGGCCGCGCAAGGGTTGCGGCACGAAGACGTGCCCGTCGTCCTTCTGGCTGATCTGCAGGTTGCGTCCCGGCTCCAGCGGCGCCGACACCCGCGTGTGGGCCGCCCGGGGGGAGGGGAAGGTGATCTCCGCCAGCTTGCCGTCCTCGGTCAGCCCCAGCATTGCGTTGTCGCGGTACGACCAGACCGGCTCATGCAGGGCGGCGTCGGTCGGCGCCACCGCGACCTCCGGCGCGCTCTCCAGGGAGGTACCCGGCCCGGAACATCCGGCCAACGCCATGATTCCGACGGCCGCCGCGGCGGACCAGCGCCGCCGGTGGTTTGTCCGGATGGCCACGATTCGGGCAGTACCCCGCGGAACGTCGGGCTACACGTGTCCGCTACAGAATCGGCCGGCCGCCCGTCACGGCCACCCGCGCCCCGGAGATGTAGCTCGCGTCGTCGGAGGCCAGCAGCACGTAGATCGGCGCCAGCTCCGCCGGCTGCCCGGCCCGTCCCAGCGGCACGTTGTCCCCGAACGATTCGACGCTGTCCGCCGGCATCGTGGACGGGATCAGCGGTGTCCATATCGGGCCCGGGGCGACACTGTTGACGCGAATTCCCTTGTCGCCCAACAGCTGAGCGAGGCTGGCCGAGAAATTGGCGATGGCCGCCTTCGTCGCCGCGTACGGCGCCAGCGTGGGATTGGGGGTGTCGGAGTTGACCGAGGAACTGCCGATGATCGACGAGGCGGGGCCCATGTGGGGGACGGCCGCCTTGGCGAGGTAGAAGTAGGCGCTTACGTTCAGCCGGAACGTGTAGTCCCACTCCTCGTCGCTGATCTCCTCGAGGGTCTTGTGCATCATCTGGTAGGCGGCGTTGTTGACGAGGATGTCGATGCCGCCGAACTCCCTGACCGCGGCGTCCACGACGGCGCGGCAGTGGTCGGCCTCGGAAAGGTCGCCCCGGACCAGCACGCAGCGCCGCCCGGCGGCCTCGACGTGGCGGGCCACGTCGCTCGCATCGTCGTCCTCATTGAGGTAGGAGATGAGCACGTCGGCGCCCTCCCGGGCGAAGGCGATGGCGACCGCGCGGCCGATGCCGCTGTCGCCGCCGGTGACGATCGCCCTCTTGCCGGTCAGCTTTCCCGAACCCCGGTAGGTGTCCTCACCGCAGTCCGGGACCGGGTGCATTTTCGCCTGCACGCCCGGAACTTGTTGTTGTTGTGCCGCAAAACCCATGAGTGCCCGGCCCTTTCGTCGGCTTGTTCTCGGCTTGTCCGTACCGCTGCGGCTACCCCACACGACCGAAACCAATCGCCGGTTGTTTCGCGCGATTAACCACGCCCCCAAAGCCCGTGGTGCCAATGTTAATTCTGTGGCGTGAAAGGTGCTGCGCCGCAAATCAACAGCCGCGCCGTTCCCGCAGGTGAAACCGCGGGCGCCGGAAATGAGGGTTAATCGGTTTGTTTAGCCCTGCTGCCGAAGGGTAATGCGGGGGATTGTGCGTTTATCGCCCTCGCGTGGGAGCGATTGTTCGACACGAAAGGAAAACCATGAAATTCACCATGTCCGCTGTCAAGGGAGCCGTTGCTGCCGGTGCTATCGCGGCGGCTAGCGTTTTCGCTGCAACAACCGCTTCCGCTGCGCCGCCCAACATCCAGGGATTCGGAACGAGCCAACAACTGGTGGACGGGCCCCTGACCACCACCTACACCGTGAGCAACCTGCAGCCGAGCAACGCCTCGATCCCGGGCTACACCCCGAAGGGGACGCTTTACCAGGCGGACGTGACCGCCAGGTCCGACGCCGGGGTCGTGACCCCGATGGTCAACGACTTCATCGCCCGCGGCCCCAACGGCCAGAACTACCGGGTGATCGACAAGGTCCAGGTCCCTAACGGCCTCAACCCGGCGCCGATCCCGCAGGGCGCCGAATCGACCGGTGTCCTGTACTTCGACGTGACCGGCGCACCGCCGAACGGCGTCGTCTACAACGACGGCATGCAAGACGTCCTGATCTGGACGTCGAACGCGCCGGCGGCCCCGGCGCCCGGCGCGCCGAACCAGCCCGGCACGGCGAACCAGCCCGGCGCGGCGAACCAGCCCGGCACGGCGAACCAGCCCGGCACGGCGAACGAGCCCGGCGCACCGACGCCGAGCCCGGCTCCGGGCGCACCGCCCGCGCCGGCGCACGCCTGATCCGATTGCCTGATCTCCCCGCGCCACACGCCGAGTGGCGCGGGGAGATTTCGCGTGGGAGTGGCTAGGCGGGGAATCCCGCGCGGCCGAACGGGGTACCCACCGAACATGACCGAATCGGATCACAGGCCAAAAGCGGTACGCGCGCAGGCACAGCGGCACGCGCAGCGGGCGCGGGCGGCGATGGAGGACCGCCGCGGCGGCCAGGACGGCGGGGTCAGCGGCTGGGTCGCGCAGCGCGCCGGCAGGTGGGACCTCAGCGGCCAGGACGAGGCGACTTTGCAGCGGCAGAAGTTCTTCTGGAATGTGCTGGTGGACTACTGGTTCCGGATGGAGATCGACGGCTGGGAGAACATCCCGCCGGCGCCGCCGGCGCTGCTGGTCGGGATCCACTCGGGCGCCCCGTTCGTGTGGGACGCGTGGACCGTCGGGCTGCAGTGGTGGCGTCGCTTCGGCCAGGACCGCCCCCTGCACGGCACCGCGCACGACGCATTGATGGCAATCCCGATCTTCGGGCGCTATTTCCGGTCGATGGGCGTGCTGCCGGCCGCACCCGACGCGATCGCCACCGCGCTGGCGGAGGGGCGCGACGTGGCGCTGTGGCCCGGCGGGGAAGTGGACTCGTTGCGGCCGTGGAGCGAGCGCGACCGCGCCAACCTCGCGGGGCGAAAAGGCTTCGTGAAAATGGCGATTCGCGCCGGCGTGCCGATCGTCCCGATCGCGACCGTCGGCGGCGCCGACGCGATGCCGGTGCTGATTCGCGGCGACCGCCTGTCGAAGGCGCTCAGGCTCGACCGCCTGCTGCGGCTCAAAGTGTTCCCCGTCGCGATATCCCTGCCGTGGGGCATCGCCCCGGCCGCGCTGCCGCAACTGCCGCTGCCGGCCAAGATCCGGACCCGGTTCATGCCCGCGGTCGAGATCGACGGGGATCCCGCTCGCGCCGAGGACGACGACTATGTCGACCGCAAATACCGCGAAGTCGAAGACGCGATCCAGCGGGGGATGGACGCCCTGGCGCGCAAGCGCGCCTTGCCGCTCTTCGCGTGACGGGCGAAAAACACGGCACAACAAGCTGTTTCGGGCTAATGCGCGATCTGGTCCGTGGCGGCGGGACGGGTCGCCGACGTCCACACGGGCGTCAGCGTCGACTCGCTGAGAATCCATTCCGGCTGGGGCGGCGTGGCCACCATGTAGCCCACGCCGCGGACGGTGTCGATGATCGATTCGTGCTCCGGTCCCAGCTTGGCGCGCAGCCGCCGCACGTGTACGTCGACCGTGCGGACGCGACCGTTGCAGTCATATCCCCACACCTCGTGCATCAGTCGGGTGCGCGTGAACGCCCGGCCGGCATGTTGCACAAGGAAATTCAACAGCTTGAACTCGGTGAGCGTCAGTCCCAGGTCTTGGCCGTCGAGCGTGGCCGTGAAGCTGGCCGGGTGCAGCAACAGGTCGCCGAACTTCAACGTGCCGTCCATCGCGCTGCGCCGGCGGGCGATAGCGAGCCGGAGCCGCGCTTGCAGCTCGTCGGCCCCGGCGGCGGGCAGCAGCACGTCGTCGCAGTGCCAGTCGACGTCGACCGCCACGAAGCGCGACGGCGCCACGACCGCAACCACCGCGACGGAAGGGGCTTCCGACGCCAGGCGGCGGCACACGCCCCTGGCCCGCTCGAGGTCGGTGCGCGCGTCGACGATCGCCACGTCGGGGCTGCTCCGGCGCTGGTCGGGATGCTCGGTGAGGGGAGCACGCCGCACGCTGTGCGTGAACGATTTCAGGGTCGGTAAGGCCGATTCGAAGTCGTCTTCATCGCTAAGCAGTAGAACGTCCAAAGACATCTCCAAACTCGTGAGCTGTCATCGCCCCCCACCAGTAGGCACCTCACGGCGAGATGTCTGTCAGCGCAGCGGTGAATACCCGTTTAAAGCAAGACTATGCAAAGTCTATTTACGCTGCCCGGACAATCGACGGGTCCGGCCCGTTTTCACGGACCGGACCCATCATCTGCGACCGGCTACTGGTTTGCCTTCTGGCGCTCCTCGGCCGCCTCGGCGCCGCCGCGAGCGGCCTCCGCCTGGGCTTCCTTCTTCGCCGCGTCGCGCTGTGCCTCGGCCTTGTCCTGCTGGGCCTGGCCTTCGCGCGTCAGGTCGTCGCGCCCGGCGACCGCGCCCACGGCTTCCTTGGCCTTGCCTTTGACGTCCTCGACGACGCCCTTCATTGCTTCCGCAGGTCCCGACTTGTTGTCCGCCATGGATGCTTCCTCCTCATCGGCGTACGTGCTGAGCGTTGCCGCTCAGCGTCACACGGGCGCGCGGTCCTCGTTCTCAAGACCCTGGATCGCCCCGCGTCGGTGCGGATTCCCCCGGGCGGTCCCGGCTCAAACATCGGGCACGGGAAGCCAACCGTGCAGATAATCACCCCGGCCACGCCGCGTTGTGCTGCGATGAGGCAGGATGTGAAATGCCGTTCCGGACGAGGCCGCCCGGGATGGCACTGTCATGCGAGGAGTTTGATGACGGAGTCCGGGGAGCCCCAGGCCACCAACGGCGTACCGCAGGGTCGCTCCAAGTATTCGCGGGTGTTGCTCAAGCTGGGCGGCGAGATGTTCGGCGGCGGCCAGGTCGGTCTGGACCCCGACGTCGTGGCGCAGGTCGCCCGGCAGATCGCCGAGGTGGTCCGCGGCGGCGTGCAGGTCGCGGTGGTGATCGGCGGCGGCAACTTCTTCCGCGGCGCGCAGCTGCAGCAGCGCGGGATGGAGCGCACCCGTTCGGACTACATGGGCATGCTCGGCACCGTCATGAACAGCCTGGCGCTGCAGGACTTCCTGGAAAAGGAGGGCATCGTCACCCGGGTCCAGACCGCGATCACGATGGGCCAGGTGGCCGAGCCCTACCTGCCGCTGCGCGCCGTGCGCCACCTGGAGAAGGGGCGCGTGGTGATCTTCGGGGCCGGCATGGGGCTGCCCTACTTCTCGACGGACACCACGGCCGCGCAGCGGGCGCTGGAGATCGGCGCCGAGGTGGTCCTGATGGCCAAGGCGGTCGACGGGGTGTTTTCCGCCGATCCGCGCCACCACCCGGACGCCGAGCTGATCACCGCGATCAGCCATCGCGAGGTCATCGACCGCGGCTTGCGGGTGGCCGACGCCACCGCGTTCAGCCTCTGCATGGACAATGGCATGCCGATCCTGGTGTTCAACCTGCTGACCAATGGCAATATCGCCCGGGCGGTCGCTGGTGAGAAAATTGGGACGCTGGTCACCACTTGAGGAGGAGCGGCGCACATGATTGATGAGGCTCTCTTCGACGCGGAAGAGAAGATGGAAAAGGCCGTATCCGTGGCCCGCGACGACTTGTCGACCATTCGCACCGGGCGCGCCAACCCGGGGATGTTCTCGCGGATCGTGATCGACTACTACGGCACCAACACCCCGATCACCCAGCTGGCCAGCATCAACGTCCCCGAGGCGCGGCTGGTCGTCATCAAGCCCTACGAGGCCAGTCAGCTGCACGCCATCGAGACGGCGATCCGCAACTCCGACCTGGGCGTCAACCCCACCAACGACGGCACCCTGATCCGGGTGGCGGTGCCGCAGCTGACCGAGGAGCGCCGCCGGGAGCTGGTCAAGCAGGCCAAGCACAAGGGCGAGGAGGCCCGGGTGTCGGTGCGCAACATCCGTCGCAAGGCGATGGAGGAACTGCACCGCATCCGCAAGGACGGCGAGGCCGGTGAGGACGAGGTCGGCCGGGCGGAAAAGGATCTCGACAAGACGACCCATCAGTACGTCACCCAGATCGACGAGCTGGTTAAGCACAAAGAAGGGGAGCTGCTGGAGGTCTGACGGCCGCTCAGCACGTATATCCGTGGCAACTACCGGCGCAGGCAGCAAGCCCGACGAGCCCGCGCGCGGATCCAAGGAAACGGTGCGGGAGCCGGCGAAGAAGGCGTCACGGGCGGGGCGCGACCTGCCCGCCGCGATCGCGGTCGGCGCCGGCATCGGCGCCGTTCTCATCGTCACGCTGCTGTTCGCCCCCCGCGTCTGGGTGGGTTTCTGCTCCGGGGCCACGCTGATCGCCAGCCACGAGGTGGTGCGCCGGCTGCGCGAGGCCGGATACGTCATCCCGGTCATTCCGCTGCTCGCCGGCGGGCAGCTCACCGTCTGGTTGACCTGGCCCACCGGCGCGCGCGGCGCGCTGGCCGGCTTCGGCGCGACGGTGGTCGTGTGCATGGTCTGGCGGCTGTTCATGCAGGACCCGAGCAGACACCACGACCCCGCCGCGGGCCCGCCGGCCCCGTCGCACTACCTGCGGGACGCCTCGGCAACCCTGTTCCTGGCCGCATGGGTCCCGCTGTTCGCCTCCTTCGCCGCGCTGCTGGTCTATCACCCCAAAGAAGGCGCCGGGCGGGTGTTCTGCCTGATGATCACCGTCGTCGCCTGCGACGTGGGTGGCTACGCGGTGGGCGTCCTCGTCGGCAAGCACCCGATGGTCCCCACGATCAGCCCGAAGAAGTCCTGGGAGGGATTCGTCGGCACGTCGGTCTTCGGGGTCACCGCGGCGATCCTGTCCGCGACCTTCCTGGCCGACAGACCGCCGTGGGAGGGCGCCGTGCTGGGGGTCGTGCTCGTGCTGACCTGCACGCTCGGCGACCTGGTCGAATCCCAGGTCAAACGAGATCTCGGCATCAAAGACATGGGCCGGCTGCTGCCCGGCCACGGCGGCCTGATGGACCGCCTCGACGGCGTGCTGCCGTCGGCGTGGGCGGCCTGGACGGTGTTCACCCTGCTGCCGTCCTGACAGCGCCCATACTGGACAGGTCATGGTCCAGGAGTTGATTTTCGACGAGCCCCCCCGCGGCAGGCCGCCGCGGCACTTGGCCGACCTCGACGAGGCGGGCCGCGCGTCGGCCGTCGCGGAGCTGGGGCTGCCGGCGTTTCGCGCCAAGCAGCTCGCCCAGCAGTACTACGGCCGGCTGGTCGCCGATCCGCGGGAGATGACCGACCTTCCGGCCGCCGTGCGCGCCGCGATCGCCGAGGCGATGTTGCCGAACCTGCTGACCGCCGTCGCCGAAGTCACCTGCGACGCCGGCGATACGCGAAAAACGTTGTGGCGGGCCGTTAACGACCCAGCCGGCGCCACCTTCGAGTCGGTGCTGATGCGTTACCCGCAGCGCAACACGGTGTGCATCTCGTCGCAGGCGGGCTGCGGCATGGCCTGCCCGTTCTGCGCCACCGGCCAGGGCGGCCTGACGCGCAACCTGTCCACCGCCGAGATCCTCGAACAGGTCCGCGCCGCCGCCGCGGCCCTGCGCGACGACTTCGGCCCCACCAGCCAGCGGCTGTCCAACGTGGTCTTCATGGGCATGGGCGAGCCGCTGGCCAACTACGCCAGGGTGCTGGCCGCGGTGCGGCGCATCACCGAACCGCCGCCACGCGGGTTCGGCATCTCGGCCCGCTCGGTAACGGTATCCACCGTCGGGCTCGCCCCGGCGATCCGCAAACTCGCCGACGAACGGCTCGGGGTGACCCTCGCGCTGTCGCTGCACGCGCCCGACGACGAGCTGCGCGACACGCTGGTCCCGGTCAACAACCGGTGGAAGATCGCCGAGGCGCTCGACGCCGCCCGCTACTACGCGGACGTGACGGGCCGGCGGGTGTCGGTCGAGTACGCCCTGATCCGCGACGTCAACGACCAGCCCTGGCGGGCCGACCTGCTGGGCAAGCGACTGCACCGCGCGCTCGGCCCGCTGGTGCATGTGAACCTGATCCCCCTCAACCCGACGCCGGGCAGCGACTGGGACGCCAGCCCGAAGGCGGTGGAGCGCGAATTCGTGCGACGGGTCCGCGCGGCGGGGGTGTCGTGCACGGTGCGGGATACGCGCGGGCGTGAGATCAGCGCCGCCTGCGGACAGCTGGCCGCCGAGGGCGGGTAGGTAGGCCCACCGGGCGCTCGCCCGACGAGCCGCCGATGAACCCGACGGGCGGGCGGCCCGTCTTCAGAGCATGTTTCGGTTCTCATCTGTGCTCAAGCTGTTGGCCGCGGCGGTCTTCGCCGCCGCCCTGATCCTCGGGCTGGGCGACGTGCCGCGCGCGGCGGCCGCCGACGACCGCCTGCAGTTCACCGCGACCACGCTTTCCGGCGCGCCGTTCAACGGCGCCACCCTGCAGGGCAAGCCGGCGGTGCTGTGGTTCTGGACGCCGTGGTGCCCGTTCTGCAACGCCGAGGCCCCCGGTGTCAGCCAGGTGGCGGCCGCCAACCCGGCCGTCACGTTCGTCGGCGTCGCGGCCCACTCGGACGTCGGCGCCATGCAGAACTTCGTCTCCAAGTACCACCTGAACTTCACCACCCTCAACGACGCCGACGGCTCGATCTGGGCGCGCTACAACGTCCCCTGGCAGCCGGCCTACGTGTTCTACCGCGCCGACGGCAGCTCGACCTTCGTCAACAACCCCACCTCGGCGATGCCCCAGGACGAACTGGCCGGCCGGGTGGCCGCGCTCGGCTGAGCCCGTGGATCGCGGACTGGTCGGCCTGGCCTTCGCCGCGGGATTGGTGGCCGCGCTGAACCCTTGCGGGTTTGCCATGCTGCCGGCGTACCTGCTCCTGGTGGTGCGCGGGCGGCGTCCCGGGGAACGGACGCGCCTCGCCGCGCTCGGCCGCGCGGGCACGGCCACCGCCATGATGGCGCTGGGGTTCGTGACGGTGTTCGGATCGTTCGGCGCGCTGACCATCGCGGCGGCCGCGACCGTGCAGCGCTACGTGCCATACGCGACCGTCGTGATCGGCGTCGCGCTTGTCGCCCTGGGGATTTGGCTGCTGTCGGGCCGGGAGCTGACGGCCCGGCCGGTGGGCCCGCACTGGGCTCCGACGGTCCGGCTGGGCTCCATGTACGGGTATGGGGTCAGCTACGCGATCGCCTCGCTGTCGTGCACGATCGGGCCCTTCCTGGCCGTGACCGCCGCCGGCTTCCGCGGCGGCTCGGTCGTCACCGGCGTCGCCGTCTACCTCGCCTACGTCGCCGGCCTGACCCTGGTGGTGGGCGTCTTGGCCGTCGCCGCGGCCGATCTGGCCCGGGCCGGCTCGGCCCTGCCCGATCGGCTGCGCCGCGTCCTGCCGTTCGTCAACCGGGTCGGCGGCGCGCTGCTGGTGCTGGTCGGGCTGTACGTCGGCTACTACGGCGTCTACGAGCTGCGCCTTTCCAGCGCCACGGCGAACCCCCACGACGCGGTGATCGCCGCCGCGGGCCGGCTGCAGGGCGCGCTGGCCGGCTGGGTGCACCAGCACGGCGTATGGCCCTGGGCGGTGGCCCTGTCCGTGCTGGTGGCGGGGTCCTGGTATCGGCGGGTGGGGCGGAGCCGACGCGCCAAACGGCGGCTACCTGAGCCAACCGCGGCGGCGGCCCCACACGTCGCGGATCAGCACGAAGAGCGTCAGCACGGCGAACCCGACCAAAAACACGTCCTCGATGTGACCGACGTGGTTGCCGCGCAGCATCGCCAGCAAAAAGATCACGATGACCAGCCCGGTGGTGCGCCAGGTGCGGTAGTTGATCCGGCTCCACCCCCAGGCGGCCGACGGCACCTCGGCGACGTCGACGCCGTTGAAGTGCTCCACCTCGGTACTGGCCACGGGGAATCCCTTTCCTGATCGGCTTCTGCCGGAGATTCTGGCACACCGCCGCCGCGGCCCGCGCGGATGTCCGGCGTCGCCCGCCGGGGGCACAATAGGTGGGTGACCAATCCGGGGACCGAGGGCCGCCTGCGCGTGCTGGTGCTGGGCAGCACCGGCTCGATCGGCACCCAGGCGCTGGAGGTCATCGCGGCCAATCCGGACCGCTTCGAGGTGGTCGGGCTGGCCGCCGGCGGTGCCAACCCGGACGCCCTGGCGCGCCAGCGCGCCGAGACAGGGGTCACCAACCTCGCCGTCGCCGACGAGCGCGCCGCGCAGCGGATCGGCGACGTCCCCTTCGCCGGCCCCGACGCGGTGACCCGCCTGGTGCGCGAGACCGAGGCCGACGTCGTCCTCAACGCGCTGGTCGGCGCGCTGGGCCTGCGACCCACGCTGGCCGCGCTGGAGTCGGGGGCGCGGCTGGCGCTGGCCAACAAGGAGTCGCTGGTCGCCGGGGGGCCCCTGGTGCTGCGGGCGGCGCGGCCGGGCCAGATCGTGCCCGTCGACTCCGAGCACTCCGCGTTGGCGCAGTGCCTGCGCGGCGGCGATCCCGACGAGGTCGCCAAGCTGGTGCTGACGGCCTCGGGCGGGCCGTTTCGCGGCTGGGCCGCCGCCGACCTCGAGGGCGTCACGCCGGAGCAGGCGGGCGCCCACCCGACCTGGTCGATGGGCCCGATGAACACGCTGAACTCGGCGTCGCTGGTCAACAAGGGCCTCGAGCTCATCGAAACGCACCTGCTGTTCGGCATCCCCTACGAGCGCATCGAGGTCGTCGTGCATCCCCAGTCGATCGTGCACTCGATGGTCACCTTCGTCGACGGCTCGACGATCGCCCAGGCCAGCCCGCCCGACATGAAGCTGCCCATCTCGCTGGCCCTGGGCTGGCCGCGGCGGGTGGCCGGCGCCGCCCCAGCCTGCGCGTTCACGGCCGCGTCCAGCTGGGACTTCGAGCCCCTGGACAACGAGGTCTTCCCGGCCGTCGAGCTCGCGCGGCACGCCGGGCAGGCCGGCGGCTGCATGACGGCCGTCTACAACGCCGTGAACGAGGAGGCCGCGGAGGCGTTTCTCACCGGCCGGATCGCCTTCCCCAAAATCGTGGAAACCATCGCCGATGTGCTGCACGTCGCCGACCGATGGGCCGCCGAACCGGCTAACGTGGACGAGGTACTCGACGCGCAGCGCTGGGCGCGCGACATGGCCAGGCGCCGGATCGATCGAGTCTCACAGGAGGTTCTGCCAACCCGATGATGTTCGTTATCGGCATCGTGCTGTTCGCGCTCGCCATCCTCATCTCGGTGGCGCTGCACGAATGCGGCCACATGTGGGTCGCCCGCGCCACCGGCATGAAGGTGCGCCGCTACTTCGTCGGCTTCGGCCCCACGCTGTGGTCGACCCGGCGCGGGGAAACCGAATACGGCGTCAAGGCCGTGCCCCTGGGTGGCTTCTGCGACATCGCGGGCATGACCCCGGTCGAGGACCTGGCCCCCGACGAGGGCGACCGTGCGATGTACAAGCAGGCCACCTGGCGGCGCGTCGCGACGCTGTTCGCGGGCCCCGGGATGAACTTCGTCATCTGCCTGGTGCTGATCTACGGCATCGCGCTCGTGTGGGGGTTGCCCAACCTGCACCCGAAGGCCGTGGTCGGCCAGACCGCCTGCGTCGCAGCGGATGTCGCCCCCGGCAAGCCCGGCCGGTGCGACGGTCCCGGGCCGGCGGCACTCGCCGGGATTCGCCCCGGCGACGTCGTCGTCAAGGTCGGAGACACCCCGGTGTCCACCTTCGACGACATGGCCGCCGCGATCCGCAAGTCGCACGGCGCGACGGCAATCGTCGTCGAGCGCGCCGGCACCGAGGTCACCACCCACGTCAACGTCCAGCCGACGCAGCGCTGGCTCTCCGGCGGGCCGGGCGGCAAGCAGGAGCTGTCCACCGTCGGCGCCATCGGCGTGGGCCCCGCGCAGGCCGGGCCCACGCGCTACGGCCCGCTGTCGGCGGTGCCCGCCACCGTCGCCTTCACGGGCGACCTGAGCGTGGAGGTGGGCAAGGCCCTGGTGGCGATCCCGACGAAGGTCGGTGCGCTCGTGCACGCCATCGGCGGCGGGCAGCGCGACCCCCAGACGCCGATGAGCGTGGTCGGGGCCAGCATCATCGGCGGCGACACCGTCGACCACGGGCTGTGGGTGGCGTTCTGGTTCTTCCTGGCCCAGCTGAACCTCATCCTGGGCGCGATCAACCTGGTGCCGCTGCTGCCGTTCGACGGCGGCCACATCGCCATCGCGGTGTTCGAGAAGATCCGCAACGTCATCCGGTCGACGCGGGGCATGGTCGCGGCCGCGCCCGTGAACTACCTCAAGCTCATGCCCGCAACCTACGTCGTGCTGGTCTTCGTGGTCGGCTACATGCTGCTGACGGTCACCGCCGATCTGGTCAATCCGATCAGGTTGTTCCAGTGAGCGCCGGGTCCGTCGGCCTGGGCATGCCGGACGCCCCGCCGCCCACGCTCGCGCCCCGGCGCGCCACGCGCCAGCTGATGGTCCGCGACGTCGGGGTCGGCAGCGACCACCCGATCTCGGTGCAGTCGATGTGCACCACCAAGACCCACGACGTCAACTCCACGCTGCAACAGATCGCGGAGCTGACCGCGACCGGCTGCGACATCGTGCGGGTGGCCTGCCCGCGCCAGGAGGACGCCGACGCGCTGGCCGAGATCGCCCGGCACAGCCAGATCCCGGTGATCGCCGACATCCACTTCCAGCCGAAGTACATCTTCGCCGCCATCGACGCCGGATGCGCCGCGGTGCGGGTGAACCCGGGCAACATCAAGGAATTCGACGGCCGGGTCGGGGAGGTCGCCAAGGCCGCCGGCGCGGCCGGCATCCCGATCCGCATCGGCGTCAACGCCGGTTCGCTGGACAGGCGGTTCATGGAGAAGTACGGCAAGGCCACGCCCGAGGCGCTGGTCGAGTCGGCGCTGTGGGAGGCCTCGCTGTTCGAGGAGCACGGCTTCGGCGACATCAAGATCAGCGTCAAGCACAACGACCCCGTCGTGATGGTCGCCGCCTACGAGCAGCTGGCCGCGCAGTGCGACTACCCGCTGCACCTCGGCGTCACCGAGGCCGGCCCCGCCTTCCAGGGCACCATCAAGTCCGCCGTCGCCTTCGGCGCGCTGTTGTCGCGCGGCATCGGCGACACCATCCGGGTGTCGCTGTCGGCGCCGCCGGTGGAGGAGGTCAAGGTCGGCATCCAGATCCTCGAGTCGCTGAACCTGCGGCCGCGCGGGCTGGAGATCGTCTCCTGCCCGTCGTGTGGCCGCGCACAGGTCGACGTCTACCGGCTGGCCAACGAGGTCACCGCCGGGCTGGATGGCCTCGACGTGCCGCTGCGCGTGGCGGTGATGGGCTGCGTCGTCAACGGCCCCGGTGAGGCCCGCGAGGCCGACCTGGGCGTCGCGTCGGGGAATGGCAAGGGACAGATCTTCGTTCGGGGCGAGGTGATCAAGACCGTGCCGGAGGCCCAGATCGTCGAGACCCTCATCGAAGAGGCCCAGCGGTTGGCCGCCGAGATGGACGCTCCGCAAACAACAACGAGCGGTTCGCCGATTGTGACCGTAAGCTGATAGGCGCCAGCGCCCCTGCACTGGCCGTCATTTCGCACCACAGAGAGTTCCCCATGTCGGCTCCGCCCATCTTTCGCCTGGTTGGTGAGCGGCGGGTGTCCGTGGTGCGCGACGCCGCCGCCGTCTGGCGTGTGCTCGACGACGACCCGGTCGGCTCGTGCATGGTCGCGGCCCGCGTGGCCGACTACGGCGTCGACCCCAACTCGATCGGCGGGGAGCTGTGGACCCGCCGCGGCCCCGACGAGTCGCTGTGCTTCGCCGGCGCCAACCTCATCCCGCTGCGCGGCGCGCCGGCCGACCTGACCGCCTTCGCCGACGAGGCGATGAGCGGCACGCGGCGCTGCTCGTCGCTGGTCGGCCGGGCCGAGCTGGTGATGCCGATGTGGGAGCGCCTCGAGTCGGCCTGGGGCCCGGCCCGCGACGTGCGCGACCGGCAGCCGCTGATGGCGCTCGGGGCGCACCCCAGCTGCGACATCGACCCCGGGGTGCGGCAGGTCCGGCCGGAGGAGCTGGACGCCTACCTGGTGGCCGCCGTGGACATGTTCATCGGCGAGGTGGGGGTCGACCCGCGGCTCGGCGACGGCGGCCGGGGCTACCGCCGGCGGGTGGCCAGCCTGATCGGGGCGGGGCGGGCCTGGGCCCGCTTCGAGCAGGGTCAGGTGGTGTTCAAGGCCGAGGTGGGGTCGCAGTCGCCCGGGGTCGGACAGATCCAGGGGGTGTGGGTGCACCCGGAGTGGCGCGGCATGGGCTTGGGCACCGCGGGCACCGCGACGGTCGCCGCGGTCATCGTCGGCAGCGGCCGGATGGCGAGCCTGTACGTGAACGACTTCAACACGGTCGCCCGCGCCGCGTACGCGAAGGTGGGCTTCGCCGAGGTCGGCACCTTCGCGACGGTCCTGCTGGACTGAGCGGCCGCGACCGTAACCCGGCTGCGCTTTTCCACCGCGGTTTTCGCCGTGCGGTTACGCGCGCGGTGCATCACGATTCGGTCTCGGTGTGTCGGCGCTGGCGACGCCGCCCCCGACATAACATCTGTAACGATGGCAACTCGAACAACACTGGCCTCGGCCGTCGCGTGTGTGCTGCTCGTCGCGGCCGGCGCCCTGTCCGGCTGCACCCCCCGGCCCGACGGCCCCGGCCCGGCCGCCGAGAAGTTCTTCCGCGCGCTTTCCACCGGCGACACCGCGACCGCCGCGCAGCTCAGCGACGACCCCAACGAGGCGCGCGAGGCGCTCAACGCCGCCTGGGCCGGCCTGCAGGCCACCCACCTGGACGCGCAGGTCCTCAGCGCGAAATACGCCGAGGACACCGGCACGGTCGACTACCGTTTCACCTGGCACCTGCCCAGGGACCGGACCTGGAGCTACGACGGCCAGCTGAAGATGGCCCGCGACGAGGGCCGCTGGGAGGTCCGCTGGACCACCACCGGGCTGCACCCCAAGCTGGGCGAGCACCAGACCTTCGCGTTGCGCGCCGACCGGCCGCGGCGCGCCTCGGTCAACGAGCTGGGCGGCAGCGACGTGCTGGCCCCCGGCTACCTGTACCACTACACGCTCGACGCCACGCAGGCCGGGCCCGCGCTGATCGGGACGGCCCACGCGGTGGTTGACGTGCTGCGGCCGTTCAACGACACGCTCGCCGACCCGCAGCTGCTCGCCGAGCAGGCGACGTCGGCGACCCAGCCGCTGGACCTGGTGACGCTGTACCCGGACGACAACGACAAGGTGTTCCCGGCGATCGGCAGGCTGCCCGGCATCGTGATCACGCCGCTGGCCGAGATGCTGCCCACCGACCCGCATTTCGCGCCGGCCGTCATCCGCGAGGTGAAAAAGGCGGTGGCCGATCAGCTCGACGGCCAGGCCGGCTGGCGGGTGGTCAGCGTCAACCAGAACGGCGTCGACGTGGCCGTGCTGCACGAGGTCGAGGGGTCCCCGGCGCCGTCGGTGTCGATCACGCTGGACCGCGCGGTGCAGAACGCCGCGCAGCGCGCGGTGGACACCCGCGGCGGCAAGGCGATGATCGTCGTCATCAAGCCCTCGACGGGGGAGATCCTCGCGATCGCGCAGAACAAGGGCGCCGACGACGACGGCCTGCCGGCCGCCAACGGCCTGTTCCCGCCGGGGTCGACGTTCAAGATGGTCACCGCCGGCGCCGCCGTCGAGCGCGACATGGCCACGCCCAACACCATGCTGGGCTGCCCGGGCCGCATCGACATCGGCCACCGCACCATTCCCAACTACGGCGGCTTCGACCTGGGCGTGGTGCCGCTCTCGCGTGCCTTCGCCAGTTCGTGCAACACCACGTTCGCCGAGCTGAGCAGCAGGATGCCGCCCCGCGGCCTGACCCAGGCGGCCCACCGCTACGGCATCGGGGTGGACTACACGGTGGACGGCATCACCACGGTGACCGGGTCGGTGCCCCCCACCGTGGATTTGGCCGAGCGCACCGAGGACGGCTTCGGCCAGGGCAAGGTGCTGGCCAGCCCGTTCGGCATGGCGCTGGTGGCGGCCACCGTCGACGCCGGCAAGACCCCGGTGCCGCAGCTGATCGCCGGGCGGCCCACGACGGTCGAGGGGCCGGAAATTCCGGTCACGCCGATCTCCCCGAAGATGGTCGACGCGCTGCGCCCGATGATGCGGCTGGTCGTGACCAACGGGACCGCCAAGGAGATCTCGAGTTGCTGCGGCGAGATCTACGGGAAGACCGGCGAGGCGGAGTTCCCGGGCGGGTCGCACTCGTGGTTCGCCGGCTATCGCGGCGACCTGGCGTTCGCGGCGCTGATCGTCGGGGGTGGCAGCTCGGAATACGCGGTCCGGATGACCAAGGTGATGTTCGAATCGCTGCCCCGCGACTACCTGGCCTGAACCGGTCCGCCCCCCGCTTTCGGCGGTAAGTTGCGAGCATGGGCGAAACATCCGGTGGGGAAGTGGCCGCTCCGACGTCACTGCGCATCTCCGACGCCGACCGGAACGGCACGCTGCGCCGCCTGCACAACGCCGTCGCGCTGGGGCTGATCGACATCGACGAGTTCGAGCAGCGCTCGTCGCGGGTGTCGTACGCGCGCACCCGAAGTGAGCTGGACGGGCTCGTCGGCGACCTGCCCGGGCCCGGCGCGATCGTCACGTCGGCGGCCGACCGGGTGGAGCTGCGCGGCTGGGCCGGCTCGCTCAAACGCCACGGCGAATGGACCGTGCCCACCCGGTTGGCGCTGGTGCGGCGGCTGGGTTCGGTGCAGCTCGACCTCACCCGGGCCCGGTTCGCCGGCCCGGTCGTGGTCATCGAGCTCGACATGAGGTTCGGCTCGGTGGAGGTCCGCCTGCCCGACGGCGCCAGCGCCTCGATCGACGACGTCGAGGTCTACGTGGGCAGCGCCGCCGACCGCCGCAAGGACGCGCCGGGCGAGGGGAGGCCGCACGTCGTGCTGACCGGCCGGGTGGTGTGCGGGTCGGTGGTCATCCGCGGCCCGCGGCGCTCGCTGCTGCGCCGGCCCCGCCCTTGACTCTGCGGCTATGGCGGCAAAGCGTGAGAAGCGGCCGCCCTCAGCGCAGAGTGAACGCGATCCGGCGGGGCGGCCGGCCCGGCTAAGCTAGCGGACATGCCCGCTCGGACCGCACTTGCCCCCGGGGTGATCTCGCCGACCCGGCCGGTGCCCGGGCGCATCGCCCGCCCGGAATACGTCGGCAAGTCGACCGCCCGGGAGGGCAGCGAGCCCTGGGTGCAGACGCCCGAGGTGATCGAGAAGATGCGCATCGCCGGCCGGATCGCGGCCGGTGCGCTGGCGGAGGCGGGCAAGGCGGTGGCGCCGGGAGTGACGACCGACGAACTGGACCGGATCGCCCACGAATACATGGTCGACAACGGGGCCTACCCGTCGACGCTGGGCTACAAGGGATTCCCGAAGTCGTGCTGCACGTCGCTCAACGAGGTGATCTGCCACGGGATCCCGGACTCGACGGTGATCGAGGATGGCGACATCGTCAACATCGACGTCACCGCCTACATCGACGGGGTGCACGGCGACACCAATGCGACGTTTCTGGCGGGCGACGTCGCCGAGGAGCACCGGCTGCTCGTCGAGCGCACCCGCGAGGCCACGATGCGCGCGATCAACGCCGTCAAGCCCGGTCGCGCCCTGTCGGTGGTGGGCCGCGTCATCGAGTCCTACGCAAACCGATTCGGCTACAACGTCGTTCGCGACTTCACCGGCCACGGCATCGGGACCACCTTCCACAACGGGCTGGTCGTGCTGCACTACGAGCAGCCCGCCGTCGCGACGATCATGCAGCCGGGCATGACGTTCACCATCGAGCCGATGATCAACCTCGGCGCGCTGGACTACGAGATCTGGCCCGACGGCTGGACCGTGGTCACCAAGGACCGCAAGTGGACCGCCCAGTTCGAGCACACCCTGGTGGTCACCGACACCGGCGCCGAAGTCCTCACCGCAATATAAGGAGCCATGGTCGGAGTGAGCGGGGCGCTGCTCGTCGCCGGCACCAGCTCCGACGCCGGCAAATCGGTGGTGGTCGCGGGCCTGTGCCGGCTGCTGAGCCGCCGCGGCGTGAAGGTCGCGCCGTTCAAGGCGCAGAACATGTCCAACAACTCCGTCGTCACCATCGAGGGCGGCGAGATCGGCCGCGCCCAGGCGATCCAGGCGCGGGCGGCGGGGCTGGAGCCCAGCGTGCGGTTCAACCCGATCCTGCTCAAGCCGGGCGGCGACCGCACGTCGCAGCTGGTGATCCGGGGTCAGGTCGCCGACTCGGTCACCGCGGCCGGCTATTTCGCGCATCGCGACCGGCTCGCCCGCGTCGTCGCGGACGAATTATCCCGCCTGCGCGACGAATTCGACGCGGTGATCTGTGAGGGGGCCGGATCGCCGGCCGAGATCAACTTGCGCACAACGGATTTGGCGAACATGGGGCTGGCCCGCGCGGCAAACCTGCCGGTGATCGTGGTGGGGGACATCGACCGCGGGGGGCTGTTGGCGCACCTGTTCGGGACGGTCGCGGTGCTCGACCCCGACGACCAGGCGCTGATCGCCGGCTTCGTCGTCAACAAGTTCCGCGGCGATCCCGCCCTGCTGAAGCCCGGCCTCGAGCAGTTGCGCGCGCTGACCGGCCGCCCGACCTACGGGGTGCTGCCGTACGCCGACGAGCTGTGGCTCGACGCCGAGGACTCGCTGTCGGTGGTCGCGCGCACCGTCGTCGGCACCCCGAGCCCGCCGCGCGGCGCCGAGTGGCTCAAGGTGGCCGCGGTCCGGCTGCCCCGGATCTCCAACTCCACCGACATCGAGGCGCTGGCGTGCGAGCCCGGCGTGCTGGTGCGCTGGGTCACCGACCCCGCCGATTTGGCCGACGCCGACCTGGTGGTGCTCCCCGGCAGCAAGGCCACCGTCGCCGACCTGTCCTGGCTGCGCGACCGCGGCCTGGCCGGCGCGATCGCCGGCCACGCGCGGGCCGGCAAGCCGGTGCTGGGGATCTGCGGCGGTTTCCAGATGCTCTGTCGGCGCATCGACGACGCGGTGGAATCCGGCGCGGGGGAGGTCGAGGGCCTGGGACTGCTGGACGCCGACATCCGTTTCGGCGAGGCGAAGGTCCTGCGCCGGCGGCACGGGCCCCTGTCCGGATACGAAATCCATCACGGCCGGCTCTCCCGGTGCGACGAGCCCGGCTGGTTCGAGGTCGACTCCGAGCCCCAGGGCATCGCGCGCGGCGCGGTGTTCGGCACCCACTGGCACGGCCTGCTCGACAACGACGACTTCCGCCGGGCGTGGCTCGCCCGGGTCGCCGACGCGGCCGGCCGTGGCGGGTTCGTCGCGGCCGAGACCGACGTCGCCGCGCGGCGCGACGCCCAGCTGGACGCGATCGCCGACCTGCTCGCCGCGCACCTCGACGTCGACGCCGTCCTCGGCCTGCTCGACGGCCCGCCGCCGCGGCGCCCGGGCGTCGCGATCGATCTGCGGCCGTAACCCTCGCGCACGCTGCCCATTTGCAGGTAGCGTGCGTGAGTGCACTCGATGATGACCACGCTCGACGGGTTTCCCGTTCCGGTGGCTGTCGCCGGTCCGGACAAGGGCGTCGTGGTCGTCATCCTCGGCGACCAGCAGCGGGCGCCCGTCGCGTACGACGCGGTGTGCGAGCGCCTGCACACGGCATCGCTGCGGACCGTAGTCATCGGACTCGACCCACGGCTGACCGCCAAGTCGGTGGTCGGCATCCTCGACGCACTCGGGATCCGCTGGGCCGTCGTCTTCGGCGACCGCGCCGGCGCCGAGCTGGCCTGGGAGCTGGCCGCGACGCGGCTGGGCCGGTTCGTGGGCCTGATCGTGATCGACCGCGGGCACCCGCGGGTGGCCGACCCCAGGGGCGTGGTCCTCGACGAGCACTGCCCGCCGGTGGAGATCGGCACCACGGTGCTGGTGAGCTCCGCGGCCGCCCGGGCGGTGGCCGACGCGAGCCAGCGCTACGTGTACGCCGAATACCGCGTGGTGGACCTCGGCCGGCGCACCCTGCAGGAGTCGACGGCGCAGTTGGCCGCCGAGATCGTGCTGCGCACCAGCACCTGGTAGGCGTGGGCTTGAACGCCAAGCCGGTGGTGGGCTTGACGGCCTACCGCGAGCGGGTGCAGGCGGGGATCTGGGACATCGCCGCCGGTTACCTGCCGGCCGACTACGTCGAGGGCGTGGTCGAGGCCGGTGGCGCCGCGGTGCTGCTGCCGCCGCAGCCGGCCGGCCCCGACACCACCGCAAGCCTGCTCGACGGCCTGGACGCGCTGGTGATCACCGGGGGCTACGACCTCGACCCCGCGAGCTACGGCCAGCAACCGCACCCGGCCACCGACCGGCCCCGCGCCGACCGCGACGCCCTCGAGTTCGCGCTGCTGCGCGGCGCGCTGGACCGTGGGCTTCCGGTGCTGGGCATCTGTCGCGGCGCCCAGGTGCTTAACGTCGCGCGGGGCGGCACGCTGCACCAGCACCTGCCCGACGTCGTCGGCCACGGCGGCCACCGGGCCGGCAACGGGGTGTTCACCCGGTTGCCGGTGCGCACCGTGGCGGGCACCCGGCTCGCCGCGCTGCTGGGGGAGTCCGTCGACGCGCCGTGCTACCACCACCAGGCCATCGACCAGGTCGGCGACGGCCTGGTGGTGTCCGCGCTGGACGCCGACGGCGTGGTCGAGGCGCTGGAGCTGCCCGGGGCGGCCTTTGCCCTCGCGGTGCAATGGCATCCGGAGCAGTCGCTCGACGACCTGCGGCTGTTCGAGGCGGTGGTGCGGGCGGCGCGGTCCTACGCGCGCCGTTGACGTGCGGGTCAGCGGCCGGCGCGCCGGCCCAGCGCCGCGGCCGAGCTCGTGCCGACGGCGTCGGGGGCCGGCTCCCAGGCGCGCGGCACCGCCATCCCCGCGATCGATGCCGCGCCGCCGAATCTGGCGATGATCGACGGCCGCTTGCCCCACACCGCCCGGGCGGCGCCGGTGACCGCGACGGCCAGCGGCACGCTGGCGCCCCGGGCGAACCCCAATTTCAGCGAGCTCAGCTCCGCCAGCGACGACGACATCGCCAGCAGCGCCGCGTTGAACCGGTCGGGTGACGCCGACGACAGCGCCTGCAGCGCGGTGGGCAGCATCAAGATCAGTTCCGACCCGGTCGAAACGATCTCCTGGCCGTCGCCCTGGTCACCGCCGTCGCCCGCCGCCGCGGCCGGCGACGTGAACGGGCTCAGCGCCGAGGCTGCCGCGGCGGCGCGGGCGTAGCCGTACATGGCGGCGGCGTCCCGCGCCCACATCTTGTCGTAGTCGGCCTCCGCCGCCGCGATGGCGTGGGCGCCCTGGCCCAGGTGATTCGTCGCGGCCAGGGATGTCCGCCAGGCGCGGTTGGTGACGACCTCCTGCGGCGGCACCGTCGCCGCGCGCGCCGACTCGAACGCGGCGGCGGTGGCCTTGGCCTGGTGGGCCGTGTGCGCGGCCAGCGCGGCGGTGGCCTGCAGCCACGCGATGTGCGATTCCGCCTGCCGGGTCGTGGTGACATCCCGGTACTTCGCCGCCGCCGCGGAGACCGCCGCCGCGAGCCGGTCCCAGGCCTCGGCCGCGGCCAGCAGCGATCCCGCGCCGCAGCCCGAATGCATTCGCGCGGAGTGCACCTCCGGCGGTAGCGCCCCGAAGTCCATGGCTAGCCGGCCTCGCCGCGGTGCGGATCGGGGGCCGGGTGAGCTGAATACGGATGTCTTTCAAACACGAGGGTTTCCTTTGGTCACGACGCGAATGGGGCCGGCTGTGCCGGTTGCCGCGGGTTGCCGCCGGGGTCCGGCGGTTCCTCCGCAAGGCGCGCTCGCGGCGCCCAGGGGTCACGGCAACGTGGCGCGGGCGCCGATCAGCACCGGCAGACGCAGAGGTGAGCCAGGAGATCCTGTCCGGCAAGGACGCCCGCGGACACCCGGCAGCACTTCTCGCCCGCGCGGGGCGGCCACGCCGCCGGTGACGGGGACGCCGGCGTCCAGGCGGCGCGCGGGGCGGGAGTCGGGAAACCCGGCGCCCGATCGCGTCTGAGGCCGCCGCTCTTGAATGCCTTGTCGTCGTTGAGGGTGGAGCCGTAGTCGGCGTGGCTCTGCGCCGCGGCGCTCAGCGATGCCACCGCCACGTCGGACGGGCCGGCGGCAATCTCCACCGGAAGGGCGCAGCATCCCAGGGTGGCGACGACGAGTGACAGGCCCGCAACGAGGGCGACGGCTGCCCGCCGTCGTGCAAGTCGCGAAGCTCTGCCCGCGCCACGGAAACTCACAGTGCGGCGATCCTATCAGCGACGCGCCCGGCCGGTGCCGTCATCCGGCCGCCGGCGGATGGACCACGATGTTCGGCCTGAACCCGTAGCGGGGGACGTCGGCGAGGCCGCGCGCCTGCGGGCTGACCAGCGGCATGCCGCCCATCATGCTGGACAACCCCTCCCCGACCCCGGGGGTGGCGACGCCATTGGGTGACAGCGCCGACGCGGCCCCGCCGATCGGCCCGGTCGCCGTCCACGAGGGCGGCACCGACAGCGGTCCGATCGCGGGGGCGTTGCCCACCCCCGCCGACACGGCGCGGCCCAGCCCGCCCACCGCATTGCCGAGATCGCCGGTCGCGGCGCCCGCCGCGTCGCCGACCGCGGCGGCGGCGTCTGTGGCGGCGTTTGTGGCGGCGTCCGTGGCCGCCCCCGCGCCCTGCATGCCGACGAAGTCGGTCATCGTGCCCAAGAAGTTGCCGGGCATGTAAAACCCCGAGGAAAACAGGGTGTTCAGGCCGTTGTCGTTGAGGAACGCCCCCACCGACGAGCCGTCCGTACCGGCCAGGAAGTCGAGAATGCCCGCGGGGCTGGACAAGTCAGTTCCGCCGAGGCCGGCCCAGGCCTCCATTTCGGTCAGCGTCGCCGCGGGTGTGGTGCCGCCCGATCCCGGCCCGGCGAGACCCTGTAGGGCGGTGGGCAGCTCGGACATCAGCCGCGTGAGCGTCGCTTGGGTGGTGGTGGCGGCGCCGGCGGCCTGGGCGGGGACGCCGGCGTCGTCGCTGACGGTCGGCGGCGGCCCGGTGAACGGCGTCAGCGTAGACGCGGCGGCCGACGAGCTCGCGTAGCCGTACATCGCCGCCGCGTCCTGGGCCCACATGTCGGCGTACTCGGCCTCGGTGGCCGCGATCGCGGGGGTGTTTTGGCCGAGGAGGTTGGTGGCCACCAGCGCGGCCAACCGGACTCGGTTGGCCGCGATCACCAGCGGCGGCACCGTCATGGCGAACGCCGCCTCATACGCCGCGGCCGCCGCCTTGGCCTGGGTTGCGGACCGCCCGGCCTGGGTGGCGGTCATCCCCAGCCAGGCGACATACCGCGCGGCGGCCGCCCCCATCGACACCGATGCCGGGCCACGCCACGGGCCGCTTGTGGTGTCCGCGATAACAATCCCGTAATTGCTTGCGGCTTGCGACAATTCGGCGGCCAGGCCATCCCACGCCGTCGCCGCGGCCAGCATGGGCGCCGCGCCGGGTCCGGCGTACATGCGGGCGGAGTTGATCTCTGGTGGGAGCGCTGCGAAGTCCATGGGACGGGTCCCTTCAGATCGCCGCGCGTGTATTGGCTGCTGTACAAGGCGTTTTCGGTATGATGATGACGAATGACATGATTCTCCTTGATGATTCGATCGGAATTCGGCGCTGACGCGGTTCGGAGCGCATGACTACGACGCACGTTCGCGATATGCCAACGTGCGCTAAGACGGCCTGAGGGAAGGTTTTTCAGATGTCCAAGCACGCGCCGGACCGCTGAAACGCTACGGCCGCGACTTCTGCTTGTGACTCGACACGGGGGAGGGCCCGTGACGATGGGGTCCGGACGACACGAGGGTGGTCGGACCCGGCTTACGGTTCGGTGGTGATCGTGGCTTGGGATGAAGCCACGCCGTTATGTCAACGCGCCTGGGCCGACGCGTTGGGCCGACACCGTCCACTTCTCCTCAATCTGCGCGCCGCGCAAATCAATAGGGGAGCAGCCGCGTATCCGGCCCGCGGCCCAGAAGGCCCGGGCTGACGAAGGCCTGATAATCGGCGTCTCCTTCATAGCGGAAACAAAGTTGCCGCACGTTGACCGTAGCCACGCCGACCCCCGTGATGCAATCGATTTGCAAAAAAACTATCGGCGGCCGGGGGGTGGGGCCGGTGGCCCGCCGGCCGTCAACCGTGCCAGGCGATCAGCGGGATGGCCATCTCGGCCGGGCTGGGACCGCCGTGAAATCCGATGAGCCGCGCGGATTCCGGGGGCTCGTGGCCGGTCGCCAGGATGGCCGTGTCGCCGGTGCACACGACCACGACGTCGCCGATCCGTGCCAAATGCGCCGGGGCGACCGGCCCGAACATGCCCGTGGCCACCGCCTCATCGCGCCCGTAGATTTGCGCCCGGCCGTCGAGCACCTCGCACCAGGCCGCCCGCACGTCGTCGGCCGCCCCGGGTTCGGTGTGCAGGTAGCGCACCCGCGGTTCGCCGGCGACCACCCGCAGTCCCGCGGCCAGCCGCGGGTCGGTGTCGATGTCGACGCGCGCGTCGGGCGGGACGTTGAGGCCGCCGTGGTCGGCGGTCACCAGCAGCGCCGCGTTCGGCGGCAGCGCCTCGATCAGCCGGGTCAGCAGCGTATCGACACGGGCCGCCGCCTCATGCCACGCCGGCGAACCGATGCCGAACACGTGGGCGGCGGTGTCCAGGGCGGCGGTGTAGCCGTAGACCAGTCCCGGCGCCGCGTTCAGCTCGCCGGCCAACCGTGCGGCGTAGTCGTCCGGCCGCCGGGTCGGCCGAAAGTCGGCGCCGCGGTAGGCCGCGTCGGTCAGCCCGCTGCCGATGAACGGCGCGGGCAGCACGGCGCGCGCAGCGATGCCCGCCCCCCGCAGGCGCTGGAACCAGGTGGGCAGCGGTTGCCACGTGTCGGGCGCCGGGTCCCAGGTCGGGTCCGGGCGCCACAGGATGTGGGTGAGCACGCGGTCGGTGCCGGGCACGTTGAGCGTGAAACCCAGGACACCGTGCTCGCCGGGCGGGGCCCCGGTGCCCAACGACACCAGGCTGCTCGGCGTGGTGGACGGAAAGGTGCAGGTGAGTTCGCGCAGCCACCCGGTGCCGCCGGCGAGCACCGAGGCGAGCAGGGGCGCCGCGGAAGCCGACGAGTCCGCCAGCTCGGGCAGCAGGTGCCAGCCCATCCCGTCGATCAGCACGACCGCGACGCGATCGACCGGACCGACCGATTCGGTGAGGCCCAGGCCGTCGGTGGCGCCGGGCGCCCCGAGCAGCGCGGCGGCGGCGGGCAGCACGTCGCAGATCGAACCGGGCATGCCGGTCAGTGTGGCACGCGCTGACCGCGGTGACCCGCTTCGCCCGGCACGGCCGCTAGCCGCCGACTGGTCACCCGCAGCTGACGCTCGGTGCTGTCGGCGAGCGCACGAACCTGTTCCGGCGACAACCGGCCGCACAGCCGGTCCCAGTGCACCGCGACCTCGTCGCCGACGGCCACGTCGGGCACCGCGCTGTACCCGTCGGCCCAGACCGCCAGCCGCCGTGTCGAGGCCTCCGACAGCGTCAACACGCTACCGTCGAAGACGAGCCGCCGGGACGACACCTCGACGGTTTCTGCGGACCGGGAAACCACTGTGCCCCAGGTGATTCGGCAGCTGTCCAGCACACGCAGCGGTTGCTCGTCGAGACCCCTGCCGAGAAACCGCGTCCAGGGATACACGCCGAACACGTGAAAGCAGTGGTTCGCGCCGGCCTCGCCGGCCAGGTCCGCCGTGAGGTGCGTCCAGTACCGCCCCGCCTGCGGACCGATGATCGACAGCAGCGCTTCGAAGAACTCGCGCGGATCCAGCCCGGCGCCGACGCCGCCGCCGAGCCAATACGACTCGACGAGCCGGTGATCCAGCGGATCGGGGATGCCGCTCAGCGCCGACAGCACGCGCAGGTACGGCCAGGCCCCGGAGAATTTCGTTGCCGCGCTGCGTACCTCGTCGACCGTCCCGTCGCGCAGCGTCGCGCCCAGCGGGGGGCCGCAGTAGCCCAGCGCGTTGGGGGCATACGCGTAGCGGGCGAACATCTCGGGACCGGCCGGCAGGCCGCTCGTGTCGGTCAAGTGCGCGCCACCAGCTTGACCGCGTCCTTATGCATGCGGCCGAAGTTGTAGTAGGCCGCACAGGCCCCCTCCGCGGAGACCATGCACGTCCCGATCGGGGTCTCGGGGGTGCACGCGGTGCCGAAAACCTTGCACTCCCAAGGCTTGAGCACCCCCTTGAGCACCTCGCCGCACTGGCAGGCCTTGGGGTCGGCGACCCGCACGCCGGGCATCGCGAACCGCAGCTCCGCGTCGAACTCCGCGAAATCGTCGTGCAGCCGCAGCGCGCTTTGCGAAATGAACCCCAAGCCGCGCCATTCGAAGTGGGGGCGCAGCGCGAACACCTTGCCCATCAGCGCCAGCGCGGCGGGGTTGCCGTGCTCGGGCACCACGCGCTTGTACTGGTTTTCCACCTCGCAGCGGCCCTCGCGGATCTGGGTCAGCAGCATCGCGACCGCGGCCAGGATGTCCAGCGGCTCGAAGCCGGCCACCACCAACGGCTTTCGGTACACCTCCGGCACGAACCGGTACGGGCGATTGCCCACCACCGTCGACACGTGCCCGGGGCCGATGAATCCCGACAGCCGCAAGTCCGGCGATTCGAGGATGGCCCGGATCGGCGGCACGATCGTGACGTGATTGCAGAAGACGCTGAAATTGGCCACGCCCATGTCCCGGGCGCGGACCAGCGTGACCGCGGTCGAGGGCGCGGTGGTCTCGAAGCCGATGGCGAAAAACACCACCTGCTTGTCCGGGTTGTCGACGGCGACCTTCAGCGCGTCCAGCGGGGAGTAGACGAACCGTACGTCGGCACCCCGCGCCTTGGCGTGCAGCAGGCTCCCGTTCGACCCGGGCACCCGCATCATGTCGCCGAAACACGTGAAGATCACGTCGGGCCGGCCGGCCAGCCACATCGCGTCGTCGATGCGGCCCATCGGGATGACGCAGACCGGGCAACCCGGCCCGTGCACCAGCTCCACGTTGTCGGGCAGCAGGTGTTCGATGCCGTGCCGGTAGATGGTGTGCGTGTGCCCGCCGCACACCTCCATGAACTTGAATTGCTCCGCGTCACCGGACAGGCGCGCCAAATTCCCTATGGCGGCCAGCAGCTTGCGGGCGGCGGCGGGATCGCGGAACTCGTCGACGAACTTCATTGCTGTGTCCCCTCTGTCAGACGATCGCCGACGAGTCGAAGGCGTCCATTTCGGTCGTGTACGCATCGCCGAGTTTCTTGATGGCGGCCAGGGTGAGCAGCGCCTCGGTCTCGTCGATCTTGGCCATGGCGAACCCGACGTGGACCAGGACCCAGTCGTCGGGTTCGGGCATGTCGTCTTCGAGCAGCCGCACGCTGATCGAGCGTTGTACGCCGCTGACGTCGACCTTCGCCAGATAGTTGGCGGGATCGGTGATTTCGACGATCCGGCCCGGAATCCCAAGACACATGTCTTCGCCTCTCCTCGTAGCTCCCTCAGCAGATCCTCGGTAACGGATCGCCGACGAGCATGTCGACGATCCGGGTGCCGCCGAATCCGGTACGCAGCACCACGCTTTCGGCGGGTTCGGTGACGATTTCCCCGACCTGGGCCGCCTCGGCGCCCAGCGGATGGGAGCGCAGCGCGGCCAGCCCCGCGTCGGCCTCATCCGGCGCGACGACGGCGACGAACTTGCCCTCGTTGGCGACGTACAGCGGGTCGATGCCGAGCAACTCGCAGGCGCCCGTCACCGTGGGCCGCACGGGCAGTCGCTCCTCGTCGAGCAGCACCCCCAGACCGCACGCCTGGGCGAGCTCGTTGCACACCGTGCCCATCCCGCCCCGGGTCGCGTCGCGCATCCACCGGGTCGACGGGGCGGCCGCCAGCAGCAGTTCGACCAGGGGGCTGAGGCAGGCGGTGTCGGAGGCGATATCGGCCTCGATGGCCAGGTCGCCCCGGGCGAGCATGACGGCCATGCCGTGGTCGCCGATCGACCCGGACAACAGCACCGTGTCGCCGGGGCGCACCGACGCCGGCGAGAGCGTTCGCCCGGCGGGGACGACGCCGGCCCCGGTGGTGGTGACGAAAAGCCCGTCGGCCGCACCCTTGGGCACCACCTTGGTGTCACCGGTGACGATCTGCACCCCCGCGGCCGCGGCCGCGGCGGCCATGTCGGCGACGATCTCCTTCAATTCGGCGACCGCAAAGCCCTCCTCGATCACGAACGCCGCCGAGATCCACGACGGCACGGCACCGGCCATCGCGAGATCGTTGCAGGTGCCGTGGACGGCGAGTTGGCCGATCGAACCGCCGGGAAAGCGCCTGGGCGCCACCACGAATGAGTCCGTCGACATGGCCAGCCGCTCGCCGCTGGGCAGCGCCAGCACCGCGCCGTCGCCCAGCGACTCCAGCACGGGGTTGCGAAATGCCTCCACGAATACCGCGTCCACCAGCGCCGCCGACGCCTTGCCGCCCGCCCCGTGCGCGAGGGTGACGTGGTCGTCGAGCAGCCTGGGGCGGCGCCTGCGGAAGGACTCGATGCGTTCGATCACCTCGCCCTCGTCGAACCGCGGCCCCGACGAAAGGTATTCACGCGCGGAGTTGCTCATGCCGCCCCCAAACCTTTGTCGCCGAGGCGTTCGTGCACGCTCAACCAGAGCTGGTAGCCGAGCAGCGCCTGCGATTCCTGGATGCGGTGCACGCTTTGCGACCGGACGACGAAGCAGGCGTTTACGTTTGGGTTGTCGACGAAGGCGCCGCCGTTGTAGCCGGCGAAACCGATGGTGTAGAGGCCGCGCTGGCGCGCCTCGGCCAGCGCGGTGAGCAGGTTGGGGGAGCCCCCGCTGGTCGACATGGCGACGGCGATGTCGCCGGGCTTGGCGCGGGCGATCAGCTGCCGGGCGAACACCAGCTCGAAGCCGACGTCGTTGCCCAGCGCGGTCAGGATCGCCTGATCGGCGGTCAGGGGCCAGGCCGGCAGCGGCCTGCCGACCGGCGGGCGGGCGAACAGCCTTGCCAGGGTGGTGGAATCGGTGCAGCTGCCGCCGTTTCCGAACGTGAACATCCGCCCGCCCACGGCGAACCGGCGCGCCGCCTCGGCCGCGGCCGCGTCGAGCTGGCCCGCGTTGGCCTCGAGGGTGGAGCGGCGCAGCGCCAGGCTTTCGGACGCCTTGGCCTGCGCGGACGCCGCCAGGTCGGCCAGCAGCGCCTCGGGATTGTCCTCCTGCGCGTCGATGAACGGGTACAGGAAGTTGGTGGGTTCGTCCGGGCTGCTCATCGGCCCTCCTCGTCTTCCAGCCTGCTGATCGCCGTGCCGGCGTGCACGATGACCAGGTCGCCGGGGCCGACCGGATCGACGAGCGCGGTGACCACGGTCTCGACGCCGCGCGCGGTGCGCACCGCGGCCTGGCCGCTTTCCGATGCGCCGACCACCTCACCGAGGCGGCCCTCGTCGCTGCACGTGACGCAAACGGCTCCATCTTCGTCGGAGCCCGACGAGCCGTCTTTGAGCAGCCCGGAGTGCTCGAAGCACACGTGGGTCAGCTCCCACAGCAGGTGATAGAACAGCACGAAGCCGCCGGTCGCGGGCACCCGCGGGTCGGGGTCGTCGAGCCAGAGCAGGTGGTCCGCCGGGCTGGCTGTGAAGCCGCCGGCGGATGGCCGCTCGCCGCTGCCGATCCAGATCGTGGTGGCGCCCCACGCGGGGGCGCGGCGCATCACGGAGCGCACCTGCGGGTCGTCGGCGCCGGCGACCGCGACCACGATGTCGCCGGGCCGCACCGACACCCGGACCAG
This sequence comes from Mycobacterium alsense, assembly GCF_002086635.1. Lineage (GTDB taxonomy): Bacteria > Actinomycetota > Actinomycetes > Mycobacteriales > Mycobacteriaceae > Mycobacterium > Mycobacterium alsense. The sequence goes on along the minus strand of NZ_MVHD01000015.1, from coordinate 28,437 downwards.
GTCCACCAGGTCGGGCCCGGTCAGCGCCACCGCCGGCAGCGCCCGCTTGCCCATGATCACCGGGTGCACGAACTCGACGGCGATGTGCAGCGCGTGCGGTTCCCACGAGGGCGCGATCGACCACATGGTGGCGCCGGCGGCGAAACGCTTGGCGAGCGTGAACGCGGTGGCGGCCAAATCCTCGGCCAACTCGGCGCCCAGCCCGCGATCGATGGCGGTGGTGGTCATGGTTCGGTCTCCTCCCGGTGCTCTTGCAGGCCCGTCAGCATCGAGATCGTGGCCTGACCCAGCGCCAGGCCGCCGTCGTTGGGCGGGACGATGTGGTGGGTCAGCACCTCGAACCCGTTGCGTTGCAGCCGCTTCCGGCATGCCCGCAGCAGCAGCACGTTCTGGAAAACCCCGCCGGTGAGGCCCACCAGCCGGGTTTCGCCGGCCACCTGCGCGACCACCTTGGCGACGCAGTCCGCGACCGCCTCGTGGAACGCCAGGGCCAGCGTCGCGGGCGGCGTGCCGGCGTACAGGGCCGCCACCATCGTCTGCACCATGGTGGTCGGATCGATCACCCCGTCGGCCCGCACCGTCAGCGGCAGCGACGGCCCGGCCCCCGCGCCCGCCCCTTCCGCGAGCGCCTCGAGTTCGACGGCGGCCTGGCCCTCGTAGTCGATCCGGTGCCGCACCCCGAGCAGGGAGGCGACGGCGTCGAACAGCCGGCCCATGCTCGAGCACGGCACACAGCCGGCGCCGCTCTCCAATTGTGAACGGGTAAGGCGCAATTCGTCCGGCGTCGCGGCCGTCACCGGCGCCAGATCCGGGGTCCACTCGATGCCGGCGGACCACAGTTGGGATAGCGCCGTCCGCCATGGGTTGCGCACCGCGGCGTCGCCGCCCGGCAGCGGCACGGGCAGCAGGTGGCCGACGCGGGCGAACCGGTGGCTGTCGGTCCCGAGGGCGAGGATCTCACCGCCCCAGATGGTTTGGTCGCGGCCGTAGCCGGTCCCGTCGAAGGACACCCCGACGACGGGTTCCCCGATGCGGCCATGCTCGGCCAGCAGCGAGACGACGTGCGCGTGGTGGTGCTGGACGAGATCCAGCGGCCGCTCGCCCGCACGGCGCTCCGCCCAGTCCCGGGTGTGGTAGCCGGGATGCAGGTCGGCGGCGATGCGCGCCGGGGCGCCGCGGATTTCGGTGAGCTGATCCACCGCGCGTTCGAACGCGCGCAGGGTCTCCCAGGTGGCCATGTCGCCGATGTGGCCGGACAGGTAGGCGCGGGAGCCGTCGGTGAGGCAGAACGTGTTCTTCAGTTCCCCGCCCACCGCGAGCACGCTCGGGCCGGGGCGCCCGAGATCGATCGGGAGGGGCGCATACCCGCGGGACCGGCGGATCGGCAGCTCCCGCGGCCCCTCTTCGTCCCCGACGACGCGCACCACGGAATCATCGCAGGGCACGTGGATCGTCCGGTCGTGATCGAGCACCGCATCGCACAACCCCGGAAGCCGCTCGGCGGCATCGGCATCCGTGAAGCAGATCGGCTCGTCGGAGCGATTGGCGCTGGTGAGCACCAGCGCGTCGGGCACCCGCGCCGGGTCGCCGGGCACGGGGGCCAGGAGCAGGTGATGGATGGGGGAGTACGGCAGCATCAGCCCGAGCCGGGGGCTGCCCGGGGCGACGGCCGCGGCGATCGGCGCGGTGTCGTCTCGGGAAAGCCGCCGCAGCAACACTATCGGGCGGGCGGGACTCGACAGCGCGGCGGCCTCGTCGGCGTCGACGTGCGCGTAGCGGCGCGCCACGGCGAGGTCGCGGACCAGCATGGCGAAGGGCTTGGCGCCGCGGGCCTTTCGCGCTCGCAGCGCGCCGACCGCCGCGTCGTCGTCGACCGCGCAGGCGAGGTGGTAGCCGCCGATGCCCTTGATGGCGACGACGGCGCCTCCCGCCAGCGCACGCTGGGTGGCCGCCAGCGCGGCATCCGAGCCGGTCACCCGCCCGGTGGACGGCCCGGCCGCCGGCGAAAACCACAGCGACGGACCGCAATCGGGGCAGGCGATCGGCTGCGCGTGGAAGCGGCGGTCGGCCGGGTCGCGGTACTCGGCGGCGCACCGGTCGCACATCGCGAACGCCGACATGGTGGTGGCCGGGCGGTCGTACGGCAACCCCCGGATGATGGTGAACCGCGGCCCGCAGTTGGTGCAGGTCACGAACGGGTGCCGGTATCGCCGGTCGCGCGGGTCGAACAATTCATGGACACAGTCGTCGCACACCGCGATGTCCGGCGGGATCGGCGTCGTCGCCGCTTGCCCCACGGTGAGCGGCCCGCTTACCCGGCCTACCGTGCTTACCCGGCTTTCTACAATCCGGAAGCCGCGTCCGAGGGCGCCGCTTTGGGTGTCCAGGCCGAGGTCGGTCACGGTGACGCTGCCGATCCGCGCCAGCGGCGGCGCCTCGGCGCGCAGCCGGCGGGCGAAGTCGTCGACGCGTGCGCGCTCGCCCTGCACCTCCAGGAACACCGACCCGGAATCGTTGCCGACGCAGCCCGCCAGGCCGAGCTCGGTGGCGATGCGGTGGACGAACGGGCGAAAGCCGACCCCCTGAACGACACCGGTCACGGTGAAGCGCTGCCGGACGGTCTCGCTCCGGAGCAGCAGGGGGGCGTCGGTCATCTCAATCGCCCCCCGGGGCGCCCGTCGGTCCGCCGCCGCCGCGGCCCATCAGCTCCAGGCCGGCCATGGCCGCCTCGGCGCCGGCCCGGTCCGTCTTCTCGATGGCGAAGCCCATGTGGATGATGATCCAATCGCCGGGCGCGAACGTCTCTTCCGGCAGCATGCCGACGTTGATCCTGCGTTGCTCCCCGGTGACGTCGACCAGCGCGAGCTGCCCCTCGTAACCGTCCAGCATGCGGATCACCTGACCGGGTATGCCCAGACACACGGCCTCAACACCCCCCTCGCGACGACGCCCGCGCGCGCGACGTTTTCAACGCCGCGACGAGTTCGCCGACGGCCCGCGCGGCGCGGGGGACGGCCTCGGCCACGGGCGCGGTGAGCCCGATGCCCTCCTCGACGCTGCCCGCCTCGCACCCGACGACGACGGTGTAGGGCGGGTTGCCCCCCAACGCCCGCAGGCTGGCGAACACCGCCGCGGGGTCCATGCTGTGGCCGTCCATGCCGATTGCGGCCGAACCCGATGCGTGGTCGGCTTCGAGATCGGCCCGGAAGACGTGCAGCGTGCCCGGGCTGCCGCGGTTGGGCACGGCGTCCACGAGAACCACCGTGTCCCAGTCCTCGAGCAGGTCGTAGGCCAGGTGCATGCCCCTGATGCCGTAGTCGACGACGCGCACGCTCGAATCGTCCCGCGGGATGTCGGCGTTGCGGACCACTTCACAGCCGAATCCGTCGTCCCCCAGGAAGATATTGCCGATGCCGGCCACCAGGATGCGCGTTGTCACGGGGCGTCCGGCCGGCTACATGCGCCTCAGTTTGAGGTAGCGCCGGGCATCGGGCAGAGACACCAGTCCGAGCACCAGCGCCACCCCGACCACCAGCGCGATCAGGGCGATGAACACCCAACCCAAGACTTCCATTTCGAACTCCTTTCACACCGCGGGTTGTCCAGTTTCGAGTGGCTCTACTTCGTCGGGGGAGAAGTACAGGTAGCGGCCGTACCAATCATGCAGGTCCGCGGCGGGATCGTCGTCGACGACGACCCCGACGTGCTTGTTGCCCTCCACGTCCTCGTGCACGGAGGTGACGCGGGCCGTCTTGCCCGCGACGAAGATGTCCTGCGCGTCGGCGTGGCGGCGGGGCCGCAACCGGACGCGGCTGCCGCGGGCGACCCGGACCCCGTTCACCAGCACGGCGTCGATCTCGGGCCGCACGGCGTTGTCGGCCAACGGATCCCACCAGTCCAAGTCCTTGGGGCCCGCGGGTATCTCCGGCACCAGCCCCGGGATTCCGTGCGGGCCGCGAAGCACACCGTGCAGGCGCGCCATCGCGTCGGGGGACATGGCGTCGCACTGGTCGATGATCCGTGCGGCGCGCGGATCGGTGGCCCGGGCCTGCGCCTTCTCCTCGTCGGTCATCGTCATGACGCGCAGCGTGAGGATCTCGTCGATCTCCGTGCAGTCGTACAGCGCGGTGTCGCTCTGCTCGGCGACCTCGGGGTGGTCGTAGAGGATGATCGGCGAGATCAGCAGGATGTCGTCGGCGCCCGGCGGACCGGCCAGCACCGGAAAGCAACGGTGCTGCCGGCACCGCGACACGGCGCCCCCGGCGCCCGGCGGCGGTTCGAGCAGCGACACGAACCGGCCGCCGACGACTTCGGCGATGACGTGGGTCCCGATCATGGACCGCGCCGTCGCATCGCCGCGGTCGCGTGCCCCGTCGCCCACGTTGCCCACCCGCACCGACACCCGGCGCAGGTCGCCGTCGGGTTCGCTGGCGACCGTCAGGGCGCCGAGCACCTCCTGGCGCTGGCGCACCAGGCGCCCGCCGTCGACGAATTCGACGTCGGTTGCCGCGCCGGCCTCCAGAGCCAGCGTGCAAGGCTCGTCGTCGATGGGGAGCGGCCCGAGGGACAGTTCGCGTTCGACCGCCTCGTCCCAGGTGAGCCACGCCCCGCCCGGGGTGGTCAGCTCGCCGACGGGCTCGAACTCGCCGGGGGCGACCTCGCGTTCCGCGCGGCGGTGCTGCAACTGCAGAAACCGGACGGTCAGGGTCACCGCCCGGGCGCCGTCCACCAGGAACTGCGCCGCGAGGGCGTCGTCCTCGCCCAGTCCCGCGTCCGCGGCGCCGGGTGGACCCAAAACGCCGAACTGCCAACGTGATTGGTTCTTGCTCGACGTCCCGCGGTACGGATAGAGCAGATAGCCCTCGTAGAGCACCGCGTCGGCGACGGCGCGGGCCCGGTCCCAATTCGGGGTCGCGGGGGTCACCGTGTCGTCTCCCGCTCGCTGTCCAGCAGCGAGGTGATCGCATGGTCGAGGTCGAGCAGCCCCTGCGCCGACTTGTAGGCGGCCAGCGCCGCTATGGTCTCGTGCCCGAGGCGCACCCAGCCGGTGTTCGGATAGTGCTGTGCCATCAAGTCGCGCCAGACGGACACGGGCATGTCGTAGCGATGCTCGCGGTCCCACGGCACCTGCTGCACCCAGAACCCGCGTTCGGACTTGACGAACATCGTTCCGCTGAACAGGAACTGGAGCGGCAGCGCGCCGTGGCGCAGCGCGTGCAGGTACTTGGCCGCGGCGACCTCGAAGTCGTAGGTGCAGTCCAGCGGAAGCGCCACCGACGTGTTGCCGGTGAAGCCCGGCACCATCGCCGTGCAATGCTGCCAAAGGAAGGTGCGTTGGGTGGTGGCCCAGCGCTCACGGGGCCCGAACAGGTCGATGAGCCCGGCGGCTTCGGCGTCGGAGTAGGACCGCCGCAAGGGCTCGATCCGCACCTGGCAGCGCAGCGCGATGGCGTGCACCGGGTCCGCTGCACCGGCGGCGACGCCGACGCGCGCGGTCAGCACCGGGCTCACGGTGTACGGTTCGGGCGCGACGTCGAGCACGGCGAAGTTCACGTCCATGTGCGCTCCGGTCATGGTGGCCCCCCGGGGGTTTGGCGCGCGCGCGCCTTGACGTCGGCAAAGAAGCCGTCGATGAACGCCCGTGCCTCCTGCCCGCCGTCGAAGCCTCGCCAGAGCGTGCGCAGGTGCCCGACGAATTCGTAGCAGGCGTCGATCGGGACCAGATAGCTTTCCGGCCGGCCGCCGTCGCTGCCGTCGCCGCCGTCGCCCTCGGGCACGCGGACCAGCAGGGCCTCGACGTCGTCGGCGAGCAGGCCCACCCGTGAGTCGGCGCCGGCGACGGCGTTCCAGGCGTCCAGGTCGAGTTCGGATTCGGTCGCTCCGGCCGGGCCGGGGTAGAACGCGACGGTGCGGCCCAGCGCGGAGTTGGTGAAGAAGAACGCCACGCCGACCGGAATCTGGAATGCCTCCCACGCGCGGCGGTCCAGCGCGAAATCCGGGAAAGCCAGATACCGGTCCGGCACCGATCGGTAGCGCAGGTCGGCGTTGCGGTCGGTGAACAACAGATAACAGGCCCGGCAGACACACATCAGCTGCCGGGCGGCCACCTGCACGACGTGCTGGTGCTCGCCGGGAATCGGCTCCGAGCACATCTCACAGCGTTCGCCGGCCGGCTGCGGGGCGCGCCGACCGTTGGTGATGCGGCTGAGCACCTCGAACGGACTGGCGGCGGGGATCATGCCGGCGCCCCCATCGCTTGGTCCCGCAGCGCCACCGACAGCACGCCGTCGCGGTACAGCAGCGGAAGGGGTTCGAGGTTTGCCCCGACACCGACATCGACATCGACGCCGACGCCGGCGCCGGCGTGCGCGACGTCGAAACGCGAGTGACAGCGCGGGCATTCCAGCAGCGCCCCGCGCAGGGTCGCGCCCGCGAGCGAATCGTCACACACCGGACAGCGGTCGCGATAGGCCAAGGGCGGCGCGGTGCCGTCCACCCGGCACGCCAGCATCGTTGTCCCGCCGACCAGGAAGCCCGCCACCTCACCGGGCGTCACCTCGGCGACCTCGGGCACCGGGTGCCAGTCGACGGCGTGGCCATTCGACTTCACGTGCGCCATCAGCGATTCGGCAGAGATCACGCCGGGGGCCACCCCGGTCGAGGCCGTCACCACCTCGATCGTCGAGACCTCCGGGGCCGCCGCACGGACCGCGTCCTCGACGGCCAGCTCCAGCGTCACCGCCGACGACGGGCAGCTCTTACAGCTGCCCTGAAAGGCCAGCCGCACGGTCTGGCCGTCGACACCGTCGGTGATGTCCAGCAGATCGACGTCACCGCCGTGGGAACCGAGGTAGGGGCGCACCCGGTCCAGGGCGTCGGATACCCGCCGCCGCACGTCATGCGGGTGCAGACCGTGCACCAGGAGCAGGCTGGCCACCAGGTCGTCGGTGGCCAGCCGCTCGGCCAAACCGGGGTCGCCTCCCCGCATGATCCGTTCCAGTCCGGCCCCGTAGAGGCCGACCACCTCGCGCACCAACTGCTGGGCGCGTTCATGGGCGGCGGGGCCGCTCGCCGCGCAGGAATCCAGGAGTGTCTGGATCCGATCGCCCGCCGTGCGCCACTGCGCGTCTTCGTCTGAGGCCTTCGGGGATTCCTCCGGGCGATCCGCCATGCGTCACTCCGCTGATGGTGACTGCGTTGGGGTGTGCAGTCTGTCGAGGGTCTTGCCCTTGCCCAGGTACATGTGCACGCCACACGGCAGGCACGGGTCGAAGCTGCGCACCGTGCGCATGACGTCGATGCCCTTGAAGTTGTCCCGGCCGTTCTCCTCGAAGATCGGCTGCCCTTGCACCGCGTCCTCATACGGACCCGGGGTGCCGTAGCTGTCGCGCGGGTTGGCATTCCACGGTGTGGGCGGGTACGGGTGATAGTTGGCGATCTTGCCGTCCCGGATCACCATGTGGTGGCTCAGCACGCCGCGCACCGCCTCGGTGAAACCGCAACCGATGGCCTCGTCGGGCACCTCGAAGCGCTCCCAGGTCTTAGTACGTCCAGCGCGCACTTCCTCCAACGCCTTCTCGGCGAAGTGCAACGCGCACGCGGCCGCGTAGGCCTGGAAATAGGTGCGCGCCCGGTCGCGCTCGATGGTGTTGCTGCCGTGCTTCGGGATCTTCCACTCGAGTTCCACCGGGGGTTTCAGCGCGGTCTTGGGCAGGTTGATCTTGACGCTGTTGCCGGTGGCCTGCACGTAGCCGATGTCGACCAGGCCGGCCAGCGCCGTCGCCCACAGCCGGGCCAGCGGCCCGCCACCGGTGTCCAGCGCCAAATGATCCTTGCCGTCGAACCAGCGCGGCGACATCACCCAGCTGTACTTGCCGCCCTCCAGGTCGCGCTTCTGCGGGTGGGGGTTGGTGTGCTGGTTCCACGGGTGGCGCCGGTCCACCGCGTTGCCGAGCGGGTCGGTCTTGACGAACATTTCCTGGTCGGTCCAGTCGTCGTAATACGAACTGCCCAAAAGGATCCGGATGCCCAGGTTGATGTCCACCAGCGAGTGGGTGACCAGCTTGCCGTCGACCACCACGCCGGGCGTGACGAACATCGCGTTGCCCCACCGCTCCATGTCCTTGTACTCGAAGTTGCACACCTCCGGGTCCTGGAAGGAGCCCCAGCAGCCGAGCAGGGTGCGGCGCAACCCCACCTTCTCGTAGCCCGGCAGCGCCTCGTAGAAGAAGTCGAACAGGTCGTCGTGCATCGGCACGACCTTCTTCATGAACTCGACGTAGCGCATCAGCCGCGTCAGGTAATCGGTCATCAGCTGGACGGTCGCCACGGTGCCGACCCCGCCCGGGTACAGCGTGGACGGGTGCACGTGGCGACCCTCCATGAGGCAGAACATCTCTCGCGTGTAGCGGCTGACGACCAGCGCCTCCCGGTAGAACTCGCCGCTGAACGGGTTGAGCGAGCGCATGATGTCGGCGATCGTCCGGTATCCGTGCGCGTCGGCGCGCGGTGCGGGGGTCTTCTCCGCCAGCGAAAGGACACTCGGGTTGGTCTCGGAGACCATCTTCTCGCAGAAGTCCACCCCGACCAGGTTCTCCTGGAATATGTTGTGGTCGAACATGTATTCGGCGGCCTCGCCGAGGTTGACGATCCACTCGCCGAGGTGCGGCGGCTTGACCCCGTAGGCCATGTTCTGCGTGTAGCACGAACAGGTGGCGTGGTTGTCGCCGCAGATGCCGCAGATGCGGCTGGTGATGAAGTGGGCGTCGCGCGGATCCTTGCCCTTCATGAAGATCGAGTAGCCCCGGAAGATCGACGAGGTGCTGTGGCACTCGACGACCTCCTTGTTCTCGAAATCGATCTTGGTGTAGATGCCGAGGCTGCCCACGATCCTGGTGATCGGGTCCCACGCCATCTCGACGAGTTGGCCGGGTTCACGCTTGGAGGTGGTCGGCTCGGGAACGATAGTTGTCATCGAAGTTTCTCCGTCTTGACGAGAATTGCAGTGCCGTGACCCACCAGGTACTCACCAGGTTCTGCGGGCTCCGGTGGTGAGTTGGTCGCCGTTGTGGCGCCAGCGCGGTTCCTTGTCCAGGGTGCGATTGGTGATGCCGCGCAGGCTGCGGATCACCGACCCATACAGACCCGACGCGGTCGTGGAGACCTTGCCGCCGGGCGGCTCGTCCATGAACGGCATGAACTTGTCCGGAAAGCCCGGCATGGTGCAGCCGATGCAGATACCACCCACGTTCGGGCAGCCGCCGACGCCGTTGATCCAACCCCGCTTCGGGACGTTGCATTTCACGACGGGGCCCCAACAGCCGAGCTTGACAATGCATTTCGGCGACCCGTACTCGGTCGCGAAGTCGCCCTGCTCGTAGTAGCCCGCCCGGTCGCACCCTTCGTGCACGGTGGCGCCGAACAACCACGTCGGGCGCAGCGCGTCGTCGAGCGGGATCATCGGCGCCTGGCCGGTCGCCATGTAGAGCAGATACGTCAGCGTCTCGGCCAGATTGTCCGGATGGATCGGGCAGCCCGGAACGCAGACGATCGGGATCCCGGCCTTGCTCTTCCAATCCCAGCCGAGGTAGTCGGGAACGCCCATCGCGCCGGTCGGGTTGCCGGCCATCGCGTGGATGCCGCCGTAGGTGGCGCACGTCCCGACGGCCACGATCGCGGTCGCCTTGGGCGCCAACCGGTCGAGCCACTCGCTGGTGGTCATCGGCTGGCCGGTGGCCGGGTCGTTGCCGAACCCGCACCAGTAGCCCTCGTCCTTGATCTTCTCGTTGGGAATGGATCCCTCGACGACGAGCACGAAGGGTTCGAGCTCGCCGCGATCGGCTCTGAAGAACCACTCGAGGAAATCGTCGGCCCCCCCGGTGGGTCCGCATTCGAAATCGATCAGGGGCCAGTGCACGGCGATCTTCGGCAAGCCCGGCAGCGCACCGAGGGCTATTTCCTCGACGCTGGGCTGCGTGGCGGCAGTCAGCGCCACCGAATCGCCATCACAACTGAGCCCCGCATTGATCCATAGAACGTGGATCAATGTTTCTTCCGCTTTGACTGCCGCTTCCGTTGACATGCCGCAGCTTTCCGGAGCCGGGCTGAAGGCTCCTACGCCGCCGGAGTCGACCGTCGGCCCGCTTGCGCGGCGCTGATCTTCGGTCTACGCCTGCCGCCAACCGTTGTCAACGGTTACCAATTTAGGGCACCTAAACAGGTATGGTATGGCCGGCATTATCGGGGTGACTTACCCTGCGCGGCAAGGAATTTCAGGGGAGATCCGGCGACCGTGGCGGACCGGTGGCCGGGGCCTGGTCCGCGCGGCCAGTTCGGGTGTGATGCAAGTGGTTCGCAAGAACGCCGCGCCGGCTCCGGCGGGCCCTAGTCTCGGCCGGCGAATCGCCGCAGCCATTCGAACCAGGCGCCCATGCCGGCGCCGGTGCGGGCGCTGACCGGCAGGATGGTTGCGGTCGCGTTGACCTGGCGAACGTGGGCGATGTACGCGTCGGCGTCGACATCAAGATAGGGAAGCAAATCAATCTTGTTGAGGAGCAACAGATCAACCGACCGGAACATCACGGGGTATTTCAGCGGCTTGTCCTCGCCCTCGGTCACCGAGTAGACCATCGCCTTGGCGTGCTCACCGACGTCGAACTCCGCCGGACACACCAAATTGCCGACGTTCTCGATGACCACCAGGTCCAGGCCGGGCAGATCGAGACCGGGCAGCGCGCGGTTGACCATCGGCGCGTCGAGATGGCATTCACCGCCAAACCCGTTGCTGGTGTTGAGCAGTGACACCTGGGCGCCGCGACCGCTGAGCTTCGCGGCATCCAGATCCGTGGCGATGTCGCCCTCGATCACCCCGATCGCGAACTCCCCGGCGAGCTCGTCGAGGGTCGCCTGCAGGATGGTCGTCTTGCCCGATCCCGGCGAACTCATCAGGTTCAGCGCGCGGATCCCGTTGGATTCGAACGCCGCCCGGTTGGCGTCGGCGAGAACGTCGTTTTCGGCAAAGATCGCCTCCAGCACGTCGACGCGCTGCTTGCCCGTTTGGTAGCGGCTGTGATCCCCGCGCTGGTGTTCGGGGTGGTCGGGGTGGGCGTGGGCGTGCACCGTTCCGTCGTCGTGGCGGTGGAATCTACCCATGGTCAAATCCGTCCCGGGGGAGCGCTTTTCACGACACGTCCATCGACGTCACCAGGAACTCGTTGCCGTGCAGCACCTCGACGTCGGGGCTGTCGCAGCGCGGGCACCAGATCGACCACGCCGACGTGATCTCGGATCGGCGCCCGCACGAACGGCAGCGCACCTCGGCGGTGACGCACTCGAGTTCCAGCTCGGCGTCGGGCAGGTCCTCGGAGTCCCGGACCATCGTCCAGCAGAACGACAGCGATTCCGGCACCACCTGGCGCAGCGCCCCGATCCGGACGCGCACCACGTCGACGTGCCGGCCGTCGGCGTGCGTCTTGACCACACCGGCGATCGCCTCGCACAGCGACAGCTCGTGCATGGCACTGTTCTACACCCAAAAGAGGGTCTTCACCCAAACGAGGGTCTGCACCCGGATCGGTGTCCGCGCAGCGCCGAGATCGCCGGTGACGTCGGCCTACGTCGCCGTGTCGGCACCGGCCGCGGCGGGGGCCCACTTCTCCTCGATGCGGCCGTAGCGCCAGACGAGCACCGCGACCGCCCAGGTGGCGACGAACATCCCGACGACGACGAAGCCGACGGTGTTGAGGTCGAGGCCGCCCAGCCACTGCCAGAACGGTCCCCGCCACCCCAGCTGCCCGGCGAACAGCCCGAGCAGCTCGACGGTGCCGATCAACACGGCGACGAGCACCGACAGGCCGGTGATGGTGATGTTGTAGTAGATCTTGCGCACCGGGTTGGAGAAGGCCCAGCCGTACGCGAAGTTCATGAACGAGCCGTCGATGGTGTCCAGTAGGCACATGCCGGCGGTGAACAGCACCGGCAGGCACAGGATGGCGTACCACGGCAGGCCGGCCGCCGCGCTGGTGCCCGCCAGCACCAGCAGCGCGATCTCGGTGGCGGTGTCGAAACCGAGCCCGAACAACAGCCCGACCGGGTACACGTGCCAGGACTTGGTGATCGATTTCGTGAACCGGCCGAGGAAGCGGTTGATCAGCCCGCGGTTCTGCAGCTGCCGTTCCAGCTGCGCCTCGTCGTCCGGGTCGTAGTCGCCGCGGCGCAGTCGGGCGAAGACGCGCAGGATGCCGACCAGGACGATGACGTTGAGGACGGCGAGGAGATAGAGGAACACGCCCGAGACGCTGGTGCCGATGAGCCCGGTGTAGTGATGCAGCGTCGACGAGTCGTCCTCCACCGGCCCGACGACCGCCTTGACGCCCGTCGCCAGCAGCACCGCCAGCCCGAATACCACCGTGGAGTGGCCAAGCGAGAAAAAGAAGCCGACGGCCAGGGGACGCTGCCCGTCGCCCATCAGCTTGCGGGTGGTGTTGTCGATGGCGGCGATGTGGTCGGCGTCGAAGGCGTGCCGCATGCCCAGCGTGTAGGCGGTCAGCCCGACGCCGATGCCAAACGCCTTGCCGCCCAGGCTGAGTCGCTGCGGGTCGACGATCCACACCAGGGTGAGCCAGCCGATCAGGTGCAGCGCGACGATCACCGCCGCCATCGCCGCCAATCGGCCCCATTCCGCCGGCGCCAGGGCGCCGCGAAGCCTGCTCAGGGGTGACGGCCGCCAGTTGGGCTCGGTGCTGGCCACCGGCTCGACATTAGGACGCGCCGCGCGCCAAATGCAACTTGATCGCAGGAGACGGGCGCGCCAAGTTGACGCGAAAACTGGCAATCCCCGGTGCAGGGCGGGACACTGAACGGGTGACGCCCAAGGCCTTCGAACCGGCCCCCGCACTCGACCCGGCCGTCGCCGAGCGCATCGGCGACTTCCTCCGCGCCCGCGGGCTGCGCCGGATGGCGTCACGGATCCAGGTGCTGGCGGTGCTCGAGCCGGTCAACGGACACCTGGCGGTGGCCGAGATCCACCAACGGGTGCGGGCGTGCCTGCCGCCCGGCACCCAGCCGCCCGACATGGCGACCATCTACCGCACGGTGACGACCCTCGTCGACCAGGGGGTGCTGCACGCGTTGACCCTCGAGGGCGGCGTGACCACCTACGGCCTGGCCACCGCCCCCCACCACCACGCCGTGTGCACGCGGTGCGGCTCGATCATCGAGGTGCCCGCACGCCAGCTGAGTTCGGCGCTCGAGCACGCGATGGCGGGCAGTTCGTTTGCGCTGTCTGAGGCGGCGGGCCTGACGCTGCACGGCCTGTGCCCGGAGTGCCAGCGCGGCTGACCTCAGCGCAGGTCCAGTAGGGCGTTCTCGACCACCTCGGGCAGCGCGGGGTGAATCCAGTACTGGCCGCGCGCCATTTCCCCGGCGGTCAGCCCGAAACTCATCGCCTGGATCAGCGGCTGGATGATCGACGACGCCTGGTGACCCATGATGTGGGCGCCCAGCAGGCATCCGCTGTTGGCTTCGGCGATGAGTTTGACGAGCCCGGTGGTGTCCTCCATCGCCCAGCCGTAGGCGATGTCACCGTAGCTTTGCACCGCGACCTTGATGTCGAATCCGCGTGCGACGGCCTGGTTTTCGGTCAGCCCGACGCTCGCCAGCTGGGGGTCGGTGAACACCGCCGACGGCACGAAGCGGTGGTCGGTCACCGCCATGGACTCGGTGTCGTCCCAGTCGCACAGCAGGTTGTGCTGCACGACGCGGGCCTCGTGGTTGGCGACGTGCTTGAGCTGGTAGGGCGACGAGACGTCGCCGAGCGCGAAAACGCCGCGCGCCGTGGTGCGTTGGTACTCGTCGACCACCACCCGGCCGTTCTGCACGTCGATGCCGGCCTGCTCGGCGTCCAGCAGGTCGGCGTTGGACAACCGGCCGGTCGCCACCAGCAGCAGATCGGCGTTCACGGTGGAGCCGTCGTCGAGCTCGAGCGCGACGCCGGAACCGCGGTTGGCGGCGCCGGCGACCGTGCGGTGGGTGCGCAGCTCCCACTTGGTCGCCGCGATGCGGGTGAAGCGCTCGCAGATGGTGTCGTCGCAGTGACGCAGCATGCCGCTGCCCCGGATCACCAGCGTGACGCGCGCGCCGAGCCCGGAGAAGATGTGCGCGAATTCCGCTGCCACGAAGCCGCTTCCGACGATGGCGACGCGCTCGGGCAGCTCGGCGATCCGCATGACGGTGTCGCTGGTGTGGTACTTCACGCCCGACGCCAGGATCGCCGGCGGAATCACCGCCCGCGAGCCCGCGGCGATCACCACCTGGTCGGCGGAGAACTCCTCACCCGCGTCGGTGCGCAACAGGTAGCGACCGTCGGGTTGCACGGGTCCGAACGAGGTGTGCGCGTCGTACACGTCGATGTTGGGCGCGGCGCGCCGGTAGTCCTCGCCGCTGAGCGCGATCGGGTCGATCCTCCCGAAGACCCGCGAGACGATGTCTGCCCAGCGCACCCGGTCGATATGCGCGTCGACGCCGTAGCGCGACGCGTCCCGGATGCTGGCGGCGACCTCGGCGGCGTAGACGAACATCTTCGTCGGGATGCACCCGACGTTCAGGCAGGTGCCCCCGAACGTGCCCTGCTCGCAGATGGCTGCGCGCTTGTCCGAATAGCGATCGTCGAGAATGCTGTTGCCCGAGCCGGTTCCGATGATCGCGATGTCGTAGGTTTCCATGCTTGGCCTCACCCCTTCCCCGAGGATGCGGAGGCTCGGCTGTCGTCGGCGCGCAGGTAGCCGTCCAGCCACCCGTCCAGTTGGCGATAGGCCGCCTCGCGCGGACCCGGCAGCGACAAGAACACGTCGTGTTTGGCGTCGGGCACCGGGACGACGGCGCTGCGATTCCCGATGCAACCGGCCCACCTGGCGATCTGGGTGACGTCGAGAACGGCGTCGCCGCGTTGCATCGACGCCGGGTCGGCGGATTCGCGCACGCTGTGATCCGAACGCAGGATCAGGTTCGGCACGCCGACGTCGAGCCCGCGATGCAGCCTGATCTGGCCGCGGCGGACGGCGTGCAGCCAGCCGAGGGTGATCGGGAAGCCGCCCACCGGTTTCCATCGCAGGTCGTAGTCGAACTCACCCTGGTAGTCGCGGTGCAACGTGGTGCCGTAGCCGCCGTCGGTGGGGGCCCGGACCACACGCTTCGACCACACCCGCGACAGGCCGGCGATCAGCGCGGACGTGACGGCCAGCCGCAGGAACGCCGGGCCGTGCAGATCCAGAAACGGGCTGTTGAGCACCAGGCCGCCGACGCCGGCGTGCGTGGCCGGATCGCGGCGGCGCAACCGGTCCAGCCACAGCGACACGATGAGGCCGCCCGAGGAGTGGCCGTAGACGAGGACGCGGCTGTGGCCCGCGGCGCGGATCGCCGACAGACCGTGCGCGAGTTCGGCGTCGTAGTGGGCGAGGTCGGTGATGAAGTGCGGGGTCTGCCCGTCGCGCCGCGACCGGCCGCACTTCTGTAGGTCGAGCGCGTAGAAGGCGAAGCCCCGCCCGGCGAAGTGATCCGCCAGCGCCGCGTTGAAGAAATAGTCGGTGTAGCCGTGCACGGCCAGCACCGCGTGGCGCTCGGGCCCGGTCGGCTCGCCGCGCCGGATCAGCGTTGCCACGACGTCGCCCTCGCCGGCCGGATCGGGCCCGAGCGGGATCGTGCGCCGCCAGTAACCGGGCAGCACGTCGGGCAGCCAGCCAGTCACGGGGCCAGCTTAAAGGTTTTGCTGGGAACCGGGGGCCGCACGCCGCAAGTGCCCACACCGCGTCGGGATAACCTGGGACGGTGTCAGGGCTAGCCACAACCGCGCGGACCGACGTCGCGCTGGTGGGCGCCGGGATCATGAGCGCCACACTGGGGGCGTTGCTGCGCCGGCTGGAGCCGGACTGGTCGATCACCGTGATCGAGCGGCTGGACGCCGTCGCCGCGGAAAGCAGCAGCCCGTGGAACAACGCCGGCACGGGGCATTCGGCGCTGTGCGAACTCAACTACACCCCGCAGCGGCCCGACGGCTCGATCGACATCAGCAAGGCGGTCCGCGTCAACGAGCAGTTCCAGGTGACCCGCCAATTCTGGGCGTACGCCGCCGAGAACGGCATCCTGACCGACCCCGGCTTCGTCAACCGGATCCCGCACGCCAGCTTCGTGCGCGGGGCGGCGGCCGTGGACTACCTGCGGCGGCGGCAGCGCGCGCTCGCGCACAACCCGCTCTTCGCGCGCATCGAATTGATCGAGGATCCCGACGAATTCGCGCGCCGGCTGCCGTTCATGGCGGCCAATCGCGGCTTCTCCGAACCGACCGCGCTCAACTGGGCCGCCGACGGCACCGACGTCGACTTCGGTGCGCTGTCGCGGCAGCTGATCGGGTTTTGCGTGCGCCACGGCGCCACGGCGCTGTTCGGCCACGAGGTGCGCAGCCTGGCCCGGCAGGCCGACGGCGGCTGGACGCTGCTCATCCGCAACCGCCGCTCCGGCGAAAAGCGCCGGCTGAACGCAAAATTCGTCTTCGTCGGCGCCGGCGGGGACGCGCTGCGGCTGCTGCAGAGGTCGGGCATCGAGGAGGTCAAGGGCTTCGCGGGCTTCCCGATCGGCGGCCGGTTCCTGCGCGCGGGCAACCCCGCGCTCACCGCCGCGCACCGCGCCAAGGTGTACGGCGCGCCGGCGCCGGGCGCCCCGCCGCTCGGCGCGCTGCACCTGGACCTCCGGTTCGTCAACGGCAGGCCGTGGCTGGTGTTCGGGCCGTATGCCGGCTGGTCGCCAAAGTTCTTGAAACACGGCCACTTCACCGACCTGCCCCGCTCGATCAGGCCGGACAACCTGGTGTCGATGCTCGGGGTCGGGCTCACCGAGCTGACGCTGGTCAACTACCTGATCGGTCAGCTGCGGCTCTCGGAGCCCGACCGGATGCGCGCGCTGCGCGAGTTCGCCCCCGGCGCAGTCGATTCCGACTGGGAGCCGATGGTGGCCGGGCAGAGGGTACAGGTGATCCGTCGCGACCGGCGCAGGGGCGGGGCGCTGGACTTCGACACCACCGTGCTCAGCGCCGGTGACGGCAGCATCGCGGGGCTGCTCGGCGGGTCGCCGGGGGCGTCGACGGCCGTGCCGGCCATGCTCGACGTCCTGCGGCGCTGCTTCCCCGACCGTTACGGTTCGTGGCAGGCCACGCTCAAGGAGATGGTGCCGTCGCTGGGGGCGCAGCTGTCGCGCGAGCCCGCGCTGTTCGACGAGGTGTGGGCGTGGGGCACCAAGGCGCTGGGGCTGGAGGCGTCGTGACCGAAGCACTGCGCCGGTCCTGGTCCAAAGACCTTGACGCCCCAACCCTTTACGAGCTGCTCAAGCTGCGGGTGGAGGTGTTCGTGGTCGAGCAGGCCTGCCCCTATCCCGAGCTGGACGGGCGCGACCTGCTCGCCGAGACCCGGCACTTCTGGCTGGAGACGTCCGCCGGCGAGGTGATCTGCACGCTGCGGCTGATGGAGGAGCACCCCGGGGGCGAGAAGGCGTTCCGCATCGGCCGGCTGTGCACCAAGCGCAGCGCGCGCGGGCAAGGCCACACCACCCGGCTGCTGCGCGCCGCGCTGGCCGAGGTCGGCGACTACCCCTGCCGCATCGACGCGCAGACCTACCTGGCCGACATGTACGCGCAGCACGGATTCGTCCGCGACGGGGACGATTTCGTCGACGACGGCATCCCGCACGTGCCCATGCTCAAGCCCTCACGACCACCCCCGCAGCCGTGAAGCCCTACCCGTTCAGCGCCATCGTGGGCCACGAGCAGCTGCGGCTCGCGCTGCTGCTGTGCGCCGTCCGCCCCGAGATCGGCGGCGCGCTCATCCGCGGCGAGAAGGGTACCGCCAAGTCGACGGCCGTGCGCGGGCTGGCGGCGCTGCTCGCGGCGGCGTCGGGCAACGCCGGCTCCGGCCTGGTCGAAATGCCGCTCGGCGCAACCGAAGACCGGGTGATCGGTTCGCTGGACCTGCAGCGGGTGCTGCGCGACGGCGAGCACGCGTTTTCCCCGGGGCTGTTGGCCCGCGCGCACGGTGGCGTGCTCTACGTCGACGAGGTCAACCTGCTGCACGACCACCTGGTCGACGTGCTGCTGGACGCCGCCGCGATGGGACGGGTGCACGTCGAGCGCGACGGCATCTCCCATTCGCACGAGGCGCGGTTCGTGCTGATCGGCACGATGAACCCCGAGGAGGGGGAGCTGCGCCCGCAGCTGCTCGACCGGTTCGGTCTCACCGTCGACGTGCACGCCTCCCGCGACGTCGACGTGCGGGCGGAGGTCATCCGGCAGCGCATGGCCTACGAGGCCGACCCCGACGGGTTCGCGCACCGGTACGCCGGCGCCGACGCGGAACTGGCCCGGCGGATCGCCACCGCGCGAGCCCTGGTCGACGACGTGGTATTGCCGGACAACGAATTACGACGCATCGCGGTCCTGTGCGCGGCGTTCGACGTCGACGGCATGCGCGCCGACCTGGTGGTGGCCCGCGCCGCCGTCGCGCACGCCGCGTGGCGCGGGGCCACCACCGTCGAGGAGCAGGACATCCGGGTGGCCGCCGAACTGGCGTTGCCGCACCGGCGCCGCCGCGACCCGTTCGACGATCCCGGCATCGACCGCGACCAGCTCGACGAGGCCCTGCGGCGGGCCGGCGACCCCGACCCCGACCCCGACCCACCCGGCGGCGGGCAATCGGTGGACACGGGTCAGGATGTGCCGCAACAGGATTCGGGACAGGGCCCGCCGGCGGGAGCGCCGAAGGCGAAGCCCAGCGCGCCACCATCGGCCACGTTTCGCACCCGGGCGCTGACCGTCCCCGGCGTCGGCGAGGGCGCGCCGGGGCGCCGGTCGCGGGCCCGCAACGCCTCGGGCAGCGTCGTCGCGGCGGCCGGCGCCGACGACGCCGGCGCCCACGGCCTGCACCTGTTCGCGACCCTGCTCTCGGCCGCCGAGCGCGCCGGGGCCGGCCCGCTGCGGCCGGCGCCGCCCGACGTGCGCCGGGCCATCCGCGAGGGGCGCGAGGGCAACCTGGTGATCTTCGTCGTCGACGCTTCCGGGTCGATGGCCGCCCGCGACCGCATGGCCGCCGTGAGCGGCGCCACCCTGTCGCTGCTGCGCGACGCCTACCAGCGCCGCGACAAGGTCGCCGTCATCACGTTCCGGCAGGCCGGCGCGCGGCTGCTGCTGCCGCCGACGTCGTCGGCGCACATCGCCGGGCGGCGGCTGGCCCGGTTCGACACCGGCGGCAAAACCCCGCTCGCGGAGGGCCTGCTGGCCGCGCGCGAGCTGATCGTCCGGGAACGAGCCCGCGACCGGGCGCGCCGCCCGCTGGTGGTGGTGCTCACCGACGGCCGGGCCACCGCCGGGCCGGACCCGTTGGGACGCAGCCGGATCGCGGCGGCGAAGCTGCTCGCCGAGGGCGCCGCCGCGGTGGTGGTGGACTGCGAGACCTCCTACGTGCGCCTGGGGTTGGCCGACCGGCTCGCCGATCAGCTCGGGGCGCCGGCGGTGCGGCTGGAGCGGTTGCGCGCCGACCACCTGACCCGGGCCGTGCGCGGCGCGGCCTGAGAGAGACGGGCGCTTATGCCACAGGGAAAACCGCTGAACGTGCCCGACGACGGCCTGACGACCAGGGCGCGGCGCAACACGCCCGTGCTGGCCGTCCACACCGGTGCGGGCAAAGGCAAATCGACCGCGGCGTTCGGAATGGCGTTGCGGGCGTGGAACGCCGGGCTCAGCGTGGTCGTCTTCCAGTTCGTCAAGAGCGCCAAATGGAAGGTCGGGGAGGAGGCGGCCTTCGCCCAACTCGGCGAGCTGCACGAGCGCTACCGCCTCGGCGGGCCCGTCGAATGGCACAAGATGGGTGCGGGCTGGTCGTGGATACGCAAGCCAGGGAAGCCGGGCGGCGACGTCGATCACGCCGCGGTCGCGGCCGACGGGTGGGCCGAGATCGCGCGCCGGCTGGCCGAGCAGCGCCACGACTTCTACGTGCTCGACGAATTCACCTACCCGCTGAAGTGGGGCTGGGTCGACGTCGACGACGTCGTGCGGGTCCTGGCGGCCCGGCCCGGCCGCCAGCACGTCGTGATCACCGGCCGCGACGCCCCGCCGCGGCTGGTCGAGGCCGCCGACCTGGTCACCGAGATGACCAAGGTCAAGCACCCGATGGACGCCGGCCGCAAGGGGCAGAAGGGCATCGAGTGGTGAGCGTCCCCGCGGTGGTGATCGCCGCGCCCGCGTCGGGCAGCGGAAAGACCACCGTCGCAACGGGTTTGATCGGCGCCCTGCGCCGGGCGGGCCACACCGTCGCACCGTTCAAGGTCGGCCCCGACTTCATCGACCCCGGCTACCACGGCCTGGCCGCGGGCCGGCCCGGCCGCAACCTCGACCCGGTCCTGGTGGGCGAGCGCCTCATCGGCCCGCTCTACGCCCACGGCGCCGGCGGTGCCGACATCGCCGTCATCGAGGGCGTGATGGGGCTGTTCGACGGGCGCATCGGAACCACCCCGCCCGCGGCCGGTTCCACCGCTCACGTCGCCGGCCTGCTGGGCGCCCCGGTGATCCTGGTGGTCGACGCGCGCGGCCAGGGGCACAGCGTCGCCGCGCTGCTGCACGGCTTTTCGACGTTCGACGCCGCGACCCGGGTGACCGGCGTCATCCTCAACCGGGTCGGGTCGGCCCGGCACGAGCAGGTGCTGCGGCAGGGCTGCGAGCAGGCCGGGGTCCCGGTGCTCGGCGCCATCCCCCGCGCCGCCGAATTGGAGTTGCCCACAAGGCATCTCGGGCTCATCACCGCGGTGGAGTACGGCCACCGCGCGCACGCCGCGGTCGACGCGATGACCGCGCTGGTCGCCGGCCACGTCGACCTGGCCGCCGTCATGAAGACAGCAGCCGCCGCCGGGTGCCGCGCCGCCGATCGGCCGTGGGACCCCGCGGCCGCGGTGGGGCAGGCGGCTGGCGCGCGCGCCACCGTCGCGATGGCGAGTGGAAAGGCCTTCAGCTTCGGCTATGCCGAACACGCCGAGCTGCTGCGCGCCGCCGGCGCCGACGTGGCCGAGTTCGACCCGCTCGCCGACGCGCTGCCCGACGGCGCCGACGCCGTCCTGCTGCCCGGCGGCTTTCCCGAACAGTTCACCGCGGAGCTGTCGGCCAACGATCTGGTCCGGCGCCAGATCAACGAGCTGGCCGCCGCGGGCGCACCCGTGCACGCCGAATGCGCCGGGCTGGTCTACCTCGCCGCCGAACTCGACGGCCACCCGATGTGCGGCGTGCTGGCCGGATCGGCGCGGTTCACCCCGCACCTCACGCTGGCCTACCGCGACGCCGTCGCCGTCACCGACTCGCCGCTGTACTCCGCCGGACAACGGGTGGTCGGGCACGAATTCCACCGGACCGCAGTCATTTTCGCCGAGGACTACCGGCCGGCGTGGGTGTACGCCGGCGGCGACGGCACGGTGCGCGACGGCGTCGTGTACGCCGGCGTCCACGCGTCGTACCTGCACACCCACCCGGCCGCCGCGCCGGCCGCGGTGGCGCGCTTCGTCGCGCACGCCGCGACGGCGCGCGCGTAACGCCCGCCGGCTCACGGTCAACCTTTAGGCTTGGCCGGTGACCGAGAACGCCTACCTGGCCGGATTGCGGCTGGCCGGCAAGAAGGTCGTGGTGGTCGGCGGGGGGAACGTCGCGCAGCGCCGGCTGCCCCTGCTCATCGCCAGCGGCGCCGACGTTCACGTCATCTCGCGCAGCGCCACCCCGGCCGTCGAGGCGATGAGCGGCATCGCGCTGTCGGTGCGCGAATACCGCGACGGCGACCTCGACGGTGCCTGGTACGCGATCGCCGCCACCGACGACGCGCGGGTGAACGCGGCCGTCGTCGCCGAAGCCGACCGCCGCCACATCTTTTGCGTTCGGGCCGACATCGCCGTCGAGGGCAGCGCGGTGACCCCGGCCACGTTCGGCTACGCGGGGTTGTCGGTGGGGGTGCTGGCCGGCGGCGAGCACCGCCGCTCGGCCGCGATCCGGTCGGCCATCCGGGAGGCCCTGCAGCAGGGCCTGATCACCGCGGAAAGCGACGACGTCGTCAAGGGCAGCGTGGCGCTGATCGGCGGCGGGCCCGGGGATCCCGAACTGATCACCGTCCGCGGCCGCCGCCTGCTCGCCCAGGCCGACGTCGTCGTCGCCGACCGGCTCGCGCCGCCGGAACTGCTCGCCGAGCTGCCGCCGCACGTGGAAGTCATCGACGCGGCCAAGATCCCGTACGGGCGGGCCATGGCCCAGGACGCGATCAACGACGTCATGATCGACCGGGCCCGGTCGGGCAGCTTCGTAGTCCGCCTCAAGGGCGGCGACCCCTTCGTCTTCGCGCGCGGCTACGAGGAGGTGCTGGCGTGCGCCGACGCCGGGATTCCGGTGACCGTGGTGCCGGGTGTGACCAGCGCCATAGGCGTGCCCGCCCTGGCGGGTGTTCCGGTCACGCACCGGGCCGTAAATCACGAGTTCGTGGTGGTCAGCGGCCACGTCGCGCCGGGGCACCCCGAATCGTTAGTCAATTGGGACGCATTGGCCGCCCTGCGCGGCACGATCGTTTTGCTGATGGCGGTCGAGCGGATCGAACTTTTCGTCGACGCCCTGCTCAACGGCGGCCGACCTGCGGATACTCCGGTGCTGGTGGTCCAGCACGGAACAACGGCAGCTCAACACACGTTGCGGGCCACCCTCGCCGACACGCCCGAGAAGATCCGCGCGGAGGGGATCCGACCTCCCGCGATCATCGTCATCGGCTCGGTTGCTGCGTTCGGCGTTTAAACGATTCTTAAGATTACTGTAAGGTAACCCATTATGACGGCTCTCAACGACACCGAGCGCGCGGGCCGAAACATGGCATCCGCACGCCCCGATCGTCCGGCCCCGGTGCGTGAAACGCGCCCGGAGGAGACCGCCTCATCGCGCATCAGCCGGTATTACCCGGCGTGGATGCCCTCCTGGCGCTTCATCGCGGCCGTGATCGCCATCGGCGGCATGCAGCTGCTGGCCACCATGGACAGCACCGTCGCCATCGTCGCGCTGCCGAAGATCCAGAACGAGCTGAGCCTGTCCGACGCCGGCCGTAGCTGGGTCATCACCGCGTACGTGCTGACGTTCGGCGGGCTGATGCTGCTCGGCGGGCGCCTCGGCGACACCATCGGGCGCAAGCGCACCTTCATCGTCGGCGTCGCGCTGTTCACCATCTCCTCCGTGCTGTGCGCGGTCGCGTGGGACGAGGCGACCATGGTCATCGCCCGGCTGCTGCAGGGCATCGGGTCGGCCATCGCGTCGCCGACCGGTCTCGCGCTGGTGGCGACCACCTTCCCGAAGGGCCCGGCGCGCAACGCCGCCACGGCGGTGTTCGCCGCCATGACCGCGGTCGGCTCGGTGATGGGCCTGGTGGTCGGCGGCGCGCTGACCGAGTTGTCCTGGCGGCTGGCGTTTTTGGTGAACGTGCCGATCGGGCTGGTGATGATCTACCTGGCGCGCACCGCGCTGCGGGAAACCAACCGGGAGCGGATGAAGCTCGACGCGGCCGGGGCCGTGCTGGCCACCGTGGCCTGCACCGCCGCCGTCTTCGCGTTCTCGATGGGCCCGGAGAAGGGCTGGATCTCGCTCACCACGATCGGCTCGGCGGCGGTGGCGCTGGCCTCCGCGCTCGCGTTCATCGTGGTGGAGCGCACCGCCGAAAACCCCGTCGTGCCGTTCCGCCTGTTCCGCGACCGCAACCGGCTGGTCACCTTCACCGCGATCTTCCTGGCCGGCGGCGTGATGTTCAGCCTGACGGTCTGCATCGGCCTGTACGTGCAGGACATCCTGGGCTACAGCGCGTTGCGCGCCGGCGTCGGCTTCATCCCGTTCGTCATCGCCATGGGCATCGGCCTGGGGGTGTCCTCGCAGCTGGTGTCGCGGTTCTCGCCGCGGGTGCTGACGATCGGCGGCGGCATCCTGCTGTTCTGGGCGATGCTGTACGGCTGGGGCTTCATGCACCGCGGCGTGCCCTACTTCCCCAACCTGGTGCTGCCCATCATCGTGGGCGGGATCGGCATCGGCATGGCGGTGGTCCCGCTGACCCTGTCGGCGATCGCCGGGGTCGGCTTCGACCAGATCGGGCCGGTGTCGGCCATCGCGCTGATGGCCCAGAGCCTGGGCGGCCCGCTCGTGCTGGCCGTCATCCAGGCCGTGATCACCTCGCGCACGCTGTATCTGGGCGGCACCACGGGCCCGGTGAAGTTCATGAACGACGCGCAGCTGGGCGCGCTGGACCACGGCTACACCTACGGCCTGCTGTGGGTGGCCGGGGCGGCCGTCATCGTCGGCGCCGCGGCGCTGTTCATCGGCTACACGCCCCAGCAGGTCGCGCACGCGCAAGAGGTCAAGGACGCGATCGACGCCGGCGAGCTGTAACAGCGCGCCGCAACCGTTGCGCGCACAGGATTGCGGCCCGTCGGCCGAATAGCGCCGCTAGAGCGGGTGATTGACGGGGTGTCCGGCGGGGTAGTGCCGTCCAGGCGACGCCTTCGGGAAGCGTCGAGAAGCGACCGATGGGACGAGGGATGGACACGACGGACGACGCGATCCGGATCAGATTGGCCACCGATGACGACTGGCAGGCCGTCTATGCGAACCAGGCGGGCGCTTATGGCGTTTCGGTGGAGCCGTCCGACGTCGAAGCCTGGAAGCGCCGCATCGACGTCGAAGACATCCTGGTCGCCGAGGACGTCTCCAATCCGCGGCGCCCCACCGTGGTCGGCACCTCGCTGTGCTACAGACTGCGGCTCACCGTACCGGGCGGCGCCACGGTGCGGGCGGCGTGGCTGGCCATGATAGCCGTCGCCCCAACGCATCTGGGCAGGGGCATCTGGCAGCAGCTCAGCATCCGCGGCTTCGGGATACTGCAGGAACGCAAGTATCCGATCCTCTGTGGCGTTCCGACCCAGCCGACGGTGTACGAGATCCTGGGTGGCGGCGTGGCCACCTACGCGCGGACTTACAACCTCGAGCCACGCTTCACCGAGCTGCGCGCCAAGCCCGACCGAAACCCGGCGCGCGTCGTCGACGCCTCCCAGGCGGAGCAACTGCTGCCCGCGCTGTACGAACGATGGTGTGCGGTCACGCCCGGGACGCTGAGCCGCGACCGCGGGTGGTGGGCCGACTTCCTGGAAGACAGGGTGACGCAACGGGACAACGGATCGGCGCTCAATTTCATCGTTCATCCGGACGGTTTTTTGACCTACCGCGTGATGGGAGCCTCGCCGCACGCATTCCGCCGACCCTTTGGCGACCTGGTCGTCCAGGACTTCTGCCCGGTCACGCCCGAGGCGCACACCGACCTGTTGGCGACGCTGCTGAGCCTGAAGATGTTAGACAACAGCATCATCGAAACGCCCGTCGATGATCCGCTTCCGCTCAAGCTGAAGGACCAGCTGGCCGCGCAGACGATCCGCGTGAACGATTTTTTGTGGATGCGAATCATGGACGTGCCCGGGGTTCTTCGCAAACGGGTCTATCGTGCCGACGCCGACATCGTCCTGGAGGTCACGGATCCGCTCCGCGTCGCGGGAGGGCGCTACCTGCTCCGCACCCGCGACGGCGCCGGGACGTGCGTGCCGCACGACGGGCCCGCCGACGTCGAAATCGGTCTTGGCGACCTGGGATCGATCTACATGGGCGCGCATCGGGCGTGGGAGCTCCACCAGGCCGGCCGCATCACCGAATTGCGCAGCGGCGCGCTGCTCGACCTGGACACGGTCTTCACGACCCAACGGGCACCGTATTGCGGCACGCTGTTCTGATGCCACCGTTCTGATGCCACCGTTCTGACGCCAC
This sequence comes from Mycobacterium alsense, assembly GCF_002086635.1. GTDB lineage: Bacteria > Actinomycetota > Actinomycetes > Mycobacteriales > Mycobacteriaceae > Mycobacterium > Mycobacterium alsense. Next base: position 2,546 of record NZ_MVHD01000015.1, on the reverse strand, counting down.
TCTTCTGCCCCCGCCCGACCGGCGGCGCCGGGCACCGCGACGTCGACCCGCCCGTTAGGCTTGCCCGCTGTGATCACCCGGATGTCCGAGCTGTTCCTGCGCACCCTGCGCGACGATCCCGCCGACGCCGAAGTGCCCAGCCACAAGCTGCTCATCCGCGCCGGGTACGTCCGGCCCGTGGCTCCCGGGCTGTACAGCTGGCTGCCGCTGGGGCTGCGGGTGCTGCGCAAGATCGAACGCGTCGTGCGCGACGAGATGACCGCGATCGGCGGCCAGGAGATCCTGTTCCCCGCGCTGCTGCCGCGCGCGCCGTACGAGACGACCAACCGCTGGACCGAGTACGGCGACGGCGTCTTTCGCCTCAAGGACCGGCGCGGCAACGACTACCTGCTGGGCCCCACCCACGAGGAGCTCTTCGCCCTGACGGTCAAGGGCGAATACAGCTCCTACAAGGACTTTCCGCTGCTGCTGTTCCAGATCCAGAACAAGTACCGCGACGAGGCGCGGCCGAGGGCCGGCATCCTGCGGGTGCGGGAGTTCGTGATGAAGGACTCCTACTCCTTCGACGTCGACGACGCCGGGCTCAAGGCCGCCTACCACGCGCACCGCGAGGCGTATCAGCGCATCTTCGCGCGCCTGCGGGTGCGCTACGTCATCGTGTCCGCGGTGTCGGGCGCGATGGGCGGCAGCGCCTCTGAGGAATTCCTGGCCGAGAGCGAGGTCGGCGAGGACACCTTCGTGCGGTGCCTGGAGTCCGGCTACGCGGCCAACGTCGAGGCGGTCGTCACCGCGCGCCCGCCGGCGCCGCCGGCGGACGTCGTGGCCGGGTTGCCCGAGGCCGTCGTCCACGACACCGGCGACACCCCGACGATCGCCACGCTGGTGGAGTGGGCCAACTCGGCCGACGGGGCCGGCCTGGGTCGCGCCGTCACCGCGGCCGACACGCTCAAGAACGTCATGCTCAGGGTGCGCCAGCCCGGCGGGGACTGGGAGCTGTTGGGGATCGGGGTGCCCGGCGACCGCGAGGTCGACGAGAAGCGGCTGGGCGCGGCGCTGGAACCGGCCGACTACGCGTTGCTCGACGACGCCGACTTCGCCAAATACCCCTTCCTGGTGAAGGGTTATATCGGCCCGAAAGCCTTGCGCGAGAACGGTGTTCGCTATCTCGTCGACCCGCGGGTGGTGGACGGCACCAGCTGGATCACCGGCGCCGACGAGCCCGGCCGCCACGTCGTGGGGCTGGTGGCCGGCCGGGACTTCACCGCCGACGGCACCATCGAGGCCGCCGAGGTGCGCGACGGCGATTTGTCGCCGGACGGCGCCGGCCCGCTGGTCTCCGCGCGCGGCATCGAGATCGGCCACATCTTCCAGCTCGGCCGCAAGTACACCGACGCCTTCACCGTTGACGTGCTGGGCGAGGACGGCAAGCCGGTGCGGCTGACCATGGGGTCCTACGGCCTGGGCATATCGCGGATGGTGGCCGTCATCGCGGAGCAGCACCACGACGAGCTGGGCCTGCGCTGGCCGTCGGCCGTCTCGCCGTTCGACGCGCACCTGGTGATCGCCAACAAGGACGCCCAGGCGCGCGCCGGGGCGACCGCCCTTGCCGAGGACCTCGACCGGCTCGGTGTCGACGTGCTGCTCGACGACCGGCAGGCCTCGCCGGGCGTCAAGTTCAAGGACGCCGAGCTGCTGGGGGTGCCGTGGATCGTGGTGGTGGGCCGGGGCTGGGCGGACGGCGTCGTGGAGCTGCGCGACCGCTTCGCCGGCCAGACCCGCGAGCTGGCCGTGGGTCCGTCGCTGGCCGGCGATATCGCGGCGGCCCTGAGCGGTTAGCCGCCGGTGCCTGCTCGGTGCCTACTCGGTGCCTGCTCGGTGCCTACTCAGCTGCCTTACTCGTTGCCGCCCGGGAAGCTCGTCGTGATGGGCCAGGCGCCCAGCACCTTGTTCCACCGCGCGGCCATGACCGCGCTCTGCGTCAGCGCCGTCGAGGCGAACGCGCGGTCGTCGGCCGTCTCGGCGTGCTCGATGACCGCGCGCCACGCCGTCGCGCCGTCGTTTTCCATCCGGACCGCCAGCCGCGCCGCGTCCGCCGCGCTGGCCACCAGCATCGGTAACTGGTAGCCGGGCGCGGCGACCGGGGGATTGACCTGGCGGGCGGCCAGCATCGCCATGACGTCGTCGCGGCGCTGGCGGTGCTGGCCCAGGGCCTCGACCACCATGCCGTTGACACTGGGCGGCGACATCGCCGACACGATGCCGTAGCCGTAGATCGTCGAGTGCTCGATGGCCAGCGCGTCGCACAGCGCGGCGTTGTCGGCGTCCTTGCCGCTGCTCATATCGACGGCCCCCCGGGCACCAGCGCCACCTGGTAGGACGCCGTGCAGGAGGCGGCGATCGAGGCCAACAGACCCGCCCGGTAGCCCGACTCGGTGGTCACCAGCCGCCCGGCGGCGTCGGCCGACGCGTGCAGCGCATCGATCACGTCGGACACCGGCGGCGGGGGCGGCGGTGGGCCCGGCGGCGGGGCCGCGCTGGGGCTGGAG
>NZ_MVHD01000156.1 GCF_002086635.1 Mycobacterium alsense | reverse complement strand
GGTTCGGGTGGCGTCGGCGGTACCGGCGGCGCCGGTGGGGTCGGCGGCCAGGGTGGGGCCGGCACCGACAACAGCCTCAACGCGGGGGTGGCCGGCGGTCAGGGAGGCGTTGGCGGCACCGGCGGTACCGGCGGAGGCGCCGGGTCGGGTGGCGCGGCCGGGGTCGGCGCCACGCCCGGGGTCACCGGCGCCTCGGGGACCGCCGGCGACGGCGGTCAGGGCGGCGTGGGTGGCACCGGCGGCGGTGGCGGTCAGGG
>NZ_MVHD01000155.1 GCF_002086635.1 Mycobacterium alsense | reverse complement strand
GCAGGGCCAGGTCGGGGCGGAGGGTCCCGATCATGCTTCCCAGAGGGACCGGCGCGTTACAAAGCCAGACACTGCGCTTAGACTGTCCTCGGGTTCGTTTTCCTGGGGCGAGTCCACCAAACACGGGAGAGAGTTTCATGAAGCTAGTCACTGCCATCATCAAGCCGTTCAAGTTGGACGACGTCCGCGAGTCGTTGTCCGAGATCGGTGTGGCCCTTTTGCCGGCCGAAACCCTTGACCTCGGTCACCGTGATGCCCTGCAC
>NZ_MVHD01000157.1 GCF_002086635.1 Mycobacterium alsense | reverse complement strand
TTCGACGTAGAGCCAAACGTCACCCTCGTCGCCGGCGGCATGCCGTCAATACAGACGCAGCGTATGGGAGGCGATGCCGGCGTAGGGGTCACCAGCCTCATGTGCAACTTCAACACGGTCGCTAGCGAAATCACCTTGGACTGGCCACTTGCCAGCGCTCAACCCTGGGCCGTCATGGCTCAGCCCATCGGGTGATCTCGTTGGGAGGCATTGCGCGGCGAAAGCCGCCACCGCC
>NZ_MVHD01000154.1 GCF_002086635.1 Mycobacterium alsense | reverse complement strand
GCACCGAACACGCCGCCGGCCCCGCCCGCCCCGCCGGTGCCGCCGGTCCCGCTCACGCTGGTCCCGCCGAGCCCGCCGGTGCCGCCGGCGGAGAACAGCCCGCCGGCGCCGCCGGCGCCCCCGTCCCCTCCGGGAAAGGTGATGCTGTCGCTGTGCCCGCCGGAGCCGCCGGTCCCGGCCGCGCCGAAGAGCATGCCGGCGTTGCCGCCGGCCCCGCCGTTGCCGCCGGACGCCGCCGAGTTCCCGCCGGCCCCGCCGACCCCGCCGGAGCCGAACAGGCCGGCGGCCCC
>NZ_MVHD01000153.1 GCF_002086635.1 Mycobacterium alsense | reverse complement strand
CCTAACCTGGGTGCGCTGGGCGTGGAGCTGTCGGCGGCCCTGAACGGGTTGGGCGCGTCCATCAGTGGTTCGCTGAATGCGGCGCTGAATGGCAGCTTGAATCTGGGGGCCAACCTCGGTGGGTTGATCCAGACGGGTGAGGCGTTGGCGGCGAGCTTCGCGGCGAACCTGGGCAACCTGGCCGGTGCGTTCCAGGCCGGCATCAACGGGGCGATCCAGACTGGTGCCAACCTGGCGGCCAATTTCTTGGCGTCGTTGCCGGGTCTGCCGGCGATCGCGATTCCTAACCTGGGTGCGCTGGG
>NZ_MVHD01000152.1 GCF_002086635.1 Mycobacterium alsense | reverse complement strand
AGAAGGCTTTGCAGCTTGGCCACATGATCCGCGGCACGCACCGCAGCATCCACATGCTGCTGCTCACGCTCATCCCAACGCAGCGGCAAACCGCACCGCGCGGACTCACGCACCAACGCAGCATCAAGACTCTCCCGCAGCCGCCTACCTGCAGAAACACTCACCACTGACCTCCTTGAATCGGGGTTAGCTGCCGCCGTTTTGCGGCGTTGCCCGAAAAGTCCCGGCGCATCGACGGACAGGCGGACGCTATGCCAACCGGCGAAAGGCCTCGTGGCACACGGAGGCCGCCCCCCAGGGCCGGGTGACCCTCGAAGCTAGGCCGCCGCGCCCG
>NZ_MVHD01000151.1 GCF_002086635.1 Mycobacterium alsense | reverse complement strand
AGAAGGCTTTGCAGCTTGGCCACATGATCCGCGGCACGCACCGCAGCATCCACATGCTGCTGCTCACGCTCATCCCATCGCAGCGGCAAACCACGCCGCGCGGACTCACGCGCCAACGCGAGATCCAGACTCTCCCGCAGCCGCCTACCAGCAGAAACACTCACAATGAACCTCCTAGAAACGGATGGGTTGCTGCCGCTTTGCGGCGTTGCCCGAAAAGTCCCGGCGCATGCACAGACCGGCGGACGCTATGCCACCCGGCGAAAGGCCTCGTGGCACACGGAGGCCGCCCCCCAGGGCCGGGTGACCCTCGAAGCTAGGCCGCCGCGCCCGC
>NZ_MVHD01000150.1 GCF_002086635.1 Mycobacterium alsense | reverse complement strand
GCGGATATAAACGAGATGCTGCGCGACAAGCTGGCCGTAATCGTTAATCGGGGCGCGAGCCTGTGAACGACGATTTGGTCGCCCGTGGCAAAGCGCTCGCCGACTCGGGCAAGCACCTGTCGCCACCTGTCACAGTCGAGCACAACGGTCACGCTCAGACAGCGGTTCCCGGTTCCCGGACACAGGGTACGGAACCGGGAACCGATGCGGTTCCCGGTTCCCGGAACCGCACGGGAACCGCTGTGAACGGTGCGGTTCCCGGTTCCCTACCCCCTATACCGGAACCGGGAACCGACGACGAAAAGCCGCTCTACGTGGACATTTCCGCTCTACTGGACGGCACG
>NZ_MVHD01000014.1 GCF_002086635.1 Mycobacterium alsense | reverse complement strand
GCCGGCGGGGACGGCGGGATGTGGGGCAATGGCGGCACCGGCGGTCATGGCGGCAACGCCACCGCGAGCGTTGGCGTGACTGGGGCCGCCGGGGCCGGCGGGTCCGGCGGCAACGCGGGGCTGATCGGCAACGGCGGTGACGCCGGCGTCGACGGCGCCGGCACCACCGCCACACTCGGCGGCACCGCGGGCAGGGCGGGGCTGCTCATCGGCAACGGCGGCACCGGCGGTACGGGCCAGGCCGGCGCCGACGCCGGCTTCTTCTACGGCAGCCCGGGCAACGGAGGCAACGGGAGCAACAACAGCGCCGTGATCATCGCCGGCGGTCGCGGCGGCAATGCCGGGCTGTTCGGCAACGGCGGCGCCGGGGGCAGCGGCCTCGCGGCAGGGGCCGGCGGCGACGGCGGCACCGGCGGAATGCTGTTCGGCGATGGCGGGGCCGGTGGCACCGGCGGCACCAACAATGGCGTTGGCGTGCCCGGCTTCGCCGGCGGCAACGGCGGAGCGGCCATCGGGCTGTTCGGTAACGGCGGGGCCGGCGGGGCGGGTGGCTCGGGAGCCGGCGCCTTCGGAACCGCACCCGGCAACGGCGGGGCCGGCGGGGCCGGCGGCCTGATCGGCAACGGGGGACGCGGCGGCGACGCCGGCGCCGGCGGGACGCCCGCCACCGGCGGTAACGGCGGCAGCGCCACCGTGATCGGCAACGGGGGCAACGGCGGGAACGGCTCGGACGGGGGCGCCGGGGGCGCCGGCGGCACCGGCGGGCTGCTTTCCGGCGCCAACGGGGTGAGCGGCGCGCCCTAGATGTAATGCCCGCGTCGGCAAAATTGCTAGGGTTGAGCGGAACAGACTCAACCTTGACGGCGTTAGACAACGCGACGAGCATTTTTGTTGGACCCGAACGGAGGTGTCGTGGACTCTTTCAACCCGACAACCAAGACGCAGGCGGCGCTCACGTCGGCCCTGCAGGCGGCCTCGGCCGCCGGTAACCCTGAGATCAGGCCGGCCCACCTGCTGTTGGCGCTGCTAACGCAGAACGACGGGATCGCCGCGCCGCTGCTGGAGGCTGTCGGCGTCGAGCCCGCTACCATCCGCACCGAAACGCAGCGGATTCTCGACCGGCTGCCCCAGGCCAGCGGCGCCAGCTCACAACCGCAGCTGTCGCGCGAATCGCTGGCCGCCATCACCACCGCGCAGCAGCTGGCCACCGAGATGGACGACGAGTACGTCTCGACCGAGCACCTGATGGTGGGCCTGGCCACGGGCGACTCCGACGTCGCCAAGCTGCTGACCGGGCACGGCGCGTCGCCGCAGGCGCTGCGGGAGGCGTTCGTCAAGGTCCGCGGCAGCGCGCGCGTCACCAGCGCCGACCCGGAGGCGACCTATCAGGCGCTGGAGAAGTACTCCACCGACCTGACCGCCCGCGCGAGGGAGGGCAAGCTCGACCCGGTCATCGGGCGCGACAACGAGATTCGGCGCGTCGTGCAGGTGTTGAGCCGTCGCACCAAGAACAACCCCGTGCTCATCGGCGAGCCCGGCGTCGGCAAGACGGCGATCGTCGAGGGCCTGGCCCAGCGCATCGTGGCCGGCGATGTGCCGGAGAGCCTGCGCGACAAGACCGTGATCGCGCTCGACCTCGGTTCGATGGTGGCCGGCGCGAAGTACCGCGGCGAGTTCGAGGAGCGGCTGAAGGCCGTCCTCGACGACATCAAGAACTCGGCCGGGCAGATCATCACGTTCATCGACGAGCTGCACACCATCGTCGGCGCGGGCGCGACCGGTGAGGGCGCGATGGACGCCGGCAACATGATCAAGCCGATGCTGGCCCGCGGCGAGCTGCGGCTGGTCGGCGCCACCACGCTCGACGAGTACCGCAAGTACATCGAGAAGGACGCCGCGCTGGAGCGGCGCTTCCAGCAGGTGTTCGTCGGTGAGCCGTCGGTGGAGGACACCGTGGGCATCCTGCGCGGGCTGAAGGACCGCTACGAGGTGCACCACGGTGTGCGCATCACCGACTCGGCCCTGGTGGCCGCCGCCACGCTGTCCGACCGCTACATCACCGCACGCTTCCTGCCGGACAAGGCCATCGACCTGGTCGACGAGGCCGCCAGCCGGCTGAAGATGGAGATCGACTCCCGGCCCGTCGAGATCGACGAGGTCGAGCGGCTGGTGCGCCGCCTCGAAATCGAGGAGATGGCGCTGGCCAAGGAGGAGGACGAGGCGTCCAAGGAGCGGCTGGAGAAGTTGCGCAGCGAGCTGGCCGACCAGAAGGAGAAGCTGGCCGAGCTGACCACCAGGTGGCAGAACGAGAAGAACGCGATCGACGCCGTGCGCGAGCTCAAGGAGCAGCTCGAGGCGCTGCGCGGGGAGTCCGAGCGCGCCGAGCGCGACGGCGACCTGGCCAAGGCCGCCGAGCTGCGCTACGGCCGGATCCCGGAGGTGGAGAAGAAACTCGAGGCCGCGCTGCCCCAGGCCGAGGCCCGCGAAAACGTGATGCTCAAGGAGGAGGTGGGTCCCGACGACATCGCCGAAGTGGTGTCCGCGTGGACCGGCATCCCCGCCGGCCGGATGCTCGAGGGCGAAACCGCCAAGCTGCTGCGCATGGAGGACGAGCTGGGCAAGCGCGTCGTCGGCCAGAAGCGGGCGGTGCAGGCCGTCTCCGACGCGGTGCGGCGTTCCCGCGCCGGCGTCGCGGACCCCAACCGGCCCACCGGATCGTTCATGTTCCTGGGACCCACCGGCGTCGGCAAGACCGAGCTGGCCAAGGCGCTGGCGGAGTTCCTCTTCGACGACGAACGCGCGATGGTCCGCATCGACATGAGCGAGTACGGCGAGAAGCACTCGGTGGCCCGGCTCGTCGGCGCCCCGCCCGGCTACATCGGCTACGACCAGGGCGGTCAGCTGACCGAGGCGGTGCGGCGCAGGCCGTACACGGTGATCCTGTTCGACGAGATCGAAAAGGCGCACCCCGACGTGTTCGACGTGCTGCTGCAGGTGCTCGACGAGGGCCGGCTGACCGACGGGCAGGGCCGCACGGTCGACTTCCGCAACACCATCCTGATCCTGACGTCCAACCTCGGGTCGGGCGGCGACGAGGAGCAGGTGATGGCGGCGGTGCGCGCGGCGTTCAAGCCGGAGTTCATCAACCGGCTCGACGACGTGATCATCTTCGCCGGCCTCGAACCGGGCGAGTTGGTGCAGATCGTCGACATCCAGCTGGCCCAGTTGCAGAAGCGACTCGCGCAGCGCCGCCTCACGCTCGAGGTGTCGCTGCCCGCCAAGCAGTGGCTGGCCCAGCGGGGCTTCGACCCGATCTACGGCGCGCGTCCGCTGCGCCGGTTGGTGCAGCAGGCGATCGGCGACCAGCTGGCCAAGATGCTGCTGGCCGGTGAGGTGCACGACGGGGACGTGGTGCCCGTCAACGTGAGCGCGGACGGCGACTCACTGGTCCTCGGCTGAGTTTCCCCGTGACCAGACGCAGAATCGCACGAGCGACGCGTCGCGCGTGCGATTCTGCTGGGGGCACCTCCCGCTTGCGGGGGACTGCTCGGCGCTTCCCGTAACTGGGTTGTGACCTGGTCGGTTTCTTCATTCCGGCCCAACAGCAGATACCCTGTGTGGGATGGTCCCCCTCTGGTTCACGCTCTCCGCGCTGTGCTTTGTCGGCGCGGGGGTGCTCCTGTACGTCGACATCGATCGACGCCGCGGGCGCAGCAGGCGTCGCAAGTCGTGGGCGCGATCGCACGGGTTCGACTACGAGCGCGAGTCCACCGACGTCCTGAAGCGCTGGAAGCGCGGCGTGATCTCGACGGTGGGCGACGTCCCGGCCCACAACGTCGTGCTCGGCCAGATCCGCGGCGAGGCGGTCTACATCTTCGACGTCGAGGAAGTCGCCACCGTGATCGCGCTGCACCGCAAGGTGGGCACCAACGTCGTCGTCGACCTGCGGCTCAAGGGGCTGAAAGAGCCACGGGAGAGCGACATTTGGCTGCTGGGCGCGATCGGGCCGCGGATGGTGTACTCCACCAACCTCGACGCGGCCCGGCGCGCCTGCGACCGCCGCATGGTCACCTTCGCGCACACCGCCCCCGACTGCGCCGAGATCATGTGGAACGAGCAGAACTGGACGTTGGTGGCCATGCCGATCTCGAGCACGCGCGCCCAGTGGGACGAAGGCCTGCGCACGGTGCGCCAATTCAACGACCTGTTGCGGGTGCTGCCGCCGGTGCCCCAGGAGGCCGCCGAGGCCGGAGCGCCGGCCGCCATTCGCAGCGCGGCGCCCGGTCGCCCGCTGGCGCCCGCCGGCCGGGTGGAGTTGCCCTCGCGGCGCTCGCAGCCCGACGTGTCCGGGCTGCTGGGCTCCGACGTCCAGGCGCCCCGGCGCGCCCCGCAGCCCGCGCGCCGCGAGCAGGCCCGCGCCGAGGGTCCGTCGGCGGGGCGCACCGACAACCTGCGCCGCCCGCCGCCGCCCGGGCGCAACGGCAATCAGGGCCCCAACTACCAGCGCTGATAACGCGCGGGGTGGGTCCGGTGACGGCTAGCTCGCCGTCACTACACTGTCGCTCATGCCTCGCCCCGTAGCCCTGATCACCGGGCCTACGTCCGGGATCGGCGCCGGCTACGCGCGGCGCTACGCACGTGACGGGTACGACCTGGTGCTGGTCGCCCGCGACGCCGACCGGTTGACCCGGTTGGCCGGCGAGCTCGAGGGCGAGGCCGGCGGCGTCGAGGTCCTGCCCGCCGACCTGGCGGAGCCGACCGGGCGCGCCAAGGTCGCCGACCGGCTCGCCGCCGGCGTTCGGGTGCTGGTGAACAACGCCGGCTTCGGTACCTCCGGCGAGTTCTGGGCCACCGATCCCGCGCTCCTGCAGTCGCAGCTCGACGTCAACGTCACCGCCGTCATGCACCTCACCCGCGCGGCCCTGCCGGCCATGCTCGACGCGGGCGCAGGCACCGTCATCAACATCGCCAGCGTCGCCGGGCTGGTGCCGGGGCGCGGGTCGACCTACTCGGCGTCGAAGGCGTGGGTGATCGCCTTCAGCGAGGGGCTGGCCGTCGGGCTGCAGGGCACCGGCGTCGGCGTGCACGCCGTGTGCCCCGGCTACGTGCACACCGAATTCCATTCGCGCGCAGGCATCGACATGGCCAAGCTGCCGTCGTTTTTGTGGCTCGAGGTCGACGACGTGGTCACCAAGAGCCTCGCCGATATCGCCCGCGGCAAGGTGATCAGCGTCCCCGGGCCGCAGTACAAGGCGATCGTCGCCGCCGGTCGGATGATGCCGCGGCGGCTGGCCCGCGTCGCAACCCGACGAGTCGGAGGCGGTCGTGGGCGAACTTGATCCGCGCGAGGAGCTGGCCGAGCTGGTGCGGCGGCTGTCGGTGGTGCACGGGCGGGTGACCCTGTCGTCGGGCAAGGAGGCCGACTACTACGTCGACCTGCGCCGCGCCACCCTGCACCACCGGGCCTCGGCGCTGATCGGCAGGCTGATGCGCGAGCTCACCGCGGACTGGGACTACGCGCTGGTCGGCGGGCTGACGCTGGGCGCCGATCCGGTGGCGACGGCGATCATGCATGCGCCCGGGCGTCCCATCGACGCGTTCGTCGTGCGCAAGTCGGCGAAAACCCATGGGCTGCAACGCCTCATCGAGGGCTGTGAGGTGGCCGGCCGCCGGGCCCTGGTGGTGGAGGACACGAGCACCACCGGCGCCTCGGCGCTGACGGCGGTGCGCGCGGTCCAGGAGGCGGGCGGCGAGGTGATGGGGGTGGCCACCGTGGTGGACCGCGCCACCGGCGCCGCCGAAGCCATCGAGGCCGAGGGGCTGCCGTACCGCAGCGTGCTCGGCCTGGCCGATCTGGGGCTGGTCTAGGTGGCGAGCGGGGTCATCGCATGCGCCAGGCGCCACAGCCACCCCCGGTGCCGCGCCGGCGTCGCGTTGTCGCTATGAGGTGGGCAAGCGAAAGACCGGCCGTCCCAGCGACTCCCGCGGCGTAAGTGACGATGTTTCGGGCGGCAATGCACGCGGCGCGCACCGTTTCTGCGGCAGCGGCGTGCGTGGCGATCTGCCTGGCGGGCTGCACGGGATCGCACCGACCGCCAAGCCCCTACGGCGCGCAGGGCGCGCGGCTCGGCGAATCGCTTTCGCTGCTGGGCTGGAACGTCTCGGTGTCGAACCTGCGCTGGAGCGGCGACTACGTGCTGGTCGACGTCGACGCGTCGCCGACCGATCCGCGCGCGGGACACGAGAAACCCGAGGACATCCGCTTCGGGCTCTACGGCGCGCTGGCGCACCCGATGGAATCCAACGCCCTGGGCAGCTGTGACCAGGCCATCCAGGCGACGACCACCGCGCGCGACATTCAGCGCCCCCTGGCGGCGCCGCCCAACCGGCTCACCGGCACGGTTTGCCTTGGGCCGCTTAAGGATCGAAGCCAGGTCCGCGGGGTGTACGCCTACTCGCCCCGCGACCGGATCCCCAACACCTCGGCGGCCTACCCCGCGGCGTTCCCGGTGGGGCTGCTGCCCACCAACACCAACGACACCGGCCTGACGGTCAAGACCGTCAGCCTGTCGGCCTGGCGCGCCGACGGCGCCCCGGTGACCAAGGCCCAGCTCGGCGACCCGGCCGCGTTCAACGGCAACGGCTACATGCTGCTGGGGCTGCAGGCCGACGCCGTCGCCGCCCGCTACCGCGACGAATCCGCCGCGCGGGGCGGGCCGATGATGCTGCTGGCGTCGCCGACGCTGCCCGGCCGGGGGCTCAACCCGGCCTGCGCGACGTACGGGTCGTCGGTGCTGATCCTGCCCGACGCGTCGCTGAACTCGGTGCGCGTCAACGCCTCGCTGTGCACCCAGGGCGAGATCAACGAGGCGCTGCTGTACGCGACCGTGGCGATCGACGGCACCCACGCCGGCGTGTGGACGCAGCCCGCAGGCCGATCATGAGCGAACCGGGCCCCACCGAATGGGGGACGGGGGCCGGCGGCGTCGGGCCCTGGCCGGGCGATCCCCCCGCCGACCCACGATACGACCCGAACCTGTTGCGCGACGGGGATTCTCGCAACGTCGTCGACGCCTACCGGTACTGGACCCGGGAAGCGATCATCGCCGACATCGACCGGCGCCGTCACCCGCTGCATGTGGCGATCGAGAACTTCGGCCACGACGCCAACATCGGCTCGGTGGTGCGCACCGCCAACGCGTTCGCGGTCGACACGGTGCACATCGTGGGGCGGCGGCGCTGGAATCGCCGCGGCGCCATGGTGACCGACCGCTATCAGCGGCTGCGTCACCACGACAGCACCGCCGAGCTGCTGGACTTCGCGGCGGGCGCCGGGCTGACCGTGATCGCGGTGGACAACGTCCCGGGCGCGGCCCGGCTGGAGGAGACCGCGCTGCCGCGCGAGTGTCTGTTGGTGTTCGGTCAGGAAGGGCCGGGCATCACCGACGACATCCGGGCCGGCGCGGCACTGACGGTGTCGATCGCCCAGTTCGGCTCCACGCGCAGCATCAACGCCGGCGTCGCGGCCGGGATCGCGATGCACGCCTGGGTCCGCCAGCACGGGGACCTGTCGCGGGCCTGGTAGCGCACCGGCTTTGAATCCTCGGTGCCGAATGTGCACCGGCGGCGGGGTTTCGGCGATTTTTCCGCCCCGGGCTCACACCCAAGGCCCAGCGCTCAGCTCCACAGCGTGACGTGCACCTTCGGGCGGAACCGGGTCACGCCGACGCCGGAGCCGCGGATCATCGCCTGCGTGCACCGCGGCGTGGTGATGAAGCGGACGAGCTCGGACACCGCGGGCTGGCGCACCGACGGCGCCAGCGTCGCCGCGCACCATTCGCCCGACCGGTCCAGCCCGGGACCGCTCACGTGCGTCAACCGCCCGGCCGCGAGGTCCTTGGCGACGGCGAAGCCGATCGTCAGCGCAACACCGCCGACCCGCTGCACCTCCTCGAGCGCGGCGGCGTCGCTCTGAAAAATCCGCTGCTGCGACTCCGGAATCGCCAAGTCGCGCAACATCGTTGCGATCTCGCCGTCGACGCCGCCGGCCGCCGGGCCGAGCATCCACTGTTGCTGGCGCAGCAGCGCCGGGGTCGGAAACCCCGCGGCCAGTGGGCTGTTCGGCGCCACGACGGCGATGATCTGGTATTTCAGAAACGGCCGCACGAAGATCGTGGGGTCGTGGCCGGTCGAATGCTCGCTCGCCGGGCCGATCGCGATGTCCACGGCGCGCGAGGCGACCAGGTCGCGGAACCGGCTGGTGGGGTGCACGCTCAGTTCCACCGACAGGTCGTCGGCCCGCGACGAGAACAGCTCGATCAGCCCCGGCGCGGCGTGCTCGGCGAACGCGCTGGAGGCCGCGATGCGCAGCAGCCTTCGCCCGTGCGCGGCCTCGGTGACCTCGATCGCGGTTTGTTGTTGCAGGCCCAGGATTTCGACCGCGCGGCTGGCCAGCCGCAGCCCGCCGGGCGTGAACGCCAGCCCCGCGCCCGTCCGGGTGAACAGCGGGTCGTCGAGCTCCTTGCGCAGCGCGGCCACGAGCATCGACACCCCCGCATCGGAAACACCCAGTTCCGCGGCCGCGGCGCGCACCGAACCCAACCGAACCACCGCCGAATAGGCCCGAAGTTGAGCCGGAGTCACGGATAAAGCCTACTTGTGGCCTAATTTGAAGGGGTGCGCGACGTGCTAGCCGAGCTGATGGCGATCTGGCGTGCCGGCGACACCGCGGGGCTCGGGACGGTGGTTCGGACGTTTCGGTCCGCGCCGCGGCCGCCGGGCGCCTCGATGGTGGTGGCGCCGGACGGCTCGGTGACCGGGTCGGTGTCGGGCGGCTGCGTCGAGGGCGCGGTCTATGAGCTGGCCACCGAGGTGGCCGAGACCGGGGCGCCGCGGCTGGAGCGCTACGGCGTCAGCGACGACGACGCGTTCGCCGTCGGGCTGACGTGCGGCGGCGTCATCGACGTCTTCGTCGAGCCGGTGTCGCGGGCGACGTTTCCCGAACTCGGGGCGGTGGCCGACGACGTCGGCGAGCACCGCGCGGTGGCGGTCGCGACGGTCATCGCCCACCCGGACGCGGCGTGGGTCGGTCGCCGCCTCGTCATCCGCCCCGGCCAGCTGGCCGGGTCGTTGGGGTCGGCCCGCGCCGACGCCGCCGTCGCCGACGACGCGCGCGGCCTGCTGGCGGTGGGCCGCAGCGAGGTCCTCAAGTACGGGCCCGACGGGCAGCGGCTGGGCGAGGGCATGGAGGTCTTCGTGTCCAGCTACGCGCCGCGCCCGCGGATGCTGGTGTTCGGCGCCATCGACTTCGCCGCGGCGCTGGCGCAGCAGGGATCGCTTCTGGGCTACCGGGTCACCGTCTGCGACGCCCGCGCGCTGTTCGCCACGCCGGTCCGCTTCCCGACGGCCGACCGCGTCGTCGTCGACTGGCCGCACCGCTACCTCGCCGCGGAGGCGGAGGCGGGCGCCGTCGACGAGAGCACGGTGATCTGCGTGCTCACCCACGACCCCAAGTTCGACGTCCCGGTGCTCGAGGTGGCGCTGCGGCTGCCGCGGGTCGGCTACGTGGGCGCGATGGGGTCACGCCGCACCCACGACGACCGGATCAACCGGCTGCGGGCCGCGGGGCTGACCGACGCCGAGCTGGACCGGCTGCGCAGCCCCATCGGCCTGGATCTCGGCGCCCGCACCCCCGAGGAGACCGCGGTGTCCATCGCCGCCGACATCATCGCCAAGCGCTGGGGCGGCGGCGGCCGCCCGCTGGCCGAGACCGCCGGGCGGATCCACCACGACACGCAAGCGAAAGACCCGCAGGTGAAGGGCGACTTAAACGATTACTTAACTCGCTATTGACGGGTGTCTGGCCGGGGCCGACACTGCTGCAATGCAAGTACCGGGACCCTTCGAATACGAACGTGCAACCAGCGTCGACCACGCCGTCGGCCTGCTGGATCGGCTGGGCGAGGGCGCGCGGGTGATCGCCGGCGGGCACAGCCTGCTGCCGATGATGAAGCTGCGCATCGCCAACCCCGAGTACCTCGTCGACATCAACGACCTGGCCCCCGAGCTCGGCTACGTGATCACCGATCCGACGCTGGTGCGCATCGGCGCCATGACCCGCCACCGCGAGATCCTGGAGTCCGAGACCCTGGCCGCGGTGTGCCCGATCTTCCGCGACGCCGAACGGGTGATCGCCGACCCCGTGGTCCGCAACCGCGGCACCCTGGGCGGGTCGCTGTGCCAGGCGGATCCGGCCGAGGACCTGGTGACGGTCTGCACCGTGCTAGGAGCGGTCTGCCTGGCGCGGGGCCCCGACGGCGAACGCGAGATACCGATCGACGAGTTCGTCGCCGGACCCTACGAAACCACCCTGGCCTACAACGAGATCCTGGTCGAGACCCGGATCCCGGTGCGGCTCAACAGCTCCAGCGCCTACGCCAAGGTGGAACGCCGGGTCGGCGACTGGGCGGTGGCGGCGGCGGGCGCGAGCCTCACGCTCGACGGGGACGCGATCGCGGCCGCGCGCGTGGGCCTGACGGCGGTCAACCCCGACCCGGCCGCGCTGGCCGAACTCGCCGCGGGCCTGGTCGGCAGGCCGGCCACCGACGAGGTGTTCGCCGGGGCGGGCCGCCGCGCCGCCGAGGCCTGCGACCCGGCCACCGACATCCGCGGCAGCGCGGAATACAAGCGGCACCTGGCCTCCGAACTGACGATCCGCACGTTGCGCCGCGCCGCCGAGCGGGTCGGCGAACAAAGGAGCAACTGATCATGCAGGTGAACATGACCGTCAACGGCGAGCAGGTGAGCGCCGAGGTCGAACCGCGGATGCTGCTGGTGCACTTCCTGCGGGATCAGTTGCGGCTCACCGGAACCCATTGGGGCTGCGACACCAGCAACTGCGGCACGTGCGTGGTCGACGTGGACGGCGTGCCGGTGAAGTCGTGCACGATGCTGGCCGTGATGGCGTCCGGCCACAGCGTCCGGACCGTAGAAGGACTGGCCGCAGACGGCCGCCTCGACCCGGTCCAGGAGGGCTTCATGCGCTGCCACGGGCTGCAGTGCGGCTTTTGCACCCCGGGCATGATGATCACCGCCCGCGCCCTGCTGGACCGCGACCCCAACCCCGACGAGGAGACCATCCGCGAGGCGATCTCCGGGCAGATCTGCCGCTGCACCGGATACACCACGATCGTGCGCTCCATCCAGTGGGCGGCCCAGCACAGTTCCGCGGAGGTGACGTCGTGACCACCATCGAGTCCCGGCCGCCGTCGCCCGAAGATCTGGCCGACAACGACCAAAAGCCGTGCGGCCATGGGCGGATGCTGCGCAAGGAGGACCCGCGCTTCATCCGCGGCCGCGGCACCTACGTCGACGACGTCGCGTTGCCGGGCATGCTGCACCTGGCCATCCTGCGCTCGCCGTACGCCCACGCCCGCATCGCGGGCATCGACGTGACCGCGGCCCTTGCCCATCCGAAGGTCAAGGCCGTCGTGACGGGCGCGGACCTGGCCGACAAGGGCCTGGCGTGGATGCCGACGCTGTCCAACGACGTGCAGGCCGTGCTGGCCACCGACAAGGTGCGCTTCCAGGGCCAGGAGGTGGCGTTCGTCGTTGCCGAGGACCGCTATTCGGCCCGCGACGCACTCGAGCTGATCGACGTCGACTACGACCCGCTGGACCCCGTCGTCGACGTCCGCAGGGCGCTCGAGGAGTCGGCCCCGGTGATCCGGACCGACCTGGACGGCAAGACCGACAACCACATCTTCGACTGGGAAACCGGCGACGCCGCGGCCACCGAGGCGGCGTTCGCCAAGGCCGACGTCGTCGTCGAGCAGGAGATCGTCTACCCCCGGGTGCACCCGGCGCCGATGGAAACCTGTGGCGCGGTGGCCGATTTGGATCCGGTGACCGGCAAGCTGACGCTGTGGACCACCTCGCAGGCCCCGCACGCGCACCGCACCCTGTACGCCCTGGTCGCCGGGCTGCCCGAACACAAGATCCGGGTGATTTCGCCCGACATCGGCGGCGGCTTCGGCAACAAGGTGCCGATCTACCCCGGCTACGTGTGCGCGATCGTCGGCTCGCTTTTGCTGGGCAAGCCGGTGAAATGGATGGAGGACCGCAGCGAGAACCTGACCTCCACCAGCTTCGCGCGCGACTACATCATGCTCGGCGAGATCGCCGCGACCAAAGACGGGAAGATCCTGGCGATCCGGTCCAACGTGCTGGCCGACCACGGCGCGTTCAACGGCCAGGCGGCGCCCACGAAATACCCCGCCGGGTTCTTCGGGGTGTTCACCGGCAGCTACGACCTCGAGGCCGCCTACTGCCACATGACCGCCGTGTACACCAACAAGGCGCCGGGCGGGGTGGCCTACGCGTGCTCGTTCCGCATCACCGAGGCGGTGTACTTCGTCGAGCGGCTGGTGGACTGTCTGGCCTTCGAGCTCAAGTTGGACCCGGCGGAGCTGCGGCTGCGAAACCTGTTGCGGCCCGATCAGTTTCCGTACCAGAGCAAGACCGGCTGGACGTACGACTCCGGTGACTACGAGGCCACCATGCGCAAGGCCATGGACATGATCGGCTACGACGCGCTGCGCGCCGAGCAGAAGGAGCGGCGCGCGCGCGGCGAGCTGATGGGCATCGGCATGGCGTTCTTCACCGAGGCCGTCGGCGCGGGGCCGCGCAAGGACATGGACATCCTCGGCCTCGGCATGGCCGACGGATGCGAGCTGCGGGTGCACCCGACCGGCAAAGCCGTTGTGCGACTGTCGGTTCAGACGCAGGGGCAGGGGCACGAGACGACGTTCGCGCAGATCGTCGCCGAGGAGCTGGGCATCCCCCCCGACGACATCGAGGTCGTGCACGGCGACACCGACCAGACGCCGTTCGGGCTGGGCACCTACGGCAGCCGTTCCACCCCGGTGTCGGGCGGCGCGGCGGCGCTGGTCGCCCGCAAGGTCCGCGACAAGGCGAAGATCATCGCGTCGGGCATGCTCGAGGTCTCGGTCGCCGACCTGGAATGGGAGAAGGGCACGTTTCGGGTCAAGGGCGACCCGTCGGCGTCGGTGACCATCGCCGACATCGCGATGCGCGCGCACGGCGCCGGCGACCTGCCCGAGGGCATCGAGGGCGGTCTGGACGCCGAGGTCTGCTACAACCCGGAGAACCTGACCTACCCCTACGGCGCGTATTTCTGTGTGGTGGACGTGGATCCGGGCACCGCGGTGGTCAAGGTGCGGCGCTTCCTGGCCGTGGACGACTGCGGCACGCGGATCAACCCGATGATCATCGAGGGCCAGGTGCACGGGGGCATCGTCGACGGCATCGGGATGGCGCTGATGGAGATGATCGCGTTCGACGACGAGGGCAACTGCCTGGGCGGCTCGCTGATGGATTACCTGATCCCGACCGCGGTCGAGGTGCCGCACCTGGAGACCGGCCACACCGTGACCCCGTCGCCCCATCATCCGATCGGCGCGAAGGGCATCGGCGAGTCGGCCACCGTGGGTTCGCCCCCGGCCGTGGTGAACGCGG
Organism: Mycobacterium alsense; assembly: GCF_002086635.1. Taxonomy (GTDB): domain Bacteria; phylum Actinomycetota; class Actinomycetes; order Mycobacteriales; family Mycobacteriaceae; genus Mycobacterium; species Mycobacterium alsense. Next base: position 98,258 of record NZ_MVHD01000014.1, on the reverse strand, counting down.
TGGTGGATGCGTTGGCGCCGTTCGGGGTTCGGCACGCCGACATGCCGCTGACCCCGTCGCGGGTGTGGGAGGCCATGCAGGGCAGGGCGAGGCCGCCGATCTAGCGCCGCGACGATGCAGAGCGATGAGGAGGAGCGGCGCAATCAAGCAGATGACGATCAGTGAGCGGGCTCAGCAGCTGTTGGCGGCACGGACACCGTTCGTGCGCGCGACCGTGGTGCGGGCCCAGCCGCCCACGTCGTCCTTCCCCGGCGACGAGGCCATCGTGCTCGCGGACGGCACGATCGAGGGTTTTGTCGGCGGTCAGTGCGCGCAGAACTCCGTCCGCAAGGCCGGGCTGGGGGCGCTGCAGGCCGGCGAAAGCGTGTTGCTGCGCGTGCTTCCCGACGGCGACGTGCACTTTCCGGAGGCGCCCGGAGCGTGCGTCGTCGTCAACCCCTGCCTGTCCGGCGGGTCGCTGGAGATCTTCTTGACACCGCAGCTGCCGGCGCCGCTGATCCGCATCCACGGGGCCACCCCGATCGCCGACGCGCTGGCCCAGCTGTGTGCGGTGCTCGGCTACGACGTCGAGCGCGACGACGACCCTGTCGACGCGGGCGCCACCGCCGTCGTCATCGCCAGCCATGGCGGCCCGGAAGCCGAAATCATCCGCGCCGCACTGGATCACGGCGTCGCCTACATCGGGCTGGTGGCCAGCAGGGTGCGCGGCGCATCGATCCTGGGCCAGCTCGAACTCTCCGATGCCGAACGAGCCCGCATCCACACCCCGGTCGGGCTGGACATCGGCGCCAAGACCCCGGCCGAGATCGCGGTGTCGATCGCCGCCGAGCTCGTCGCCGGCATCCGCGGCGGCGACCTGGGCCGTCCCGTCACGGCGGCCCCGACGGCGCCCGCCCCGCAACAGGCCGTCGACCCGGTGTGCGGCATGACGGTGACCATCGGGCCCGACACCGAGCACCTGCGGCGGGCCGGCGTGGACTACTGGTTCTGCGGCGCGGGGTGCCGCACGGCGTTCGCGGGGAAAGCCGGCGCATGACGCCGGCGGTGTTCGGCGACGTCGATGACGTCATCGCCCGGTTCGACGCGCGCGACTACCTGCTCGACACCGGAACCGCGTCCGCGATCTATCTGGCCGTTACGCTCGGCCGACCGCTGCTGCTCGAGGGGGAACCCGGGGTCGGCAAGACGACGGCGGCGAAAACCCTTGCCGCGGTGCTGGATACCGAGCTGGTACGGCTGCAGTGTTACGAGGGATTGACCGCCAACGAGGCGCTGTACGACTGGAACTACCAACGCCAGCTGCTGTCGATCCGGCTGGCCGAGGCCCGAGGGGCCGCGATTGACGAGGCGGACCTGTACACCGAGGCCTACCTGGTCGACCGGCCCATCCTGCGCTGCGTGCGCCACCGCGGTCCCGCCCCGCCCGTGCTGCTCATCGACGAAATCGACCGCGCCGACGACGAATTCGAGGCCCTGCTGCTCGAGTTCCTCGGCGAGTCCGCGGTCACCGTGCCCGAGCTGGGCACCTTCGTCGCCGAGCGGCCGCCGATCGCGGTGCTGACCTCCAACCGCAGCCGCGACCTGCACGACGCGCTGCGCCGCCGCTGCCTGTACCACTGGATCGACTACCCCGAGCCGGCCCGGGCCGCCGCGATCGTCCGCCGGACGGTGCCCGGGGCGACGGCGCCGCTGATCGAGCACGCCACCCAGTTCGTCGGCCGCGCGCGCGATCTCGACCTGGACAAGCCGCCCGGGGTCGCCGAGACCATCGACTGGGTCGCCGCGCTGGTATCGCTGGGCGTCGCCGACCTCGTCGACCAAAATGCCGTGACCAGCCTGGGGGCGCTGGCCAAGACACCCGACGACCGTACTCTGATTCGCGACGCGTACACCGAATACAGCCGCACCTGAGAGGACCACCGCATGAAGATCGCCAACCAGTTCACCGTCAGCGCGCCCATCGATCAGGCCTGGGACGTGCTGTGCGACCTGGAACAGGTGATCCCGCTGATGCCCGGGGCCCAGCTGACCGGCCACGAGGGCGACGACTACCTGGGCAAGGTCAAGGTCAAGGTCGGCCCGGTGACCAGCGAGTTCAGCGGCAAGGTGCACTTCGTCGAGCTGGACCGCGACCAGTACCGCGCGGTCATCGACGGCAAGGGCAAGGAAGCGCGCGGGACCGGCAACGCGGCCGCCACGGTCACCGCCCAATTGCAGGCGGACGGGGACCGCACCAGCGTCACCGTCGACACCGACCTGAAGATCGTCGGCAAGCTGGCCCAGTTCGGCAGCGGCATGCTGCAACAGGTTTCGGAGAAGCTGCTGGGCCAGTTCGTGGAATCGCTGGAGGCGGAGCTGGCGGCGAAGAACGCACCGACGCCGGCGAGCCCCGAGGGCCCGGCGGCGGCCGACTCTGCCCCCGGACCGCGCCACGCGGCCCCCGAGCCGGAGCCCATCGACCTGCTCGACCTCGCCGGCGGCGACCAGCTCAAGAAGTACGGCGCCGCCGCGGCGGCGCTGCTCGCCGTCCTGGTGCTGATCTGGCTGCTGCGCCGGCGGCGCTAGCGGCTCGTGAGCACCCCGCTGCTGTTACCGGGCGTCGACCTGGCGGCGTTCGCCGCCGCGATGGTGGCCCGGCTGCGCGGCGCGGGGGTGCTGGTGTCCGCCAACGGCCAGGCCGGCTTCGTGCGGGCGCTGCGGCAGCTGGTGCCCGACACCACGTCGGCGCTGTATTGGGCCGCCCGGCTGACCCTGGTCAACCGGATGGAGGACCTCGCCGCCTTCGACGCCGTCTTCGCGGCGGTGTTCGGCGCCGTGACGCCCGACGACGGGGCGGGCCCCGCGCCGGTCCTGCCCCTGCCGGGCCCCAAGACGCCCGCGGCCGGCGCGCTGCGGCGCGCGGGGGGCCCGCCGAATGCCGGCTCCCCACGCCTGCCCTGGGCCACCCGCGCCAGCGCCGACCCGGCCGGCGCCGCGGATGTGGGCGCCCTGTTGCCGGATCCGCTGCCCAGCCGCCTGGCCGCGCGCGCCGACGAACCCTTCGACCGCTTCGACGCGCAAGACCTTCGCCTGCTCGGGGCCTGGCTGGAGGCCACCGTCGCGCGCTGGCCGCGCCGGCGCAGCATGCGCTCCGAGCTCAGCGCGGCCGGCAAGCGCATCGACTTGCGGGCCACGATGGACGCGTCGCGTGCGACCGGCTGGGAATCGGTGATCCTGGCGCGCACGCGGCCCCGCCGCCGGCCCCGCCGGGTCGTGCTGGCCTGCGACGTGAGCCGCTCGATGCAGCCCTATGCCGCGATCTATCTGCACCTGATGCGGGCGGTGATGCGCCAGGGGGGCGTGCGCCCCGAGGTCTTCGCGTTCTCGACGTCGCTGACCCGGCTCACCGCGGTGCTGTCGCACCGCTCGGCGGAGGTGGCGGTGCAGAAAGCCAACGCGAAGGTCACCGACCGCTACGGCGGCACGTTCATCGGCCGCAGCGTTGGGGCGTTGTTGGCGCCGCCGCACGGCAACGCGCTGCGCGGCGCGGTGGTGATCATCGCCTCCGACGGCTGGGACAGCGAACCGCCCGACGTGCTCGCCCGGGCGATGGCCAGGCTGCGCCGCCGCGCCGCGATCGTGGTGTGGCTCAATCCCCGTGCGGCACAACGGGAATTCGAGCCGCTGGCAGGCTCGATGGCCGTGGCCCTGCCCTATTGCGACCTGTTTCTGCCGGCGCACTCGCTGACCGGGATGCGCCAATTGCTGCTCGCGTTGTGTCTTTGAGGGCGACACCCGAGCGGCCGATTTCGCGGGCCCCGCCCACCAGCGCCGCGGCGACCGACGCCGCCGTCGGGTAGTCGAGGCCGTCGGGCGGATGGATGTTGGAGATGCAGTTGCGGTCCGCGTCGGTGAGGCCCGGCGCCGGGCGATGCGTCAGGTAGATGCCCAGACTGTCGGCGACCGACAGCCCCGGGCGCTCGCCGATGAGGACGAGAACCGTTGTGACACCGAGGGCGTGACCGACGTGGTCCCCGAGCGCGACCCGCGCCTGGGTCGCGATGACCGGCGGGGCGATCCGGTAGCGGTTGTCGAATTCGCGGATCAGCGCGTCGACCATGCCCGCGGCGTGGTCGGTCAGGGCGCGCGGCGAGAGGCCGTCGGCGAGGACGAACCCGATGTCCGCCTTCGTCTTTGGCAGGCCCGAGAGGTCGGCCGGGCTGCGGCCGAGGTCGGGCCGGCGCAGGTACTCGCTCCGCGATCGCGCCCGGCTGCGCACCCGCAGCGGCGCGTCGATGCCCTCGATGTTCAAGTCGCGCAGCCGCCGCACGAGGCCGTCGACGTCGAGCGGGTCGTGCACGGCGTCGCGCGCCGCGGCGTGCGCGGCCTGAAACTCCAGCACCCGCCGGGTGGGCAGCGAGTTCCCCGCCCGCCCGAGCCCGATGCGCGCCCGCGTGGTCGCCCGCAGCGGCGCCCAGACGTCGTTGACCGCCGGCGGCTTTCGAGCGCTCATCAGCCGGCGGCCAGCGCCCGCAGCGGAGACGCCGCGAGGTCGACGGGCAGGATCCGGCCGTCGGCGTCGGCCATGCCCAGGCCGGCCAACCAGGCCTCGAATTCCGGCGCGGGACGCAGCCCCAAGGCTTTTCGTACGTACAGCGCATCGTGAAACGACAGGCTCTGGTAGCCGAGCATGATGTCGTCGGCACCGGGAACGGTGATGACGAACGCGGTGCCCGCCGCGCCCAGCAGGGTCAGCAGCGTGTCCATGTCGTCCTGGTCGGCTTCGGCGTGGTTGGTGTAGCAGACGTCGACACCCATCGGCAGGCCGAGCAGTTTCCCGCAGAAGTTGTCCTCCAGCCCGGCGCGGATGATCTGCTTGCCGTCGTAGAGGTACTCCGGCCCGATGAACCCGACCACGGTGTCAACCAGCAACGGCTGCAGCGCGCGGGCCACCGCGTAGGCGCGCGCCTCCAGCGTCTGCTGATCGACCGGCCGGTCACCCACGCCGAGGTGGGCCCCGGCCGACAGGGCCGCGCCCTGACCCGTCTCGAGGTACATGACGTTGTCGCCGACGGTGCCGCGGCGCAGCGACCGGGCGGCCTCGTTGGCTTCGGCCAACATCGCGATCGAGGTCCCGAACGAGGCGTTGGCGCCCTCGGTGCCGCCGATCGACTGGAAAACCAGGTCGACCGGCGCGCCCCGGTCGATCAGTTCCATCGTGGTGGTGACGTGGCACAGCACGCATGACTGAAAGGGAATCGCGAACCGCTGGCGAATGTCGTCGAGCAGGCCCAGCAGGTCGCTCGCCGCGTGCGGCGAGTCGGTCGCCGGGTTGATCCCGATCACCGCGTCGCCGCAGCCCAGCACCAGGCCGTCGAGCATCGCAGCGGCGATCCCGCGCGGGTCGTCGGTGGGGTGGTTGGGTTGCAATCGGGTGGCGAGCGTGCCGGGCAGCCCGATCGTGGTCCGGAAGGCCGCGGTCGTCGTCGCCGCGGCGGCCACCAGGATCAGGTCCTGGTTGCGCATGATCTTCGACACCGCGGCAACCATTTCCGGCGTCAGCCCCGGGGAAATCGCGGCGATCCGCGCGGTCGCGTCGTCGCGGGACGCCGCGTCCAGCAGCCAGTCGCGGAAGCCACCCACGGTCAGGTCCGCGACCGGGCCGAACGCTTCGGCGTCGTGGCCGTCGATGATCAGCCGGGTGACTTCGTCGGTCTCATACGGCACGACCGCCTCGCTGAGGAAAGTCGCCAGGGGTATGTCGGCCAGCACCCAGGCGGCCGCGGCCCGTTCCGCGTCGGAGCCCGCGGCACAACCCGCGAGCTGGTCACCGGAACGCAGCGGCGTCGCCTTCGCCATCACGTCGACCAGCCCGTCGAAGGAGTGGGAGGTCCCCGAAATGGTTTGCCGGTAGCGCATATTTCAGTATGAGGCAGGATCGGCAGGTATGGATCAGCTCTGGGCAAACCGCGCGGCCAGCTCCGAAGCGGCTGTCGCGCAACGACACCTGAAGAAGCTCTGGGCGCTGCCGGGAACCCAGCTCGGGGTGGTGGCGTGGCCGGCGACATCCCGGGACCGACGGTTCGCCACCTGGCACTACTGGTGGCAGGCGCACCTGCTGGACTGCCTGGTCGACGCGCAGCTGCGCGACCCGCGGCCCGAGCGGCGCACCATGATCAACCGTCAGGTGCGCACGCACCGGCTGCGCAACAACTTCTCGTGGCTCAACAGCTATTACGACGACATGGCGTGGCTCGCGCTGGCGCTGGAGCGTGCCGCGCGGATAGCCGGCGTCGAGCGCCACCGCGCGCTGCCCAAGCTCGCCGCCCAGTTCGTCAACGCCTGGGTGCCCCAGGACGGCGGCGGCATCCCGTGGCGCAAGCAGGACCAGTTCTTCAACGCCCCGGCCAACGGCCCGGCGGGAATCTTCCTCGCCCGCTACCCCTCCGGTGGGGAGCACCTGCAGCGGGCCGACCAGATGAGCGACTGGATCGACCGCACGCTGATCGACCCGGAGACGCACCTGGTGTTCGATGGGATCAAGGCGGGTTCGCTCGTCCGCGCGCAGTACACCTACTGCCAGGGGGTCGTGCTCGGCCTGGAAACCGAGCTCGCCGCGCGCACCGGCGCCGAGGCCAGGACCCGGCACGCGCGGCGGGTGCATCGGCTGGTGGCCGCGGTCGGCGAGCACATGGCCCCGTCGGGCGTGCTCAAGGGCTCCGGCGGCGGCGACGGCGGCCTGTTCGCCGGCATCACCGCCCGCTACCTCGCGCTGGTCGCCACCACGCTGCCGGGCGATTCCGCCGACGACGCCGTGGCCCGCGACACCGCCCGCACCATCGTGCTGTCGTCGGCGAGGTCGGCCTGGGATTACCGGCAAACGGTGGACGGGCTGCCGCTGTTCGGGGCGTTCTGGGACCGCGACGCGGAACTGCCGCCGGCCGGCGGCCGGGAGGCGCAGTTCGTCGAGGGCGCGGTGACGGCGTCGGAGGTCGCCGAGCGCGATCTGTCGGTTCAGCTTTCCGGTTGGATGCTGATGGAAGCCGCCTGTAACGTCACCGCCGTGACGGCAGGCCGAAGGATCAGTGAGCAATGAGCGAACACTCCAGCAGCAAAGTCCACCCCGACGCCGAGTCGGCTCTGCGTGGCCTGCTGAAGGACGGCATCACCATCGCCGCCGGGGGCTTCGGGTTGTGCGGCATCCCCGAGAATCTGATCCAGGCGCTGGCGGACAGCGGCATCAAGGAGTTGACGATCGTCGGAAACAACGCCGGCGTCGACGATTTCGGCATGGGCCTGTTGCTCAAGGGGCGTCAGGTCAAAAAGGTCATCGCCTCCTATGTCGGGGAGAACAAGGAATTCGAGCGCCAGGTGCTGGCCGGCGAGCTCGACCTCGTCCTCACCCCGCAGGGCACGCTCGCCGAGAAGCTGCGCGCCGGGGGCGCGGGCATCCCGGGCTTCTACACGCGCACCGCCTTCGGCACCCAGCTCGCCGAGGGCAAGGACATGCGCGTCTTCGACGGCACCGAATACGTGCTGGAGGAGGGCATCCGCGCCGACGTCGCGATCGTCAAGGCGTGGAAGGGCGACACGGCCGGCAACCTCGTCTACCGGAAGACGGCCCGCAACTTCAACCCGATGGTGGCCACCTGCGGCGACGTGACGGTGGCCGAGGTGGAGGAGCTCGTCGAGGTCGGCGAGCTCGATCCCGACGCCATCCACACCCCCGGCATCTACGTCGACCGCATCATCCGGGGGCCCCGCTACGAGAAGCGCATCGAATTCCGCACCACCCGCGGCGGCGCGGCGGTCAAGAAGGACAGCCCCATCCGCGAGCTCATGGCCAGGCGCGCCGCGCGGGAACTGCGCGACGGCTACTACGTGAACCTCGGGATCGGCATCCCGACGTTGGTCGCCAACTTCATCCCCGACGACATCAACGTGACCCTGCAATCGGAGAACGGGCTGCTCGGCATCGGGGCGTACCCGCTCGACGACGAGGTCGATCCCGATCTCGTCAACGCCGGCAAGCAGACCATCACCACGATCAGGGGGTCCAGCTTCTTCAGCAGCGCCGACTCCTTCGCGATGATTCGCGGCGGCCACATCGACCTGTCCATCCTCGGCGGCCTCGAGGTGGCCGAGAACGGCGACCTGGCCAATTGGATGGTCCCGGGCAGGATGGTCAAGGGCCCGGGCGGCGCGATGGACCTGGTGTCGGGCGTCAAGCGGGTGATCGTCGTGATGGACCACACCGCCAAGGACGGCAGCCCGAAAATCCTCAAGCAGTGCACGCTGCCCGTGACCGGAAAAGGCGTGGTGGACATGGTCATAACGGACCTGTGCGTCTTCGACGTCGACCCGGAGCGCGGGCTGGTGCTCACCGAACTGCATCCGGGGGTGACGGTCGACGACGTCCGCGCGAAGACCGGCTGCGATTTCGTCGTCGCGTGAAGCCGCGGCGCTGAAGCCAAGCCGTACGGTCCGCTCAGTCGCGGACGGGCATCCGCTCCTGGTCGTCGTCGGTGGCGCGGCGGCGCTTCTGATACCCGCGCCAGGCCGCGAGGAACGCCGGTATCAGCGACACGAACAGGATCGCCAGGATGATCTTTTCCAGGTTGTGGTGGACGAACGGCACGTTGCCCAGGAAGTAGCCCGCCAACGTCGCGCCGCCGCCCCAGGCGACGCCACCGACGATGTCGAAGCCGAGAAACACCGGGTAACGCATGTACGACACCCCGGCGACCACCGGGACGAACGTGCGCACGAACGGCGCGAACCGGGCCAGGATGATGGCCCACGGCCCGTACTTCTCGAAGAACGCGTGCGACTCCGTCACGTAGTGCTTCTTGAAGAACCGGGAGTCTTCCTTCTTGAACAGCGCCGGCCCGATCCGCCGCCCGATGAAGTACCCGGTCTGATCCCCGAGCACCGCGACCGTCGCGACGGCCGGTGCCAGCACCCAGATGCTCGCCGGCGGGTTCGGGTGGGCGGCCAGCAGCCCGCCGGTGAACAACAGCGATTCGCCGGGCAGCAGCGGGAACAGCAGCCCGGTCTCGATGAAGACGATGATCAGGATCCCGGGCAGCACCGCGGACCCGAAGACGCCGTCGGCGCCCAGCCAGTACATCGGGTCGAGGATGGCCGGCAGGGCCGTCACGGCGGTGCTCATCCCGCCCAAGATACCGGCGGGGGCCGCCGGATTGCTGCCGACCACGGCTTTCGTTGCGATACTCGAGTCATGCCCATCGCAACACCCGAGGTCTACACCGAGATGCTGCGGCGCGCCAAGGAGGGCTGCTACGCCTTCCCGGCGATCAACTGCACCTCGTCGGAGACGGTCAACGCCGCGATCAAAGGTTTCGCCGACGCCGGCAGCGACGGCATCATCCAATTCTCCACGGGCGGTGCGGAATTCGCCTCCGGCCTCGGGGTCAAGGACATGGTGGCCGGCGCCGTCGCCCTGGCCGAGTTCGCCCGCAGCATCGCCGCCCGATACCCGATCAACGTCGCGCTGCACACCGACCACTGCCCGAAGGACAAGCTGGACAGCTACGTGCGCCCGCTGCTGGCGATCTCGGCCGAGCGGGTCGCGTCCGGCAAGGACCCGCTGTTCGGGTCGCACATGTGGGACGGCTCCGCGGTGCCGATCGACGAGAACCTCAAAATCGCGCGCGAGCTGCTCGGGCGGGCCGCGGCCGTGAAGATCATCCTGGAGATCGAGATCGGGGTGGTGGGCGGCGAGGAGGACGGCGTCGCCAACGAGATCAACGACAAGCTGTACACCACCCCGGAGGACTTCGAGAAGACCATCGACGCGCTGGGCCACGGCGAGCACGGGAAGTACCTGCTGGCCGCGACGTTCGGCAACGTGCACGGCGTGTACAAGCCGGGCAACGTCAAGCTGCGCCCCGACATCCTCGCCCAGGGGCAGCGGGTGGCCGCGGCCAAGCTCGGATTGGCCGACCCCCCCGGTGGCCTGGCCAAGCCGTTCGACTTCGTCTTCCACGGCGGCTCGGGCTCACAGAAGTCGGAGATCGAAGAGGCGCTGCGCTACGGCGTGGTGAAGATGAACGTGGACACCGACACCCAGTACGCGTTCACCCGCCCGGTCGCCGGCCACATGTTCACCAACTACGACGGCGTGCTCAAGGTCGATGGCGAGGTGGGCGTCAAGAAGGCCTACGACCCGCGCAGCTACCTCAAGCTGGCCGAAGCCTCGATGGCCGCGCGGGTCGTGGAGGCCTGCGACGACCTGCATTGCGCCGGCAAGTCGCTCGGGCTCCGTTAGCCCGACACATAACCCACGCACACGACACGCCGTCCCGCGTCGCCGCGGCTTACGTTGCGGCGGGACCGGCGGGGCAAAACCCCTAACCGCTGGGGGACTGGCAGATCTTCCACTGGTCGTCGCGGAATTGCAGGTCGAGGCTGCGCGTGGAACGCGTCGACGGGTCGTACGCCATGAACGTGGTGATGTTCGCCTCGGCGTGTTGGCCGTTGACGACGACCTGGTCGATGCTGGCGATCACCGGATACTGCTTGGCCGCCGAGACCCGCTGATAGGTCTCCTGCCACGCGTGCTCGTCGTAGTCCACGTATCCGTCGCGGGAGTTCCCGCACGTGATGGTGCGCAGCGCGGTCAGGTCGCCCCGTTGCACCGCGGCGTCGTACTGCTGGATGGTGTGCCGAACGCGGTCTTCCTCGGAGACCTTCGAGTGCTTGCCGCGCGTCAGCAACACGGTGCCCAGGATCGCGATCGCCGCCAGCGCCAGCACGAGCACCACCAGCGCCAGCACCCAGCCCCAGTTGACCTGCCGGGTGGTCCGCAGCTTCGCCCCCAGTCGGGGCGGAATGGACTGCGGCACAGCGGCTTTGGCGGTTCCACCGGGCTGCGCCGACGGGCCCGCGGCGGGCACGCCCCCGGGGGGCGACGGGAAGGCCTCCGTCGCGGGTTCGGCGGACGTGGCGATGACGGTGGTCTCCTTGGCGTCGAACCCGGGTGCGGTGAAACGACGCTCGCGCTGCTGGCCGTCCGCGTTGGGCTCGGCGTCGTTGCCCGCGTCGGGTTTGTTGATCACCACGGTCTCGGTCTCGGCGTCGTCGGGAACCATCGGCTGGGCCGCGGCCTCCTCGCCTTCCCTGGTCTCGAAGCCGGCCCGGGGGGCCCGCTCGTCGCCCGGCCGCCTCGGCGCGCCCCCACGGTCGGGTTCGGCTGGATTGGGCATGAAAGGAGCTTAACTACCCGCGCCCGGGGAACTGCAAAATAGACGCCATGACGTCGATGGGAGATCTCCTCGGACCCGACCCGATCCTGCTGACCGGCGACAGCGACGCCGAGGCGCGACTGCTCGCCAACGAGAATTCGAGCGCGGTCGCCGCCGCGCACCCGTCGGCCTCGGTGGCGTGGGCGACGCTGGCCGAGGCGGCGCTCGCCAACGGGGAGGCCGTCACGGCCTACGCGTACGCGCGCACCGGCTACCACCGCGGGCTCGACCAACTGCGCCGACACGGCTGGAAGGGCTTCGGCCCGGTCCCCTATGCGCACCAGCCCAACCGGGGCTTTTTGCGCTGCGTGGCGGCGCTGGCCAGGGCGGCCGACGCCATCGGCGAGACCGAGGAACACCTGCGCTGCCTGGACCTGCTCGACGATTGCGACCCCGCCGCCCGCGCGGCGCTTGGCCTCGCAAGCGGCTAGAAGCCCTCCGAGCAGTCCCGCCCCGGGCACTCGATCTGCACCGTGGCGTGCTCGAGCCCCCGCTCCGACAGCACCGCCCGCGCGTCGGCCAGCACCCGCGCGGAGTCGCCGTCGCTGGTCAGGTGCGCGGTGCACATGTCCTTGCCCGGCGACAGCGTCCACACGTGCAGGTCGTGGACCTCCGTCACGCCGTCGACGGCGCCGAGCGCGCTGCGCAGCTCGTCGACGTCGATGTGCGCCGGCGACGACTCGGACAGGATGCGCAGCGCGTCGCGGGCCAGGGCGATGGCCCGCGGCAGCACCCACAGCGCGACCAGCACGGCGACCACGACGTCGGCGTAGGGCCAGCGCGTCGTGACGGTGACCACCCCGGCGATCAGCACGCCCAGGCTGCCGACGCTGTCGGCGACGACCTCCATGTAGGCGCCCCTGACCGCCAGGCTGGCCGCCGAGTGCGACCGCAGCATCAGGGCGACGACCAGGTTGGCCAGCAGGCCGGCCAGCGCGACCACGATCATCGGCACGCCGGGCACCGACGGCGTTTCCCGCAGCCGCTGGATCGCCTCCCACAGGATGAACAGCGCCACCCCTATCAGCAGCCCGGCGTTGGCCACCGCGGTGAACACCTCCGCCCGGTGCCAGCCGTAGGTGCGCGACGGCGACGCGCTGCCGCGGCGGGCCAGCGTCACCGCGGCCAGGCCCATGAACACGGCGACCACGTCGGTCAGCATGTGCCCGGCGTCGGCCAGCAGCGCGATCGAGTTGATCAGCAGCGAGGTGGCCAGCTCGACGACGAAGAAGGCCGCCAGGATCGCCGCGGCGACGACCATGCGCCGGATCATCCGCGACTCGCCGGTCCCGGCGGGGGTGTGGTTGTGGCCGGCGCCCATAGCCAGCAATATATGCGTAATAACGCATATATTGCAACCGTCAGAACCAGGCGCTCCAGAACCGGGTCAGCGAATCGCCCGCGCCCACCAGCCCGTGCGACACCCCGGAGAGGTCGAACAACCAGAGCACCAGCCCGAAGAACCAGCGGTTCGGGGTCGGCGCCAGGAGCAGCACCAGCACGGCGATGAAGCCCCACTGCTTGGCCGGTGCCACGGCGCGCTGCGTCTCCGGGCTCAGGTGCGCCTCCAGCGCGTCGTAGCCGTCCAGGCCGGGGATCGGCAGCAGGTTCAGCAACATCGCAGTGACCTGCAGGAACCCGAGAAACGCCACGCCCGCCCACAGCACCGCGTGGGCGGGGTCGTACAGCAGCCGCGCCACCGCCAGCAGCAGCACGGCCAGCACCAGGTTGGCCGCCGGGCCCGCCAGGCTGACCAGGGTGCGGCGGGCGGGGGTCATGAACCAGGTCCGCACGTACACCGCGGCGCCCGGCAGGCCGATCCCGCCCAGCGCGATGACCACCATCGGCAACAGCAGCGACAGCCCGGGGTGGCTGTAGCGCCTCGGGTCGAGGGTCAAATAGCCGCGGACGGCCACGTCGTGGTCGCCGAAGCGCCAGGCGGTCACCGCGTGCCCGAACTCGTGCAGGCACAGGGAGACCAGCCAGCCGGCGATCACGAAGACGAACACGCCGGCGTAGGACAGCGGCCGCACGCTCGACCCGGCCAGCCAGGCCAGCACGCCGCCGGCGGCCGTCAGCGCGACCAGGCCCAGGAAGATCGGGCTGGGCCGCACCGATTCGTGTTGGCGGGCGGGGAAGCTCACCGGTCGAAGCTACCGGACCAGCAGCCATCCCTCGACGTGGCGGTAGAACGTCGACCGGCGCGCGGTGCGCGGCGCCGCGACCCCGTCGCGCACGACGGTGACGCCGGTGCTGCCGAGCTGGGCCGCGCGGCCGGCGACCCAGCGGCGCCACCGGCCGCGAACCCGGGCCCGCAGGCCCGGCGCGGCCGGCGTGGGCTCGATCCACGCGCCGGCGACGTCCCCGTCGAACAGCGTGGTGTCGTCGACGACGGCCTCGCCGTGCAGCGGCCGCCCACCGTCCTCCGGCGGCAGCCAGCCGGCCCGGCCCACGATCACCGCTCCGGTCTCGTCGCGGATCAGGGGCACCCGCCGGGCCGACCCGCGCACCGCGCGCCGCGCCGCGCGTCGCCCGGAAGGGACGCGGTACACGCGGGTGGCCCGGGTGCGGCGCGGCGGCACATACGCCACCTCGACGTCGAGCCGGTCGGCCCGCAGCAGCCGGCTCAGCACCGCGGCCAGGTCGGTGTCGGCGCCGACGACCACGAGGCGGCGGTACGCGCCGATGGCGGCGTCCACGTCGAGCACCGGCAAGTCGGCCAGCGGGCCGGGAGCACGACGATCGCCGAACAGCAGCACCGCCGCGGTTTCCATGCGTTCGCTGCAACCTCCTGAGATAGGGTTGGTCACCGGCTGGACCACAATAAGCAGGCTCACTCAGGTGGGATTAGGCGGGAGCAAGTCATGCCGGCAATCGTCCTCATCGGCGCCCAATGGGGCGACGAGGGCAAAGGTAAGGCCACCGACCTGCTCGGGGGCCGCGTCCAATGGGTGGTCCGTTACCAGGGCGGCAACAACGCCGGCCACACCGTCGTGCTCCCCGGCGGTGAGAACTTCGCCCTGCACCTGATCCCGTCGGGGGTGCTGACGCCCGGCGTCACCAACGTCATCGGCAACGGCGTGGTGATCGATCCCGGCGTGCTGCTCGACGAGCTGCAGGGCCTCGAGGACCGCGGTGTCGACACCTCCCGGTTGCTCATCTCCGCCGACGCGCACCTGCTGTTGCCCTACCACGTCGCCATCGACAAGGTGACCGAGCGCTACATGGGCAGCAAGAAGATCGGCACCACCGGGCGCGGCATCGGGCCGTGCTACCAGGACAAGATCGCCCGGATGGGCATCCGGATGGCCGACGTGCTCGACCCCGGCCAGCTGACCCACAAGGTCGAGGCCGCGCTGGAACTGAAGAACCAGATCCTGGTCAAGATCTACAACCGCAAGGCGCTGGACCCCAACCAGGTGGTCGAGTCCCTGCTCGAGCAGGCCGAGGGGTTCCGCCACCGCATCGCCGACACGCGGCTGCTGCTCAACTCCGCGCTGGAATCCGGCGAAACGGTCTTGCTGGAGGGCTCGCAGGGCACGCTGCTCGACGTGGACCACGGCACCTATCCCTATGTGACGTCGTCGAATCCGACCGCGGGCGGTGCGGCCGTCGGCTCCGGGATCGGCCCGACCCGCATCACCGCGGTGCTGGGCATCCTCAAGGCCTACACCACCCGCGTCGGCTCCGGCCCGTTCCCCACCGAGCTGTTCGACGACCACGGCGAGTACCTGTCCAAGACGGGCGGCGAGTTCGGCGTCACCACCGGGCGGCGCCGCCGCTGCGGCTGGTTCGACGCCGTCGTCGCCCGCTACGCCACCCGGGTCAACGGGATCACCGACTTCTTCCTGACCAAGCTCGACGTGCTGTCGTCCCTGGAGACGGTGCCGGTGTGCGTCGGCTACACGGTGGACGGCAAGCGCACCCACGACATGCCGATGACGCAGAGCGACCTCGCCCGCGCCGAACCGATCTACGAGGAGCTGCCCGGCTGGTGGGAGGACATCTCGGACGCGCGGGAGTTCGACGACCTGCCCGCCAAGGCGCGCGACTACGTGTTGCGGGTGGAAGAGCTTGCCGGAGCCCATGTTTCGTGCATCGGCGTGGGCCCCGGACGCGACGAGACGATCGTGCGCCGCGACGTCCTGGCGGCCCGCCCGTGACGGATTTCGATCCCACACAACTCGACCCCGAATACGAGCATCACGGCGGCTTTCCCGAATACGGCCCGGCCAGCCCCGGCCCGGGGTTCGGCCGGTTCGTCGCGGCGATGCGCCGGCTGCAGGACCTCGCGGTGTCCGCCGACCCCGGTGACGACGTCTGGGACGACGCGGCCGACCGCGCCGCCGCCCTGGTGGAGATCCTCGGCCCGTTCCGGGCCGACGAGGGCAAGGCACCGGCCGGGCGGACACCCGACCTGCCCGGCATGGGCAGCCTGCTGCTGCCGCCCTGGACGCTGACGCGCTACAGCCCCGACGGCGTGGAAATGACGGGACATTTCAGCCGGTTTCACGTCGGGGGCAACCACGCCGTGCACGGCGGCGTGCTGCCGCTGCTGTTCGACCACATGTTCGGGATGATCTCCCACGCCGCGGGCCGGCCGATCAGCCGCACGGCCTTCCTGCACGTCGACTACCGCAAGGTCACGCCGATCGACGCGCCGCTGCTGGTCCGCGGCCGCCTCACCCGCGCCGAGGGCCGCAAGGCGTTCGTGTCCGCGGAATTGGTCGACGAGGACGAGAACGTGTTGGCCGAGGGCAACGGCCTGATGGTGCGGCTGCTGCCCGGCCAGCCGTAGCGCGGGCCTCATCCCCGGCGACCGACCTATCCTTGAGCGGTGACTGACGGCGTGACCGAGGGACCGGAAGACGAAACGACGGCGCTCGTCGTGTCCGAACCACCCGAGCAGGATGCCGACGACGGCCGGCCTAAGGTGCTGCTGCTCGGGGGCGGCGAGCTCGGCCGGGAGCTGGAGTTCGCGCTGCGCCACCTCGGCGCGAAGGTGATCGCCGTGGACGACGGCCCGGCCCTCGCCGACGAGCTGTCGGCGACGGCGCAACGGCTTACGCCGCAGTTCGTGGTCACCGCCACCGACGCCCTCGGCGAAAAGGCCGTCACCGCGCTCGAAGCGCTCGCCACCGACCGCACCGAACTGGTGCCCAACGCCCGCACCGTCCGGCTCACCACCGACCGCGAGGCCCTGCGCCGGCTGGCCGCCGACGAGCTGGGGCTGCCCACCGCGCCGTTCTGGTTCGTCGGGTCGGTCGGCGAGCTGCGGGCGGTGGCGGCCCACGCCGGGTACCCGTTGCTGGTGAAGCCGGTGTCGGGGCGGGGACACTCGGTGGTCTCGTCTGCCGACGACATCGAGCCGGCCTGGCAGCGCGCGCTCGGGGCCTCGTCGGGGCGGGTGATGGCCGAAACGGTGGTCGAGGTCGACTTCGACGTCACGTTGCTCGCGGTGCGCAGCGAGGACCCGGAGGGTCCGGTGATCGAATTCTGCTCACCCATCGGCCATCGCGACGCCGACGGCGCCGTGCTGGAATCCTGGCAACCCCAGCAGATGACCCCGGCGGCCGTGGACGCGGCCAAGTCGGTGGCCGCGCGGATCGTCAAGGCGCTCGGGGGGCGCGGCGTCTTCGCCGTCGAGTTGATGATCAAGGGCGACGAGGTGTACTTCGCCGACGTCACCGCGAGCCCCCACACCAGCGTCTGGGTGACCGTGCGCAGCCAGCGGCTCTCGGCGTTCGAACTGCACGCCCGGACCGTCCTGGGCCTGCCGGTGGACACCATGATGATGTCGCCGGCCGCCGCCCACGCGATCGGTCCCCGCGGTGACGGTGGGTCGCCGGGCGCCGGCGCGCTGGCCGGCGCGCTGCGGGTGCCGGAAAGCGATGTGCGGCTGTTCGGGGTGGCGTCCGCCGGCGTCGGCGTCGCGCTGGCCACGGCGCCGGAGGTGGCGACCGCGCGCGACCGTGCCCGACAGGTGGCGAACACGTTGAATGTGCGAGACTCACGCGGATGAGCTACGCAGGAGACATCACGCCGCTCGAGGCGTGGAAGCTACTCAGCGACAACCCGAACGCCGTGTTGGTCGACGTGCGCACCGACGCCGAATGGCGGTTCGTCGGCGTGCCCGACCTGTCGAGCCTGGGCCGCGACGTGGTGTATATCGAGTGGAACACCAGCGCCGGGGTGCCCAACCCCAGCTTCGCCGACGAGCTGAAGAACAATGTCCCGTCCGCGCCGGCGGACCAGCAGCGGCCCGTGATCTTCTTGTGTCGCTCGGGCAACCGCTCGATCGCCGCCGCCGAGGTCGCGACCGAACTGGGCATCACCCCGGCCTACAACGTGCTGGACGGTTTCGAAGGCCAACTCGACGCCAACGGCCACCGCGGTGAAAGTGGCTGGCGCGCAGTCGGACTGCCCTGGATACAGGGATGACCGACCCGGTCCGCACTCCCCGGGCGCTGCCCGACGGCGTCAGCCAGGCCACCATCGGCGTGCGCGGGGGAATCCTGCGATCCGGTTTCGACGAGACCGCCGAGGCGATGTTCTTGACGTCCGGTTACGTCTACGAGTCGGCGACCGTCGCCGAGCAGTCGTTCACCGGCGAGGTGGACCACTTCGTCTACTCGCGCTACGGCAACCCCACCGTGACGATGTTCGAGGAACGGTTGCGCCTGATCGAGGGCGCGCCGGCCGCGTTCGGCACCGCCAGCGGCATGGCCGCGGTCTTCGTCTCGCTGGGTGCGCTGCTGGGCGCCGGCGACCGCCTGGTGGCGGCGCGCAGCCTGTTCGGGTCGTGCTTCGTGGTGTGCAACGAGATCCTGCCGCGGTGGGGCGTCGAGACCGTCTTCGTCGACGGCGACGACCTCGCGCAGTGGGAAGAGGCGCTATCGGTACCCACGGCGGCGGTGTTCTTCGAGACGCCGTCCAATCCGATGCAGTCGCTGGTCGACATCGCCGCGGTGTGCGAACTGGCTCACGCCGCGGGCGCAAAGGTGGTGCTGGACAACGTCTTTGCCACACCATTGCTGCAGCAGGGTATCCCGCTCGGGGTGGACGTGGTGGTGTACTCGGCCACCAAGCACATCGACGGTCAGGGCCGGGTGCTCGGCGGCGCCATCCTCGGCGACAAGGAGTACATCGACGGTCCGGTGCAGAAGCTGATGCGCCACACCGGCCCGGCGATGAGCGCCTTCAACGCCTGGGTGCTGCTGAAAGGCCTTGAGACCATGGCGGTTCGGGTCGAACACAGCAACTCCTCGGCGCACCGGATCGCGGAGTTCCTGGAGGGCCATCCGGCGGTGAGCTGGGTGCGCTACCCGTATCTGGCGTCGCACCCGCAATACGACCTGGCCAAACGCCAGATGGCCGGCGGCGGAACGGTGATCACCTTCGCGCTCGACTGCCCCGAGAGCGCCGCAAAGAGCCGGGCCTTCGAGGTGCTGGACAAGCTTCGGCTGATCAACATCTCCAACAACCTGGGCGACGCGAAATCGCTTGTGACGCACCCGGCCACCACGACCCACCGCGCGATGGGTCCTGAGGGCCGCGCCGCGATCGGGTTGGGCGACAACGTGGTTCGCATCTCCGTCGGGCTGGAGGGCGCCGACGACCTGATCGCCGACATCGACCGGGCGCTGAGTTAACCGGCCTGCCGCTCGGCCGCCTCCGCGCGTTCGGTCGCGGCCAGCGCCCCCTCTTCGGCTTGCTGCTCCACCCAATTGGCCAGCGGGCGGGCATAGATCATCTGGCTGGTGATGGCCATCTGGCCGCGGGTGCGCCCAAGGAAGGAGAGTCCCCACGCGAACATCGCGGCGATGCGGTTGCGGTGGCCGATCAGGTAATACAGGTGCAAGAGCAGCCACGCGAGCCAGGCGACGAAGCCGCCGAACTCCAGCTTGCCGACCTTCGCGACGGCGCTGTACCGGGAGATGAGGGCCATGCTGCCCTTGTCGAAGTACTTGAACGGCTTGCGGTTGGCCGGATCGTCGTGGCCCTTGACCGCGCGCTTGATCACGGCGGTGGCGTAGTGCGCCCCCTGGATCGCGCCCTGGGCCATCCCCGGCACGCCCGGCACGGACATCAGGTCGCCGACGACGAAGACGTACGGATGGCCCTTGACGGTGAGGTCGGGCTCGACGATCACCCGCCCGGCGCGGTCGGTTTCGGTTCCGTCGGACTGGTCGGCGATCATCTTGCCCAGCGGGCTGGCCTGCACGCCCGCCGCCCAGACCTTGCACGCGCATTCGATGCGCCGCTCGCCGCCGTCCTTTTCCTTGACCGTGATGCCCATGTAGTCGACCGCGGTCACCATCGCGTTGAGCTGGATCTCGACGTCCATCTTCTGCAGCCGGCGTTGCGCCTTGAGGCCCAGCTTCTCACCCATCGGCGGCAGCACCGCGGGCGCGGCGTCGAGCAGGATCACCCGGCAGTCGCTGGGCGTGATGGTCCGGAACGCGCCGGCCAGGGTGCGCTCGGCGAGTTGGACGATTTCGCCGGCCAGCTCCACGCCGGTCGGTCCGGCGCCGACCACGACGAACGTCAGCCGGCGTTGCCGCTCGACCGGGTCGATGGCCACCTCGGCGGCCTCGAACGCGCCGAGGATGCGGCCCCGCAGCTCGAGGGCGTCGTCGACGCTCTTCATGCCGGGCGCGAAGGCGGCGTACTCGTCGTGGCCGAAGTAGGACTGCTGCGCGCCGGCGGCCAGGATGAGGCTGTCGTAGGGCGTCACCGTCTGCATGCCCATCAGGTGCGACGTGACCGTCTTCGCCGTCAGATCGATCGCGCTGACGTCGCCCCACAGCACCCGGACGTTTTTCTGCCTGCGCAGGATCAGCCGGGTGGTCGGCGCGATGTCGCCCTCGGACAGGATCCCGGTCGCCACCTGATAGAGCAGGGGCTGGAACAGGTGCGTGGTGGTTTTCGAGATCAGGGTGACGTCAACGTCGGCGCGCCGCAGCGCCTTGGCCGCGTTCAAGCCCCCGAACCCGCTTCCGATGATGACGACCCGGTGGCGCGACATGCGCATTCCCCTTCCGTTGGAAGTCTCTGCAGCGCATACCCACCCTATGACTCGGCCCGCCACGGCGTCAGTGGCTCTTCGGACGCCGCGGGGCCGGTACCCGTTCCCGCGCTACTCGGCGCTGCCGTCCTGTTGCTTTGCTGCCAGGTACTTGACCATTTGGCACAGGTTGACGACAGCTGCGCTCAGCTTGCGGATGGTGGCATCCCGTTCCGCGACGCACGACTGCCAGTCCGGAAACTCCTGCGGAAGTTTCTGGTTGTCCGCGTTGAGGTGGATTTTCTGCTCGATCTGGTCGCACAAATCCGCGAGGGTCAGCTGTCCTGGCGTGTCAATGTCGGAGAACCATTTATCGGTCATGTCAGATCGTCGCCTCTCCGAACGCCCCGCTCATTCCCCGAGGCTATCGGGTCGGCTGCGCGACGACCGTGCGGGTCCGTCCGGAGTGGGAGAATCCGCGCTTTCAGTGCCGCCCGTGCGGCTTGCGCGGTGCGTATCCTCAGCGCGACGGGCCGCCGGTCGGGCGCGTGTCCCTGATTACGCTGTGGTCAATCGGATTGGGAGCGCCAGTGATCACTTTGGACCGCTTGGTCAACGTGCTGGGTGGCTATGGGGTCCGCCTGCGCTGGTCCTCGCTGCCCAGGTCGACCGAACTGCGCAGCGTGGTGATCCACGAGCCCGGTGCCGAGGGACCCGTGATCGGGGATGTGCTGCTGGCCATCGGTGCCGATTCCGTGGGCGAAGCGGTGCGGTGGGGGGCCTCGGCGCGCGCGATCGTGGTCATGACGCGCGACCGCGACGAGCCGATCACCTTCGACGGCGACGCCGAGCCCGGTGCGGTGATGGTCATCGACCCGTCGGTGTCGTGGGGCGAGGTGGCCGCGGTGGTCTACGGGCTGGTGCTGGAGGGCCGCGAGACGGAATCCGGGCGGGGGCCCACCGACCTGTTCGCGCTGGCCGACAGCCTCGCGGAGTCGATGGGTGGCGCGGTGACGATCCAGGACCGCCTCCTGCGGGTGCTGGCGTATTCGCGGCTGCAGCAGCACGCCGACCCGGCACGGACGGCCACCATCTTGGACCGCCGGGCGCCGGAGCGGGTGCGGGCCCTGTTCGAGGCGCGCGGGGTGTTGGCGCACCTGGCGGAGTCCGACGATCCGCTGTTCGTCGCCGAGGACGCCGAATCCGGCCTGAGCGGGCGCATGACGGTGGCGGTGCGCTCGGGGCGGCGGCTCCTGGGCTCGGTGTGGGTGGCGTGTCCGGCGCCGCCGGACGAGGCCGCACGCACCGCGCTGGCCGACGGGGCGCGCACGGTCGCCCTGCATCTGCTGCGCTCCCAAGCGAGCGCGGACCTGGAGCGCCAGGTCGAATCCGACCTGGTGATCCGGTTGCTGGAGGGTGCGGCCGACGCCGCCACGCTGGCCAGCAGGCTGGGCCTGTCGCACGACCGCCTGCGGGTGATCGCGCTGCAAGCCTTCCTCGGCGCCGACCGCGACGCGGCCCTGCTGTTGGCCTTCGAGCGGGCGACCACCGGATTCGGCTGGTCGCGGCCGGGCCGCAGCGCGCTGGCGGGCAACACCGTCTACACCCTGCTGCCCGGCGAGCAACCCGGGGCGGCGCGGCGCTGGATCGCCGACCTGCGGGCGGCCCTCCCCGAACGGGTGGCGGTGTTGGCCGGCATCAGCGGGCCCGCCGACGTGGTCGACCTCGCCGCCGCGCGCCAGGAGGCCGACGAATGCCTGGCCCTCGACGAATCGTCGCCCAGCGCCGCGCCCCCGGCCTACGACGAGTCGTGGGACGACATCCTGCTGCAGCGGCTGCGCACCGCGGCGCGCTCCGGCCGGACCCCGGCCCGCGGGCCGGTGGCCGAGCTGCGCCGCCACGACCGCGCCAACGCGACCGAGTACGCGGCGACGCTGCGGGAGTGGCTGGCGGCCCAGGGTGACCCGGTCGCGGCCGGCGAGCGGCTGGGCGTGCACGAGAACACCGTGCGTTACCGGCTGCGCAAGATGGCCGAGATCACCAACCTGCCGCTGGACGACGCCCGCAAGCGGCTGGCCATGATGATCGAACTCGCCGCTCTCGACACCGATTAGCGAGCGCGCTGTCGAAACGCCACAAAGCGCCGCGGCGCCGTTGTCCGGAGCGGCCAACGGCCGTGGCGACCGTTCGCGCCACCATGGGGGTGACAACGTCGAGAGCACAGGAATGTCCGATGACCAGCCCACGCCCCGAGCACGCCGCGATGGAAACGTTCACAGTGCCCTTGCCGCGCAGGCTGTTTCGGCGGCTGTTCGGTCGCAGCCCGCTGATACGCGCCAGTGATCGGGTGGAGGCGCTGGTCCTGGTGTTGGCCGTCGCGGTGTCGCTGCTGACCGTGCCGATCGCCGCCGCCGTGGGAACGGCGACCTACGATGCGCGCAGCCGCCTCTACGCCGAGCAGGCGCAAAATCGCCACGCGGTGATCGCGACGGTCACCGGCAGTGCCGGCCGCGAAAACCCGGAGAGCTCAACGGTTATGGTGCCGGCGCAATGGTATGCCGCGGGGGCGGAACACACCGGCGATGTCCTCACGCAGCGGGGAGCCAGGGTCGGGGACGAGATCGAAATCTGGGTGGACAGCGAGGGCTCCCCGATCGGCCGCCCGGCGATGACCGCCCTCGACGAGGCGGTGTCGTCGGCGATGGCGATCTGGTGCGCGGTGACGCTGTCCGCGGTGGCGGTGTACGCCGGTGCCCGCGTCGCCCTCGACCGGCGCCGCGACGACCAATGGCAGCGGGACTTCGACCGGCTCATCGCGCGGCCCTGAGGGGCCCTGAGGGGTCTTGTCGGACCGTGACAACGGCCCGCGGCGGCGTTGTCCGGTTTGGGCAAGCGCCACGGTGCCCGGGCGACCACCATGGGAATTGCCAACAAAAGTCGAGTTGCGGAGGTGTCAGATGGGCGGCGTCGAGCGCATTGACGGCGGACCCAAGTCGGTCATCGTCGTCGGTGCCGGCATCGTCGGACTGTCGACGGCGTGGTTCCTGCAGGAGCGCGGTGTCGATGTCACGGTGGTGGATCGCAGCGGCATCGCCGCCGGCGCGTCGTGGGCCAACGCCGGATGGCTCGCCCCGGGACTGGCCTTTCCGGCCGCCAACTGCCGGCGTTCGTCGTGGGAGCGCGCGCTGCGGGCCAACGTGGCGCTCAGCGAGGAATGCCTGGAAGCGTCGGACGTGCTCGTCGCCAACGGGGTCGACGCGCCCGTGACCGACGCGCCCGTCACCGCCGCGTTTCGCAGCGGCAAGGACGCACAGCGCATGCTGGGAAAACTGCGTCAACTCGAAAACGCAGGGCAGACAATGTATGTCACCGCCCTCACGGGAGACGCGCTTCGCGAACAGGTGCCGCTGGCATCGGCCGCGGTCACCGTCGGGCTCAGCATCAACGCCCAGCGCTTCGTCGAACCGCGGCGATTCGTCGAGGCGCTGGGCCGCTCGGTGCTGCAACGCGGCGCGGCGATGCACAGGCTGGAGATCCGCGAGGTTCTCAATTCGGGTGGCGGCGTTGCGGTGTACCCGCACCGCGGTAGGCGATTGACCGCCGACGCGGTGGTGATCGCCACCGGCGCACGGCTTTCGGGCTTGATCCGCCGCTGGCTTCGCGTGCCGCTGCAGGTCGGTCGCGGCTACTCGTTCACCGTGCCCGTGGACCGCCCGATGCCGGGCCCGATCTACCTGCCGGACGTGCGCGTGGCGTGCACGCCCTACCGCGGGGCGTTGCGGGTATCGGGGGGCCTGGAATTCGGCCGCCCCAACGGGCCGCGGGCGCTGAAACGGGCGAACGACATTGCCGCCGCGGCAAGTCCGCTGCTGGACGGGGCGCGCTGGGACGTGCGCACCAACCTGTGGGTCGGCGCGTGCGCGGCCTCCCTCGATGGCCGTCCCCTGATCGGCGAGCTGGCATCCGGCATCTATGTGGCCGGCGCGCACGGCAGGTGGGGACTGGCGCACGGCCCGGTGACCGGCCGGCTGCTGGCCGAGCAGATCACCACCGGCAAGCAACCCCAAGCCTTGGCCGAGTTCGACCCGATGCGCAGAAAGCCTGCCCGCCAGGGGCCGCCGAGTCGTCAGGGACGGTTGCCGATCCGCCCGCCCCTGACGACACCCATTCTCACCGCGAAAGGACGGTCACGACGATGACGAACGACGAACCCGTCTGGATGACACCCCAGGCCTACGCCCGGCTGCGGCGCGAACTCGCCGCGCTGCGCGCGCGTCGACCCATGGAAGTCCCGGACGACTCAATGGATTACGCCGCGGACCTGGTCGCACACCCGGCCCGGCGCAGGAGGCGCATCCGCGAGATCGAGGACCTGTTGGGCGCCGCGGTCGTCACCGAGGAGCCCGGCGTGGGCATCGCCGGGCCGGGCATGGTGCTGACCATCCGCTACAACGCGACCGGCGACACGGAGACGTTTCTGCTCGGCCGGCGCGGCGCCGAAGGCGCCGAGGTCAAGGTGTACTCGATGGCGTCGCCGCTGGGCCGCGCGATCGCCGGGGCGCGTCCCGGCGAACAGCGCATCTACGCCGTACCGAACGACAGCGGTCGGCTCGTGACGCTGCTGACGGCGGTGCCCTACCGGCGTCGCGAACGCTTGGCGGCATGACCGCCCCAACCACCACCGATGCGAGAGGAACCGACATGAAAAGCAGGAAACGCACCTGGATTTCGCCTCAGGCCTATGTGCGGCTGCAACGGGAACTGGCCAGCCTGCGCGAGGCGCGCGACGCCCGGGACAAGGCCGCCGACGACAACCCGGCGGTCGCGCGCGCCTGGAAGACGCGCATGCGACGGATTCATGAGCTGTTGGAGCATGCCGACGTCGGCGTGGATCCGCCCGACGACGGGATCGCGGAACCCGGCATGGTCTTGACCATCCGCTACGACGACACCGGCGACGTCGAGACGTTCCTGCTCGGTGTGCGCGACGCGGAACACGGTGACATGGAGGTCTATTCGATCCACTCGCCGTTGGGGGCGGCCATTTCGGGCGCACGCCCCGGCGAACGGCGCAGCTATACCCTGCCCAGCGGCGCCACCCTGGACGTGACGCTGCTCAAGGCCGTCCCCTACGGCATTCACGCGTCGGAGGTGTCCCGTGTCTAGCGTCTTCGCCATTGTCGATCCGGTGGTGGTGATCCTGCTGCTGATGGCGCTGTTCTGCCTGGGCATGGCCATCGCGGACGGGCGAACCTAGAACGGCCACACGCTCGCGTTGGTCTTGTACTTCGCGGTCAACGGCGCGCAGAAGTCGTCGGCGGTGCCGGCGAGGAGGATGTAGTACGCCTCGCCGCCGCCGCGCCGGCTCTCAAACGAATTCGGCGTCGTCCACCCGCTGTTGCACATCGCGGTGTCCGAACCCGACGTGGGCCGGCGCCAGTTGGTCTTGGCGCAGGAGGCCAGCGCGTCGACGTCTCCGGTGGCGCTCTTGGCGGCGACCAGCATCGCGCCGCCCCACTGCCCGTCGTTGCGCCGGTAGGCGCGCGCGCCGAATCCCGCGTTGTCGGTCTGGCACGCCAACGCCCGGCGCAGCAGCGCGAACGGCGCCGCCAGCCGCGGGTCGCTCACCGAGGCTGCGGCCGTGATGAATTGGGCCGCGTCCGAGCCGTCGACCTCCTGGACGTTCGGGTTGGCGAGGCTGGTCAGCTGCTGCGAGATCCCGGCCCTGATCCCGCCGTTGCCGCCACCGATGATCGGCCCGCCGCCGCCGGATGTCATCGGGGGCAGCGTCACCGGGTCGGCGGTCGCCGCCGGGGCGCCCGAGCACAGGCCGCACACGACGGCGATGGCAGCGATTCGATGCGCGACGGATCTCATGGGGCACCTCCCAGCAGGTGTGCGTACTCCGCGCGGCGCCCCTCGGCAACCAGCGCGTTGAGCACGTGGCGCGTCTGCAACGCGATGTATTCGCCGACCGCGTAGTTGGGCCCGAAGTGCCAGTGCTTGAGCGCCCAACCGTGCGCGAGCAGCATGATGTCGTAGACGATCAGGTCGACGTCGACGGCACGGAACACCCCCGACCCGATGCCCGCCTCGATCACCGCCCGCAGCGGTGCGGCGGAGGCGATTTCGAGCTCCTTGATCTGCGCGCGGCCTTCGGCTCCCAGCGTCCGACTCTCGCGGTAGGTCAGCACCACGGCGTCGAGGTTCTCGTCGACGATCTCGATGTAGCGCCGGATCCCGGCGGCCAACCGGCAGACCGCGTCGTCCCCGGCGCCATCCATCACCGGGGCCAGTTGGTCGGAGAACACATCGAGGATCCGCACGATCGTCGCCAGCAGCAGGTCCTCCTTGCCGCCGAAGTACTTGTAGATCAAGCCGACGCTCACGCGCGCCTCGGACGCCAGCTCTTGCATCGACATCTGGTGAAACCCGGTCCTGCCCATGACCTTTACCGCGGCGTCGAGCACCTGCCGGCGCCGCGAGCTCGCCCGCGCCGCGCGCACCGCCTCCTCGACGGGCAGGGAACCGTAATCGACCGCCATCTAGAGCTCCAGGTCCTTGGCGATGATGGTCTTCATGATCTCGTTGGTCCCGCCGTAGATCGTCTGGATCCGGGCGTCGACGAACGCGCGGGACACGCTGTACTCCCGCATGTATCCGTACCCGCCGTGCAGCTGCAGGCAGCGGTCGGCGGTGCGCACCTGCAGATCGGTGGCCCACCACTTGAGCTTCGCGGCGCGCGCGGCGGTCAGCGAACCGGTGAGGTGCTCGGCGAGGCAGTCGTCGAGGTAGGTGCGCGCGATGTCGAGCTCGGTGGCCAGCTCGGCCAGCACGAACTGACTGTTCTGGAAGCTTGCGATCGCCGCGCCGAAAGCCTTGCGCTGCTTCACGTATTCGAGCGTCTCGGCGAAGATGCCCTCGGCGGCGGCCACCGCGCCCACGCCCAGCGCGAGCCGCTCCTGCGGCAGGTTGCGCACCAACTGATAGAACCCCATCCCCTCCCGCTCGAGCAGGTTGGCCACCGGAACCCGCATGTCGGTGAAGGTGAGCTCGCTGGTGTCCTGGGCGTGCAGGCCGATCTTGTCCAGGTTGCGGCCGCGGGCAAAACCCGGCGTGCTGGCGTCGGCCACCAGCAGCGACAGGCCCCGGTGCCGATCGGGTGAGGTGCGCACCGCGATCACGAACAGGTCGCCGGTCTGCCCGTTGGAGATGAACGTCTTGGCGCCGTTGACGACGTAGTGGTCGCCGTCTCGCACCGCGGTGGTGCGAATCCCGGCCAGGTCGCTGCCGGTTCCGGGCTCGGTCATCGCGATGCCCAGCACCGTCTCGCCGGTCACCACCCCGGGCAGCCACCGCTGCTGCTGCTCGGGTGTCGTCAGGTCGGTGAGATAGGGCAACACCACGTCGTTTTGCAGGGTGAACGCGATGGCCTCGGCCGCCGCGCCCGCGCGCTGCAGTTCGTCGATCACGATCGCGTTGTAGCGAAAGTCGTCGACCCCCGGGCCGCCGAGGTGCTCGGGCACCGAAATACCGAGCAGGCCAAGCTTTCCCGCCTCCAAAAACAGCGAGCGGTCCCACTGGCCGCGCCGCTCCCAGTCCTCGTGGGCGGGCACCACGGTGCGTTGCACGAAATCCCGGACCAGCTGCCGGAACTGGTGATGCTCGGGGGTGTAGGTCAGGCCGCCCATCAGCGGAAGGCGTCGCTACCGGTGAAGGCCTGGCCGAGGACGAGCTGGTGCATCTCGGGCGTGCCCTCGTAGGTCAGCACCGATTCCAGGTTGACCATGTGCCGGATTACCGGGTATTCGAGCGATATCCCGTTGCCGCCCAGGATCGTTCGCGCGGTCCGACAGATCTCCAGGGCCTCGCGGGTGTTGTTGAGCTTGCCGAAGCTGACCTGCTCGGGACGCAGCCCGGGGCCGTCCTTGAGGCGGCCGAGGTGCAGCGCGAGCAGCTGCCCCTTGTGCAGCTCGACGGCCATGTCGACGAGTTTGGCCTGCGTCAGCTGGAAGCCGGCGATCGGGCGGCCGAACTGGGTGCGCTGGGTGGCGTAGTCGAGCGCGGCCTGCCACGCCGACCGCGCCGCCCCCATCGACCCCCAGATGATCCCGTAGCGCGCCTCCGACAGGCACGACAGCGGCCCGCGCAGGCCCGTCGCCTCGGGCAGCATCGCGTCGGCCGGCAACCGCACGTCATCGAGCACGAGCTCGCTGGTGATCGACGCGCGCAGCGACAGCTTGTGATGGATGGTGTTGGCCGTGAACCCGGGGGTCCTGGCGGGCACGAGAAATCCCCGAATCCCTCGGGATTCGCCGTCGTCGGTGGCCGCCCACACGATCGCCACGTCGGCGACCGAGCCGTTGGTGATCCACAGCTTGCGCCCGTTGAGCACCCAATCCGAACCGTCCCGCCGCGCACGGGTTTTCATCGCGGCCGGATCGGAGCCGACGTCCGGTTCGGTCAACCCGAAGCAGCCGAGCAGCTCGCCGGCGGCCATGCCGGGCAGCCACTGCCGCTTCTGCTCCTCCGAGCCGAACTTCCAGATCGCGAACATCGCCAGCGACCCCTGCACCGAGACCATCGACCGGATGCCGGAGTCCGCGGCCTCCAGCTCGGTGCAGGCCAGGCCGTAGTGCACCGCGGAGGCGCCGCCGCAGCCGTAGCCGTGCAGGTGCATGCCCAGCAGGCCGAGCTCGCCGAACCCCTTCGCGAGCTCGCGCACCGGCAGGTCGCCGATCTCGAACCACTCGGCGACGTGCGGCAGCACGTGCTCCGCGCAGAACTTGCGCACGGTGTCGCGCACCGCGAGCTCGTCGCCGGACAGGGAGGCGTCCAGGCCCAGGGGGTCGTCCCGGTCGAAGGCGGGGGGTGCGTCGGTGCTCATACGAATCAGCCTGCCACTAACCGGCCATCGTGAGGCCGCCGCTGACGCTGATCACCTGCCCGGTGATGAACGACGCGGCCTCCGACGCGAAGAACAGCACCGGCGCGGCGACCTCCTCCGGGCGGGCCAGCCGGCGAAACGGGATCGCCTTGACCAGCGCCTCCTTGAGCTTCTCCGGTTGCGCGTGGAACAGGGGCGTGTCCGTCGGGCCCGGGCAGACGCAGTTCACCGTGATCTGGTGGCGCGCCATTTCCCGGGCCAGCGACTTGGTCAGCGCGATGACACCGCCCTTGGCGCCGGCGTAGATGGTTTCGCCCGCGCTGCCCACCCGGCCGGCGTCGCTGGCCAGGTTGACGATGCGTCCGCCCGAGTGCGCCTCGATCATGCCCGGCAGGAACGCGCCGCAGACGTGCACCGGTCCCAGGTAGTTGATCGCCACCACCTTCGTCGCGAATTCCGGTGTGGCATTGAGGAATTGGTCGGTGCGGTCCCAGCCGGCGGCGTTGACCACGATGTCGGGGACGCCGACGTCGGAGCGGACCCGATCGCGCAACGCCGCGACCTGGGCGGGGTCGGCGACGTCGACTGGCAGCGCGGTGATCAGTCCGGGATGTTCGGCGGCGGTGGCCGCGGCGGCGGCCTCGTCGAGGTCGGCGGCGACGACCCGGTCGCCCTGCGCGGCGAAGGCCAGCGCGATCGCCCTGCCGATGCCCGACCCGGCGCCGGTGACGACGGCCAGCCTGCCTTGTGAATGAGCATTCATTGCAGACGAATCTAGGTTCACTGCGGCCGCGGGGTCAAGGACCACCATCCGGCCCCGGTAGTCTCGCGGCATGCTGCTTCGGCTCCGGTGGCTGGGCGGGCTCGCCGCGGACGTCGTCGCCGTGCTGGTGTTCTGCTCCCTCGGGCGCCGCAGCCACGACGAGGGCGTCGACGTCGGCGGCGTGGCGACCACCGCGTGGCCGTTTCTGACCGGAACCATTGCCGGGTGGCTGGCCTCCCGCGGCTGGCGCCGGCCCACCGCGCTGGTCCCCACCGGCGTGACCGTGTGGCTGTGCACCGTGGTCGTCGGCATGGTGTTGCGCAAGGCCAGCTCGGCGGGTGTGGCCGCGAGCTTCGTGGTGGTCGCCGCCTCGGTCACGGCGGTCCTGTTGCTTGGTTGGCGGGGCATCATCGGGCTGGGCCTGGCCCGGCGGCGCCGCGCCGGCGGCTGACGCGCGATGGCACGGGCCGACGAGAACGGCTGGGATCCCGCCAGCAGCGAAGGGGTGAACGCGGCGTTCGGCGCGGTCGTCCGGGCGGTGGCCACCAACAAGGGACTGATCGACGACCCGTTCGCCGAGCCGCTGGTCCGCGCCGTGGGCGCGGAGTACTTCATCCGGGTGGTCGGCGACGACCTGTTCTCGGCCGACGACGGCGCCGACCCGGTCATGACCGGGCTCATCGACGTCCTCGCGGCGTACACGCGGTTCGTGGACGAGTTCCTCGCCGACGCGGGCAGGGCGGGCATCCGCCAGGTGGTGCTGTTGGGGTCCGGCCTGGACACGCGGCCGTACCGGCTGTGGTGGGCGCCCGGCACCACCGTGTACGAGATCGACCGCCCGCAATTGCTCGACTTCAAGTCCGAACTGCTGCGCGGGCTGGGCGCCGGGGTGGCCGCGAACCGGTGCGCGGTGGGCGCCGACCTTCGCCTGGACTGGCTGGCGGCGCTGCGGCGGGTCGGCTTCGACGCCGCGCAGCCCACGGTGTGGGTCGCCGAGCAACTGCTCGTCGGGTATTTACCTCCCGATGCGCAAAACCGGCTGCTCCAGGAAGCCACCTCGGTCAGCGCCCCCGGCAGCCGGTTCGCCGCCGACCACATGCCCACCTGGACGCCGATGCACGTCGAGGCGGGGCGGGCGTTCGTCGACCGGTGGCGCAGCCACGGCCTCGACATCGATCTGGCCAGCCTGACCTACCCGGGCGAATACCGCTATGTGCCCGAGGATCTGGCGTCTCAGGGCTGGCGGACGGTCGAGCGCAACGTCGCCGACGTGTGCGCCGGCATGGGCCTTCCCGAGCTGTGGCGCGGCGGTCCCGACGGCCTGGCGGTCGTCCCGGGATTCGTCACCGCGGCGAGGACGTAATGGATTGCCATGGAATGCCCCGTCGTCGGTGGCGTTAGATCGTTGCGTGGCCCCCACAACCGGGCTCGACTTCGTGTCGGCCACCCACGACGACCCGCTGGCGCAGCCGCTGCTCGCCGAGCTGGCCGTCGAGTATGCGCAGCGCTACGGCGGCAGCCCGGAGGCGCACCTGGCGTGGCTGCCCGTGCCCGCGGCCGAGCTGGCGCCGCCGGACGGGGGCCTGCTGATCGGGGTGGTGGACGGCGCGCCGGTCACCGGCGGGGCGTTTAGGCGTTTCGACGCCGACACCGCCGAGCTGAAACGGATCTGGACCGACAGCGCGCATCGGCGCCGTGGCTACGCGCGGGCGCTGCTGGTCGCGCTGGAGGCGGAGGCCGCCGCGCGCGGGTACCGGCGGCTGTACCTGATCACCGGTAATCGCCAACCCGAGGCCGAGGCCCTCTACGACGCGACGGGCTACGCCCGCATCCCCCCCGCCGAGCCGTTGCCGGACTGGGGGCCGTTTCGTCCGATCGCCTTCGAGAAGTGGCTCGCATGAGCGGCCAGTTCCATCTCGGCGTCGCGCTGGACGGATACGGGTGGCACCCCCAGGCGTGGCGCGCGACGCCGGCCCCGGAATCACGACGGCCTGCCGCGCCGTCGGCGCTCGGCGGCCGGCACTGGGCCGGGCTGGCGGCGCGCGCCGAACGCGGGCTGCTGGACTTCCTCACCATCGACGACACCCTGATGCCGCAGCCCGGGCGCCGCGAGCGGATCGATCCGCACCGGCTGGCCGGCCGGGCCGACGCGGTGCTGGTGGCCGCCCGCATCGCGCCCGCGACCCGGCACATCGGGCTGATCCCGGTGGCGACGGTCACCCACACCGAACCGTTCCACGTCTCCAAATCGATTGCGACCCTTGACCATGTCTCGCACGGCCGCGCGGGCTGGCAGCCGCGAGTGAGCACGACCGCGCACGAGGCCGCCCTGTTCGGCCGCCGGGACGTGTCGCGGATCGCGCGGTTCCCCTTCTTTGCAGAGGCCGTCGAGCACGTCGAGGTGGTGCGCCGGCTGTGGGACAGCTGGGAGGACGACGCGATCATCCGCGACGCATCCACCGGGCGCTACGTCGACGTGGACAGGCTGCACTACATCGACTTCACCGGCAAATACTTCTCCGTCAAGGGGCCCTCGATCACGCCGCGCCCGCCGCAGGGCCAGCCCGTGGTGGCCGCGCTGGCGCACGTGGGCCCCGCCTACGAGTTCGCCGCGGCCGCCGCCGACGTCGTCTTCATCACCCCCACCTTCGGCGGCGCCTCGGCGCACACCATCCTCGACGAGGTGCGCGCGGCCGGTGGTGAGCACCTGAAAGTCCTTGCCGACGTGTTGGTTTCCTTTCACGGCGAGGGCGACTTCCGGTCCGACACGCTCGTCTTCGCCGGCAGCGCAACCGAACTGGTGGACCTGCTGCTCGACTGGCGGCGCCTGGGCATCGAGGGTGCGCGGCTGCGGCCGGCCGTGAACGCCACCGACCTGCCCGTGATCGTCGACGAGGTGGTGCCGCTGCTGCGGCGGGCCGGGCTCTTCCGCGACGCCTACCGGCCGGGCGAAACCCTGCGCGAGCGCCTCGGCCTGCCCGTGGCGCCCAACCGCTACGCGGCGGTGAACCGATGACCCCGGTGCCGCTGTCGGTCCTCGACCTGTCCCCGATCAGCGCCGGCGGCGACGCGCCGACGGCGCTGCGCACCACCATCGAGCTGGCCCAGCACGCCGAGCGGTGGGGCTATCGCCGGTTCTGGGTCGCCGAACACCACTTCGTCGCCGTCGCCAGCGCGGCGCCGGCGGTGCTGATCGGCCAGATCGCGGCCGCCACCAACACGATTCGCGTCGGGTCGGCGGCCGTGCAGCTGAGCCACACCACCGCCGCCGCGGTGGTGGAGAGCTTCGGGATGCTCGACGCGTTCCACCCGGGCCGCATCGACCTCGGCGTGGGCCGCTCCGGGCAGCGGCGCATCACCAAGCCGCGCCCACGGTCCCCCGCGAAGCGCCGGCCCCCCGAGCCCCCGCGGGAATGGCGCGAAGTCGACGGCGTGGTGATTCCGCCGCCGTTCGACCTGCGCGCGCTGCTGGGCAGCGGGCGGGTGCGGGCGACCATGGCGATCCTGCAGCAGCCCGAGGCCGTCGCGCCCGACTTTTCCGAGCAGCTCGGCGACATCATGGCGATGCTGGCCGGAACCTACGAGGTCGACGGGTTCGACGTGCACGCGGTGCCCGGTGAGGGCGCCGCGCTGACGCCGTGGATCTTCGGCAGCAGCAGGGGGCGCAGCGCCCGGGAGGCCGGCGCGCGCGGACTGCCGTTCGTGGCCAGCTACCACCTCACTCCGGCGACCGCGCTGGAGGCCATCGACGCCTACCGGGACGCCTTCGTCCCGTCGCCGGCGCGGCCGCGGCCCTACGTCGTGGTGTCGGCCGACATCGTGGTCGCCGACGATTCCGCCACTGCCAAACATTTGGCGTCGAGCTACGGCCATTGGGTGTATTCGATCCGTGCCGGCGACGGCGCCGTCCCGTATCCCGACCCCGACGATTGCGCCCCGCTGACCGACGAGCAGCTCGCGGTCGTGATCGACAGGGTGGCAACCCAATTCGTCGGCGACGCGGACGAGGTGGCCGACCGGCTGGCGGCGCTGCAGCGCGTCACCGGCGCCGACGAGCTCGTCATCACCTCGGTCACCCACCGCCGCGAAGACCGGCTGCGCTCACACGAACTGATCGCCAAGCGGTGGGGGCTGGGCGAGTGAGCGTGCGGGAGGGCAAGCAGCGCAAGCCGATTCATCTGGCCGCTCACTTCCCGGGCGTGAACAACACCACCGTGTGGACCGACCCCGACGCGGGCAGCCAGATCGAGTTCGAGTCGTTCGTGCACCTGGCCCGCACCGCCGAACGCGGGCTCTTCGACTTCTTCTTTCTGGCCGAAGGGCTGCGCCTGCGCGAGCACCGCGGCCGCATCTACGACCTCGATGTGGTGGGCCGCCCGGACACGTTCACCGTGCTGGCGGCGCTGGCGGGCGTCACCGAGCGGATCGGGCTGACCGGCACCATCAACACCACCTTCAACGAACCCTTCGAGGTGGCAAGGCAATTCGCATCGCTCGACCACCTGTCCGGCGGCCGCGCCGGCTGGAACATCGTGACCTCGTCGGACGCCTTCACCGGCGCCAACTTTCGCCGCGGCGGGTTCCTCGACCACGCCGACCGGTACGCACGGGCCGAGGAGTTCCTCGCCGTGGCCCGCCAATTCTGGGACAGCTGGGCCCCCGGCGCCGTCCTGGCCGACGTCGAGTCCGGGGTGTACGTCGATCCCGACCGGATCCGCAGCGTCGCCCACCGCGGCCCGCAGTTCGACGTGCGCGGCTTCGCGACGCTGCCCGCGGGCCCGCAGGGCCACCCGATACTGCTGCAGGCCGGCGACTCCGCCGACGGCAGGGCGTTCGGCGCCCGCAACGCCGACGCCCTGTTCACCCTGCACTCCTCGCTGGAGGACGGCCAGCGCTACTACGCCGATGTCAAGGGCCGCGCCGCATCCTACGGCCGGGACCCCAACCGGCTCAAGGTCTTTCCGGCGGCGACGTTCGTCATCGGCGACACCGAGTCCGAGGCGCAGGACAGGGCTCGGCACATCCGCTACCAACAGGTCAGCGGCGCGACGGCGATCGCGATGCTCGAGCAGGTGTGGGGTCGCGACCTGTCGGGCTACGACCCCGACGGCCCGCTCCCCGAGGTCGAGCCCACCGGCGACAGCCTGACCCAGGGCCGGGTCCGGCACGTCGACCCGATGGAGGTCGCCCGCCGCTACCGCCAGCGTGCCGAAGCCGAGAACCTGTCGATCCGCGAGCTGGTCATCGCCGTCACCAGCCGCCAGCAGTTCGTCGGCACGCCGGCGCGGATCGCCGACGAGATCGACACCTACATCCAGGCCGACGCGTGCGACGGGTTCATCCTGGTGCCGCACCTGACGCCGCGCGGCCTGGACGAGTTCGTCGACCGGGTGGTGCCGGTGCTGCAGGAGCGCGGCGCGTTCCGCACCGGGTACTCCGGGGAGACGCTGCGCGAGCACCTGGGGCTCACCGGGCAAGCGCGGTAGCCGCCTCCGTCGCCTCGCGGATCGGCCCGCGCCACACGTCGCCGTGCCCCGGCAGCAGGATCTCGGTGTCCAGCAACCCCAGCGCGCTCAGGCTGCGCAGGCAATCCTCCTGGCTGTGGCTGAACACCGCCGGCAGCAGCTGGGGCCCGCGGTGGCGCAGCAGCGGGTGCCCGGTGATCAGCGCGTCGCCACTGGCCAGCACGCCGTCGACGACGTACGAGCAGTGCCCGCCGGTGTGCCCGGGGGAAAAGACGGGCGTCGGGTGGCCGGGCAGCCCGGCGGCCACCTCGGCGGTCAGCGCCCGCGCCGAGGGGATGCCGTCGCGGATCAGGCCGCCGCTGCGCACCACGTGCAGGCCCCACACCGCCCACCGCGGCCGCCAGATGCGCAGTGCCACATCGAAAACCGAGGCCTGCTGCAGGCACTCCCGCTTGGCGTGCCCCACCTCCTCGGCGTGGCAGTACACCGGGGTGCCGTGCTCGCGGGCGAACCAGATCGCCGAGCCCAGGTGGTCGACGTGCGCGTGCGTCAGCACGATGGCGCGCACGTCGCCCGCGTCGTAGCCCAGCTGCCGCAGCGAGGCCAGCACGTCCTCGCGGTCCCCGGGATAGCCGGCGTCGATCAGCATGACGCCGGTGCCGTCGACCACCAGGATCCAGTTGACGGCGCCGCCCTGCGCAAGGTAGACGGTGTCGGTGACCTGCACCAGGGTCGGTCCCATGCCCGCGAGTCTAGGAGCGTCGCTACCAGGAGTAGAAATAACTGGTGGCTGAACTGAAACTCGGATACAAGGCGTCCGCCGAACAATTCGCACCGCGCGAGCTCGTCGAGCTGGCCGTCGCCGCCGAAGGGCACGGCATGGATAGCGCGACCGTCAGCGACCACTTCCAGCCCTGGCGGCACGACGGCGGGCACGCCCCGTTCTCGCTGGCCTGGATGACGGCCGTCGGCGAACGCACCAAGCGGATCACGCTGGGCACCTCGGTGCTCACCCCCACCTTCCGCTACAACCCGGCCGTCATCGCGCAGGCGTTCGCCACCATGGCCTGCCTGTACCCGGACCGCATCTTCCTCGGCGTCGGCACGGGCGAGGCGCTGAACGAGATCGCCACGGGATACGAGGGCGACTGGCCGGAGTTCAAGGAGCGGTTCGCCCGGCTGCGCGAGTCGGTGCGCCTGATGCGGGAACTGTGGCGCGGCGACCGCGTCGATTTCGACGGCGAGTACTACCGGCTCAAGGGGGCCTCGATCTACGACGTGCCCGAGGGCGGCGTCCCCGTCTACGTCGCAGCGGGCGGCCCGGCGGTGGCCAAGTACGCCGGACGCGCCGGCGACGGGTTCATCTGCACCTCCGGCAAGGGGGAGGAGCTCTACACCGAAAAGCTGATGCCCGCCGTCCGCGAGGGCGCCGCGGCCGCCGACCGCAACGTCGACGACGTCGACAAGATGATCGAGATCAAGATCTCCTACGACCCCGACCCCGAGCTGGCGCTGGAGAACACCCGGTTCTGGGCGCCGCTGTCGCTGACCGCCGAGCAGAAGCACAGCATCGACGACCCGATCGAAATGGAAAAGGCCGCCGACGCGCTGCCGATCGAGCAGGTCGCCAAGCGCTGGATCGTCGCGTCGGATCCGGACGAGGCGGTCGAAAAGGTCGGGCAGTACGTCACGTGGGGCCTCAACCACCTGGTGTTCCACGCGCCCGGGCACGACCAGCGCCGGTTCCTGGACCTCTTCGAGAAGGACCTCGCGCCCCGGCTGCGCCGGCTCGGCTGATCCCGTGGCCTCCGCGATCTACATCGCCGCCCCCGAACCGGAGACCGGCAAGTCGACGATCGCGCTCGGCCTGCTGCACCGGCTGACCGCGACGGTCGCCAGGGTCGGCGTGTTCCGGCCCATCACGCGGAATTCCTCGGGCGACGAGCGCGACTACATCCTGGAACTGCTGCTGGAGCACACCAGCGCGGGCCTGCCCTACGAGCGTTGTGTCGGCGTGACCTACCAGCAGCTGCACGCCGACGCCGACGCCGCGATCGCCACCATCGTCGAC
Organism: Mycobacterium alsense; assembly: GCF_002086635.1. GTDB lineage: Bacteria > Actinomycetota > Actinomycetes > Mycobacteriales > Mycobacteriaceae > Mycobacterium > Mycobacterium alsense. The sequence continues at coordinate 60,819 of NZ_MVHD01000014.1, read as the reverse complement.
GCGTATCACGAGGTGGCACGGGAGTGCGACGCGGTGGTGATCGTCGGCAGCGACTACACCGACGTCATCAGGCCCGTCGAGCTTTCCGCCAACGCGCGCATCGCGGTCAACCTCGGCGTCCCGGTGCTGCTGTCGGTGAGCGGCAAGGGCCGCACCGCCAAGGAGGTCGCCGACGTCGTCGAGGTCTGCCTCGCCGAGCTGACCGCCCACCGCGCCCACACCGCGGCGGTGGTGGCCAACCGGTGCGAACCCGCGGAGCTGCAGGACGTCGTCGGGGCGCTGCGCGCGTTCGCCCCGCCCGCCTATGTGCTGCCCGAAGAGCCGCTGCTGACCGCGCCGACGGTGGCCGAGCTGGAGCGCGCCGTCGACGGGACGCCGGTGAGCGGCGAGGCGCCCCTGCGCGAACGCGAGGTCACCGGCGTGATGGTCGCCGGGATGACCGCCGACCACTGCCTGGAGCGGCTGCGCGACGGCATGGCGGTCATCACCCCCGGCGACCGCTCCGACGTCGTGCTCGCCGTCGCCAGCGCCCATGCGGCCGAAGGGTTTCCGTCGCTGTCATGCCTAGTCCTCAACGGCGGGTTCGAGCTGCATCCGTCGATCGCGGCCCTGGTGTCCGGCCTGCGGCTGCGGTTGCCGATCATCGCCACCGCGCTGGGCACCTACGACACCGCCAGCGCGGCCGCCGCCGCCCGGGGCCGGGTCACCGCCGCCTCCCAGCGCAAGATCGACACCGCGCTTCAGCTGATGGACCGCCACGTGGATATCACGGATCTGCTGGCACAGCTTGCCATTTCGATCCCGACCGTCACCACACCGCAGATGTTCACCTACCAGCTGCAGCTGCGCGCCCGCTCGGACCGCAGGCACATCGTCCTGCCCGAGGGCGACGACGACCGCATCCTCCGCTCCGCCGGGCGGCTGCTGCAGCGCGGCGTCGCCAACCTGACGATCCTCGGCGACGAGGCCCAAATCCGCCTGCGGTCGGCGGAACTCGGCGTGAACCTGGACGACGCCACGGTGATCGACCCGCTCACCAGCGAGCTGCGCGGCAAGTTCGCCGAGCAGTACGCGGAGTTACGCAAGGCGAAGGGGGTCACCGTCGAACACGCCCGTGAGATCCTTCGCGACGCGACGTATTTCGGCACCATGATGGTCTACGACGGCACGGCCGACGGCATGGTCTCCGGTGCCGCCCACACCACCGCGCACACCGTACGGCCGGCATTCGAGGTCATCAAGACCGCCCCCGATGTGTCCACCGTCTCGAGCGTGTTCTTCATGTGCCTGCCCGACCGGGTGCTGGTGTACGGCGACTGCGCCATCGTCCCGAATCCGACCCCCGAGCAGCTCGCCGACATCGCGATCAGCTCCGCGCGCACCGCCGCGCAGTTCGGCATCGAGCCGCGGGTGGCGATGCTCTCGTATTCGACCGGTGCGTCCGGCGCCGGCGCCGACGTCGACAAGGTCAGGGCGGCAACGGATCTGGTGCGTCAGCGGGATCCGCAATTGCTGGTCGAGGGACCCATCCAGTACGACGCGGCCATCGAACCTTCGGTCGCGGCCACCAAGCTGCACGACTCACCGGTGGCCGGGCGCGCCACCGTGCTGATCTTTCCCGACCTCAACACCGGCAACAACACCTACAAGGCGGTGCAGCGCAGCGCCGGGGCGATCGCGATCGGCCCGGTGCTGCAGGGGCTGCGCAAGCCGGTGAACGACCTGTCCCGGGGCGCGCTGGTCGAGGACATCGTGAACACGGTTGCGATCACCGCGATCCAGGCGCAGGGCACATGACCGACCGGCTGGTGCTGGTGATCAACGCCGGCTCGTCGTCGCTGAAATACCAGCTCGTCGAGCCGGATTCGGGTGTCACGCGCACGGGCGGGGGCATCCAGCAGATCGGCGAGCCGTCGTCGCGGGTGGCCGACCACGAGGAGGCGCTGCGCCTGGCGTTCGCGCAGCTGGGCGAGGCCGGCGTGGACCTGGGGGCGCGCGACCTGGTGGCGGTCGGGCACCGGGTCGTGCACGGGGGCAATGACTTCTACCGCCCGACGGTGCTCGACGACGCGCGGATCGCCGAGCTCGAGAAGCTGTCGGAGCTTGCGCCGCTGCACAATCCGCCCGCGGTGCAGGGAATCAAGGTGGCGCGCCGGCTGTTGCCGGACGTGGCGCACGTCGCCGTGTTCGACACCGCGTTCTTCCACGACCTGCCGGCCGCGGCCGCGACGTACGCGATGAACCGGGAGCTGGCCGAGCGATGGCGGATACGCCGCTACGGATTCCACGGCACCTCGCACCGGTACGTCGGCGAGCGGGCCGCCGAATTCCTGGGCAGGCCACTGGGCGCCGTGAATCAAATTGTGCTGCACCTGGGCAACGGCGCGTCGGCGTCGGCGATCGCCGGCGGCAAGCCGGTCGAGACCTCGATGGGGTTGACTCCGCTGGAGGGCCTGGTGATGGGCACCCGCAGTGGTGACATCGACCCCGGCGTCATCAGCTACCTCTGGCGGAGGGCGAACATGGACGTCGACAAGATCGAATCCATGCTCAACAACCAGTCGGGCGTCTGGGGCCTGGCCGGCGAGCGCGACTTCCGCCGGCTGCGCGCGATGATCGAATCTGGGGATGACGCAGCGCAATTGGCCTACGACGTGTTCATTCACCGGCTCCGCAAGTACATCGGCGCCTACCTGGCCGTGCTGGGGCACACCGACGTCATCACCTTCACCGCCGGGATCGGCGAGAACGACGCCGCGGTGCGCCGCGACGCGCTGGCCGGGCTGGAGGAGTTGGGCATCGCGGTCGACCAGCGCCGCAACCTGGCCGCGGGCGCGGGCGCCCGGCGGATATCGGCGGATGGCTCGCGAATCGCCGTGCTGGTGGTCCCGACCAACGAAGAACTGGCCATCGCCCGCGACTGCGTGGCGGTGCTGTAGCGCCGGCCGCGGCCCGCTCGGCCTGTGGATGAACGAATACGCGGGGCGTGCTTGTCGTGCGACCCTTCGCGGCATGCGTGACTCGACGGGACCATTCATCGGCAGTGCGGCGCTGGGACGGGGCGCGCTCAGCCGCCACCGGCTGCGGACGCAATACTGTGCCGTCCTGCCCGGCGTCTACCTGTCCCGGCGGATCCGCCCGTCCCTCGAGCAGCGCATCGCCGCCGCGGGCCTGTGGTCGCGGGGGCGGGGGATCTTCACGGGCGCGGCCGCCGCGGCGCTGCACGGCGCCAAGTGGATTCCCGACGGCGTCCCAATCGAGCTGGTATACAACAACACCCGGCCGCCACGCGGGGTGCTGACCCGGCGCTACGCGCTGCGTGACGGCGAGACGCAGACCATCGACGGTCGCCCGGTCACCACCCCGGAACGCACCGCCTTCGACATCGGCCGGGGCGGAGCCATCCACTCGGCGGTCGCGCGGCTGGATGCGCTGGCGGCCGCGACGGGTTTCAAGGTCGACGACGTGCTGCGCGTTGCGCGGCGCCACCCCGGTTCGCCCGGGCTGCGGCGCCTGGAGGCCGCGCTCGAACTCGTCGACGCCGGCGCGCGGTCGCCCAGGGAAAGCTACCTGCGGCTGCTGCTCGTCGAGGCCGGATTCCCGCGCCCGCACACCCAGATACCGGTGCTGGGCGCCGGCGGTACCCCGGTCGCACACATCGACGTGGGCTGGGAGGAGTATCTCGTTGGCGTCGAATATGAACGTGACCAGCACCAAACCGACCGCCGGCGCTACGTCTACGACATCCGGCGGCTGGAGACCCTCGAGCGGATGGGCTGGCTCATCGTCCGGGTCGTCGCCGAGGACCACCGGGCCGACATCGTGCACCGAGTGCGCGGGGCGATGGTCGAACGCGGTTGGACCGGCGGCCTGACGGCAATCGACGCGGGCTGACCGCATTCGCGTGGGCGGGCAGGGCGGGATTCGGGGCGGAATATCGCGCAGGCTTCACACCCAAAGCCAACGATTCACAACCGAGCAAACGGTCAGAACGTACTCGTGGGCCGCACGGCGTTCGCCAGGTCCACCAACGTGTACCGGTGGCGCTGCGTGGGCGCGACGCGGGCCAGGCTGCGCAGCGACGCCTCCACGCCCAGCCGCAGGCCGTGCTCGGTGAACGGGAAACCCAGGATGTGGTTGGTGCTGGCTTTCTTGTCCCGGTTGTCCTCCAGCCAGTCCATCGCGCCGCCGAGCACCAGCGCGCGGATCTGTAGCACGCGGGGCTCGGTGGGCGGCAACGCCTCCACCCGGCGGGCCGCGTCGCGGATCTGCGTCTCGGTGATCTCGCCGGCCGAGCGGCCCGACATCAGCGTGACGGCGCTGGTCAGCCGGGCGGTGGTGAAATGCCTTGAGGTGGGCGGGACTTCGTCCAGCGTGCTGACGGCCTCCTCTCTATTGCCCTCGGCGGAAAGGGATCTGGCCAGGCCGAACGCCGCCGAGATCACGCCGTCGTTGGTCTTCCACACCGTCTGGTAGAACTTGTGCTCGTCGGTATTGCCGGCCAGCTCCGCGGTGGCCGCCAGCGCCAGCTTGGGCGCGAGCTCGCCGGGGAAGAGGTCCAGCACCTCGGTGAAATGCTTCGTGGCGGAATCGTAGTCGCCGGTGAGCAGCTCGGCGACGGCGCGGTACCACACCAGCCGCCATCGCCAGCCGACGCGCTCGGCCAGGTCGTCGAGCTTGCGGGTGGCCTTGGCCACGTCGCCCAGGTCCAGCAGGGCGCGGACCTCCATCAGCGGCAGCTCGACCGACTCGGCCACCTCGATGCCGTCGGCGTCCAGCGACCCGTGGCGGGCCGCACGCAACGAGTCCAGCGTCTGCACCGGCTGCGAGAGCACGGTCGCCTGCAGCACCGGCGCCGCGACGTCGGTCGGGTCGACCAGCGGCACCGGCAGCGCGGTCACGATCTCGCGGGCGGTCAGCTTCTCCGAGTGGACCTGGCCGTCCAGGTACACGTCGGTGTGCGCGACGAGCAGGTCCACCCCGAACGTCGAGCGACTCGGCGAAAAGATGGTCGACAGGCCGGGCCGCGGGATCCCGGTGTCGTGGGCGACCACCTCGCGCAGCACCCCCATCAACTGGGCGGACATCTCCTCGGCGGTGGAGAACCGGCGCCGCGGGTCGGGATCGGTGGCACGGCGCAGCAGCCGGCCGAACGAGTCGTAGGTCTTGAGCACGGGATCGTCGTCGGGCAGCCCGTCGACGTAGCGGCCGTTGCGGGTGCGCAGGTTCAGTGTCAACGCGGCCAGGGTGCGCCCCACCGTGTAGATGTCGGTGGCCACCGTCGGGCCGGTCCGCACGATCTCCGGCGCCTGGAACCCCGGTGTGCCATAAAGGTATCCGAACGAGTTGATCCGCGACACCGCACCCAGGTCGATCAGCTTGAGCTGCTCCTCGGTGAGCATGATGTTCTCCGGCTTCAGGTCGTTGTAGACCAGGCCGATGGAATGCAGGTAACTGAGCGCGGGCAAAATCTCCAGCAGGTAGGCGACGGCCTCGGCGACCGGAAGCTTGTCGGTTCTCCCGTCTTTGAGCCTTCGCCGCAGCGACTGACCGCCGATGTACTCCATCACTATGTAGCCGACCGGGTCCCCGTGCCGGTCGGTGTGCTCGACGAAGTTGAAGATCTGCACGATCTGCGGGTGCACCACCTCGGCGAGGAACTGGCGTTCGGCCATCGCGATCGCCTGCGCCTCGGCGTCACCGGAGTGCACCAGGCCCTTGAGCACCACCGGCCGGTCGTTGACGTTGTGGTCGAGCGCCAGGTACACCCAGCCCAACCCGCCGTGGGCGATGCAGCCCTTGACCTCGTATTGGCCGGCGACTATGTCACCTGGATTCAGTTGAGGCAGAAAGGAATAGGGGCTGCCGCAGGACGGGCACCAGCCCTCGGACGCGCCCCGGTTCTCCGAGCCGGACCGCCCGACCGGCTTTCCGCAGTTCCAGCAGAACCGCTTGGACTCGGGCACCACCGGGTTGGTCATCAGCGCCTCGAGCGGATCGATGTCGCGCACGCGGGGGATCTCGACCAGGCCACCGCCGAGCTGCCTGGTCGGGGGCAGCACCCGGGTGGCCGGGGTCATCCGTTCCGGCGCATCGTCGATGCCGCCGATCAGCGGGAAGTCGTCGTCGTCGTCGAAGTCGGGGCGGAACAGCGCCTGGGTGGCCTGGGGCCGCGACTCGGCGCCCGTCTGCGCGTCCGGCGGCTGGCTGCCCGGGTCTTCGGGATCTTTGGCGTCCAGGGGTTCGGCCATCAGTCCACATACCTCGGCGTGGGCGGGCCGGGTGCGGGCCCCAGTACCGTCAACCACTTGCGGTACAACGTGTTCCACGTCCCGTCCCGGCGGATGCGTTCCAGGGTGCCGTTGACGAACCGCACCAGCCCGGTGTTGTTCAGGTTGATGCCGATGCCGTAGGGCTGGGTCGCCATGTTCGGCCCGACGATGTGCAGGTTGGGGTCCTCCTCCACCAGGCCGGCCAGGATCGAGTCGTCGGTGCTGACGGCGTCGATGCTGCGCTGCTGGATGGCCACCAGGCAGTCGGCCCAGTTCACCACCGACACGATGACCGGTGGGGGGTCGATCTGCTGGATCCGGCGCTGCGACGTGGTCCCCCGCGCCACGCACACCCGCTTGCCGGACAGGTCCGCGGGCTTGGTTATCGGTGCGTCGCGCAGGGCGAGGATGCGCTGGTTGGCGTCGAGGTAGACGGTGGAGAAGTTGACCAGCTTGCGCCGCTCGCAGGTGATGGTCATCGTCTTGACGACGACGTCGACCTCCGAGCGCTGCAGCGCGGTGATGCGCTCGTCGGTCGACAGCACGCGGTACTCGACATGCGACGGGGCGCCGAAGATGTCGCGCGCGATCTCGCCGGCGATGTCGACGTCGAAGCCGGTGATCTCGCCGGTGATCGGGTCGCGGAAGCTGAACAGGTTGCTGCCGATGTCGAGGCCCACGATCAGCCTGCCGCGGGCGCGGATGTCGGCGACGGCGGCGTCGGCCTCGGCCTTGGTGGGGAAGGGGCGCAGGCTCGCGGTCGGGTCGCAGTCCTGATTGGCGGTGTCGGGCGGCAGCGGCGGCTGGGGCGGCAACTCCTGCATGCCGACCGGCGTGGGCGGCGGCAGCGTCGGAACGGTCGCGACGGTCAGCGATTCGGTGTGGCCGCAGCCCGCCAGCGTCGCGCCCATCAAGGCAGCGACGAGCGCGCCGCAGACCCGTGCCGGCCGCGCCATTATCGATACTCCTTGAGCCGTGGCCACAACCCCAGCGCCACGGCGATGGCCGCCCCGAGGCTGAGCACCACGCCGCCGACCTGCGCGCCGGACAGCCCGCCGCGCGCGTTGAGCACGTCGTTGCGCAGGTGGGTGCGGCTCTGCTCCATCGCCTTGCCCAGCAAGTCGTCGAGCTTGTCGAACGCCGGGGTGGAGTCGTCCTCGCCGCTGCCCAGCGCCACCCGGGTGGCCTCGCGGTAGTTGCCCACCGAGATGTAGGAGTTGATCCGGTCGTTGGCCTGGCGCCACCGCAGCAGCAGCTGGTCGGCGCCCTGCAGGTCGGGTTTGTCGACGGCGTCGCTGCGCGACAGGTACTGGTCGAGCTGGGCGTGCATGGCATCGATGCGCTGATAGAAGGATTGCTTGCGCACCTCTTCGTCGCCGCGGCGGATCAGCGACAGCGTCTCGTCGGCCCGCGCCTGCTGGGCGGTGATGGCGACGTTGGTGACGGTCCGCAGCGACTCCGCGGCGGTGTTCTTGGCGCTCTGACTGGCGGCCGTGGAGATGGCGAGCGCGGTTCCGACCCATACCACCATGACGAGGATAGCGAGGCCGGCGACGATCAGACCGGGGTTGATTCGGCGCCGGGTGCGCCGGGCCAGCCAGCGGTGGGAGAAGAACCCGAACACCCCGGTGGCGATGACGACGAGGATCACCGGGGCCGGGAAGCGGGTGGACGCGGTGGTTTCGCTGTCCACGCGCGCCGACGTCGCCTGGTAGAGCTGCTGCGCGTCGGGCAGGATGCGCGACTGCATCAGCCCCGAGGCCTCCGACAGGTACGCCGACCCGACCGGGTTGCCTGCCCGGTTGTTGGTGCGCGCGGTCTCGATCAGCCCGGTATAGACGGCCAACTCGGCGTTGATCCGGCCCAGCAACTGCACCAGCGGCTCGTCGGTCAGGCCGCTCGACGCCCTGGTGACCGCGACCGCGGCGTCGGTGATGGCCTGCTCGTAGCGCTGGCGGACCGGCTGCGGCTCGGCCTGGGCGATGAACGCGGTGGCCGCCGCCGCGTCGGCCACCGACAGCGTGGTGTAGAGCCGCCCCGCGGCGAACGACAGCGGCTCGGTGTGGTTGAGGACCGTGGACAGCACCTGCTGGCGGTGGTTGATGGTCGTCGAGGTGGCGATGGCGCTGGAGACGCCGAGGGCGGCCAGCACGATCCCGATGGTCAGGATGCGCCCCGGCGTCGTCGCGATGAACCACCACCGGGGGTGTGCGGGCTCGGCCGGCGACCGAGATCCCTTCGGCTCGGTCGACGGGTGCGCCAGCTCAACCGTCACGTCTGATCAGCCCCTGTAACTTCGCTGCACGAACCCGGATAAGCGAATTCTAAGAGAATGTTCGGGCGGATGTGGGGAGGTGACCCAATTGACGTTGGCCGCCTGCATATCCTGAACCGGTGCAGGGCGACGGCGACGGATGGGTGGTATCCGACAGCGGCGCGCACTATTGGGGACGCTTCGGCGCGGCCGGCCTGCTGTTGCGCGCGCCCCGGCCCGACGGCACGCCCGCGGTTTTGCTGCAGCATCGCGCGGTGTGGAGCCACCAGGGCGGCACCTGGGGGCTGCCGGGCGGCGCCCGGGACAGCCACGAGACCCCGGAACAGACGGCGGTCCGCGAGGCGCACGAAGAGGCCGGCCTGCTGGGCGAGCTGCTGACGGTGCGGGCGACGGTGGTCACCGCCGAGGTCTTCGGGCTCGGCGGCGCGCACTGGACGTACACGACCGTCGTCGCCGACGCGCCCGAGCTGCTGGACACCGTCCCCAACCGGGAGAGCGCCGAGATGCGCTGGGTCGCCGAGACCGAGGTGGCCAATCTGCCGCTGCATCCCGGCTTCGCGGCCAGTTGGCGGGGGCTGCGCACCGCGCCGGAGCTGTTGCCGCTGGCCCACGGCGACGCGAGGCGCCATCACCTGCCGCGCACGGTCGAGGTCGAGGCCGGGGAGTTCGTGTGGTGCATGCCCGGCAACCCACTCGAGGCGGACCAGGTTGCGGTGAGTCCGCGGCTCAGCTCGCTGCTGCAAGCGCTGACTTGAGTCGCTGCGCCGCGGCCCGGGGATCCTCGGCCGCGGTGATCGCCCGCACCACCACGACCCGCCGCGCGCCGGCCCCGAGCACGTCGGGCAGCCGCTCGCGGTCGATGCCGCCGATCGCGAACCAGGGCTTGTCGCGGCCGACCACGGCGGCGGCCCGCACCAGCGGCAGCCCCGCCGCCTCCCGTCCGGGTTTGGTCGGGGTCGGCCAGCAAGGGCCGACGCAGAAATAGTCCGCGCCACCGGCCGCAGCGGCCGCGAGCTGATCGGGGTCGTGGGTGGACAGGCCGACCAGCGTGTCCGGGCCGAGGATGCCGCGCGCCGCCTCCAGCGGCAGGTCGCCCTGGCCCAGGTGCAGCACGTCGGCGCCGGCAACGCGGGCGATGTCGGCGCGGTCGTTGACCGCGAACAGGGCGCCGTGGCGGCGGGCCGCCTCGGCGAGGATCTCGCAGGCGGCCAGCTCGTCGCGCGCCTCGAGCGGCCCGAACCGCCGCTCGCCGGCCGATCCCTTGTCGCGCAGCTGGACGATGTCCACCCCGCCGGCCAGGGCGGCGTCGGCGAACTCGGCCAAATCACCGCGCTCACGACGCGCGTCGGTGCACAGATACAGCCTCGCGGCACCGAGACGGGCGAGCCGGGCGGGACGGTCGTGCACACCGCGACGCTAGCGCGCTAGCGTGGGACGGGTAGAAGAGCACGGGAGTCCCGGGCAACCGAAACGAGCGGGGACTGAGAGTGGGCGCGCGGCCCTTACCGTCGAACCTGATCCGGGTCATGCCGGCGAAGGGAGCAAGGATGTCAACCGGGTCAGCGGCCGGCTCGGTCGCCGTGGTGGGCGGCGGCGTCATCGGGCTGTCGGTGGCGCGCCGGGCCGCCCAGGCCGGCTGGTCGGTGCGGGTGCATCGCACCGGCGAGCCGGGCGCCTCCTGGGTGGCGGGCGGCATGCTCGCCCCGCACAGCGAGGGCTGGCCCGGTGAGGAGCGGTTGCTGCGGCTGGGCCTGGAGTCGCTGCGGCTGTGGCGCGAGGGTGGCTTCACCGACGGGCTGCCGCCGGAGGTGATCACCGCCCGCGAGTCGCTGGTGGTGGCCGTCGACCGGGCCGACGTGGCGGATCTGCGCACGGTCGCGGACTGGCTGTCCCAGCAGGGCCATCCGGTGGTGTGGGAGTCGGCCGCCCGCGACGTGGAACCCCTGTTGGCCCAAGGCATCCGGCATGGCTTTCGGGCACCCACCGAGCTGGCGGTGGACAACCGCGCCGTGCTCGAGGGATTGGCCCTGGCCTGCGAGCGGCTCGGGGTCGAGTGGGCGGCGCCCGTGCACGACCTCGCCCGCGTCGAGGCCGACGCGGTGGTGATCGCCAACGGCATCGACGCGCCCTCGCTGTGGCCCGGGCTGCCGGTGCGCCCGGTGAAGGGCGAGGTGCTGCGCCTGCGCTGGCGAAAGGGGTGTATGCCGTTGCTGGGCAGGGTGATTCGCGCCCGCGTGCACGGACGGCAGGTGTACCTGGTGCCGCGCTCCGACGGCGTCGTCGTCGGCGCCACCCAATACGAGCACGGACGCGACACCGCCCCGGTGGTGGCGGGCGTGCGCGACCTGCTCGACGACGCGTGCGCGGTGGTGCCGGCGCTCGGGGAGTACGAGCTGGCCGAGTGCGCCGCGGGGCTGCGGCCGATGACGCCCGACAACCTGCCGCTGGTGCGGCGCCTGGACGGGCGGACCCTGCTCGCGGCCGGCCATGGCCGGTCCGGCTTCCTGTTGGCGCCGTGGACGGCCGAACAAATTGTGTCCGAACTCCTCCCGGTTGGAGCCCACGCATGATCGTCACGGTCAACGAGCGGCAGGTCGAAGTCGACGAACGGACCACGGTCGCCGCCCTGCTGAAGTCGCTCGGCTTCCCGGACCGCGGCATCGCGGTCGCCCTGGATCAGGCGGTACTGCCGCGATCGAGCTGGGCGACAAGGCTTTCCGAGCTTTCCGGACCTTCCGGACCTTCCGGGCTTTCCGGGCCGATCCGACTCGAGGTGATGACGGCGGTGCAAGGTGGTTGAGACAAAACTGACGATCGCGGACCGCAGCTTCGCCTCGCGGCTCATCATGGGCACCGGCGGGGCGACCAACCTGGCGGTGCTGGAGGAGGCGCTGATCGCCTCGGGCACCGAGCTGACCACCGTGGCGATCCGCCGCGTCGACGCCGAGGGTGGCACCGGACTGCTGGACCTGCTCAACCGGCTGGGCATCACGCCGCTGCCCAACACCGCGGGGTGCCGCGGCGCGGCCGAGGCGGTGCTCACGGCACAGCTGGCCCGCGAGGCGCTCAACACCAACTGGGTCAAGCTCGAGGTGATTGCCGACGAACGCACCCTGTTGCCCGACGCCGTCGAATTGGTCCGCGCGGCAGAGCAATTGGTCGACGACGGGTTCGTCGTCCTGCCCTACACCAACGATGACCCCGCGCTGGCCCGCCGGCTCGAAGACGCCGGTTGCGCGGCGGTGATGCCGCTGGGCGCCCCGATCGGCACCGGCCTGGGCATCACCAACCCGCACAACATCGAGATGATCGTCGCACGGGCCGGCGTCCCGGTGGTGCTCGACGCCGGCATCGGGACGGCCAGCGACGCGGCGCTGGCGATGGAATTGGGTTGCGACGCCGTCCTGTTGGCCACCGCGGTGACCCGCGCCGCCGACCCGCCCGCCATGGCCGCCGCGATGGCCGCCGCCGTCACCGCCGGCCACCTGGCGCGGCAGGCCGGGCGGATCCCCAAGCGATTCTGGGCGCAGGCTTCCAGCCCGGATCCGTAAAATTGATGAAACGCTATGTCGCCCTGGGCAGTTCGATGGCAGCCGGCCCCGGAATCCGGCCACGAGCGGTGGGCGCCCCGCTGTGGTCGGGCCGGTCGGCCCGCAACTACCCCCACCTGGTCGCCGAGCGGCTGAACCTGGGGCTGGTTGACGTCACCTTTTCCGGCGCGACGACCGCTCACGTGCTGGCGGATAGCCAGCGCGGCAAGGCGCCCCAGATCGCCGCGCTGGACGGCTCGGAAAGCGTGGTCACCGTGACCATCGGTGGCAACGACGTCGGCTACGTGCCGCTGTTGATGGTCGCCTCCCTGCCGCACGCCGCGCGGCGGCTGCCGCTGCTGGGGCGACGCATCTCCGAACTGCTGGACCGCGACACCCGCGACCGCGCCCTGGCGGAGGTGTTCGATTCCTTGTGCGCGGTCGGCACCGAGCTGCGCCGGCGCGCCCCGGGGGCCCGGGTTTTCTTCGTCGACTACCTGACGATCCTGCCGCCCGCGGGTGCGGCGGCCGCGCCGCTGCGCGAAGCGGATGCCGAGCTGGGCCGCCATGTGGCCGCGACCCTGGAACGCCTCACGGCCGAGGCCGCGGTGGCAACCGGCTGCGAGGTCGTCGGCGCGGCCGCCGCGAGCCGGGAGCACCACGCCTGGTCGGCCGAACCGTGGACGACCGGCCCCGCGCGCTACGGCGTGCCGCTGCCGGGCGGGCCGGCACCGCTGCACCCCAACGCCGCCGGGATGCGCGCGGTGGCGGACCTGGTTGCCGCGCGGCTCTAGCGGGTCAGCCGTTGGTGCGCCACCACTGGTAGAGCGCGTTGACGTCGGTGTTGGACGCGCGGACGTGGCTCAGCACGTTCTTGGCGTCGGTCGTCCAGGTGATCACCGCGGCGTCCTTGTACGTGCCGCAGGCCACCTGTCCGGCGTTCTGACCGTAGCTGCCCTGGCGCCAGGTCCCCGGTGACTCGCCGTTGTCCCCGCACGGGCTCAGGGATACGCCGTGGATGCCCGAGGTGAACGCCGCGGCCAGGTCGGTGCCGTTGTCGAAGAGCTGGTAGACGCCGGCGGCCGGGCCATTGGGGTCGGGGCTTTGCCCGCAATCGAGCTCGGCCAGCACGGGACCCGACAACGGGGCCGGCTGGCAATTGTCGAGGCTGTAGCCCTTCGACAGCGTGGCGGTCAGCGTGTCGATGTCCGTCGAGTTGCCCGTGTTGGGGTCCGCCGTCGCCGCGGCGGCGCCGGCCAGGGCGGAGCCGCCCAGGAGGGCCACCGCCGTCGCGGCACGCAGCGCGCTTGCGAGAGGGAACATCTTCGAACTCCTTTGCAGCGGAATGCGGTGCGGCCCAGCCGGATACGTCAGCGGTTGACGAGCCACCACTGGTACAGCGCCTGGACGTCGGCGTTCGGCCCGCGGATGAGGCCCAACACATTTTTGGAGTCCGTGGTCCAGATGACCTCGGCGGCATTCTGATACGTGCCACACGCCACCGATCCGGAGCTGGCGCCGTTGGTGCCCTTAGGCCACGTGGTGGGCGATTGGCCGCTGTCCCCGCAGGCGGCCAGGACGTCGTCCTTGATGCTCGTCTTGAACGAGGCGGCCAGGTTGTCGCCGTTGCTGAACAGGATGTACCTGGCCTGGACGGGCCCGGCGGGGTCGGAGCTTTGACCGCAGGTGAGCACGGCCAGCTCACCCGCGTCGAGCTTTCCGGGGTTGCAGTTGTTCAGGTCGTAGCCCTTCGACAACGATCCGGCCAGCGTGTTGACGTCCGCCGGGTTGCCGGTGGGGTCCGCGGTCGCCGCGGCGGCGCCGGCGAGCGCGAAACCACCCGCCAGCGCGGTGGACGCCGCGAAACGCAGCGCCCTGCTGAGAAGAGGCATTGTTGGCTCCTAACGTCGGGCCGTTACAAGGGATCGTAGGGCTATGTCCTGTCCATGCAACACATTCCGCTGGAAATTGTCTATTTGGGCCGCTTTCCGGTTGGGCCGACATAATGTGACCGCGATCCGCGCTGGTGGCCTCGATTCGGCAAAGTGGTTGATAATCAACGGTTTTCAATCTTCACGGCACGCCGACCACGTTGGCGCGGTCACCGGAAATGATGAATATCCGCGCAGATAGCGCGGTTATTGCCTGCCTCGGGTAGGGTAAGCACGGCCTCACACCAGCGACATTCTTTCCCCCTGGAGAATCCATGACTGAGCAGCCACCCCCGCCGCCGCCCGGGTACCCGCCGGCACAGCCCGCCGGCCTTGCCCCGAACAACAACTTGGTGTGGGCGATTCTGGCGACATTGTTCTGCTTCCCGATCACCGGGATCGTCGCAATCGTGAAGGCGGCCTCCGTCAATGGGTTGTGGGCCCAGGGTTTGCATGCCGAGGCGCAGGCGGCCGCCGCCAGCGCCCGGAAGTGGGTGATCTGGTCCGTCGTCATCTGGGCCGTCTGGGTTGCCGTCCTCATCATCGTGTCGGTGGCCGGTGGTCTCGATGCGGGCACGACGAACGCCCTTGCCGCGACGCTTTCCGCTACGTCCTGAGTCCCGGGAGCTGGGCGCGCCGCTTACGGTGGCGGCGGCCGCCGCGTTCGTGTGCGCGGCCACCTGGGTGGGAGATCCGACGACGCCGGGCGGCCCGCTGCCGGTGTGCCCCACCAAGGCCCTGTTGGGCGTCGATTGCCCCGGGTGCGGCAGCGCGCGCATGTTGTATTCGCTGATGCACGGCGACATGGCGGCGGCCGCGAGGTTCAACGCGCTGGGTTTGGTGGCGCTGGCGTTGTTGGTCTGGGCGTACGCGGCGTGGACCTACGGGCGCATGACCGGCCGGCGGATCCGGGGCTGGCAACACCGGCGGTGGTCGGCGATGGTGGCGCTGCTGTTGGTGGCGACGTGGTTTGTGGTGCGCAACATCCCGTTTACGCCATTCAGCGCGCTCTATGTCTAACCTGGGTCGCGATGGTTAAAAAACCGCGGACGATCCCTGCGGCACTCGCCGTGGTCGCTCTCACCGCATTGCTGGCCGGCTGCTCGCATCGCTGCCCTGACCCGCAGCCGGCGACCAGCAACCCCGCCGCGGCCGCGTTCGCCACCGCCCTCCATGACAAGGTCACCGTCGACGCGATGATGGCGCACCTTTCGAAGCTGCAGGACATCGCCGACGCCAACAACGGCAACCGCGCCGTGGGCACCCCGGGCTACGAGGCCAGCGTCGACTATGTGGTGAATAAGTTGCGCGACAGCGGGTTTGACGTCCAGACACCCGAGTTCTCGGCGCGGGTATTCCACAGCGAAAAGCCGGTGGTGACGGTCGGCGGCGCGACCGTGGAGGCGCGAGCGCTGGAGTTCAGCCGCGGCACCCCACCGAACGGTGTGGGCGGGCCCCTGGTGGCGGTTCCGCCCGGGGATAGCCCGGGCTGCAAGCCCTCCGACTTGGACGGGCTTCGGGTGCAGGGCGCGGTGGTACTGGTGGACCGCGGCAGCTGCCCGTTCGCCCAGAAGGAGGATGCCGCGGCGCAGCACGGCGCCGTCGCGATGATCGTCGTCGACAACGTCGACGAGCAACAGATGGGCGGCACCCTCGGGGCCGACACGGACGTCAAGATCCCGGTGGTCAGCGTCACCAAGTCCGTCGGGCTCCAGCTGCGCGGGCAGCCGGGACCGACCACGATCAAGCTCAACGCGAGCGTCCAGACGTTCAAGGCCCGCAACGTCATTGCGCAGACCAAGACCGGGTCGCCCACCGACGTGGTGATGGTGGGCGCGCACTTGGACAGCGTTCCGGAGGGCCCGGGCATCAACGACGACGGGTCGGGCGTGGCCGCGGTCCTGGAAACCGCCTTGCAGCTGGGGAACTCGCCCCAGGTGCACAACGCGGTGCGGTTCGGCTTCTGGGGGGCGGAGGAACTCGGGCTGATCGGATCGCGCAACTACGTGGAGTCGCTGAACCTGGACGGGCTCAAAGACATTGCGCTGTACCTGAACTTCGACATGCTCGCCTCGCCTAACCCGGGTTACTTCACCTACGACGGCGACCAATCGCTGCCGATGGACGCGCGCGGCCAGCCGGTGGTGCCGGAGGGCTCCGCGGGCATCGAACGCGCGCTGGTCGCCTACCTGAAGTCGGTCGGCAAGACCGCGCAGGACACCTCGTTCGACGGCCGCTCGGACTACGACGGGTTCACCCTGGCCGGCATCCCGGCGGGCGGCCTGTTCTCGGGCGCCGAGGTCAAGATGACCCCCGAGCAGGCCAAGCTGTGGGGCGGAGCCGCCGACCAGCCGTTCGATCCCAACTATCACCAAAAGGGCGACGCCCTCGAGCACATCAACCGCGCCGCACTCGGAATCAACGGCGCCGGCGTCGCCTACGCGGTCGGCTTGTACGCGCAGGACGTCGGCGGCCGCAACGGGGTTCCGGTGCTGGCGGATCGCACGCGTCACACCCTCGCCAAGCCATGATCCGCCGGCTGGGCTCGGCGCTGGTGCTGATCGGGCTGGTGGCAGGCTGCGCGTCGAGTACGGGATCGCGCCCGGCCGGGCCGCCGGACCTCGGTCGGGGCTTGGCCGCGAAGGTGACCGGGGACGGGTTGGTTGCCCACCTGCGCGCGCTGCAGGACATCGCCAACGCCCACGGCGGCAACCGCGCGGACGGCACCCCGGGCTACGACGCCAGCGTCGATTACGTGTCGAAGGCGTTGCGGGACAGGGGTTTCAAGGTATCGACGCCGCAGTTCGATCGGCTGCTCACGATTTCGCCGGGCAAGCCGACGCTGACGGTGGCCGGCCGCACCTATCCGGTCGACCAGGCGTCGCTGCTGGTGCGGACCCCGCCCGGCGGACTGACGGGGCGGCCGGTGCGGCCCACGCGACCGTCGGGCTGCGCGCCCGGCGACTACCCGGCCGCGGTGCCCAAGGGCGCGATCGCCGTCGTCGACGACGCGGGCTGTTCGGTGGTCGACAAGCAGGGCAGCGCGGTGGCGCGGGGTGCGGCCGCGCTGATCGTGCTCAGCGCGCCCAGCGGGCGGGGGGCCCCGCCCGGGCTGTTCGGCCCCGGTTACTTCAAGCAGTTGACCGTGCCGGTGGCCGTCGTCGGCGCCGACGGCGCCTCCGCGCTGGCGCGCGACACCGCGCCCGTCCGTTTGGTGCTGGACGCCCAGCACTCCACGATCAGCTCGCGAAACGTGTTGGCGCAGACCGAAACCGGCTCGCCGCACGAGTCGATCATGGTGGGGGCGCATCTGGACGGACCGCGCGGTGGTCCGGGCATCAACGGCAACGGGACCGGCGTGGCCGCGGTCCTGGAAACGGCGCTGCAGCTGGGGCCGCTCGCCCCGGTGAACAACGCGGTGCGGTTCGTGTTCTGGGGAGCCGACGAGGACGGGATCAACGGCGCCATGGATTACGTGTTCGGCTTGGATGGCGACCAGCTCAACGACATCGCGATGTATCTGGACTTCACCACGGTCGGTTCGGCCAACGCGGGCTTCTTCACCCTCGACGGCGACCAGTCCGGTCCGCCCGGCGCTGGAATCGCCTTCGGCGACGTGCCCGAGGGCTCGGCCGGCATCGAACGCACTCTGGGCGGCGATCTGTACCAGGCCGGGAAGCGGCCGGCCGACATGCCGTTGAACACCGTGACCGACTACCACCCGTTCATGGTCGCGGGCGTGCCGGTAGGCGGTCTGACCACCGGCGCCACGCAGACGAAAACCACGGTGCAGGCGCGACTCTGGGGCGGGCAGGCCGGCGCCCCGTTCGACCCCAATTACCAGGGCCCCCGGGACACCGTCGACGCCGTCAACCGGGAGGCGCTGGCCATCATGGGTTCCGTCGCGGCGTTCGCGGTGGGCACCTACGCCGAGTCGATCGGGGGAGCCAACGGCGTCCCGCCGCACGACAAGCGCCACCGCACCCGGGTGCCGTAGCGGTTGCGGCCGGTTGTCGTAGGCGTGTGGCATACTCGAACGTATGTTCGATCCGAGGAATCGGGCGGAGGTGATCGCCCACTTCGATGAGGAGTTCGAGCGGTGTTATCCGTCGGCGACGGCGGCCTCGACGGCGCTGCTGGAGCGCATCGCCGCGGCGGCGCGCGCGGAGAACCGGGCGGCCGCGGCGCAGTTGGCGTTGATCGGGGAGTTGTTCGTGTATCGGTTGTCGCGGTGCGCGGAGTCCGAGGGCTGGGCGATCGACACGATGGAGGCGGTGGCCGCCGAGGTGGGTGCGGCGTTGCGGATCAGCCAGGGCCTGGCGGCCAGCCGGTTGCGGTATGCGCGGGCGATGCGCGAGCGCCTGCCGAAGGTGGCCGAGGTGTTCGCCGCCGGCGACATTGACTTTCGGGTGTTTCAGACCCTGGTGTATCGCACCGATTTGATCGAGGATCCCGACGTGCTGGCCGCGGTGGATGCCACACTGGCCGCCCATGTGGGGCGCTGGCCGTCGATGACCCAGGGCCGGCTGGCCGCTCAGGTGGACAAGATCGTGGCCCGCGCCGATGTGGATGCGGTGCGCCGGCGCACCTGGCATCAACGCGATCGCGAGATCTGGATCGGCGATCTGGTCGAATCTGGGGTCTCCCAGATCAACGGCACCCTGTTGAGCACCGATGCGCACGCGCTGGATCAGCGGCTGGATGCGGTGGCGGGTACCGTGTGCCCGCATGATCCGCGCACCGCCGCCCAGCGGCGCGCGGATGCGTTGGGGGCGCTGGCCGCCGGGGCCGATCGGCTGGGCTGTCGTTGCCGGCGGGCGGATTGTGCGGCCGGGGCCAGGCCGGCGGGGCCGGTGGTGATCCATGTGATCGCCGAGCAGGCCAGCCTCGACGGGCGCGGCGCCCCGGGCTCGCTGTGCGGCGCCGACGGGTTGATCCCGCCGGAGGTGATGGCCGAGCTGGCCCAATCGGCGAAACTGGTGCCGCTGTTTCACCCCGCCGACGCGGCGCCGGAAAAGGGCTACGTGCCCTCGAAGGCGTTGGCCGATTTTGTGCGGTGTCGGGATTTGACGTGTCGCTGGCCCGGCTGTGATCAGCCCGCCGCGCGCTGCGAAATCGACCACACCATCCCCCACGCCGTCGGCGGGCCCACCCATGCGGGCAACCTCAAATGTTTGTGCACCACCCATCACCTGATCAAAACGTTCCTCGGCTGGGCCGAGCAGCAGCTGCCCGACGGCACGCTGATCTTCACCTCCCCGTCCGGGCAGACCTATGTCACCACCCCGGGCAGCGCGTTGCTGTTTCCCAGCCTGTGCCACGCGGTGGGCGGCATGGGCTGCGTGGAGGCCGACCCGCGCCCCGATTACAGCGCCGAGCGCACCGCCATGATGCCGCGGCGCCGGCGCACCCGCGCCCAGGAGCGCGCCTACCGGGTGGCCACCGAACGCCGCCACAACCGCGCCGCCCGCCAAGCCCGCGCGGCCCAACACGCGCAGACCCGCGACTACTTCGCCCTACCCCCACCCAACGACGACGAAGATCCACCGCCATTCTGAAAGGCCGTCAAGGGCTTTGCCGTCACATCGCGGCATCGATATCGGCGAGCGCGCTGGCGTTTCGCAGCGAGAAACCATCGATGTCATTCGGGCTGTCGAAGTTAGCCATGGCATCTAGAATGAGTCCCTTCGATGCTGCCTTGCAGCCCGGTCGGGATGAGGTCTGACATGAGTCGACGCCTGAAGGCGGCAATCGCCGGCGTGGGGGCGGCACTCGTGGTGGCGGGGTGCACCACCTTCGTGGACGGGCGTGCCCTGTCGATGCTCAACGACCCGTTTCGGGTAGGCGGCCTGCCGGCGGCCAACGGCCGCAGCGGCATCCGTCCGAATGCGCCCAGTCCCAAGGGCACGGTCATCAACACCGACAACGGGCCGATCGACAAGCTCTCCCTGCTTTCGATGAACGACATCGAGGAGTATTGGAAGTCGGTGTACAGCCAATCGCTGAAGGGCACCTTCATTCCGGTCGGCAAGATGGTGTCCTACGACTCCGAGGATCCGCGCAGCCCGATCGTTTGCCACAACGACACCTACGACCTCGTCAATGCGTTCTTCAGCTCGCGATGCAACCTGGTCGCCTGGGACCGCGGGGTGTTCATGCCCGTCGCGCAACGTTATTTCGGAGAAATGTCCGTCACGGGCGTGTTGGCGCACGAGTTCGGCCACGCCCTGCAGCAGATGGCGAAACTGGTGACCAGAAGGGACGCGACCATCGTTCGCGAACAGCAGGCCGACTGCTTCGCCGGCGTGTACCTGTTCTGGGTCGCCGACGACAAGTCGCCGCGCTTCACGCTGAGCACCGCCGACGGCCTCGACCACGTGCTGGCCGGCATCATCACCACCCGCGACCCCGTCGAGGACGCCGACGCCCAAAACGACGACGAGCACGGGTCGGCCCTGGATCGAATCAGCGCCTTCCAGATGGGCTTCATCAGCGGCGCCTCGGCGTGCGCGGGGATCGACAGGAAGGAAATCGAGCAGCGCCGCGGCGACCTGCCGACCGCCCTGCGGGTCGACCCAGGCGGCGACCCGGAGACCGGCGAGGTTGCCATCGACGAGGACACGCTGTCCACGCTGATGGAGCTGCTGGGAAAGGTTTTCGCACCGAAGAACCCGCCCAAGCTGTCCTACAAGCCGGCGGCCTGCCCCGATGCCCGGCCCAGCCCGCCCGCGTCCTACTGCCCGGCCACCAACACCATCGCCGTCGACCTCCCCGCGCTGGCGAAAGCGGGCGCGGTCCCCGCGGAGAACGAGCGCACCCTGCCGCGCGGCGACGACACCGCCCTGTCCATGGTGATGTCGCGCTACGCGCTGGCCGTCCAGAACGACCGCGGCCTGCCGATGCAGAGCCCCTGGACCGCGCTGCGGACCGCCTGCCTGACCGGTGTCGTGCACCGCAAGATGGCCGAACCCATCGAGCTGCCATCGCAGAAGCAGCTCGTGCTGACCGCGGGTGATCTCGACGAGGCGGTCTCGGGCCTGCTCACCAACCACTTGGTCGCGAGCGACGCCGACGGCACCAGCGTGCCGGCCGGGTTCACCCGGATCGCCGCCTTCCGCGGCGGGGTGGTCGGCAACATGGACGCCTGTTACTCGCGCTTTCCGGGCTAGTGGCGATCGCAAGCGCGGCGTAGCCGGGCGTGGCGGGTCGCCACCATCGGGCTCGTGGCGATCGCAAGCGCGGCGTAGCCGGGCGTGGCGGGTCGCCACCATCGGGCTCGTGGCGATCGCAAGCGCGGGCCAACTCCTTCAGGAGACATCCGCGCGCGCGGACGGGGCCTCGCGCGCCCAGGCGATGAGGAACGCGCTCACCAGCAGCCAGCCGATGGCGGTTGAGGGAATAGCCCAGGCGCGACGCATGAGCAGCGCGCTCTCACACCTGTCGGCCACCTGGCCGCCGGCGAGCTGCGGCATGTCGGCGGTAAAGCCGTTGCCGCACTCGATCGGGAAGCCGTACGCGTCGTGTTGATCGAGGGCGACCGGGAACCACAACGCTGCCAGCCCGACGAGCGCCAGCACCAGGCCCGCCACCCCGAGAAGCATCCGGCGATTGTGCACGGCAGTTGTAACCCCCCAGTTATGTAAATGGCCGATGTCGATAAGGTGGGGACCTTAGGTCATGCAGACGTTGGCGAACAGCAGCACCGGCCACGACACGATCGACCCGAGGAACGACACCGCAAGATCGACCCCGTGCATCTGGTGCAGGTGCTCGGTGTGCGTCGTCGACCAAATGGTTCCCACCAGCAGGTACGGCGTGCCGAGGATGATTCCGATGGCCATCAGCTGGGCGATGCTGAGCCGGAACTCAAGCACTCGGCGAAGTTTCTCCAACATGTGCGATCCCCCTCGGCCGAGCCGAGGGGCGGCCCGCCAAGTGCGGATTATGTTAATCGAGATTCCACGTCAACCGCAACGCGGCCTCGACCGCGAGCGCGGGCACGTCGAGGGTCTTCGAGCGCAGGTCGTGGCGCGCGCCGGTGACCTCGACGACCTCGGTCGGTGCGTCGATCAGCGCCGCGGCGTCGCGCACCTCGCCCGGCGTGCCGAACGGATCCGACGTTCCGTGCGTGAACACGGTCGGCACCCGGATGTCGGGCAGGTGCTCGGTGCGGGGGCGCTCCGGCTTGCCCGGCGGATGCACCGGGTAGGAGAACAGCGTGAGCACGTCGACCGCGGCGCCGCCCGAAGCGACGACCATGGACGTCTGGCGACCGCCGTAGGAATGTCCGCCGGCGATCAGCGGGCCGCCGGAGAGGCCGCGGCACAACGCGATCGCCTCGACGATCCCGGCGCGGTCGGCCGCGGCCGAGCCGGACGGCGGGCCCTTGGGCCGGCGCCGGCGGTACGGCAGGTTGTAGCGCACCGCGAGCCAGCCGCGCCGCGCCCACTCGTCGCAAACCTGGCCCAGCAGAGCCGAATCCCGGTCGCCCCCGGCGCCATGGGTCAGCACCACGACCCCGGACGGCGTACCGGAAGGTTCGTGGGCCACACCGGCGATCGTGTCCAGGTTCATGTCAGCCGGAACAGCGGCGAGACGGGACCGTGGCCATGGCCCAACGGGTAAGCGGCGCGCAGGGATTCGGTGACCCAGCGCTTCCCGAACCCGACCGCGTCGGGCACGCTGTAGCCGTGCGCCAGCGCGCACGCCACCGCGGACGCGAGCGTGTCGCCGCCGCCGTGGTCGTTGCCGGTGGCGATCCGCGGGGCGTCGAACTCGTGCCATGAGGCACCGTCGTACAGCAGGTCGCAGCTGCGCTCGGACGAGCGCAGGTGCCCTCCCTTGACCATCACCCACTTCGGGCCGAGCGCGTGCAGCGCCTTGGCCGCCGCGCGCTGCGACGCGGCGTCCACGACGTCGATGTTGACCAGCAGGCGCACCTCGTCGAGGTTCGGCGTCACCAGGGTGGCAAGCGGAAACAGTTGGCCCCGAAGCGAATCCAGGGCCGAAGTCGCCAGTAGCGGGTCGCCGTGCATGGACGCGCACACCGGATCGACGACCAACGGGACAGACGAGCCCGTCAGACCCAGCCCGCGCCAGCTGGCGGCGACCGCGCCGATGATCGCGGCCGACGCCAGCATCCCGGTCTTGGCGGCCTGGATGCCGATGTCGGTCACCACGGCCTCGATCTGGCCGGCGACCACGTCGTCGGGCACCTCGTGAAAGCTCTTGACCCCCACCGTGTTCTGCACCGTGACCGCGGTGACCGCCACGCACGCGTGCACGCCCAGCAGTGCCATGGTGCGCATGTCGGCCTGGATGCCCGCGCCGCCCCCCGAGTCGGATCCGGCGATGGTCAGCACGCGGGGCGGCGTGCTGCCCGGCGGGGCCAGCGGCAGGAAGCTCACTGGGTGATGGGCAGGTACACCCGGTTGCCGTGCTCGGCGAACTCGCGTGACTTGTCGGCCATTCCTTCCTGCAGGGCGGCCTCGATCGCCTCCTCGCTGTCGAGGCCGTGTTCCGCCGCGTAGTCGCGGACGTCCTGGGTGATGCGCATCGAGCAGAACTTCGGCCCGCACATCGAGCAGAAGTGCGCGGTCTTGGCGGGCTCGGCCGGCAGCGTCTCGTCGTGGAATTCCCGCGCGGTGTCGGGATCCAGCGACAGGGCGAACTGGTCGTTCCACCGGAACTCGAACCGAGCGGTGCTCAGCGCGTCGTCCCGCTCCTGCGCACGCGGGTGGCCTTTGGCCAGATCGGCCGAGTGCGCGGCGATCTTGTAGGCGATCACCCCGTCCTTGACGTCCTTGCGGTCCGGCAGCCCGAGGTGCTCCTTGGGCGTGACGTAGCACAGCATCGCGGTGCCGGCCTGGGCGATGATGGCCGCGCCGATCGCCGAGGTGATGTGGTCGTAGGCGGGCGCGATGTCGGTGGCCAGCGGCCCCAGCGTGTAGAACGGGGCCTCCTCGCACAGCTCCTCTTCCAGCCGCACGTTCTCCACGATCTTGTGCATCGGGATGTGCCCGGGCCCCTCGATCATCACCTGTGCGCCATGGGCTTTCGCGATCTTGGTCAGCTCGCCCAGGGTCCGCAGCTCTGCGAACTGCGCGGCGTCGTTGGCGTCGGCGATCGACCCCGGCCGCAGCCCGTCGCCGAGGGAGAAGGTGACGTCGTAGCGCGCGAAGATGTCGGCCAGTTCCTCGAAATGCGTGTACAGGAACGACTCCTGGTGGTGCGCCAGGCACCAGGCCGCCATGATCGAGCCGCCGCGGGACACGATTCCGGTGACCCGCTTGGCGGTCAGCGGCACGTACCGCAGCAGCACGCCGGCGTGCACGGTCATGTAGTCCACGCCCTGCTCGCACTGCTCGATCACGGTGTCGCGGTAGATCTCCCAGGTCAGCTGGGTCGGGTCGCCCTTGACTTTCTCGAGGGCCTGGTAGATCGGCACCGTGCCGACGGGAACCGGCGAGTTGCGCAGGATCCACTCGCGGGTTTCGTGGATGTTCTTGCCGGTGGACAGGTCCATGATGGTGTCGGCGCCCCACCGGGT
This sequence comes from Mycobacterium alsense, assembly GCF_002086635.1. GTDB lineage: Bacteria > Actinomycetota > Actinomycetes > Mycobacteriales > Mycobacteriaceae > Mycobacterium > Mycobacterium alsense. The sequence continues at coordinate 36,262 of NZ_MVHD01000014.1, read as the reverse complement.
GGCCCACACCATCTTGTCGACCTCCTCGGCGATCGACGACGTCACCGCCGAGTTGCCGATGTTGGCGTTGACCTTGACGGCGAAGGCCTTGCCGATGATCATCGGCTCGCTCTCGGGGTGGTTGTGGTTGGCCGGGATCACCGCCCGGCCGCGGGCGACCTCGTCGCGCACCAGCTCGGCGGGCATGTCCTCGCGGGCGGCGATGTACGCCATCTCGGCGGTGATCTCGCCGGCGCGGGCGCGCTGCAGCTGGGTGCCGCGGTCGCGGACCACGCCGGGCCGCGCCGGCAGCCCCGCCGCCAGGTCGATCACCGCGTCCGAATCGGTGTAGGGCCCGGAGGTGTCGTACAGGTCGAAATGGTCCCCGGTGGACAGGTGCACCCGCCGGAACGGCACCCGCGCACCCGGCACCCCGTCCAGCTCCCGATAGGCCTTGCTGCTGCCGGCGATGGGTCCGGTGGTCACCGACGGCTCGATAGTCACGGTCATGTGTGTCATCTCCCTACGCCGGCATTACCCGGTCAGGTTCGTACGGTCGACGGCCCCGAGCCGTCCTCTCAGCGCACTCGGCGTGCGCTCCCGCGTCTGAACTTTTCTGGTTGGTCGCTCCGCACGCGACGTTACCCCCAGACGACCGGTTTGAAGACGGTAGCCCGGCATACCCACGTAGTGGCAGGATGCAAACGTGCCACAGCCCACGCGCGGGGACGCGGCGAATCCCGCCGGGGACCGCCGGCGGCCGACCATCCCCGGCGGTGTCGCCAGCGAGTACCTGAACGTGGGCACCTTCCGGTTCTGGTTCGTCGGTCAACGCTGGGAATGGTCCGACGAGGTGGCCAGGATGCACGGCTACGACCCCGAGACCGTGGAGCCGACGACCAAACTGTTGATGTCCCACAAGCATCCCGACGACCGCGCCCACGTCCAGGACCTGCTCGACTACGCCCTGCGGTCGGAGGAGTCGTTCTCGAGCCGGCACCGGTTCCTCGACACCAAGGGCGACGTGCACGACGCGATCGTGGTGGCCGACCGCATGCTGGACGATTCCGGCGCCGTCGTGGGCACGGCCGGTTACTACATCGACCTCACCCACACATTCGACGAGGCGCGGGACGAGACTCGGCAGGAAGTGCTCGACGAGGCCCTGCCGGAGCTGTTCGAGAATCGGGCGGCGATCGAGCAGGCCAAGGGCGTGTTGATGTACGTCTACCGGATCAGCGCGGAGCAGGCGTTCCGGCTTCTGCAGTGGCGCTCGCAGGAGACCAACGTGAAGCTGCGCGCGCTGGCAAAGCGATTGCTGGATGAAGTCTCCACGCTGACATCCCCGGCGGCCACGGCCCAGAGTCAGTTCGACCATGTGCTGCTGACCGTGCACGAACGGATTCCGCCCGATCATTCCGCCCAGCGATAGGCTTCGAAAGCACTATTTTCGGGCATCCTGCCGATCGTGAAAGGCATCGAATTGTTGGCGGTTGACCACGAGGCCCAAGGTGACGCCGTCGTCGTTCGCGTCGAGGGCGACGTCGACTCCAGCACCGTCGACCAACTCACCCCGCACCTCGCCGCCGCGCTTCAGGTCGGCGCCAAGCACCCGGCCCGGCTGGTGGTCGTCGACCTGACGCCGGTGACCTTCTTCGGCAGCGCGGCGCTGAATGCGGTGCTCGACTGTCACGAGTCGGGCAAGGGAACCGGGACGGCGGTTCGCCTGGTGGCCGACCACGACGTCGTGCTTCGACCGATCCAGGTGACGGAGCTGGATCGGATCCTCGAGGTCTACCCGACGGTGTCGGATGCGCTGCAGCGCCAGCGACGCCGATGAACCCCCTGCCCCCTGACCTGGCGGCCGCGGTCGAGTTGGGTGGGGAGATGGGCCGCCGGTTCGCCGAATTCGATTGGTCCGCCCATCCTTTGGGGCCGCCGGCGCGCTGGCCCGTCGAGTTTCGCGCGGCGGTCGTGACGGCGCTGACGTCGCGGTTCCCCATCGTGCTGTGGCTGGACCCGCGGGATCTGTTCCTGGTCTACAACGACGCCTACATTTCCGCGCTGGCCGACAAGCACCCGGCCGCGCTGGGCCGCCCCGGCCGCGAGGTGTGGTGGGACATCTGGGAGCCGATCAGCCCGATGCTGCAGAGCGTGGTCGCCACCGGCGCGGCGACCTGGTCCAACGACCTGCTGCTGTCGATGGTCGTCGAGGGCCGGCGCCGGGACCGCTACTTCACCTTCACCTACGGCCCGCTGATCGGCGGCGGCGGCGACGTCTCGGGGGTCTTTTGCGCGGTCACCGAAACGACGGAGCGGGTGCTGGGGGAGCGGCGCCTGCACCTGCTCAACGCGGTGGCGTCGGCGGTCATGGAGACAACCACGATCGACGACGCGGTGGGCGCGGCCGTGCGGGTGTGCTCGGACGAACGGGCCGACCTGCCGTTCATCGCCGTCTACGTCGCGGACGCGGACGGCGGCGTCGCGCTGCGGGGCGCGACGGCGTCGGTGGAGCCGGTTCTGCCCCGCGTGCTCACGGGGCTGACCGAGTCCGACCCGGCGTCGTGGTCGCGGACCGACCCACACGAGATCGGCGAGGTCGCGGCGGCGGTGCCCGGGATCGACGCGATCCTGGGTGCCGACTGTCCGGAGCGGGCGCTGGCGTTGCCGCTGGGCGAGGGCGCCACCGGCGGGGCGCTGGTCGTCGGCATCAACCCGCGCAGCCCGCTCGACGACCAGTACCGCGGCTTCTGCCAGCTGCTCGCCGACCAGCTCTCGTCCGCGTTCACCCAGATCGACGCCTACGAACAGCAGCGGCGGCGGGCCGACGCGCTCGCCGAGCTGGATCGGGCCAAGACGGCGTTCTTGACCAACGTCAGCCACGAATTCCGCACGCCGCTAACGCTTTTGCTCGGCCCGCTGGACGACGCGTTGTCCGAGACCCCACCGGGGAGCGTGCTGGCGGAGCGGCTCGGTACGGCCGGCCGCAACGCGCGGCGCCTGCAGCGCCTGGTCGACTCGCTGCTCGGCTTTTCCCGCATCGAAGCCGGGCGGGCGAACGCGAACCTGGTGTGCACCGACGTCGGCGCCCTCACCGCGCACATCGCGTCGTCGTTCACCGAACTGTGCCACCGGGCGGGGCTCGAGCTGGTGCTGGACTGCGGCGCCGCGCCGGCCGAGGTCGATCCGGGCATGTGGGAAACGATCGTCCTCAACCTGCTGTCCAACGCCGTCAAATACACGCTGCGGGGCTCGATATCGGTCGAGGTTCGCGCCGAACCCCCGCATTGCCGAATGACGTTGCGGGACACCGGGGTCGGCATCGCCAAGGAGGACCTGGACCGCCTGTTCGAGCGCTTCTACCGGGCCGAGAACCTGGGCGGCCGCAGCGTGGAGGGCACCGGGATCGGGCTGTCGCTGGTGCGCGGGCTGGTCGAGCTGCAGGGCGGAACGGTGGACGTCGACAGCGAACTGGGTCGCGGAACCGCGGTCACCGTCCGGCTGCCGCTGTCGGTTGCGGGTGCGGCGGTCGAGCAATCCCCCGCGGCGACGCCCGACGACACCAACCCCTACGTGGCCGAGGCGCGGCAGTGGGTGACGCCGGTCGCCGAACCGGCCGCCGCGCTCGGCGAACCCGGCGAGCGCCGGCTGGTGCTGATCGCCGACGACAACGCCGACATGCGCGCGCATTTGGAGCGGGTGCTGTCGGCCCACTGGGAAACGGTGGTGGTGGCCGACGGCAGGGCGGCGCTGGCCGCGACCAAACAGCTGCGCCCCGACGCGGTCGTGACCGACGTGATGATGCCCGGCCTCAACGGCTTCGACCTGCTGGCGGCGATCCGCGCGGATCCCGCGCTGGCGGCCACGCCGGTCCTGATGCTTTCGGCCCGCGCCGGCGCGGAGGCCGTCGACGAGGGCTACGCCGGTGGGGCCGACGACTACCTGCCGAAGCCGTTCCGGTCGCAGGAACTCGTCGACCGGGTGGCCTCGCGGTTGTCCGCGGTCGCCCGCGAGCGCGACCGCCAGCGCCGCGAGGCGCAGCTCGACCTGGTGCACCTGGACTCCGCGCTGCAGGCGACCGACTCGGTCGCCGGAATCCTCGACGCCCTCGTCGGTTATCCACACGGCTCGGCCGATGCCGACGCGGTCGCGATCGGGGTGGTGGACACCGAGCAGCACGCCCGCTTCGAGTACGCCGGTGACCTGCCCGCCGAAGTGCGGGACCGCTATCACGTGGTCGCCCTCGACGCGCCGCTGGTCGGGGTCGACGTGATCACCGGCGGCGAGCCGATGGTCGTCCCCGACACGTTCGAGCTGCCCCCGCGTTACCAGCACGCGGTGCGCAACACCGCCGCCGACGTCCGCGCCTGCGTCGCTCATCCGTTGCGGGACAACACGAGTCGCGTCATCGGCGTGCTGTTGTTCCTGTGGCGTGCGCCGCGCCAGTTCGGTGCCGCCGAACTCGACACGTTCGGCCGGATGGCCGAGCTCACCCAGGCGGCCCTGGACCGGGTCCGCGTGATGGCGCGCGAACACCGCATCGCCGTCGACTTCCAGGAGCACCTGCTCGACCTGGACCGCGGCTCGACCGCCGGCGTCGTCGCGGCCGTCTACCAGCCGGCCGGGGAGGCGATGCGCGTCGGCGGGGACTGGTATTCGGTCACCCCGCTGGGCCGCGCCGGCCGGATCGGGATCTCGGTCGGCGACGTCGTCGGACACGGCCTGGCCGCCGCGATCGTGATGAGCAGGCTGCGCGCCGCGGTGGCCGCGTCGGCGCTCACCGCCGCCGAGCCGGCCGCGGTGCTGGCGGCGCTGGACCGCTACGCGGGCAGCGTCACCGGCGCCCGCTGCGCGACCGTGGCCTACGCCCTCGTCGATACCGGGGCCGGCGCGGGCGGCGCCACGGTCAGCTACAGCTGCGCCGGGCACCCCTATCCGCTGCTCGTCCCCCCCGACGGTGAGCCGGTCTTCCTCGACGGGGGCCGGCGCCCACCGGTCGCGGTCCAGGACGACGACCGACGGCACGAGCCGGACCGGGCGACCGCGGCGGCCGAGCTGCCGCCGGGCAGCCTGATCCTGCTCTACACCGACGGGCTCATCGAGCGACCCGGCGAGACGCTCGACGACGGGTTCGCCCGCCTGAAGGCGGCGGCCGCCGCGTGTGCGGACCTGCCGGTCGAGTCCGTCTGCGCCGAACTGCTGGCCCGGATGACGCCGCCTGGCGGCTACCGCGACGACGTGGTGGTCCTGGCGCTGCGTCCGAGCCACGCGGCCGCGCGCAGCTTCACCACCGTGTTGCCCGCGGCACCGGCGCAGATTCCCGTCGCGCGCCGCCAGCTGCGCAGCTGGTTGGGAGGCCTCTCCGTCGATCCGCGCCGCGAGGAGGACATCCTGCTGGCCACCGGGGAGGCCGTGACCAACGCGATCGAACACGGCAGCCACAGCGAGGCGCGCAGGACGGTATCGGTCGAGGCCTTCCTGCACGGCGAGACGGTCGCGGTCACCGTCAGCGACACCGGCCGGTGGGTCGGCGATTCGTCGGCCAGCCTGCGCACCCGGCGCCGCGGGCGCGGGCTCACCCTGATCGGCGGGCTGGCCGACCGTGTCGACACCGTGCGGACCGCCGCGGGCACCCGGGTGACGCTCGAGTTCGAGCGCGCCGTCGGTTAGACGCTAGGCCTCTTCCATCGCCTGGCCGAGCTCTTCGAGGAGCTTGTTGTGGTGGTTGCTCGCCATGAGGTGCCCGGCGGCGATGACCAGGGCGACGGGCCAGTCGATGAGTTCCAGCGCGGCCAGCGCGGCCAGGCCGCCGTAGTAGGCCAGCTGCTCCGGCCGGGGAATCCCCACCTGCCCCAGGACCGGAAGATTTACGGCGAAGGTCTCGCCCTCCCGGATTTTCTGTACCGCCTCGCGCTGGGAAGTCGCCCTGCGTGCCTTCTTTTCCGCCATCATTCGCCTTCCGGTAACGGGGGGTTTGCCGCTGGGCCGGGTCGTGCGGTCACCGTCTGGAGTATGTCGAGGACCGACGCCCTGACCGATCCGATGGTTTCGACGGTAGCCTCCGTGCTGGCCGTGCCCCTGCGGGAGCTTTATGCGCTGCTGTGGCGCGCCGGGCTGGTTGAGGTGCTGGACCCTGCTCAGACCCCTCGCCGGGTTCCGATGACGAAGCCTCCGGCGCGGTACCCGCATCGGGGCGATCCCGCCGTTCGAACCGCGGCCCGACCACGGCCACGGCCGCGGTCGCCGCAGCCGCGGCGCCCAGGCCCTGAGCCCACCCGAGCGGGCCGATCGGCGTACAGCCGAGCAGTTGGCTGACCCCGGGAATGCTGATCAGGGTCCCCACGAACGCGAGCGACCCCAGCGCGGTGACCACCACCATCGGGGCCTGTGACTCCAGCACCGTCTGCCCCAGTTCGGTGCCCACGAGCGCGACCAGCGCCACGGTGGAGGCGCGTTGCGGGCGCCCGGTGACGCCGGCCATGGCCCACGCCGCCGTCGCCGCCGCGGCGGTGGTGACGCCCCGCACGGCCACGGCGTGCCACAGCGCGGGCTGATCCGCGCCGCGCAGGTTGGGGTCCACGGCGCCGCGCGGCTTGCTCACCGCAAGCGCCGCCGCCGGCAGCGCGTCGGTGATGGTGTTGACCAGCAGCAGCTGGCGGGTGTTCAGCGGCGAGGTCCCGGTGATCGCGCTGCCGACGAGCGCGAAGATCACCTCGCCGGCGTTGCCGCCGAGCAGCACCGACACCGCCGCCTGAACCCGCCGCCAGAGCTGGCGTCCTTCCTCGATGGCCTCGAGCAGCGCGTCGATGCGGCCGTCGACCAGCACCACGTCGGCCACCAGGTGCGCCGGGTCGCTGCCGTGCGCGACCACGCCGATGCCGACCGTGGCGGCCCGGATGGCGGCGGCGTCGTTGGCCCCGTCGCCGACCATGGCGGTGCGCACCCCGGCGCTCTCCAGCGTCTGCACCACCTGGACCTTGTTCTCCGGCGTCATCCGGGCGAAGATCACGCGTTCGGTCACGACGCGCTCTTGTTCCTTGCGGGACAAGGAATCCCATTCGGCGCCGCTGATGACCTGCTCGGGGGTGACCGGCAGGCCCAGCTCCTCGGCGATCGCCGTGGCGGTGATCGGGTGGTCGCCGGTGATCAGCTTGATGCCCACGCCCTGGGAGCGCAGGGTGCCGATCAGCCCGGCGGATTCGGGGCGCGGGGTGTCGGACAGCCCGAGGAATCCCGTCAGCGTCAGGCCGTCTTTGCAGTAGCCGGCGAGGCGGTCGGGGTCGTCCCGGATCGCCTTGGCCTGTTGTGGGCTCAGCCGGCGCCGCGCCACGGCGATGACCCGCAGCCCCTTGGCGGCCATCGCCGCCACGGTGTCGTGCACCGAGGCCGCCGCGGAGCGGTCCCCGCACGCGGCCAGGACCACCTCGGGCGCGCCCTTGACGGTCAGCTCGGTTCCCGTCGCCGAGGCCGAGAACGCCCGGCCGGAGCGGAACGGCAGGTGCGCGGTGCGCGGCGCGGCGCCGGCGTCCTGGCCGCCGGCGGCCTCGAGGATGGCGACGTCGGTCGCGTGCGCCTGCGGGCCACCGTTGGCCCACGGGGCGGCATGCGCGGCGCAGCGCAACACCTCCGCCTTCGCGGCCTCCGAGGAGCCCGCCGCGGGGCGGACCTCCGACACCCGCAGGCGGTTCTCGGACAGCGTCCCGGTCTTGTCGAAGCAGACCACCTCGATGCGGCCCAGCGCCTCGACCGATCGCGGAACGCGAACCAACGCACCGAATTTCGTCAGTCGTCGGGCTGAGGCCGCCTGCGCCAGCGTCGCCACCAGTGGCATTCCCTCGGGGACGGCGGCCACGGCGATGGCGATCGCGCTGGACACCGCCTGCTGCAGCCCGAGGCGGCGCACCAGCCCGAGCGCGCCCACCAGCGCGCCGCCGGTGATGCTGACCGGAAGCGCCCGCGTGGTGAGCTGGCCGAGCTGGTGTTGCAGGCCGATGTCGGACGACAGCTCGCCGGAGATGAGTTCGGCGGCGCGGCGCTGCTGGGTGTCGGCGCCCACCGCGGTCACCAGCGCGACCGCGGTGCCCGCGACCACGGTGGTCCCGGCGAACAGCATGCAGCGGCGCTCGGCGAGCGGGGCGCCGGGCGTGGCCTCGACCTGCTTGTCCACCGACAGCGACTCGCCGGTCAGCGCCGACTCGTCGACCTCGACGTCGACCTGTTCGATGATCCGGGCGTCGGCGGGCACCACTTCGTGGGTGCGCACCTCGATGACGTCTCCGGGCCGCAGTTGCGTGGCGTCGACGTCGGCGTAGCACCGTCGGCCGTCCGGGCCGGTGAGCACCCTGCGGGCCGGCGGGATCTGCAGCGCCAGCAAGTGGCTCAACCGCTTTTCGGCGCGCAGCCGCTGGGCCGCGGCCAGGATCGAGTTCCCGGTGAGCACGGTGCCCACCAGCACGGCGTCGACGGGCGAACCGAGTACCGCGCTGGCCGCCGATCCGAGCGCCATCACCGGCGTCAGCGGGTCGGACAGCTCTGCGCGGACGGCCTTGGCCAGCTGCCAGATCGATTGCGCGAGTGACTCCTTCGGCTGCGCGGCCGGATGGTAGGGCCGCCCGACGTCCACAGCGGCCTCGCCGGAATGCCCGTCGGGCAGCGCCTTGCGGACCTGCTCCACCGACATCGCGTGCCACTCGTGCGCGGCCGCCGGCCGCGGGGTGTCCGCGTTGAGGGTCCCGCGCGCGAGCAGGTATCCCGAGAGCAGGCCCGCCGCCGCGCCCACGTTGACGGTCTGCGGCCCGAGATTGCCGCGCACACCCGGGATCATGAACAGCGAGCCCATCGCGGTGGCGCCGGCCGAGATGCCGATGCCGCGCTGCGCGGCGGCGCGGGCCGCGGGCAGCGCGTGCAGCACCCGCCAGGCGGCCTCGAGGTCGGGCAGCAGGAGATCGGCCTGCCAGGGGGGCGGGCCCTGGCGCGGCAGCACCCCCAGCGCGACGTCGGCGGCCGAAAGGGCTTGCGCGCCGGCCGAGGACAGCACCGCCACGCGGCGCCCCGCCTGCTGCAGATCGGCGACCGCCCGCGCGAGCGCGTTGTCCAGCGCCCTGTCGGAGGACCCGTTCGCGGCGCTCCGCAGCGGGCGGATGTCGTCGAACGCGGGCCGCAGCTCGTCCAGCGCGTCGGTGTCGAGCGTGACCAGCTCCGCCCCGGTGCGGTGCGCCTCGGCGACCACGGCCGCGGCCAACGGGTCGTGCGCGGGAACGAAGAGCGCCTCGAGTTTCGCGGCCTGCCGGCCGCCGGAGGCACCCGGCACGGGGCGCCAGCCGGGGCGCAGGCCGTTGGTTTCCAGCATGAGCAGGGCCCGATTCCACGCCGCCGACAGCTCCCCTTCCGCGCCGCGGATGCGCGCCACGCGCAGGGCATCGGTGCACAGGATGCGGGGGTCGATGACGATCGCGTCGACCTTGTCCAGCCGGCGCACGCTTTCCGGGCGCATCGCCAACACCGCGTGCCGCTCGGCCAGCCCCCGGGCCAGGGTGGTGGCGAACGCCTCCGGCGTGGTGCGGCTGGCCTTGGGGGTGGTCACCGCCACGGCGGTGGCGACCATGTTCGGGTTGCGGGTGCCGACGCCGATCGCCCCGGCGCTCAGCGCCTGCAGCAGGGCGAAGCGGCGGACGCTGCGCTCCGCGCCCCGCGACGGCCGCGGCCGCGGCGAGGTCGGGGGCCGCGGTTGGTCGGCGTGGCGGGCCAGCTCGGGCTCGTGGCGCTCCCACAGCTGTGCCCCGGCGCGGACCTCGGCGGCCTGCAGCGACTGCATCGTCAGCCCGATCGACAACGACGTCAGCGACTGGGACAGGGCGTGGCTGGTGGCGTGGGCCAGCGTCAGCACGGTGTCGGTGCCCGGCCGGCCGATGGCGTCCTCGAGCAGGCGGCGCAACCAGGGCTGGTAGTCGAAGAACGTCACGCTCGCGCCGACGACGGCGGGCAGGGGCGGCAGGCGCATCGCGCGGCCGGTGAGCGCGACGCCCAGCCCGGCGGCGTTGGCGGCCATCGTCAACGCCTTCGTCGCCAGCACGATGCCGTCACCGGGGAGGTTTGCCGCCCCCGCCGCCCCCGCCTCGTCTTCGCTTGCGCGGCGGGGCTTTTCACGTCGCTCGGCCGTCTCGACCAGCCGGCACAGGTCCCGCAGTGGGGTGTCCGGATCGCCGATGCCGACGACGACGCGCGACAGCGGGTGGTTGAGGCTGACCGACCTGACGCCGGGGTGGCCGCGGAGCGCGTCGAGCACCGCCCGGCCGAGTTCGCCGTCGGCGGCATCGGCGAGACCGCGGACCTCGATCCAGGCGCGGTTGTTGCCGCGCCAACAGCGCCGGCGCAGCGCGTGGTGGGGCAGGTCGCCGGTGAGCGCCCTGGCGCCCTCGCGCACCGGTATCGCGGCGATCTCGATGCCGGTCCTGGCGGCCTGTAGGCCTGCGGATGCGGCGCGCGCGGGCAGTGACCGTCGTATGAATGTTGTGATGCTCAAGAGTCGATCAGTGGTTCCCGCTCAGTTGGTGCTGCGCAGCGTGGCGGCGCCGGCGCGGCGACCGGTCGTCTTCTTGGCCGCTTTGCCGGGGGCCTTGCGCGCGGGCGCCTTCTGCGCCTTGGCCGGGGCCTCGGGCTCGGTCGGCACGGTCGTCAGCTTCGCCTTCGGCGGCGACGCGGACTGCTGGGACTGGCGGCTCAGCCGCTGCAACACCAAGGCCCCGCCGCCGACGGCGAGCAGCACCGGCCACTCGACGATTCCGGCCACACCAAGCGCGCCGATCGCCAGCGCGGCGGCCGCCGTCGACTTCCTGCCCGAGTCGAGCCCGGTTTGAATGCCCTCGGCGGCCCCCTTGACACCGCCGACGACCCCGTTCACCGCCGCGCCGCCGACGGCGCCCGCGACGCTGGTGGTCGCCGTCGCCGCGCGGTTCACCGTTCGTCCTACGTTGCGGACTGCTCCGCCGACGACACTCATGATGACTCCCTGGGCCCGATGTTCCTCGCTGCAAACAGCGAACAGCCGTCTGGAAAACGCGCTGGTGCCATCACAGTACGCCGGTTGGGGGGTGTCGGCGATCCGTGCGCTACAAATTCATATCCGATGCATAATGTTGCATACTGATATCGATGAACACCGGGGCGTGGTCGCTGGGCGCCTTGCCCTTGCGTTCGTCGCGGACGATCTGCGCGTCGGTGACCCGCGCGGCCAACGCCGGTGAGGCGAGGATGAAGTCGATGCGCATGCCCTGCCGCTTCGGGAATCGCAGCTGGGTGTAGTCCCAGTAGGTGTAGACGCCGGGGCCCGGAGCGAAAGGCCGTACCACATCGGTGAATTGCGCGTCGACGATGGCGTTGAAGGCCCGGCGCTCGGGCTCGGAAACGTGCGTGGCCCCGGCATAGAACTCGGTGCTCCACACGTCCTCGTCGGTCGGGGCGATGTTCCAATCGCCGGCCAGGGCGATCGGCGCCGCGGGATCGTCGCGCAGCCAGCCCGCAGCCGCATCACGAAGCGCGGCAAGCCAATCCAATTTGTAGAAGTAATGCGGGTCGCCCAGCGCGCGCCCATTGGGGACGTAGAGGCTCCACACCCGGATACCGCCGCAGGTGGCGCCCAGCGCCCTCGCCTCGGCCGTGGCGGCGACCTCCGGCTTGCCGGACCAGGTGGGCTGACCCTCGAAACCGACCCGCACGTCATCGAGCCCGACGCGCGAGGCGATGGCGACGCCATTCCATTGGTTGAAACCGACGTGGGCCACCTCGTAGCCGAGTTCGAACAACGGCAGCGTGGGGAATTGGCCGTCGGCGCACTTGGTCTCCTGCATGGCCAGCACGTCGACGTCGGCGCGCGCCAGCCAGTCGGTGACGCGGCCCAGCCGGGTGCGAATGGAGTTGACGTTCCAGGTGGCCAGCCTCAGTCGCGGGGCGCCGCCGTCAACGGGGCCGTCGGGCATGTTTAGACGCTATCGGGCCGGGCCGGTCGGCGAGCCCAGGGGGAAATACCGGGTGTGGTGGTGCAGCCGGAACCCCAAAGCCTCGGCCAGCGCGGCGCCCTCGGCGTCGTGCACCCGCAGGTAGCCGCGGGTGGCGCCGCGGCTTGCGCCCCACGCCAACAAGGCCGCACCGCGCGCGGTGTCCCGCGTGCCCGCGAGCGACAGGCCCACCCAGCGGGTGCCGTCGGGCGCGTCGGACACGTCAGCGTGGCGTTGGGCGTCGACGGCCACGCCGGCGTGACTCCCCGGCGGTGCGCCGGGCTCCACGTCGCGCACCATCACCCGCTCGACGAGTTCGCACACCCAGCCGGGCGGCACCGGCAGCAACCGGTCCGGGATGCCCAGCCGCGGCGTCCGGGCGCGGGCGGCGTACCACGCGACGATGCCTCCGATCGCGCTTGCATCGGCCGAAACATCCAGCGGCATGGCCGAATTGGCGGCGAAGCCACCGCCCTTCCCGGCGCGCAGCAGCCACCCGCCGAGCCAGGCGTGCTCGTCGCCGGGGTGCGCCGCCGCGGCCGCGCGCTCGAGCGCCCGGATCTCGGAGGTGCGCACGGGTGCGTCGGTCAGCTCCCGCAGCGCGACGACGTCGGCGGGCGCGCACTCGACGACCGCGCCCGTCTTGGTGCGCACCCGCACCACCGGGTCGACCGCCAGCAGGTGTCCGACCACATCGGTCAGCGGCGGCACCGAGCCCGTCGGGCGCCGGTAGCGAACCGTCACCCGCGTCCCGAGGACCGGCCACGAGACCATCAGTGACCGAACGGATCCGGCCCCTCGCCCGGTAGCCACGACAGGCCGGGAACGCCCCAGCCATGGGACTTCACCGCGCGTTTCGCGCTGCGCGCGAACCGGCCGATGAGGCGGTCGAGGTACAGGAAGCCGTCCAGGTGCCCGGTCTCGTGCTGCAACATCCGCGCGAACAGGTCGGTGCCCTCGATGGCGATCGGGCTGCCGTCGGCGTCGAGCCCGGTCACCCGCGCCCACTTCGCCCGGCCGGTGGGGAACGATTCGCCGGGAACCGACAGGCAGCCCTCCTCGTCGGTGCCCGGGTCCGGCATGGTTTCGGGAATCTCGGAGGTTTCCAGGACCGGGTTGATGACGACGCCGCGGCGGCGGTCGGTCAGGCCGCGGTCCTCGGCGCAGTCGTAGACGAACAGCCGCAGTGAGTACCCGATCTGGTTGGCGGCCAGGCCGACGCCGTGCGCGGCGTCCATGGTGTCGTACATGGTGGCGATCAGCTCCGGCAGCTCCGGCGGCAGCGAACCGTCGGCGCCGACGGCCACCGGCGTCGTCGGGGTGTGCAGGACCGGGTCTCCGACGATGCGTATGGGTACGACTGCCATGATCGGCTAGCTTAGGCGCGGCGACGCGGCGGGGGGCAATCGCGTCAATAGGGAGACTCGCGGGCCTGGATTACGGCTTGAGGGTTCGCGGCGTGGTTCAATATTCGCCGAAACATGCCCCTATATAAGTCAAGTCATACGAGCACGTTGAGAATCGCCGGAAGGGTCCAGGGGAGCGATATGGACAGCGCCATGGCGCGGGCAAATCGATCGGGGGACGACGCTGAAATCGCCGATGGCCTCACCCGCCGTGAACACGACATCCTGGCGTTCGAGCGCCAGTGGTGGAAGTACGCGGGAGTCAAGGAAGACGCCATCAAAGAGCTGTTCTCGATGTCGGCGACGCGCTACTACCAGGTGCTCAACGCGCTCGTCGATCGGCCCGAGGCGCTGGCCGCCGACCCGATGCTGGTGAAGCGGCTCCGGCGGCTGCGCGCCAGCCGGCAAAAGGCGCGCGCGGCGCGCCGCCTCGGCTTCGAGGTGACCTGACCGGCCCCGTGCCTGTGCCGGCCCGGGCGCATTCCTGGCTACAGTGGGCTCGATGAAAGAACGCGTTCCCGACTCCACCGGGCTACCGCTGCGGGCGATGGTGATGGTGCTGCTGTTCCTCGGCGTCATCTTCCTGCTGCTCGGGTGGCAGGCGCTGGGTTCGTCCGGGAACTCCGACGACGAGTCGGCGTCGCCGGTCTCCACCCAGACCAGCACCACCAGCGCGTCGGCCACCCCGAACAACTCTCCGGCGACCAAGGCCGAGGTGCGCGTGTACAACATCTCCTCCAAGGAGGGCGTCGCCGCGCGCACCAAGGATCAACTGACCGCCGCGGGGTTCAAGGTCACCGACGTCGGCAACCTGGCGGTCCCGGATGTCGCGACCACCACGGTGTATTTCACCGACGCCGACGGGGAGCACGCCACCGCGGACGCGGTGGGCCAGAAGCTGGGTGCGCCGGTGCAGCCGCGGATCCCCCCGCTCGACGGCCAGCCGCCCGGCGTCATCGTTTTGGTGACCGGCTGACGTTAGGCTTCCGCTATGCCCTTCGTTATGCCCAAGCACCGCAACGCCGCTGCCGCCGCCCTGTCCGCCCTCTCCATCGCGGCCTTGGTGGGCGCGTGCTCGTCGCCCCAGCACGCGTCGACGGTCCCGGGCACCACGCCGGCGGTATGGACCGGGTCGAACCCGCCGACGGCCGCGTCGGGCACCGACGGCGCGGAGCAGCAACCCGCGGCGCACAGCATCACCACCCGGCTGAAGGGCCCGGACGGGGTTGAGGTCGCGACCGCCAAGTTCGATTTCTCCAACGGCTACGCCACGATCACGATCGCGACCTCGGGCGCCGGCCGCCTCACGCCCGGCTTCCACGGCGTGCACATCCACAAGGTGGGCAAGTGCGAGGCCAATTCGACGGCCCCGACCGGGGGCGCGCCGGGCGACTTCCTGTCCGCGGGCGGCCACTTCCAGGTGCCCGGGCATTCCGCCCATCCCGCCAGCGGCGATTTGACCTCGATCCAGGTCCGCAAGGACGGCGTCGGGATGCTGGTGACCACCACCGACGCGTTCACCATGGACGACCTGCTGGCCGGCGAGAAGACCGCGATCATGATTCACGCCGGCGCCGACAACTTCGCCAACATCCCGCCGGAGCGCTACAGCCAGGCCAACGGAACACCGGGTCCCGACCAGGAGACGATGGCCACCGGTGACGCCGGCAAGCGGGTGGCGTGCGGTGTCATCGGTGCCGGGTAGCAGGCCCCGAGCCCGTATCGATTTCGCGCCCTCGCCGCGGCCGACCATCGGTGTCGAATGGGAGTTCGCGCTCGTCGACGCGAAGACCCGCGACCTGAGCAACGAGGCCACCGCGGTCATCGCCGAGATCGGCGAAAACCCGCGCGTGCACAAGGAATTGCTGCGCAACACCGTCGAGGTGGTCAGCGGCATCTGTGACTGCACCGCGCAGGCGATGGAGGACCTGCGCGAGACGCTGCGCCCGGCCCGTCAGGTGGTCCGGGACCGCGGCATGGAGCTGTTCTGCGCGGGCACCCATCCGTTCGCGCAGTGGTCCGCGCAGAAGCTGACCGACGCGCCGCGCTACGCCGAGCTCATCAAACGCACCCAGTGGTGGGGCCGCCAGATGCTGATCTGGGGGCTGCACGTGCACGTCGGGATCTCGTCGGCGAACAAGGTGATGCCGATCATGACCTCGCTGTTGAAGTACTACCCCCACCTGTTGGCGCTGTCGGCGTCCTCGCCGTGGTGGGGCGGGGAGGACACCGGATACGCCAGCAACCGCGCGATGATGTTCCAGCAGCTGCCCACCGCCGGGTTGCCGTTTCACTTCCAAAGATGGTGGGAGTTCGAGGGTTTCGTCTACGACCAGAAGAAGACCGGCATCATCGACCACATGGACGAGATCCGTTGGGACATCAGGCCGTCGCCGCACCTGGGCACGCTGGAGGTCCGGGTCTGCGACGGCGTGTCCAACCTGCGCGAGCTCGGCGCGCTGGTCGCGCTGACCCACTGCCTGGTCGTGGACCTGGACCGCAGGCTCGACGCCGGCGAGAGCCTGCCGACGATGCCGCCTTGGCATGTTCAGGAAAACAAGTGGCGCGCTGCCCGTTACGGATTGGACGCGGTGATCATCCTGGACGCCGAGAGCAACGAGCGCCTGGTCACCGAGGACCTCGACGACGTGCTGAATCGGCTCGAGCCGGTGGCCGCGTCGCTGCACTGCAGCGACGAACTGGCCGCCGTGGCCGAGATCCCGCGGCTGGGCGCCTCGTATCAGCGGCAGCGCCGGGTGGCCGAGGAGCACGACGGCGACCTGCGCGCCGTCGTCGACGCGCTGGTGGGTGAGTTGGACATCTGATGGCCGATCCCGTTGAGCTGGCGATGTTTCCGCTCGAGTCGGCGCTGCTGCCCGACCAGGACCTGCCGTTGCGCATCTTCGAGCCCCGCTACGGCGCGCTGGTGCGGCGCTGCCTTCAGCGCGACGAGCCGTTCGGCGTCGTGCTGATCGCGCAGGGCCGCGAGGTCGGCGGCGGCGACTCGCGCTGCGACGTCGGCGTGCTGTCCCGGATCGCCGAACACGCCGACCTCGGCGCGGGCCGGTACGCGCTGCGCTGCCGGACCGGCGAGCGGATCCGGGTGTCGCGGTGGCTGCCCGACGACCCGTACCCGCGCGCGACGGTGACGGTCTGGCCCGACGAGCCCGGGGATGCGGTGAGCGAGGCGGGGCTGCTCGACCTCGAGGACCGCGTGCTCGCCGTGTTCGGGCGGATCGCCGAGGCCCGCGGCGCGCGGCTGCCGGAGCGCGAGGCGGTGCTGGGCTACCGGCACGACGATGCGGCCGACCCCGGGCGGCGGCTGTTCGCGCTGGCCGCGCGCCTCCCGATCGGCGCGGCCGACCGCTACGCGGTGTTGTCGGCGCCGTCGGCCGCGGATCGGCTTGCCGCGCTCGGCGAGGCCGTCGACGCGCTCGCCGACATGGTGGAGTTCCAGCTGTCCGAATAGGGGGGCCAGGCGATGAGTGCCGACCTGACGATCGACATCGACGAGGGCGTGGCGGTGCTGACGCTCAACCGCCCCGACCACCTCAACGCCTACACGGCCGACATGGGCCGGCTGCTGAGCCAGGCCTACCGGGACTGCGACGGTGACGACGACGTCCGCGCCATCGTGGTGACCGGAGCGGGGCGCGCCTTCTGCGTGGGCGCGGACTTCTCGGGCAACATCTCGCCGTTCGACGCCCCGCCGGACGACAGCGCGTTCTCCGCGTCGCCGATCGACCCGCCCGCCTTCGAGCTGCGCAAGCCGGTGATCGCGGCGCTCAACGGCCACGCCATCGGCATCGGGCTGACCATCGCCCTGCAGGCCGACATCCGCATCGTCGCCGAGGACGCCAAATACGGTGTGGTGCAAGTGCGCCGGGGCGTGATCCCGGACTGCATGTCGCACTGGACGCTGGCGCACCTGGCCAGCCTGGGGGTGGCGGCCGAGGTGCTGCTCACCGGGCGCACGTTCACCGGTGCCGAGGCGGTGACGCTCGGCGTCGCCAATCGGGCGCTGCCCGCCGAGCGGGTGCTCGACCACGCGCTGGAGATGGCCCGCGACATCGCGGCCCACGTGGCCCCGATGTCGGCGGCGTTGTGCAAGCGGCTGCTCTGGGACGCCGCCATCAACGACTACACCCCGCGACAGGTCGCGTCGCTGGAAACCCTGCTGCACCTACGGGTTATGGGGACCGCCGACGTCCGCGAGGGGGTCAGCGCGTTTCTGGATCGCCGGGCGCCGCGGTTCAGCTCGCGGCTTTCCGCCGACTGGAGCGCGCTGCCGGAGCCGTGAGGGGTGACGCGGGCGACCCCTTTTTGACCGGCAAAACCTACGGGGCGGGCGATCGGGCCAGGCCACGACGGGCACTGCGTTCCATCAGCCGTGGTGCGATGAACCGGTGCAGGGGGCCGACCATCGCCCAGACTGTCCGGGCAGCGATTCGGTGGCGGTAGTGCAGCCGGGTGGTGAGGACGGCGCGCTGAGTGTCGTGACGCCGCAGCGTCAGCTCCCCGCGCATGAGCGGACCGCCGGTCGCCAGCACCAGCTCGTCGCGGTCCGAACGCACGATCGGCCAGCCGATGATGTGATTGGGCGACGGACCCACTTGCAATCTCAGGACGTGGCGGTGGACCCACAAGACGAGGCCTCCGAGTCGGCTCGGTTTGGCGCCCAGCCCGTCGCGAAAGGTTTCTTCGGCGGTGCGAAAGTCGCCGCCGGCGATCGGCACTTCGAAGACGTCCACATAATCGGCCGCGGTCTCGCCGATGTGCGCCCGGTCGGAGAGCGCCGCCGCCGCAACGCGTTTCAGCGTCCTGCGCACCACCACGCGGTGGCCTCCCGTGCCGATGACCAGCGCCCGGTAGAGAGTGCCGTGGATGCCCGGGAAGGCCGCCCGGGTCGCGGCGCGCAACCGCGTCCCACCCCTTGGCAGCGCGTCCAGCTCGAACACCCACCGGTAGACCGCGAACGGGTGGCGGCCCTTCAGCGCGAATAGCTCGGGCGCCCGCGCCTCGTCGAGGACGAACCCGATCGGCACCGTCGACGGGTCAGCCGGATTCCGGCACATCACCCGCAGCAGCGCCGACCACGTGTCCTCGCGGCTCGCGGGCACGGTTATGGCATGCTCATCGATATAGGGTAATCGTTCCATATAGAAGGAATGTACTAGATCATGGCGCCGCCGCGGAAGCACCCGACCGATGTGATCCTCGACGCAGCGCGGGCGCTGGTGCTCGACGGGGGACCGCGCGCCGCGAGCGTCGCGGCGATCGCCGCCGCCAGCGGCGCGCCCGCGGGCACGCTGTATCACCGGTTCGGCAACCGGGACGGAATCCTCACCGCGGCCTGGCTGCGCGCGCTCGAGCGTTTCCAGGCCGGGGCGTTGGCGGCGACGGCCGACACCGCGCTCGAGTCCGCCGTCGCGATGGCCGTCGCCGCGGTCGGCTTCGCGCGCGAGCGTCCCGAGGACGCCCGGCTGCTGCTGACCATCCGGCCGACGGACCTGCTCGACGGCGAGCCCGACGCGGCCTTCCGCAAGACGCTCGCCGCGATGAACGCGCCGCTGAACGAACGCGTTCGCGCCCTGGCGCGGGAGCTGTACGGCAGCGGCCGGGCGCGCTGCGTCGACGCCGTCGCCCGGGCGGTCGCCGACCTGCCCTACGCCGTCGTCCGCCGCCACGCCCACGACGCGCCGATGCCCGGATGGCTGGAGGAGGACGTGGCGGCGTCGGCGCGCGCCGTGTTAGAAGGATTCCGCGAACGCGCGTAGCGACTCCAGCTGCGCGGGATCCAGCGACGGTCGCACGGCCTTGCGGGCCGCGTCCAGATCGCCGGCCGTCACGTGGGTGGCGTCGATGGAGCGCCGCATGGCGGTCAGCGCGGCCTCCCGCAGCAGCGCCACACAGTCGGCCGCGCTGTAGCCGTCGAGCCCGGCGGCCACCTCGTCGAGGTCGACGTCGTCGCTCAGGGGGATGGATTTCCCCGCGGTGCGCAGGATTTCGCCGCGGGCGGCGGCGTCGGGTGGTTCGACGAACACCAGCCGCTCCAGCCGTCCCGGGCGCAGCAGCGCCGGGTCGATCAGGTCGGGCCGGTTGGTGGCGCCCAGCACCACGACGTCGCGCAGCGGGTCGATCCCGTCCAGCTCGGTCAGCAGCGCGGCCACCACGCGGTCGGTCACACCGGAGTCGAAGCTCTGCCCGCGCCGGGGTGCCAGCGCGTCCACCTCGTCGAGGAACACCAGCGAGGGCGCGGAGTCGCGGGCCCGCCGAAAGAGCTCGCGCACAGCCTTTTCCGAGCTGCCCACCCATTTGTCCATCAGCTCGGAGCCCTTGACGGCGTGCACGCTCAGCTGCCCGGTGCTGGCCAGCGCGCGGACCACGAACGTCTTGCCGCAGCCGGGCGGGCCGTACAGCAGCACCCCGCGCGGGGGTTCGACGCCGAGGCGGGCGAAGGGGTCGGGATGCTGCAGCGGCCACAACACCGCTTCGGTCAGCGCCTGCCGTGCCTCGGCCATGTCGCCGACGTCGTCGAGCGTCACGCTGCCCGGTTGCAGGCCCACGGTCATCGCCTCCCCGGCCGAGCGGGACAGCGGCCGGATGACGCTCAGCGCGCCGACGAGGTCGTCCTGATTCAGCTTCGGTGGTTGGCCGTCGGCGCTGGCGCGAGACGCCGCCCGCAGCGCGGCCTCGCGCACCAGCGCGGCGAGATCGGCGACGACGAATCCCGGTGTGCGCCCCGCGATCTCGTCGAGATCGAGATCGCCGGTCGGCGCCGGCTTGAGCAGCGCCTCCAGCAGCGCCGTGCGGGTGGCGGCGTCGGGCAGCGGCAGGCCGAGTTCGCGGTCGCACAAATCGGGGGCGCGCAGCCGGGCGTCGAGCTGGTCGGGGCGCGCGGCCGTGGCGATCAACGCGACGCCGGGGGTGGCGACAGCGGTGCGCAGCTCGCCCAGGATCAGGGCGGCCACCGGCTCCGCGGTGGCCGGCAGCAGGGCATCGGCATCGGCGATGAGCAGGACGCCGCCGCCGTCCCGCACGCTCTGCACCGCCGCGGCAACGGCTTTCAGCCGGTCGTCGGCGGCCAGCGCGCCCACCTCGGGGCCGTCCAGTTCGATCAATCGGCGGCCATCGCACACCGCACGCACCAGCGTCACCTTGCCCACGCCCGCGGGTCCCGAGACCAGCACGCCGAGGTTGGTGCCGGCGCCCAGGGTCTGCAGCAGGTGCGGTTCGTCGAGCGAGAGCTTGAGCCATTCGGCGAGCTTCGCGGCCTGCGGCTGCGAACCCTTGAGTTCCTCGACCAGGATCGCCGGGGCGCCGGTGTTCAGCTGCGGGCGCGCCCCCGGCGGGGTGCCGGTTCCCCAGGTGACCAACGAGTTCGGCTGCACGCTGACCGGCCCCTCGGGGTCGACCGCGGTGACGGTCAGCAGCTCCGAGGTCCAGCTGATCCCGACCGCGGCGGCGAGCGCGCGGGTGGCCTCGGACGTGGACGTGCCGGGCCCCAGGTCGCGGGGCAGCAGCGACACCGCGTCGCCGACGGTCATCACCTTGCCCAGCAACGCCTGGCGCAGGGTGACCGGGCTGAGCGAGGCCGCGGTCATCGCCGAGCCGGACAGCGTCACCGACCGCGCGCCGTAGACGGTGACCGCGCTGACGATCACCGGGGTGCCCTCGCGCAGCCCGGCGTTGGACAGCGTCACGTCGTCGAGCAGCACGGTGCCGACCGGCGTGTCCGGTTCGGACAGGCCCGCGACCGCGGCCGTGGTCCGCGACCCGGTCAGCGACACCGCGTCCCATTCCCGGATGCCAAGGGCGGCAACGGCGTTCGGATGCAGCCGAACCACGCCGCGGCGCGAGTCGACGGCGGAGGTGTTGAGCCGGGCGGTGAGGGTGAGCTGGCGCGCCCCGCCGGGGCCGGGCATCATCTGGTGCGCCCGCTCGGCTTCCGCAGCCCCAGCCGTGTCATCGACCGGCGGTGGGGCTGCGCCCGGCGGTTCGCGCGCCGGACGGCGCGGCGCTGCTTGGGCTGGTCGTCCCACACCTCGGGGTGCTTGTCGAGCCAGCGCTTGGTGTGGATCGCGAAGGGCACGTGGCACAGGTAGGCGACGATGATGACCCAGATCGTGATGAAGGGCTGCAGCACCGCGGCGGCGGCGAAGAGCACCAGCACCAGCAGCACGGCGGTGGCGTAGTTCGGCGCCACCCGCACGGTGTGCATCTTTCGCATCGGGATCCCGCTGACCATGAGCATCGCCGTCCCCGTCACCCAGATGCACAGGAACCACACCGAGGTCCACCAGCCCTCGCCGAACTGCAGCTTGAGTCCCATCAGGCCGATCATCGAGACGGCACCCGCGGGCGCGGGCATCCCGACGAAGAATTCGTGCGCGTAGGCGGGCTGGGTCCCGTCGTCCTGCAGGGCGTTGTAGCGCGCCAGCCGCAGCACCACGCAGACCGCGTACAGCAGCACCACCGCCCAGCCGACCGGCCACTTGGACAGCATCGACACGTAGAGCACGAGGGCGGGCGTCACCCCGAAGTTCACCGCGTCGGCCAGCGAGTCGATCTCGGCGCCGATGCGCGACTGGGCGTCGAGCATGCGGGCCACCCGGCCGTCGAGCCCGTCCAGGATGGCGGCCGCGACGATCAGCGACATCGCGGGCACCGGCTGGTGTTGCAGGGCGAAGCGGATCGAGGTCAATCCCGCGCAGATGGACAGCACCGTCATCGCGCTGGGCAGGATCTGCAGGTTCATCCCCCGCCTGCCGCGGGGCCTGCCGGTCATGACAGCTCGGCCAGGACGGTCTCGCCGCCGACGGCGCGCTGGCCCACCCGCACCAGCGGTTCCGCCCCGGGCGGGAGGTAGGTGTCCAGCCGGGAACCGAACCGGATCAGACCGTAGGTGTCGCCGACCGACAGCTTGTCCCCGACGCGGGCGTCGCAGACGATGCGGCGCGCCAGCAGCCCCGCGATCTGAACCGCCACCACGTCGGCGCCCGTGTCGGTGCGCAGCCACAGGCTGGTGCGCTCGTTGTCGGCGCTCGCCGCGGGCAGGTCGGCCGAGCCGAAGCGGCCCGGGCGGTGCTGCACGGCGACCACCTCGCCGCTGACCGGGGCGCGCTGCACGTGCGCGTCCAGCAGCGACAGGAAGATGCTGACCCGGGGCCGGGGCGCGTCGCCCATGCCGAGCTCCGCGGGCGGGGCCGCGGCGTCGATGACGCAGACCTCACCGTCGGCGGGGGCCACGACCGCGCCGGGCCGGGTGGGCGGCACCCGCGGGGGGTGACGGAAGAACGCCGCGCAGGCGCCGGCGGCCAGCAGGCCCGCCCGCCGCAGCCACCGGTGGTTGCGTCCCGCCAGGGCCGTGACCAGGCCGGCTACGACGAACGGGCGGCCGGCCGGGTGCACCGGCGGAACCGCGGAGCGCACCAACTCCAACGCGTGCTGCGGGCTGAAGGCCGGGTCCTCGGCGGTCGGGCCGACGGTGGGAGGGCGTCTTGCCACGCGGCCATCTTACGGAGCGCCGGTGGTTGGCGAGGGCGCGCACGGGCAACGAAGCGTGGGACATGGATCGGACGACGGCCCGCGTTGTCGGCCATCGCCGCTAGCTCAGGTCCCAGACCTGCAGCTCGGTCCCTTCGGCCACCTCGACGACGTCTTCGGGGATGTCCAGCAGCGCGTTCGCCGACGCCAGCCACCGCAGGTGGTGCGACGCGGGCGGCCCGTAGCTGGTGACCCTCGCCGCGTCGTGGTCGAGGATGGCGCGCCGGAACTGGCGCTTGCCGCGCGGCGACGTCAGCGACTCGGTGAGCACCGCCGACCGGTGGGGCCGCTCCGGGTCGGGTAGGCACATCGCCCGGCGCAGCGCGGGGCGGAGGAACACCTCGAAGGACACCAGCGCGCTGACCGGGTTGCCCGGCAGGGTGACGATCGTCGCGCCGCCTCCCTCGGTGCGCACGCGGCCCAGCCCCTGCGGCATGCCCGGCTGCATGGCCACCTTCACGAATTCCACTCCCTGGCCGCCCTCGCGGCCGAACGCGTCCTTGACCACCTCGTAGGCCCCGGCGCTGACACCGCCGCTGGTGATGATCAGGTCGCAGTCCGCCGCGTAGCGGTCCAGCAGCGAACCGAACTGTGCGACATCGTCTTCGGCGGTCGCCACGGCGGTCACCTCGGCGCCGGCCTCGCGCACCGCCCCGGCCAGCATGATCGAGTTGGACTCGTAGATCTGGCCCGGCCGCAGCGAGTCGCCCGGCACCACCAGCTCCGACCCGGTCGAGATCACCAGCACCCGCTGACGCGGAATCACCGGCAGCTCCGCCATTCCCAGCGCCGCCGCCAGCCCGAGCACGGCCGGCGTCACCACCTGGCCCTTGCGCAGCACCGTGGTGCCCGGCGCGACGTCCTCGCCGGCCCGGCGGATGTGCTTGCCGGGCCCGCGGGGCGCGCGGATCGCCACCGAGTCCACCCCGCCGTCGGTGTCCTCGACCGGGACGACGGCCGTCGCGCCCGCGGGCAGCGGCGCGCCGGTCATGATGCGGTGCGCCGTTTTCGGTTGCAGCGTCAGCTCATCGGTGCGCCCCGCCGGGATGTCCTCGGCGACCGGCAACACCACCGGCCGTTCAGCCGTGGCGCCGGTGGTGTCCTCGGCGCGCACCGCGTAGCCGTCCATCGCGGAGTTGTCGAAAACCGGAAGCGCCAGCCTCGCGACCACGTCGTCGGCCAACGCCAGCCCCTGGGACTGGGCCAGCGGAACCGCGACCGCCGGGCGGGCGCGGATCATCTCGGCTACGACTCGCTGATGCTCTTCGACTGAACGCACCCGGCCATTATCGGCCTCCCCTCAGACCGGGAAGCGGACGCCGGTGAGTTCTTCGGAAACCGCCCACAGCCGCCGCTGCAGTTTTTCGTCGTGCGACTGTGCGCTGGACCGGACGAGCTTCGGGTGGCCCCGCTGCTCGGCGAACCCGCGCGGGCCGTAGTACTGCCCGCCCTCGACCGTCGGGTCGGTGGCCGCGCGCAGCGTCGGCAGCGCGCCCATCGCCGCGGTCTGGAACAGCACCGGCCCGAGCACCACCGCGGCGGGCCTGACGATAGCGGGCAGGTGGCGGGTCAGCTCGGTGTTGGAGCCGCCGGGGTGCGCGGCCACGGCGATCGTCTTCGCCTCCGGCCGGGCCGCCAGGCGGCGCTGCAGCTCGTAGGTGAACAGCAGGTTGGCCAGCTTGGATTGGCCGTAGGCGCCGACCCGGTCGTAGCGGCGCTCCCACTGCAGGTCGTCGAAGTGGATCGCGGCGCGCAACCGGTGGCCGAGGCTGCTGACCGTCACCACCCGTGAGCCGCCCACCCCCAGCATCCGGTCGAGCAGCAGCCCCGTGAGCGCGAAGTGGCCGAGGTGGTTGGTGCCGAACTGCATTTCGAAGCCGTCGGCGGTGAGCTGCTTGGGCGTCCACATCACGCCGGCGTTGTTGATCAGCAGGTCGATGCGCGGGTAGGCCGCGCGCAGGGCGTCGGCCGCGTAGCGCACCGAGTCCAGCGAGCTCAGGTCGAGCGCCTGCAGCGTGACGTCTACCTTTCGGGCCCCGTGGCCCCCGGCCGCGACGATGCGCGACAGGGCGGCGTTGCCCTTGTCCAGGTTGCGCACGGCCAGCACGACGTGGGCGCCGCGGTACGCCAGCACCGCGGCGGTGTGGTAGCCGATGCCGGTGTTGGCCCCGGTGACGACGGCGACGCGGCCGACCTGGTCCCCCACGTCGCCCTCCGACCAAGGTGTGTTGCGTGCTTCGGTTGCGGCCATGCGCCCAAAACTACTCATGGTCCCCGATCCGGTGCCCGCCGACGTAAAGTCGAGAACGTGATTACCGGGTTGGCCCACTCCGGGGTGTGCGTTCCGGATTGCGAGGCGGCGGTGGCGTTCTACCGCGACGTGTTGGGCCTGCGTGTGCTGTCGCCGCCGTACGTCATGAGCGGTAATGCCATTCGCGACGACATGGGTGAGCTGGTGTCCGACCCGAGCATGAAGGCGGCCATCGTCGGGTTCCCCGGCGACGGGGACCGGGTGCTCGAGGTGATCGAATACCTCAAAGCGGACGGCGCCGAGGGCCCGGGCCGGCGCGGGGCCCTCACCGAGCACGGGCTCTCGCACGTCGGCCTGGTCTGCGAGGACATCGACGCGACCCGGGCGGAGCTGGAGCGCAAGGGCGTCCGATTCCTCGTCAGCGGGATCGCCGACGTCGCGCGGGTCCGCACCACCTGGTTCGCCGACCCGTGGGGCGTCGTGTTCATCCTGGTGGAAAAGACCCGGCCCGAACGACCGTACTTCTCCCAATGGGACTGAAGGTCGGCGTCATCGGTGCCGGTGCCGGCGGCATCGCGATGGGCATCGAACTGGCCGGCGGCGGTTACGATTTCACGATCTTCGACCGCGCCGACGGCTTCGGCGGAACCTGGCGGCACAACACGTTCCCGGGCGCGGCCTGCGACGTCCCCTCGCACCTGTACTCGTACTCGTTCGCGCCCAACCCGCGGTGGAGCAAGACCTACGCCGACCAGCCCGAGATCCTCGCCTACTTCGAGAAGGTCGCCGCCGACCAGGGCCTCGCCGCGCACCTGCGCCCGCACACCACGATCACCACGGCGCGGTGGTCGGACGCCGCGCGCAGGTGGACGCTGACAACCGACGACGGGCGCGAGCACGAATTCGATATCGTGGTGAGCGCGGTCGGGATGCTCGACGTGCCCCACATTCCCGACATCCCCGGGGCGCGGCGGTTTCGCGGCCGCCAATTCCACTCGGCCCGTTGGGATCACAGCAAATCGACGGCCGGGGAGCGGGTGGCGTCCATCGGCACCGGCGCCAGCGCGGTCCAGTACGTGCCCGCGATAGCGCCGAAGACCGCGCACCTCACCGTGTTTCAGCGGACCCCGATCTGGATCGCGCCCCGCTTCGACTTCCCGTTCACCCCGGAGCAGCACGAGGAGTTCGAGCGCAACCCCGCGGCGGCGCGCAAGCTGCGCGACGAGGCCTTCGACGCGTACGAGTCCTCCAGCTTCGACGTCGACGCCGCGCAGACCCTCGAGGCCACCGAACTGGCCCGCAGCTACCTGATGCGCAAGGTGGCCGACCCCGAGCTGCGCGCCAAGCTGACGCCGGACTATCCCGCCGGGTGCAAGCGCCCGCTGATGTCGCGGGACTGGTACCCCACGTTCGCGCTGCCGCACGTCCACCTCGAGACGACCGCCATCGCCGGGCTGACCGAGCGCGGCGTGCGCACCGCCGACGGCGTGGAGCACCGCGTCGACACCATCATCTACGGCACCGGGTTCAAGGCCGCCGACTACCTGGCGAGCATCGACGTGTACGGCACCGGCGGCCGCCGCCTGCGCGACGAATGGAGCGGGGGAGCCGAGGCCTACCTCGGCACGCTGATCGCCGGCTATCCGAACTTCTTCACGCTGTACGGCCCGAACACCAACGGCGTCAACTCGATCCTGTACATCCACGAGGCGCAGACGACGTTCGTCCGCCACATCCTCGACGCGCTGGGGCGCCGCGGGGCCCGCACGGTCGAGGTCACCCCTGCGGCGCAGCGCCGTTACAACGACGAGATCCAGGCGGCCATGGCGGGCAAGGTCTGGCTGGCGTGCACCAACTACTTCCGGCACCCCAGCGGCAAGGTCGTCACCCAACTGCCCTACAGCGGCCGGACGTTCTACGAGCGCACCCGGGCGATGGTCGACGCGGACTACTGGATCCAGTAGTTGTCGTGGTGGACGAACCACTCCCGGCGCTCGTCGTCGGGCATGTCGGCCAGCGCCGCCAGGCCCTCGAAGTAGGCCTCCCGGGGCGCGCCGGGCGCGAACAGCATCAGGATCGACGCCGGCTCGTCGGCCTCGTTGCGGAAGCCGTGGATCCCGCCGGGCGGCACATAGAGGAAGTCACCCGGGTGGCCGTCGGCCCACGCGGTGCCGTCGTAGAGCCTCATCGTCCCGGACAGGACGAAGAAGGCCTCGGACATGGCGCGGTGAAAGTGCGGTCCGGGCCCGCCGCCCGCCGGGGCGATGTCGACCCGGTACAGGCCGTAGTCACCGCCGGTGGCCCGCTGATTGGCCAGGTAGTGGTACCTGGTGGCGGACGTTTCGTAGTCGGGGGGTTGGTCGGCGCGCTTGAGCCAGGCGCTGACTTCCGGCTCGTCCTTGGTGTAGCGGGGCGGCGGGTAGGGCGGAACGGCGAGGGACATGGTTCCAGTGTGGCCCCGCCCCGGGCCGCCGGCCCGTCCTTGCACTCGGCATAGGCGAGTGCTAATAATGACGTTGGCACTCGCGACCGGCGAGTGCTAGGTCGGGACGGTGAGACCAGCCTGGTCGTCCGTCGCGGGCACTGCGCCCGGCCAGCGTAAGTAACGGGGTGACCGCCACCCGGTGACCCTTGTTTCATTCCCGATCCGGAGGAATCACTTCGCAATGGCCAAGACAATTGCGTACGACGAGGAGGCCCGTCGCGGCCTCGAGCGGGGCCTGAACAGCCTCGCCGACGCGGTAAAGGTGACGCTGGGCCCCAAGGGCCGCAACGTCGTCCTGGAGAAGAAATGGGGCGCCCCCACGATCACCAACGATGGCGTGTCCATCGCCAAGGAGATCGAGCTGGAGGACCCGTACGAGAAGATCGGCGCCGAGCTGGTCAAGGAAGTCGCCAAGAAGACCGACGACGTCGCCGGTGACGGCACGACGACGGCCACGGTGCTCGCCCAGGCGCTGGTGCGCGAGGGCCTGCGCAACGTCGCGGCCGGCGCCAACCCGCTGGGCCTCAAGCGCGGCATCGAGAAGGCGGTCGAGAAGATCACCGAGACCCTGCTGAAGACCGCCAAGGAGGTCGAGACCAAGGAGCAGATCGCCGCCACCGCCGCGATTTCCGCGGGCGACCAGTCGATCGGCGACCTGATCGCCGAGGCGATGGACAAGGTCGGCAACGAGGGCGTCATCACCGTCGAGGAGTCCAACACCTTCGGCCTGCAGCTCGAGCTCACCGAGGGCATGCGGTTCGACAAGGGCTACATCTCGGGCTACTTCGTCACCGACGCCGAGCGTCAGGAGGCCGTCCTCGAGGAGCCCTACATCCTGCTCGTCAGCTCGAAGGTGTCCACCGTCAAGGACCTGCTGCCGCTGCTGGAGAAGGTTATCCAGGCCGGCAAGCCGCTGCTGATCATCGCCGAGGACGTCGAGGGCGAGGCGCTTTCCACCCTGGTCGTCAACAAGATCCGCGGCACCTTCAAGTCGGTGGCGGTCAAGGCCCCCGGCTTCGGTGACCGCCGCAAGGCGATGCTGCAGGACATGGCGATCCTCACCGGTGGTCAGGTCATCAGCGAGGAGGTCGGCCTGACGCTGGAGAACGCCGACGTCTCGCTGCTGGGCAAGGCCCGCAAGGTGGTCGTCACCAAGGACGAGACCACCATCGTCGAGGGCGCCGGTGACTCCGACGCCATCGCCGGGCGGGTGGCCCAGATCCGCGCCGAGATCGAGAACAGCGACTCCGACTACGACCGCGAGAAGCTGCAGGAGCGCCTGGCCAAGCTGGCCGGCGGTGTTGCGGTGATCAAGGCCGGTGCCGCCACCGAGGTGGAGCTCAAGGAGCGCAAGCACCGCATCGAGGACGCGGTGCGCAACGCCAAGGCCGCCGTCGAGGAGGGCATCGTCGCCGGTGGTGGCGTGACCCTGCTGCAGGCGGCCCCCGTCCTGGAGGAGCTGAAGCTCTCCGGTGACGAGGCGACCGGTGCGAACATCGTGCGCGTTGCCCTCGAGGCCCCGCTGAAGCAGATCGCCTTCAACTCCGGGCTGGAGCCCGGCGTTGTCGCCGAGAAGGTCCGCAACTCGCCCACCGGCACCGGCCTGAACGCCGCCACCGGCGAGTACGAGGACCTGCTCAAGGCCGGCGTCGCCGACCCGGTGAAGGTGACCCGTTCGGCGCTGCAGAACGCGGCGTCCATCGCGGGCCTGTTCCTGACCACCGAGGCCGTCGTCGCCGACAAGCCGGAGAAGGCCGCCGCTCCCGCGGGCGACCCGACCGGCGGCATGGGCGGCATGGACTTCTGAGTCCAGGAGCCGAAAAGGTCCAAGCACCGAGAAAGCCCGGTCCCGTGCGGGGACCGGGCTTTTTCGCGCCTGTACGTTTAACCGCGTGGCTCTTCCGACTCCCTCACCCACCGGCACCGCCGTCGTCACCGGGGCGTCGTCGGGCATCGGCGCCGACATCGCCCGCGAGCTCGCCGCCCGCGGTCACGGCGTCACGCTCGTCGCGCGCCGCGAGGACCGGCTGCGCGAACTGGCCGACGAACTGGCGGGCCGCGGCTCGAAGGTCCAGGTGATCGCCTGCGACGTCGCGGACGCGGCAGCCCGCGCCGGGCTGCTCGATGAGGTCGAGCGCCGCGGCCTGACCGCCGACATCCTCGTCAACAACGCCGGCCTCGGCACCATCGGATCGGTGACCAAAACACCCGTCGGGGACGAGATCGCCCAGGTCCGGGTCAACGTCGAGGCGGTCATCGACCTGACCACCCGCGCCGTCCAGCGGATGGTCCCGCGCGGCCGCGGCGCGATCCTCAACGTCGGCTCCACCGCGGGCTACCACCCCTTCCCGGGGCAGGCCGGCTACTCCGCCACCAAGGCGTTCGTGAACACCTACACCCAGGGCGTGCGCGCCGAGCTCGCCGGCACCGGGGTGACCGTGGCGCTGCTGTGCCCCGGGCCGGTGCGCACCGAGTTCCTGGTGAAGGCCGGCATGGACGAGCGGGAGTTTGCCGACGCGTTCCCGAAGTTCATGTGGAAGCCCTCGCGCGAGGTCGCGCGCATCGGGGTCGACGCGCTCGAACACGACCGCGGAACGGTGATCGCCGGGCTGCCGAGCCGCCTCAGCACGAGGCTGTTCCAGTTCATGCCGCGACGGCTGCTGCTGCCGCTGCTGAGAAGCCAGCACCCCGGCCTCAAACGGGATCGCTCGGCGTCAGCGACCTGAGGGCCACCGCCGCATCCAGCCCTCCAAGCCGAGCGCGAGCGCGTTGCACAGCGTGGCGATGGTGCGGTACCAGCCGACGGCGGTGAGCAGCTCGATCCGCTGCTCGTCGGAGAGGAAGGCCCCCAGCGACGCCCAGGTCGCCTCCGACCACGAGCCGGCGCGCTCCAGCTCGTCGACCGCGGCGATCAGGGCCCGCTCGTCGGGGCTCCAGCGCGGGTCGTCGGGGCCGCCCAACACCAGCGCGTCGCACTCGTCGTCGCTGACGCCCGCGATCGGACCCCAGAACGCGGCCTGCCCGCCCCACTCGTACTCGCAGCGCAGCAGCGCACAGGTGCGCAGGATCGCGATCGTGCGCGTCCGCGGCGGCAAAAGCGCTGCGACGTAAAGGGATTCACCGAGTTTGCGCAGCCGGCTGGCCAGCGCCGGATGCCGCTGCAGGCAACGGACCAGAAGCAGCGGCTCGTAGGTGCGATCCGGGTGACCCCAGCTGTTGATGGCCGCGGCATCTTCTGAGCTCCACGGCGGAGCGAGCGGTGCGACGCGGCTCACGGATGAGACTGTACGGCCTCACGCGGGCAGCGAGAACACCACGCAGTCGTGCAGGCAACCCTTGGCGGCGCCGGGGGAGTCGGCGTCGGCTTCGCGGTGCAGGAGCGCCCGGGTGGGCAGGACCCCCAGGCGGGCGGTCTCGTCGTCTCCGTTCGTCACCTCGGCACTGCCGTCGACGATCAGCGAGTAGCCGCCGGGCTCGGTCGGCGGCCACAGCAGGGTGACGTCGCGGCGCCGGGCCAGGTTCTGCCGAGTGCGTCCGCCGATGAGCCCGACGTCCAGGGTCGCCTCGCGCAGCGTCGGTTCCACCGTCACGGTGTGCACGCGGTAGCCGTCGTCGACGGTGATCAGGTACGCGAACGGGAAGTCGGCGAGGGCCGCGGCCAGCCGCTCGAAGTCCACCCTCTTCTTCGTGCGCATGATTCGAGAATAGGCCCGACGGGCGGGGAGCTACTCGGGCATGTCCGGCAGCCTGATGCCCGGCTCGGGCGCGTCGGGGGCGCGGTCGGGCTTGTTGAAGAAGCCCGAGTTGGGTATGGCCGGTTCCCGCGTGCTGGCCGCCGCGCCGCGGAAGCCGGGGTCGCCCGCGGCGGCGCCGCCGGCGGTGAAGAAGCCCGACGGGGCCGCCGTCGTGGTCCGCAGCGCGGGCGGGGTCGGGGTCGGCCCGCCCGCCGCGCTGACGCCCGAACCCGCGTGGCCCGATCCGCCGCCGGCCGCGACGGCGCTCGCGTCGGGCGGACCGCTGAAGGCGGCGGCGCCCGGGTTGAGCAGGCCCGAACTCGCCGCGGCCGGGGTCAGGGCGCCGGTCGACGCGTTGACGGAGTTCAGCAGGCTCGAGCTCAGGTTGGCCGCGCCGACCCCGCCGGTGACGTAGTGGCTCGAGTTGACCATGGACTCCGCGCTGCCCGGGCCCGTCAGCGCGTTGTCCTGGAAGAAGCCGGTGTTGCCGGCGCCATTGTTGAAGAATCCCGTGTTTATCGACCCGGAATTCAAGAAGCCGGTGTTGTAATTCCCCGAGTTCCCGATGCCGAAGTTGCCGTTTCCGGAGTTGAAGAAACCGATGTTGTTGTTACCGGAATTGAACAAACCGATGTTGCCGGTGCCCGAATTGAAACCACCGAAGCCGAACTGGTTATTACCGGTCAGGCCGATGCCGAAGTCATTGTTCCCGGTGTTGCCGAAGCCGATGTTTCCGCTGCCCAGGTTGCCCCAGCCGATGTTGTTGCTCCCCGAGTTTCCGGAGCCGAGGTTTTGCCCGCCGCTGTTGCCGTAACCGAGGTTTGAATTCCCCCCGGAGGTCCCGGGGAAGCTGAGGTTGAGTTGGCCGTCCTTGAATGTGATGCCCAATTTCTGCAAAACCTGTTGCCAGGGTGCCAACTGCGCGGCGGCGCTCGACGCGTCGGCGTGGTAGCCGAACATCGCCGCGACGTCCGCGGCCCACATCTGTTCGTAGGCGGCCTCGGTGTCCATGATCGCCGGGACGTTGAAACCGAACCAGTTGGTGGACGCCAACGCCTGCACCAGGGCGCGGTTCGCCGCCACCACCGCGGGCTGCACGGTGGCCGCCACCGCCGTCTCGAACGCCGCCGCGATGGCCGCGGCCTGGCCGGCCGCCGCCTCGGCCTGCGCGGCGGCCGCGCTGAGCCAGCTCACGTACTGGGTCGCGACGCTCATCATCGCCGCCGCCGACGCGCCCTGCCACGACCCGTTTGCCAGATCCGACGTCACCGAGAAGAACGACGACGCCGACGACGCCAGGTCCTCGGCCAGCCCGTCCCATGCTTCGGCCGCAGCAAGTAACGGCGCCGCCCCGGGACCGGCGAAGATTAGTGCCGAGTTGATTTCTGGCGGCAACCACGCAAAATGCGGGCTCGTCACTGACCCAACTTAACCGGGAAAGGGGGCCCTTCGTGGCGTTATCGAGCAGGTACCGGGGCGGGCTTTCGCCCGCGGACCAACTTTCCGGGCCGAGCATCCGTGGGAACGCCATTTTCAGCGATTATTTGGCCCGACACGATCGTCGCGACGTAGCCGTCGGCCGTCTGGTCCAGGCGCCGGCCGCCGGCCGGAAGATCGTAGGTGATCACCGGCTTGTGCAGCCGCAGGCCGGCGTGGTCGATGACGTTGAGGTCGGCCTTGTAGCCGACCGCGACGCGTCCCCGGTCGCCCAGCCCGGCCACCCGGGCCGGCACCGACGTGAGTTCGCGGACGGCCTCCGGCACGGTGAACCGCCCTGATTTGCGGTCGCGCGCCCAATGGGCCAGGAAGTACGTCGAGTAGCTGGCGTCGCAGATCATGCCGTAGTGGGCGCCGCCGTCACCGAGCCCGAGCACCACGTCGTCGCGGTGCAGCAGCTCCCCGACGGTGTCCAGCGAGTTGCCCTGCAGGTTGCTGGTCGCGACCAACAGCATGGCGCGGCCGTCGTCGTCGAGCAGCCGGTCGTAGGCCTCCTCCATCGGGTCCACGCCGCGGGCGCGGGCGCGGGCGCCGATGCTGGTCGACGGGTCGGGCTCGTAGTCGGGGTCGTCGCCGAGCGGGAAGATCCAGTCCCACATCTGCGCCACGTACAGGATCGGGTGCCCGACCCCGGGCTTGTCGGCGAGGATCCGGGCGCGGACCTCCGGTTTGCGCATCTCGGCCACCCGTTCGGCCAGCGGCAACTGGGCGATCTCGCGGTAGCTGGGGTAGAGCACGAACGGGTTGGCGCTCAGCTGCAGGCCGATGATCAGCCCGATCGGGCGGGGCAGCAGCTGCGCCGTGACGCGGACGTCGTCGCCACCGGCGGCACTGTTCGCCTTTTCCACCATGGTGATGGCGTCCGGCCAGGTCGGGTCCCCGGCGTTCGCGACGACCAGGGTGAACGTGACCGGCAGCCCGACCTCCTCGGCGACGTCGAACACCGTCTGCAGCACCGGCTGGTAGCCGCCGGACGGGATGTCGGGCACGAACTGGAGCAGGCCGCCGCCGGCGTCGACGACGCCGCGGGCGATCTGCTCGATCTCCTCGCGCGCGGCGTCGTAGCTGGGGATGGGCGAGCCGCTTTCGGTCTTGTGGATCGTCAGCCGCGACGACGCGAAACCCAGCGCGCCGGCCTCGATCGCCTCCTTGGCCAGCGCCCGCATCTTCGCGAGGTCCTCGGCGGTGGCCGGCTCGCGGTCGGCGCCGCGCTGACCCATCACGTAGACCCGCAGCGGGGAGTGCGGCAGGTAGGCGGCCACGTCGATGTCACGCTTGCCGGCGTCCAGCGCGTCGAGGTATTCGGGGAAGGTTTCCCAGGTCCAGGGCAGCCCGTCGGTCATGACGACGCCGGGGATGTCCTCGACCCCGGCCATCACGTCGACCAGCACGTCGTGGTCGGCCTGGCGGCACGGCGCGAAGCCGACCCCGCAGTTGCCCATCACGACCGTGGTCACCCCGTGCGCCGACGACGGCGTCAGCCGCTCCGACCAGATGGACTGGCCGTCGTAGTGGGTGTGCAGGTCGACGAACCCGGGCGTGACCAGCAGCCCGGTGGCGTCGATCTCGCGTCGCGCGGTGGCGCCGCCGAGCGCACCGTCCGGCCCGACACTTTCGATGACCCCGTCCCGGACCGCCACGTCCCCGACGAACGGCTCGCCCCCCAGCCCGTCGACGATGGTGCCATTGCGGATGATGAGGTCGTAGGTCATCTAAATAATCTACGACCGCGCCGGTGGGTCGTGCCAGGATCTCTTCCGTGATCGGCCGCATCGGAATCGCTGCGCCGACGTGGGGCTGGGCGCCGAATCGTTGCACGCACCGCGGCTGCGGCCCGAGTGCCACCCCGGGTATGTCGGTGCGTTCGTCCGCGATCCCGACGGCAACAACGCCGAAGCCGTCTTTCACGGGGCGGTAGCTTTGCACCATGGCTGAATCTGATGCTGCGGCCCGGGAGCTGCTTCGCGACGCCTTCACCCGGCTGATCGAGCACGTCGACGAGCTCACCGACGGGCTGTCCGACCAGACCGCGAGCTACCGCCCGACCCCCAACACCAACAGCATCGCCTGGCTGATCTGGCACAGCGCGCGGGTGCAGGACATCCAGCTGGCCGACGTGGCCGGGGTCGAGCAGGTGTGGATCCGCGACGGCTGGGTGGACCGGTTCGGGTTGGACCTGCCGCGCAACGACACCGGCTACGGCCACGGCCCCGACGAGGTCGCGAAGGTCAGGGCGCCCGCGGGGCTGCTGTCGGGCTACTACCACGCCGTGCACGAGCTGACCCTCGAGTACGTCGCCGGCGTCACCGCCGCAGAGCTGGCGCGCGTCGTCGACACCAACTGGGACCCGCCCGTGACGGCCAGCGCGCGGCTGGTCAGCATCATCGACGACTGCGCCCAGCACCTCGGCCAGGCCGCCTACGTGCGGGGATTCAGCAGGTTCTAGGCGTGCGATTCGCGGGGACCGCGGCGTTGTGGCTGGCCACCACCATCGCGCTGGGCGTGGCGGTGCCCGCGGTGTGGGGGCAGCTGAACGTGGTCGGCGAGGACGGTTACGCCGCGCTGGCGCAGCGGGCCGCCGCCGACCCCGCCCTGCAGTCGGCCATGGCGTCCGAGCTGAGCACCCGCGCGATGGCGCTCGTCGCCGAGCGCGGCGGCGGCCGCTACCCGGTGGACGGCGCCGAGGTGCACGACGCCGCGAGCGCGTTCACGGCGGGTCCGTCGTTCCCGCCGCTGTTCGCCCGGGTGAACCGGGTCGCGCACGGCTGGCTGTTCACCGATCCGCGCGCCGGCGGCGACCAGTGGGTGGTCGACGTGGCCCCGATGCTCGACGACGACGCGTTTCGGCGGGTGCTGAGCCGCCACCACGTGACGCCGCCCGCCCACCTGACGGTCCCGATCACCGTGTCCATGCCCGCAACGTCCGGGTCGCTGCGGCAGGGACAGCTGAGCCGGCTGGCCGCCTGGAGCCCCTGGGTGAGCATCGGCGCGACCGCCCTCACCGGCCTCTTCGCGCTGCTGACGGTGGCGGCCTCCCGCCACCGGGGCCAGGCCCTGACGGGCCTCGGCGTCTCGGCGCTGCTCGTCGGCGCGGCGGGGTGGGCCGGCATCGAGGCCGGCGGCCCCTACGTCGACGACGCGCTGAACCGAACCACCGGGAACGTCCGCCAGATCGCCGAGGCGATGATCGCCCGCGCCGAGGCCGACCTGCGCCAGTGGCTCACCCTGACGCTGGTCGCCGGGGCCGCGCTGATCGGGTTGGGGGTGCTGGTCGCGGTCCTGGGCGGCCTCCGGAAGCAGGCCCGGCCGGCGCCTCAGTCGCTATAGACCATGGGGCGGTCGGACGGGCCTGCTTCCGGAGGCCGCCCAGG